>JAGFNJ010000040.1 GCA_017592775.1 Candidatus Accumulibacter conexus | reverse complement strand
CACCACGCCCCAGGCTTCGTGCCTCCGTCGCCGCCCAAAGGCGAAGCGTGGCCTCATCCAGCCTTCCACACAGCGCTTGATACTTAGCTTCTATGGCTAACTCCTGCTCCATGCTGAAACCATAGGCTAATCATCACAAATGTTCAAGTTATTTTTGCTTAACGCCTAAGCGGCTCCGCAGGTCTGGAGCAACACCGGGTTGGTGAACAAGGTCGTCATGGCCATCAGTACAGCGCTCCCTTTGTTTTCTTGTTGGCAACCTGGCGGTTCTGTGTGTTCGGAACCTACCCGCGTTTGAGCGCCCGACACGAGCTGGTATTGTCCGTTAAACTCCGCCCACGAACAAACTGGCTATGCAGTATCGATGGATGACCGCAGCGACGGCGGAGTGAAAGCTTGCAGATACATGAAGCGGAAGTTCAAAACCGGGTATGAAACCGGGTACAAATTGACTTGGTAACTCACTCATGCCACGTCCGACATGGATTACAGGCCACACTTCCTGTTCAACGTCTAGGCTGATCCGGATCGTGCCCCGGCAACTCGGGGGCCGTGTGCTTTCGGCAGCCCTGCGTGAAAATGCGCGGCGAGCGCCGTGCGCCGGCGTCCGGATGCGGATCAATCCGTCCCGTTCTGCTTCTGGATTGCCGCCTTGAGCCGTTCCTCGCCGATGTCGGGACACACCTTTTCGATGAAGGCCAGAGCATAGCTGCGCAGATAGATGCCGCGCCGCACCGCCAGGCGGGTTGTGCTGCGGGGAAACAGTTGCGGTGCGGCGATCAGCGCCAGGTTGCGGTCCTTGAAGGCGTCGTACGCCATCGAAGCAACGATACCGACTCCCAGATCAAGTTCCACATAGGTCTTGATGACGTCTGCGTCGATCGCCGAGAGCACGATGTCGGGAACGACACCTGCGTCGGCAAAGGCCTTGTCGATCAGTGTCCGGCCAGTGAATCCCTCCTGATAGGTGATGATCGGGTACTCGCCAATCACCTCCAGCGTCAGCTCCTCAACCTGCAGCAGCGGGTGGCCATATGGAACGATCAGCGCGTGATGCCAGTGATAGAACGGAAAGGTCACCAGTTCCGGCACGAGGTCCAGCTTTTCGGTGGCGATTCCCACATCGGCCTCGCCGGAAACGAGCAGGTCGGCGATCTCGCCCGGGCTGCCCTGGTGCAGCGCGAGGTGCACCCTGGGATAGTCGGTCTTGAACCACTTGATGATCTGTGGCAGCGCGTAACGCGCCTGCGTATGGGTGGTGGCGACGACGAAGTGGCCCGTTTCCCGACTCGCGAACTGGTCGGCGATGCGGCGCAGGTTCTGGGTGTCGAGCAGGATCCGATCGACGACCTCGGTCAGTTCCTTGCCTGGCTCGGTCAGCCCCAGCAACCGCTTGCCACGGCGCACGAAGATCTCGATGCCGAGTTCGTCCTCGAGATCCTTGATGTGCTTGCTGACCCCGGGCTGTGAGGTGTACAGCGCGTTCGCGACCTCGGTGAGGTTGAAATCCTGGCGCAGTGTTTCGCGGATGATGCGCAATTGCTGAAAGTTCATGGAATTGCCTCAGGCTGCCAGGGCTTCTGCCTGGAAGACCCGAATGTGACGTGGTCGCAGCGACACCTGGTCGCCCTCCGCGAGCCCGAGCAACTGGAAGGCATCGCGCGAGATGGTGACTTCGATCACCTCGCCATCGACCCGGCTCACTTCGATCTGCGCGCTGGGTCCGGCCGCGGCGACGCGCAGGATTCGCGCCGGCAGGCCACCATCGGCGTGCCAACCCGGAACGAGATCGAACTCGTGCGGCCGCACGAAGGCCACCGCCCTGCCCTCGCTGCCGCCGCCCGCGCCGAGCGCCAGTGCGTGTTCGCCGAGATGCAGGTGCCCATCCTCGACCCGGCCGTGGAAGAGATTGACCGAACCGAGAAAGTTGGCGACGAACGGGGTCGCAGGATGGTCATAGACCGCCTCCGGCGTGCCGATCTGCTCGACCTTGCCCTTGTTGATCACCACCACCCGGTCAGCCACCTCGAGCGCCTCCTCCTGATCGTGCGTGACGAAGACGCTGGTCACGTGGATTTCGTCGTGCAACTGGCGCAGCCAGCGCCGCAGCTCCTTGCGCACCTTCGCGTCGAGGGCGCCAAAGGGCTCGTCAAGGAGCAGCACCTTCGGCTCCACCGCCAGCGCGCGCGCCAAGGCGATCCGCTGCCGCTGGCCGCCGGACAGTTGCGGCGGGAAACGGTCGGCGAGCCAGTCGAGCTGGACCAGCTCCAGCAGTCTTTTCACTCGCCGCCTGATCTCGGCTTCGGCGAGGCGCTCGCGTCGCGGTCTGACGCGCAGACCGAAAGCCACATTGTCAGCGATGCTCATGTGGCGGAAGAGCGCATAGTGCTGGAAGACGAAGCCGACCCGTCGTTCGCGGACATGTCGGGCCGACGCATCATCCCCGTCGAGAAGGATCTGACCACGATCGGCGTAATCCAGACCGGCGATGATGCGCAACAGAGTCGTCTTGCCGCAGCCCGAGGGGCCAAGAAGGGCGACCAGCTCACCGGAAGGAATGTCGATCGAGACATCGTCGAGCGCTTGGAACGTTCCGAACTGCTTGCTGATGTTGCGGATGGAAATACTCATGTCTCACTCTCCGAGGTGGCGGCAATTTCCTGCAACTGCCGGCGCGTCTGCCTTTCGACCAGCGTCTTCAGTGCCAGCGTGACGATGGCGAGCAGCGCCAGAAGCGAAGCGACGGCAAAGGCGGCGGCGTAGTTGTATTCGTTGTAGAGGATCTCGACATACAACGGCATCGTGTTGGTCTGGCCGCGAATGTGTCCCGAGACCACCGAGACCGCGCCGAATTCGCCCATCGCGCGGGCATTGCAGAGGATCACCCCATACAGCAGCCCCCACTTGATGTTGGGCAGCGTGATGTGCCAGAACACCTGCCAGCCGGAGGCGCCGAGGACCACTGCCGCTTCTTCCTCCTCGCTGCCCTGGGCTTCCATCAGTGGAATCAGTTCGCGGGCAACGAAGGGAAAGGTGACGAAGATGGTCGCCAGGACGATGCCGGGCACGGCAAAGATGATCTGGATGTCGTGCTCCTGCAGCCAGGGACCGAACCAGCCCTGGGCGCCGAAGAGCAGGACGTAGATCAAGCCGGAAATGACCGGCGACACGGAAAACGGCAGATCGATGAAGGTGATCAACAGGCGCTTGCCGCGAAACTCGAACTTGGCGATCGACCACGCTGCAGCGACGCCAAACACGAGGTTGAGCGGAACGGCAATCGCCGCGGTGATCAGCGTCAGCCTGATCGCATCCCAGGCGTCGCGGTTGACCAGCGCTTCCAGGTATGCGCCCCAGCCCTTGCGCAGGGCCTCGGCGAAGACCGTGCCCAGGGGCAGCAGCAGGAAGACGGCGAAAAAGCTCAGGGCGACACTGATCAGCACCACCTTGGCCCAGGCAGGCTCGCGGGTGCTTGCCGTTTCGGCTCGCTCCAGACTGCCCGCGTGCAGCGCAATGCTCGTGCTCATCTCAGGCTCCCCTGGCGTAACGATGATGCATCCAGCCCTGCAGACCATTGATGATCAGCAGGAGGACAAAGGAAAAGACCAGCATCACCGAGGCAACGGCCGTCGCCCCGGCGTAGTCGTACTGTTCCAGCTTGGTGATGATCAGCAGCGGTGTGATCTCCGACACCATCGGCACGTTGCCGGCGATGAAGATCACCGAGCCGTACTCACCGACGGCGCGGGCGAAAGCCATCGCGAAACCGGTCAGCAGCGCGGGCCCGATGTGCGGCAGGATGATCCGCAGAAAGGTCTGCCCGCGCGAGGCGCCGAGCCCGGCGGCGGCCTCCTCGACCTCCTTTTCCAGGTCGGCCAGCACCGGCTGCACAGTCCGCACGACAAACGGCAGGCCGATGAAGACCAGTGCCAGCAGGACACCGTTTGGCGTGTATGCGATCTCGATGCCCCAGGGCTCCAGCAGCTTGCCGACCGGGCCGTTCTCGGAATGGATCGTCGCCAGGGCGATGCCGGCGACCGCCGTCGGCAGGGCGAACGGGAGATCGACCAGCGCATCGATCAGGCCCTTGCCGGGAAAGCGATAGCGGACCAGAACCCAGGCGAAAATCAGGCCGAATACGACGTTGATCGCGGCGGCGAGAAGCGAGGCGCCGAAGCTGAGTTGATAGGAAGCCACGACGCGCGGGCTGCTGACGGCGGCCCAGAAAGCATCCAGGCCCATCGTGAGAGTCTTGGTCCCCACCGCAGTGAGCGGGATGAGCACCACCAGAGTCAGATAGACCAGGGTGTAGCCCATCGCCAGGCCGAACCCGGGCAAGGGGCTGAAACGCTTCACGCTGGCCATACGCGCCTCCTTGAGGAAAGATCATGATTCATCGCCGATTCCTGTTGCACCGCAACATTCGCTGCGCAAAGTCTAGAGTTGTCGGTCATGGCTGGGAAATACCGAATCGTGACAAGCTCATTCACCATCCGTATAAGGAAGAAGCGGATGCCGCAAGCGCCACGGCAAAGCGCTCAGCGCTTGCCGCCGGGAACGAAGATCTGGTCGAAGATGCCGCCGTCCGAGAAGTGGACCTTCTGTGCGTTGCGCCAGCCGCCGAAGACCTTTTCAACCGTGATCAGCCTGGTCTTGACGAACTGCTTCGAGTACTTCGCCGCAACCTGCGCATCCGTCGGGCGATAGAAATGCCTGGCGGCCAGTTCCTGTCCCTCAGGTGAATACAGGTACTCGAGGTAAGCCTGGCCCACCTTGCGCGTGCCGCGCTTGTCGACCACCCTGTCGATGATCGTCACCGGCGGCTCGGCGAGGATCGACAGCGATGGCGTCACGATTTCCAGTTTGTCCGCACCGGCTTCCTTGAGCGACAGATAGGCTTCGTTCTCCCAGGCGAGGAGCACGTCGCCGATGCCGCGCTCGACGAAGGTCGTCGTCGAGCCACGTGCTCCGGAGTCGAGCACCTTCACATTGCGATAGAGCTGGCCGACGAACTCCTTCGCCTTGCCTTCGTTGCCGCCCGGCTGCTCGAGTGCATAGGCCCACGCGGCCAGGTAGTTCCAGCGCGCACCCCCGGAGGTCTTGGGGTTCGGTGTGACGATCGAGACGCCCGACTTCACCAGGTCGTTCCAGTCCCTGATTCCCTTGGGATTGCCCTTGCGCACCAGAAAGACGATCGTCGAGGTGTAGGGCGAGGAGTTGTGCGGCAGACGCTTCTGCCACTCCGACGGTATGAGCCCGGCGTCGGCGATGGCATCGATATCGTAGGCAAGGGCCAACGTCACGACATCAGCCTGGAGGCCCTCGATCACGGCGCGGGCCTGCTTGCCGGAGCCGCCGTGCGACTGCCTGATGATGGCGGTGTCGCCGGCCTTGGCCTTCCAGTGTTTGGCGAACGCATCGTCGAACTCCTTGTAGAACTCCCGGGTCGGGTCGTAGGAGACGTTCAGCAGGGAGACGTCGGCCGCGACAGCGCTGCCGGCAAGCAGGGCACCGGCCAGCAGGCCGGCCAGAAGACTCTTCAGTTTCATCGGGGTTCCGTTGCAGTGAGTGGGGCGCGCAGTCTAGGGAGGCTGCTGGCTGCAGTGAACGAATCTTTGCTTATGAGCTTATTCAGGAACGTCCCGGATCTCTGGTCATGTACGTCGTGCCGTCCTCCGGCAATCCTCGGACTCCTTGCCAGAAGATCGGCGTCACCGAGCGCGACCTCTGACCACTGCACACGGTCACCATCACAGCCTGTATCATCTGCCTCCGCTACAGGATCATGCAGACACTCGCAACCAGGGTCAGGCGTGGATGACCCCGCTTTCGTGACGCAATGCAGAGTCCTGTCCGTCAACGCCCACACCAGAACGAATGACATGAAGATCCGCCAACTCGCCCCCGCCGTCCTGTGTTGTTTTCTGCTGCCAGGACCGACCATCGCCGATGACCGGTTCGAAGCCGAAACGGCCAGGGAAGCGGAAGCCGTCAAGCTCGCCCGCGACACCCAGGCTGGTGGTTACCAACTGCTGAACGCGGCCGAGCTGAGGAAGCTGCTCGATGAGGGAAGGTCGATCCTGTTGGTGGATACGATGCCTTACGAAGCCAGCTACAGAAAGGAACACCTGCCGGGGGCAAAGCAGTTCCTCTTTCCCATCGCACGCATGACTTCGTGGAATACAAAGGAAACCGACGGCCGGACGGAGGCTGATTTCATAGCCCTGCTCGGTGCGGACAAGGACAAGCCGATGGTGTTCTACTGCGGCTTTGTCAAATGTACGCGCAGCGACAACGGAGCGGCGTGGGCGCGCAAGCTTGGCTATACGCAGGTCTATCGCTTCCCCGGCGGCCTTTTCGCCTGGAAAGGTGCCGGCTTTCCACTCGAAGCGGTGCGGTAGCTCCAGCCAACAAGGGACTCCGGCACCCTTCGCGGCAACCCGTGCCCCAGCCTCTGCCCGATGTGCTGGCCAGACGACCCGGCTGAATCCACGTTCGCACAAGTACAGAAGAGCTTTGTGTCTGCGTCGCGTGGTACCGCGGCCAAGCTTGGCGGCTACGTGCTGAACGAGCCGTGGCAGGCCCCCGCCGATCCCGGCAGCCGGCCGTCCCTGCACCATTGCCAGCCCAGGAGATCCGCATGTCCAGATGGTATGCAGACAACTCCCTTTCCATCGGCCACACGCCG
This sequence comes from Candidatus Accumulibacter conexus, assembly GCA_017592775.1. Taxonomy (GTDB): domain Bacteria; phylum Pseudomonadota; class Gammaproteobacteria; order Burkholderiales; family Rhodocyclaceae; genus Accumulibacter; species Accumulibacter conexus. Next base: position 44,268 of record JAGFNJ010000040.1, on the reverse strand, counting down.
CTGGTCAAGCTCAGACATCGTGCACGCGACGCTCGCCGGGCGACACGCTCGGGTCCTTGCGGGTCCGGCCCAGCGATCAAAGGATGCTGCTGACGGCGCGTCCGATCAGCAAACCCGCGACGATCAGGCAGAGAACGGCGAAGCTCTGCTGCAGGCGTCTGCCGGCGAAGCGGGCGGCAAGAGCACGGCCGAGCAGCAGGCCGGCGATCGCGCCGCCGGCGAAAGGCAGGGCGAGGGACCAGACGATGCTGCCAGCGGCCGCGGCCGCCGCGATGCCACCGACCGAAACCAGCGTCATGACGCCGAGTGAGGTGGCGACGACGCTCGCGGCCGGCAGGTCGGAGTAGCGCGTGAGTGCGGGGACGATGACGAAGCCACCGCCGACACCCAGCAGACCGCTCAGCAGGCCACTCAGCAGGCCGGTTCCGCCAAGCGCGCGGGCACAAGGAAGATTCCAGTCGAATCGTCCGACATCCGGGTTCAGCCGGCACGGTTGGGGCTCGCTGGCCGACGCGGCAAGGTCCGGCTGCGGGCGTGCGCGCCGCAGCGCTCGCCAGCCCGTCCAGGCGAGCAGCAGGGCAAACGCCAGCGTCAGCGGCTGATTCGGAATGTGCCGTGCGAGGAAGACTCCTGCCGGCACCGTGAGCAGCCCGCAGGCGCCGATCAGCGCGGCGGCGCGGTAGCGCAGGATTCCCTGGCGCAGGCCGAGCAGGGAACCAAGCCCGGCGGCCAGGCCGACGGCCAGCAGGCCGATCGGGCCGGCCTGCTGAATCGGCAGACCGAGCCCGAACACCAGCAGCGGCACACCGATGATGCCACCGCCGGCGCCGGTCAGGGCGAGGATCAGCCCGACGGCGGCACCGAGCAGCGGCGCCACGATTGCGGGATCGATCGTCATCGGCATCGTCGGCTCAGATCGCGTTCAGCGGGATCTTCAGGTAGCGGGTCCCGTTCTCTTCCGGTTCGGGCAGCGTGCCGCAGCGCATGTTCACCTGCACCGCGGGCAGCAGCAGTGCCGGCACGGCCAGCGTCGCATCGCGGCGGCGGCGCAGGTCGACGAATTCCTCCTCGCCGACGCCGTCGTGCACGTGAATGTTGCTGCGGCGCTGTTCGGCGACGGTGCTGACGAAGGCGTTTGGCCGCTCGCCAGGCGGATAGTCGTGGCAGAGATAAAGCCTGGTCTGCGGCGGCAGGGCGAGCAGGCGGCGCAGCGAACGGTAGAGGACGTGCGCGTCGCCACCGGGGAAGTCGCAGCGGGCGGTGCCGGTATCGGGCATGAACAGGGTGTCGCCGACGAACACCGCCTGCTCGTCGCCGTCGGCAAACAGGTAACTGACGCAGGCCGGGGTATGGCCTGGGGTGTGCATGGCCGTGATGCTCAGGCTGCCGACGACGATTGTCTCGTCATCGGCAAGGAGGTGGTCGAACTGGCTGCCGTCGGTGGCGAAACCCGGACCGGCGTTGAACAGCTTGCCGAACACGCCCTGCACGACGGTCACCTGCCTGCCGATCGCTGTCCGGCCGCCGAGCTTCTCCTTGATGTAGGCGGCGGCCGAGAGGTGATCGGCGTGGACGTGCGTCTCGAGAATCCACTCGACGCGGGCGCCGGTCTCGGCGACGCGGTCGATCAGCCGATCGGCGTTGTCGGTGCCGATCCGTCCCGCCTGCGGGTTGTAGTCGAGAACGCTGTCAACGACGACGCAGCGCGTTCGGTCGGCATCGAAGACGAGGTACGTGTTGCTGCTCGTCGCCGGATCGAAGAAAGCTTCAATGTGCATCGTGGTCTCCCGTGGTGAGCGACTGACCGCCGCGCGGCGGTCCTGCAGCGGCCAGCCCAAACAATATGTTGACACACATAATACTACAGTACATAATATTGTCAAGTAGAACTTTTGGAGGGATCGAGTCATGGACCGCACAACCCTGGATATCGAGTCGATGCGCGCGGCGGCCGGCCAAGCGACGGCCGTCCTCGGCGTACTCGCCAACGCCAACCGCCTGCTGCTGATGTGCCAGTTGAGCCAGGGCGAGAAATGCGTCGGCGAACTCGAGGAGCTGCTCGACCTGCACCAGCCGACGTTGTCGCAGCAACTCGGCGTTCTGCGCAGCGAAGGGCTGGTGAGCACCCGGCGTGACGGCAAGAAGATCTACTACTCGGTCGCCGACCCGCGGGTGCTCGCCCTGCTCGGCACCCTCTATGAACTGTACTGCCCGCAAGCGGGGAGCGAGAACCCATGATCACCATCGACTGGCTGCATTTCACACCCGCCAGCGCCCTTGCCGGTGGCCTGCTGATCGGCCTCGCGGCGGCGCTGCTGATCCTTCTCGAAGGACGCATCGCCGGCATCAGCGGGATCATCGGCGGCTTGCTGCAACCGCCCCGGAAGGGCGACGTCGCCTGGCGGCTGGCATTTGCGCTCGGGCTGGTGGCAGCGCCCATGCTTTACCAGGTTCTTGCCGAGATGCCGCAGAGCCGCATCGATAGCGGTTGGGCAACGCTCGTCGTCGCCGGCCTGCTGGTCGGCTTCGGCAGCCGGCTCGGTTCCGGCTGTACCAGCGGGCACGGCGTCTGCGGGCTGTCGCGCCTGTCGCCGCGCTCGCTGGCCGCCACCATCGTCTTCATGACCGCCGGTTTCGTCACCGTCTTCGCCGGTCGCCATCTTTTCGCCTAGGAGCCCCGCGTGAGCGTGCTGATTTCACTGCTGATCGGTCTCGTCTTCGGCTGCGGCCTGATCGTCTCCGGCATGGGCAACCCGGCCAAGGTGCTCGCTTTTCTCGATCTCGCCGGCGACTGGGATCCCTCGCTGGCGCTGGTCATGACCGGGGCGATCGCCGTCGGCCTGGCTGCCTTCCGCATTGCCGGGCGGCTGCCGACCTCGCTGCGCGGCAAGCCGCTGCAGATGCCGACGGCCCGCCAGATCGACCGCCGGCTGCTGGTGGGCAGCGCGTTGTTCGGCATCGGCTGGGGGCTGGCCGGAATCTGCCCCGGGCCGGCTCTCGTCCTGCTCGGTACCGGTGCCGCCAAGGGCTTCGTCTTCGTCCTCGCCATGCTCGCCGGCATGGCCATCTTCACCGCCTTCGAGCGCCTGTCGCGCGCGCGGCAGGCACAGTCAGACGCGGGCAAGTGATCCGCGGTCCATCTTTATCAGGAGAGTTGCATGTATTCGGTCGATGTCGATGATTCGAAAGTGATTACCGTCAGCGGCGGCAAACATCAGGTGCGCTACGCCGTCGATGGCTCGCTGATGAATCCGCTGGAAGCCTTCTACGCCGTTCTGGCGAGCTGCGCGGCGGTCTACGCGAAGAAGGAGTGCAAGGCCATGGGCGTGTCTGCGGCCGGAATCCGGATCGGCTGCAAGCCCTTCGCCGGCCACGGCGGGCCGCTGACGCTGTCACGCTTCCGCACCGAAGTCAGCTTTCCGGAAAGCTTTTCGGCGGAACAGAGGGAACGCGTCCTGCAGGCGATCAACGATTGTGCCGTGAAGAAGATCGTCCAGACGGGTGCCGAGATTGCCTTCTCGGTCAACGAAACACCCGCCACTGTGTCCTGAACAAGCCGAGGATCATCACCATGAAAGCAACCGTCAGCATCGCCCTGCTCGTCTGCACCCTGCCCGTCTGTGCCCAGGACCTGGCTGCGCTCACCACCGAAACCCGCGCGACCGTGCTGCCCGTCATTCCCAAGGTCATCACCACGATGCAGGAAACGGTGGCCACCGAGGGAGTCGCCGGCGCGATTGGCGTCTGCAAGGACCTGGCACCGCAACTGATCGTGAAGAAGCGTGAAGAGACCGGCTGGGACATCCGCCGCGTCAGCCTGAAAACCCGCAACGCCGAGCGCGGTACGCCGGATGCCTGGGAAGCCGCACAACTTGCCGATTTCGATCGCCGCGCAGCGGGCGGCGAAAAGCCGGAAACCATCGAGAAAAGCGAGATCGTCAGCGTCAACGGTCGGCCCGTCCTGCGCTACATGAAGGCACTGCCGGTGAGCGAGGTCTGCCTCGGCTGCCACGGTCCCGTTGACGGACTGGATGCCGACCTGCGGCGGAAGCTCGCCGACCACTACCCGAGCGACCGCGCCACCGGCTACGCAAAGGGCCAGATCCGCGGTGCGCTGACGGTCAAGCGACCACTCTGAACGCAGACGCAGGTCGCTGGTGCTCGGTGCGTCGAAGGCCGGTACCACCTGGCTCGGTCAGCGGCCCGTCCCAGCTCCCCCTGCACCGGGCCCAACAGCGATCGCCAAGCCTTCCGGCAGCGAGCGGATGTGCAGGTCGCGCTGCGGGAACGGAATCTCGACCCCCCGCTCCTGCAGCGCGCGCGAGATGCCGTGGTTGATCTCGTGCTGCACACGCAGGCGCTTGTCGAGCGAGTCGACGAAGGCGCGAATCTCGAAGTCGAGCGAGCTGTCGCCGAACGCCACCAGGAACACCGACGGAGCCGGTTCAGGCAGCACGTCGGGGTTGCCCTGCACGACGTCGAGGATGACCCGCTGCACCAGCGCGATGTCGCTGCCGTAACCAACCCCGACCTTGATCAGCAGACGGATGATCTGGTTCGACAGCGTCCAGTTGACGACATGGCTGGTGATGAAGGCCTTGTTCGGGATGATCACTTCCTTGTTGTCAAAGTCGATCACCGCCGTCGCGCGCGCGCGGATGCGCGCCACCTTGCCGGACACGTCGCCGACGGTGACCACGTCGCCGATGCGGATCGGCCGCTCGGCAAGCACGATGAGTCCGGAGACGAAGTTGGCGACGATCTCCTGCAGACCGAAACCGAGGCCGACGCTGAGGGCCGCGACCAGCCACTGCACGTCTTCCCAGCCAACGCCAAGCAGACGGCTGGCAGCGACGATGCCGGTTCCCGCGATCGTGTAGCGCGTCATGACGGTGATCGCGTAGGTGGCGTCGGCCTGCATGTCGAGACGCTGCAGCAGGATGATGTCGAGCAGCGCGCCGACGCGGCGGACGAGGATGGTCGTGACCGTCAGGGTGACGATCGCCAGCAGCAGGCGGCCGACAGTCAGGGCATGTGTCACTTCCTTGCCCGCGGCCTGGTCGGTATAGCTCCACAGCTTGTAATCGGTGATCACCCCGAGCGTCGCCACGGCGTCACGCCAAACCCACCACAACCCGCCGACCAGCAGCAGGGTAACGATGAAGTCGAGCAGCGAGCGCGTCTCCTCGCCAAGCGCCGCGACGTCGAGAAGCGGCCGCACCGGCCCGTCCGCGTGCGGCGCAACCGCAGCCCCGGATCCGCTGGCGGGCGGTGGCGGCCCCTCGCCACTCCAGCCACCGGTCTGCTCGTGCACCAGCCGCTGCCGCTGAATCTGCACCCACAGGGCCATCAGTCCGTAGAGGACCACCGCCGCCAGCACGAGAAACAGCGAATGGACGAGGCGGCCGAAGACGTAGCCGGCGGCGACGATGTAGCCGGCGAGCGCGAGTACCGCCACGGCACAGGGGACGCCGGCAAGAAGGAACATCCATAGCGGGCGCAGTCGCACCGCCCAACTGCGGGGCTCGTACTCGCGGAATCGGCGCATCAAGGCGCTGCCGGAAAGGAGAAGACGAAAGAAGAAGAGGGCCACCGTCAGCGCACTCAGACCGAGCGCCACGCGACCGAGGCTCTCCTCGTTGGCAAATGGTGCATGCGCCATGCCGTTCATCGCGGCGACGAGCATCAGCGGCACGAGGACGGTCGTCAGGCGGCGCAATCCACGCGCAATCGCCACCACCAGGCTTTCGTCCCAGCCGAAGTGACGGACGGCAACCCCGCTCGGGTCGAGCAGCCAGGCACTGATGAGCAGTGCCAGCAGCAGCTGGCCGACGGCGAGCAGCGCGTGGCCCAGCGCGGCGCCCATCCCGGCGATTCGCTCCTGGCTTTCGACCGCGCCCAGCAGCGGACCGGCCGCCGCCCACATGATGAGGGGCAGCGGCAGCGCGAGCAGGCAGGTGACGGCCAGCGCCGCCAGGGCATGCCCGACCTTGTAGCGATCAACCGGCAACGCCGCCGGCGACAGGCCCAGCAGCAGACGCCGCAATCTGCCGCGCAGGGCCAGCAGGAACCCTGCCGTCAACACGGCCGCCGCCGGCCAGAGCGGCTGGCGCGCGATTCCCGTGCGCATCGATTCGACAGCCTCCTGCCAGTGGGTGGGCGAGAAGGTCCACCAAAGGGCCGGCCCGAGTTCGACGAGCGTTCGTGCACTCGGCGGCGCGGGCGTCCAGAACAGCAGGCGGGTCAGGTCCTGCCGCGCCGCATCGGCCTCCTGCAGCAGCGCGTCCGCCACCTCGCCCGCCTCGTTCAGTGTCTGACGCAACTTGTGCTGTTCTGCCGCCAGCCGCTGCAGCAGGTCGCGCTGCTGCCGCAACGCAGCCAGCAGCGCCCGCAGCAGTTGTGGCCGCTCCTCCTCGCTGACCGGCGGCTGCGCCTTCGCCAACAGCTTCCCGCTCACCGCATCGAGATCGTCGAGCCGGTGCAGGGCACGTTCGACCGCCAGTTCGGAATCGCTGGCCGTAGCCAGAAGTTCCATGCGGCGCTGCCTGCCGGTCGCCGCCTGCTCCGCGGTCGGCAGACCACGCAGGTACTCCCGCAGCGTCTGCGCAAATTCCTGTCCGAGCGCCTGCACGCTGGCGCGACGCTCGACCCAGCGCATCCGCTGTTCGAGATCGGTCCGTTCCCGGCGCAGGTCGGCAAGTGCCTTGGCCGGCTCGTCGATTGCCTGCACGGTCTCGGCAATCCTGGTCGAGATTTCGCCATTCCGGTCGGCGACGGCGCGCAGCGGATCGACCGATTGCGCCACAACGAACCCCGAAAACAGCGCACAAAGCCAGACGAGAAACAGACGCACGACGCCCGACCAACGCGCGCCGACGGCCGGACGCCGACCGCCCCGCGCACCGCCACCGATGGCGGACGCCACCCGCCGGCACTGCGGCGCCGGCGTCATGCGCCCGGCCCGCGGCACGACAGGTCGCCGGCGGACCGGACAGCCACCCGCGGCGCTGGCGACTGCCTGGCAGCGGCGGCCTGCTGCTGCATCACAGGCCACCGCCCCAGCGGTACTGCCAGGCGATGCCGATCAGGTCGTAGTCGTTGCCCGTCCGCGACGCAACCCCGCTGCTGGCATAGAACTTGATCGAATTGTTCAGATCGACGGGCAGCGCCAGCGTCGCTCCCAACCGCCAGTTCTGCTGCAGATCCGAACTCTCGACGCCGTTGATCGTCGTCCGACCGCCAGTGAAATAGGTGACGTCCAGCGACGCCCAGATTCCGGCAGGAAAACTGTAGATCGCGTGCCCCTGCAACGAGTAGATCGGATCCTGCTGCCGCCTGTTGCCGCCATAAAAGTCGCGGTTGTCGGTGAACAGGGTCACTGCCGCCTGCGACTCCAGCGTCCATTGACCGATCGCCTTGGAAATGCCCACTTCCGGCTTGAAGGACCAGCGGTTGGTGCCGATGTTGACCACCCGCGTCGAGTCGTACTGGCTGGCCGGCGCCGACACCTGCAGGCTGGCGCCGATGATCAGATCCTGCTCATAGTCCCTGAACTCGCGCAGCGACAAGGCGGGTGCACCGTAGAGGTTGAGCGACAGCCGAACACGCGGATCGGCCACCCCGTCGACGATGCGCTCGATCGGTTGGCCGCGCAGCTCGGCATCTCCCGCCAGCCAGCTGTAGGGAAGGATGGCGTCGAACTTGGCCGACATGCCCCAGAGATCGAGAACCCGGGCATAGGCGAGAACGGCGTTCGATGTCCTCAGTTGGGCGTTGCTGACCGGCAGCGCCCCGTCGAAGGGGACGGCTCCGGCAGTGTAGGCATAACCGGCGATTAGGAAGTTGACGCCGACCGGCGCGTTCGAATAGGCGCGCGGCTCTATGTCCTGCGCGGACGCCGAGCCGCCGGCAACGATGCCGGGCAGCAGAGCCAGGAACCGCAGGAAGGTCCGCCGGGCGGCGGCATGGGCGCGAAGCATCGCGGCCCTCCTCCCCAGTCTCCGCCGCGTCAACGGTAGCCTAGTTCAGTTCCTTGTCCTGCCAGAACTTGGTGCCGCGCACGGCGACCCCTGCCTGCAGGCCGTTCTTCGTCAGCGTGTAGTAGGCGCTGCCGGGGCCACCGCCACCGGCGACGCCGGCCGACTCGCCGCTCGCGCCCGCCTGCATGCCACCGCCGCCGCCACCTTCCCAACCCTTGCTGATGAACCAGTCAAGTGACTTGGCGGAGGCGAAGATGATCAGCGTCTCGCTCTCCGCGATGCCGACCTCGGCGCCGGCGCTCGCCTGTGCCATGGCCATGAAGGTGTCCTTGCCGCTCCGGTTGTTGTGCGCCAGACCCTTGCCGCCGGCACCGCCGACGAGGAAGCTCAGTCCATAGGTGGTGAACACGGCGTAGCCCGGTGCCTTCGCCACCTTCGCCTTGAGATCCGGCTGCGCGGCGTAGAACTTCGCCAGCGAAGCCTGCGTTACCTGGCGAATCTCGGCCTGTTTCGCCGCCTTGTCGTCAGCCGCCACGGCGCCGCCGGACAGCAGCGACAGGGTGAGGATGCCACCCAGGAGGATATGGTGCAGTTTCATGAGGCAATTCCCTTTCGAAGTGGCCGGTCGACCGGCAATCCGGGCATCCTATGCACGGTGCCGATGGTCGTCAAGAAATTCCTGCCCCGCTGTGGTCCGCAGCGAAACCGGCAGCGAAGGGCGCGATCGGCATTCGCTTGGGCCTGGGCATCCCACCGATCACAGCCGCACCCGGCCAGAGCTTGATGCCGTACCGCTCTGGCTGGCCCCGCCGGCGACACTCAGGCCTTTGACCCGTCGCCAGCCTGGTCCGCCGCCGTCTCCCTGAGCACACCCGCCTGCTGCTCGCAGGCGACGACCACCGCATGGATCGATCCGTAGATCGCATCGACGCCAATCGCATCGGTGACTCCGTAGCGGTCGAACTGACTGCGCACCGGCGCCGAAACATTGGTGAACAGCAGCCGGATTCCCTTCTGGTGCAGCAGTGCGGCGGTATCCCGCAGCATCGCGGCAGCCGAGAAGTCGACATCACCGATCGCAGCCGCCTCGACGCACAACCAGCGCAGAGGCGGCTGCGTCCCGTTTCTGGCCAGTCGCAGGATCTCTTCGGCGAACTGCCCGGCGTTGGCGTAGTACAGGCTGTGGCTGAACAGGTAAACCAGCAGTCCGGGGGCGATCGCTTGTGGTTCGTTGAGCGGCACGGTCTGCCAGCCACGCTTTTTCTTGTCGGCGACGATCACCAGGTTCGTTCCCCGGTAACCGCGGCGGACGTGGTCGATCAGTGACAGGACCATGGCAAGCAGGATCCCCTGCTCGACGCCAACGACGACGACCGTCGCCGCAGTCAGCAGCGCCACCCAGAACTCGGCACGCGCGACAGTGCAGATCCGGCGCATGCCCTTGATGTCGATCATCTTCACCGCCACCAGGAAGACGATGGCCGAGAGAACGGCGGTCGGCAGATGCGCCAGCGGTCCGGTCAGGAACAGCAGCACCACCAGGACGAGAGCACAGGTCGTCAGTTGCGCGACCTGGCTGCGGCCGCCGCCGCCATCGACCATGGCGGTGTTGGTCGGGCTGCCATTGACGATGAAGGTCCCCGACAGGCCGGCGCCGAGATTGGCCATGCCGAGGCCGACCATGTCGACGTTCGCGTCGAAGGGGTCGTTGTACTTGGCGGCATAGGCGCGCGAAGTGGCGGCGCTCTGCGCCAGGATGACGATGAAGCAGGCAAAGGCGATCGGCAGCAGCTTCTGCAGCAGCGGCCAGCTCCATTCGACCTGCGGCAGGCCGAGCGTCGGCAGCCCGCTCGGAACGGCACCCAGCGTCTCCAGGTGGGCATCGAGACCCAGCGCCCAACTGATGCCGATGGCGGCGACGACGGCGATCAACCCGCCGGGCACCCGGTCCGAAATGCGCCGGCAACCGAGGATCACCGCCAGCACGGCGAGCGCGACGCTCACCGCGTAAACGTTGCTCTCGCCGATCAGCCGGAGATCATGGACGATCTCGAGCAGCGGATCGTTGCTCGTGCGCTGCAGGCCGAGCATTCCCGACACCTCGAGCAGCGCCACCTGCACACCGACGCCGGTGAGGAAACCGACGAGAACCGTGCGCGAGAGGAAATCGGCGAGGAAACCGAGCCGCAGCACCCGTGCCGTGAACATCAGAACCCCGGCCATCAGCGCCAACAGGCTGCACAGCGCCAGCCACTCGTTTGAGCCGCGCACCGCCATTCCGGCAAGACCGGCGGCGACCACCGCCGCCGTCGCCGAATCGGCGCCCACCGACAGATGCCGCGACGACCCGAAAATGGCGAACAGCGCCATCGGGATGAGGATGGTGTATAGGCCGGTGATCACCGGCGTGCCGATGATCTTGGTGTAACCCATCGTGCCCGGGATGGCGAGTGCGGCGAGGGTCAATCCGGCCAGGACGTCGCGTGTCAAGCCGGCGCGATCGACCGGCAGAACCCCCTGCAGAAGCGGCAGCCGCAAGCGCTGTCCTTCGCCTTCCTGTGTCATCGTCCCCTCGCAATCGATATGGGCTCGGCCCGAAGGCGGCCTGTCGAACGGCCAGTGCCTCTGAGTCCCGGCCGGCGGCTGCCACCTACGCCTTGCCGGCGCGCTTCGCCGGTTTGCCCGTGCGCTTCTCCTGCGCCGCCTCGGCGGCGTGGTACTTCGCCGCGATTTCCTGCAGGTCCACCCGCGTCGGCGGCAGCTTGAGGCCCATCTCCTCCATCGTGTCGACGATGATCTGCGAGATGGCGAGATTTCGGAACCACTTGTGGTTGGCCGGGATGACGTACCACGGAGCCTCGCTGCTGCTCGTCCTGCTCAGCGCTTCTTCATAGGCGGTGACGTAGTCCGACCACAGCTCGCGTTCCGAATAGTCCGACTCGCTGATCTTCCAGTTGCGGGCCGGGTCGTCGAGCCGCTGCCTGAAGCGGGCCAGTTGCTCTTCGGGGCTGATGTGCAGGAAGAACTTGAGGATGCGTGTACCGTTCTGCACGAGCATCTTCTCGAAGTCGTTGATCAGCCCGTAGCGCTTCGACCAGACCGCCTTCGGCACCAGGTCATGCACCCGCACGACGAGCACGTCCTCATAATGCGAGCGGTTGAAGACGACGACCTCGCCCTTCGCCGGCGTCCGCTGGTGCGCGCGCCAGAGGAAGTCATGCGCCGCCTCTTCGGCACTCGGCTGCTTGAAGCCGAAGACGCGGGTGCCCTGCGGGTTCATGCCGCTGAACAGGTGGCGAACGACGCCATCCTTGCCGGCAGCGTCGAGCGCCTGCAGGACGACGAGCAGGGACTGGTTGCCGTCGGCGTAGAGCAGCGCCTGCAGTTCGTCCATGCGCGCCACGTTCTTCTGCATCTCGGGCAGCGCCGCCTCGGCCGAAGCGTGCGGCCCGCTCTGCGACGGATCGATCCCGGCCAGGCGGAGCTTCTCACCCGGCTTGACCATGAACTGGTGGCGATGATCCATCACTCGACTCCCGCGCGCGCCGCTGCGATCACGGTGCGGCAACCACGCGGTAGTACACGCCATTCGCACCGTAGGCGGGCAGAAACCACGTGTTGCCGACGAGAAAGTAGGTCGTGCCGTATTTCTGCACCGCCGTCGCCCCCGGCGGCAGAGTCGCGTAACTGACACCCATCGCGTACACCGGCGGCGGTGCTGCATAGGCGGCCGCCGTCGTCGCGCTGCCGGCAGCGTAACCCGACGAGTAAGCGCTGCTCGTCGCGGCGGCGGTATTCGCCGAAGCGACTGCGGCACTGGCCGCCATGCCGACGACGGCGCCGGCGGCGGCGGCGCAGCCATAGCACCCGGTCGCCGGATAGTAGGGCACGGCGGCCGGCGGGTGATACGGATAGTACGGGGCCGGCGGGCGATAGGCGGTGGCACCGTAAGGGGTCGTGTGGTAGGCACCGTCGCCATAGCGGGCGGCGGTCGTGCCGCCATACATGTTGGTGTGCTCGGCGCCTTCGCCGTAGCGACCGGCGGTGCTGCCGCCATAGACGTTGGTGTGCTCGCTGCCGCCACCGAAGGCATGTTCCGAACTGCCGCCCCAGGCATTCGTGTGCTCGGTGCCAACGCCGGCGACGTGTTCGGTACTGCCGCCGAAACGGTTGGCACTGCCCCAAGCGGCCGCCTCGCCGCCCAGCAACAGGCCGCCGGCGAGGCCGGTCAGAACGATGATCATCCTCTTCATGCCTTCCTCCTCACTGCGACCTGGCCGCTGCCGCGGCTGCCGGCTTCGCTGCCGGATGGGCAAACGGGATCGCCAGCGCACTCGCCGACTTCGCCGCAGCGAAGTCGGTCGCGGCCACGACCGGGTCCACTTTCCAGTTCGACAGCTCCATCTGATGGCGTTGCCGCAGCGCATCGCGGCGATAGACCGCGCGCAGCATCCGTGGCAACTTGTCGTCGGCACCGATCCAGATCTGCATGAAGACCTCGTTGTTGGCGAATGCCACCATGTCGGTCAGCGTCGCACCGACGACCTTCGACTGACCGATGTAGAAAGCGCTGACCAACCCGGCGGCGAGATTGCCATAAGGGTCGGCGAGCAGCACGTCGGCGAAGGGGAAATAGATGCCGGCGTCCCGGAATGCAGCCTTCAGCGCTTCGTCGATCGTCGCTGGAGCGGCGGCCACGGCAACGAAGTTCTCCGCCGGCGAATAAGCGGTCATCGTCTTGCCGTCGTAGTAGAACTCGGACGCCGGGCCATCACCCAGGGTCATCACGCGCAGCTTGTCCGGGCGCTGCATGAGCACTTCGGAGATGGTCATGAAAGCCAGCGCCGGACCGAGACGGCTCGGATGCTCGTAGGTGACCTGCGCCGTGAAGGACAGCGCGCTTGCCGCTGCCAGGCGCTCGCTCATTGCCTGCAGCAGGTCGAGGGCGCGTGTTTCGAGCACCGGCTTGTCGACCGGGGCAGCGACCTTCCCGCTCGCCGCCTTGGCCGGTTTGGCCACTTTGCCGCCCGCCGGCTCGGCCGCCTGCACCTGTACTGCGGCGACAAGAAACGCGCCGGCCACGAGCAGCGCCAGCCGCTGCACCAGATGGTGAAGATCGATCATCGACTCTCTCCGCAACAAGGAAATGGTTCCGCTGTCAGTCGCCGGCCGGCAGCCGCTCAGGGAATCATTCCGCATTCGAACATCTTGTTGGCGATCGGCGCCGCCACCCGGTTGATGAACTCGGTACGCATCGCCGGATCATTGCGCAGCATCTGCATGATCTCCTGCTCGCGCGGCGTTTTCGGCTGCGACTTCTGCACCCACAGTTGCTGGCATGTCGCCTGCTCGTATTTCTGGACGACCCTGCCGGCCACCATGTCGAGCAGCGGGTACTGTTGCCCCCAGGCGTAGCCGCCCACGGCAGCGGCCGCAATCGCAAGAAGTGCAAGGAAACTGCTTTTCATGTCATTCCTCCAGTCATCGATTGATACCCCGGTCCGCCTGCCTCCGCGAACCTTCCGACCGCCGTCGCCAGCGGCATCCGTCACGCGCCGAGCGGATCACCCTGCGGCAGGCGGCAACACCTGCCACCTGCAGCTCACCGCTCGGCGCATCGCTTGTGGTTCGCCGCCCCTCGGTGCGTTCCCGTTGATCAGAACTTCCAGTTGAAATTGGCGGCCATGAACAGGGCTCCGGTACTCCTGTAAGCGCCGTCGACGTCGCCGCGGCCGCCAAGAACGAGCGGCACTTGGCCGCTCTTCTGCAGATCGAGCGTGCCGCCATAGACGTACTCGGCCGACAGCCCCCAGTTGAAGCTGCGGTCGATCTCGTTCTGCACACCGACACCGAAGCGCCACGCGCTGTTCGCCGGCAGCAACGGCGACTGGATGTCGCCACTCTGGAAAGCCGAGTCATAGGCGATGCCGAAGTTCAGCAACCACGGTTGCGAGATGCGGTACTGACCACCGAGCGCGACGTGCCAGGTGTCCTTGAAATCGAGGTCGGTCGTCAGGCTGGCCGGATTCCGCGTATCCGTGATGCCGATGTCCACCTTGCCGAATTTCGACCACTGCTGCCAGCCGACGCTGCCGAGGATCGCCCACTGATCATTGACCTGATGGAAGACACTGGCCATCACCCCCTGCGGGACGTAGATGCCGAGGTCGAGATTGGCGCGGAAGGCGCCGCGACTCGCCAATGCCGCCGCGAGGACCGGCGACAGCCCGGAAAAATCGGGGCTGGCCGAGAAGTCGAGCTTGACCTGCGAATTCCACGTCAGGCCGAGACGGGTGGCCGGGTCGACCTCGTAGAGAAGTCCCAGATTCAGTCCCCAGCCCCAGTCACGATCGCTCACCTCGAGCTTGCCATCGGCACGGCCGAAAGCACCCGGATTGTTGATCGCCACCTGCTGCTTCATGATGCCGAACATCGCGTTGACCGTCGCGCCGAGCGAGAGCTGCTCATTCACCTTGTAGGCGATCGAGGGCAGCAGCGACATGCCGATCAGCGTCCCCTCCTGGCCATAGTAACGGCCTGCCCAGCTCGAATCGTACTTCACCGCCAGGCCAAAGTTGCCGGCGGTGCCGAAACCGACAGTCAGCCCGGGCGATACCTGCTGCGTGATGAAGAAGCTGCCGCCGGGGAACCAGCCGATCGGGTTGCCGCCATCGTTGCTGCCGAGGCCCGGCGAGGTGCCGGAACCGGGCGAGAAATCGACGTCCCCGTAGAGGAGCTGCGCCCCCGCCAGCACCTGCGTTCCCGCCAGCCGAGTCATTCCTGCCGGGTTGGTGAGCACCGTCGAAGCATCCTGCGCGCGCGCGCCATAGCCCGCCGAAGCCAGTCCGACATCCGCAGTGCCGACCTCGTAGAGGCCGATTCCGCCGGCGCTGACCGTGCCGATGGTGGACCAGGCGAGGCTGACGGCCACCGCCAGTCGCTGCCCTTCCTTGATCACGCGCCGCCACCCTGCCGTCCGATGAGTGTCTCGCATCATTTCCTTCTCCCTCCGCTCGAGCTGGCGGAGGCTGCGGTTGCCGACCCGCAGCCGCAACCTGCGCGGCATCACTTGACGCGCAGGACGATGTCTATGCGACGGTTCTTCGCCCTGCCCTGCGGCGTGTCGTTCGTCGCCACCGGCTGGTACTGACCATAGCCTGCGGCCACGAGATTGCCGGGATCGACTCCCTGTGACTGCAGGTAGCGCACGACGTCAACTGCGCGTGCTGCCGACAGATCCCAGTTGGTCGGGTAGCGACCACGCAGCGCGGCGCCGATCGGCTCGCTGTCGGTGTAGCCCTGGACGCTGATCCAGTGCCCGCTCAGTGCGGCCAGCGTCGGGACCGCCTTGGCGACCGTGCCGCGTCCCTTGGCATGCATCTCGGCGCTGCCCGAGGCGAAGAGGATTTCATCGACGAAGGTGACCACCAGACGATCGCTCAACTGCCTGATCTGCACCTGATCGGCAGCGACCTCGGTCTGCAGTTGCCGGTTCAGCGCCAGATACTGCTGTTCCAGCGCGACCGCCTTCTGCGTCTGCTGCACCTGCTGGTCGTAAGTCTGCTGCGAAACGCAGCCCGCCACGGCGAGCGCGGCGATCGGCAATGCCAGAATCAAGTGTCTCACTACGGTACCTCCCGAAATAGTGCCGTTGAACGGAGAACAGGCCCTTGCCTGAGCTTCCCCCGCCAGAGCCCGCTGACGGCAAGGATAACCCGATCACAGCGCGAGTGCCACCCTCCCCGCGACTTGGTAGGGCTGCAGGAACTCGACTGCACCGTTGAAGATCAACCCCATCCCCATTGCCGCGACAAAGAAGCCGACGATGCGTGTCGCGGCGTCGATTCCCTGCCTGCCGATGCGGCGCAGGATCGGCTTGGCGTAGTTCAGCGAGAGCCAGGTCACCGCCATGCAGGCGACGATCGCCGCGCTGGCGGCAACGAAATGCATCAGTTCGCCGGGCGACTGCTTGATCGTCGACGCCATGCTGATCAGCGTCGCGATCGCGCCGGGACCGAACATGATCGGCATCGCCAGCGGCACGAAGGCGATATTGCCATCGTCGTCGTTGCCGCGCGGAATGATGCCACCTGAGGCGGGCGGGTTGAAGAGTTCGAACCCGACACGCGTCAGGATGACGCCGCCGACCACTCGCACCATGCTCAGTGGCACCTCGAAGACGCGCAGCAGCAACGTGCCGAACAGTAGGAAGAAGAAACACAACAGCAGCGCGCAAGGTATCGGGGGGTGAACGGCCGGCGTCCGCTCGCCAGTATCCCGCAGCCGGAGGCCAGCGACTTCGCGAAGCAGACGTAACGACCGCGAAAGCCATCGTTGCTGCGTCGGATCCGCCCACGGCCGGAAACTCCGACGACCGCCAACGGCAACATCCAGCCCTGCAACGGCCTTCTCCGTCGCCGGCGGCGCGCACCAGACACCCGCTCGAGGACTGACGAAGCAGGCGGCAAGAGCGGTCAGAACGGACGCTCGACGAACGATCCGCCTTGACCGCTCGCCGACGGCGGCCGCATACTCGGCAGCATGTTCCTCAGCTTCCTGTACGTCGTCTACATCCTGTTGGCGGTGGCTGTCGCACTGCGCATCTTCTCCCATCGCAGCTCGCGGGGAACGGCGCTCGCCTGGTTGCTGCTGGTCATTCTGGTGCCGGCGATCGGCGCCCTGATGTACCTCCTGATCGGCGAAAGACGCCTCGGCAAGACCTGGATGCAGCGCGCGATCAACCTGCAGCCGCAGGTCGTTCGCTGGGCAAGGGGCATCCCGGCGACCGATGTCGTGGCATCGGGCAGCCTGAGCAGTGCCGCCGAGAGCATCAGCCGCCTGGCGACCGGTCTCACGGGCCTGCCGGTGATGGCCGGCCACCGGCTGCGCCTGCTGGCTGACAGCGAAGGCGTCATCCGTTCGCTGATCGCCGACATCAGCGCAGCGCGCAGTTCGGTACACCTTGAGTTCTACATCTGGAACCCCGGCGGCTTCGTCGAAGACCTGGTGACGGCGCTGGTCAACGCCGCGGAACGCGGCGTCAGTTGCCGGGCGCTGATGGATTCTCTGGGCAGCCGGCCGTTCTTCCGTTCCGACGCGGTCGAACGTCTGCGCGACGCGGGCGTGGAGGTGGTCGAAATCCTGCCGGTGAATCCGCTGCGCGCACTCTTCGTCCGCCTCGACCTGCGCGATCATCGCAAGATTGCCGTCATCGACCGCGGCGTCGCCTACACCGGCAGCATGAACATCGCCGACCCGCGCTTCTTCAAGCAGGACGCCGGCGTCGGCGAATGGGTCGACGCCATGGTGCGCATCGAGGGACCCGCAGCCTGGGCCCTCGAAGCCGTTTCGCTGTCGCTGACCGCTTTGCAGACCGGCCACGACTTCGCCCCGCCCGAACCGCCGATCCTCTCGCTGACCGACAACTGTCGCGTCCAGATCTTCCCATCCGGACCACAGACCGCCACCCGCCACATCGAGGAACTGCTGCTGACGGCGATCTACTCGGCGCGCTGCGAGATCGTCCTCACCACCCCCTACTTCGTCCCCAGCGAGACGCTGTTCACTGCCCTGCGTTCGGCCGCCACGCGTGGTGTCGCCGTCACCCTGATCGTGCCGGAGAAGATCGACTCGCGGCTCGTGCGCTACGCCAGCGATGCCTACAACGACGACTTGCTGGCCGCCGGCATCACCCTCCTGCGCTTCCGCGACGGGCTGCTGCACACCAAGAGCATGGTGATCGACGAGCAGATCACGATCTTCGGTACCGTCAATCTCGACCTGCGCAGCTTCGAACTCAACTTCGAAGTCTCGCTGATCGCCTACGACCAGCGCTTCTCGGCCGAAGTGCGCGAACTGCAGCGGCAGTACGAATCGCGCTCGCAAGCCATGCAACTCGAGCAGTGGCGCGCCCGCCCGCTGTGGCGGCGGCTGCTCGAAAACGCGATCCAGGTGATGAGTCCGCTGCTGTGAATCCCTGCCGGCGGTACCGTCGGACGTCGCCTCGAGTCCCGGCACGGCGCAATCAATGCACTGTCCCCTTTACGGCCTCGAACTGGCCGCTGAACGACGGTTGCTTGCCAAAATGCTCGAAGCAGCGCACCAGGCCGGCCCGCTGCTGCTCGTTCGGCTGGAGGAACTCGACACCGCAGAGGCAATCGCCACCGCTGGCGACCTCGCTCCATGCGATACGGCCGCTGAGCTTGAGCGGGCTCTGCTGTTCGTAGAGCACCATGTCGGCCGCGGGCAGGTAGATCGACAGGCTCAAGGTCCGGTCGGCCGCGATGGGTCGTCCGAGGCGCAGGCGCGCGCCGACCAGCGAAACGTCGCTGGTGACGCCGTCGAAGGTTTCTCCCCCCTGCTCGACCAGAACACGCAGGCTGCTTTGCAGTCGCGGCGCCCGCCGCTGCTCATTCTGCGCCTTGTCGATGAGCGGGCTGTGGGTGAATGAGAACGTGGCCATGATGGCGTTGAGGCGCGCGGCGACCGAACGCAGGTCGTCGCTGATCGCGGCGGTGACCTCGACCTTGTTGCTGGCTTCGCGCAATGTCTGGAACAACGTGTCGAGGGTCTGCTGCAGCAGCCGCGACTGATCGAGCTGCCGCGTACTGGCGGTGGAAATGCTCTCGTTCGCCCGCACGGTCTCCGCGACGTTGCCCGATATGCGCTCGATGGTCGCAGCCATGCGTCGCGACTCCTCGCGCGTCTGGCCAACCGACGCCACCAGTGCATCCATGGTCGATACGACCCGCGCCACTTGGCCCGAGAGATGCCCGATGATCGTCCCGACCCGCTCGGCGGACTTGCTGCTGCGTTCGGCGAGCTTGCGCACCTCGTCCGCCACGACCGCGAAGCCCCGCCCCTGCTCGCCGGCACGGGCGGCCTCGATGGCCGCATTCAGCGCCAGCAGGTTGGTCTGTCCGGCGACTTCCTTGATCGAGGTGGCGATCTCGTCGATCTCCCGCGCCGACTGCTGCAGGTCGCGAACTTCGCTCGACACCTGCTCGACCCGGGCCGAAGTGGTCTCCAGCGCCTCCATGCTGCTCTCGACGCTGGCGATCCCGGCGCGCGCCATGCCCTCGACGTCGTTCGAGCGCTCGACCGCGGCGAGCGCCTGCGCGAGCGCTTGCCGGGAGATCTCGTTGAGCTGCGACATCGCTCCGTCGACCTCACCGGAACGGCTCTGCTGCTGCTGGCTCACCTTCGAGATTTCGTTCGAAATCGACGAGATCTGGTAGGACGACTGGCCCATGCTCAAACCGCAGTTCTCGACTTCCTGCAGGACGACGTTGAGACGCTCCTGCATGCGCTTCATCGTTTTCAGCAGGTCGCCGACTTCATCGTTCGAGACGACCTCGATCTCGTTGTCGAGCTTGCCGGCGGCCACGGCATGGGCCACCTCCATCCCGTGTGCGAGCGGCCGGGTGACCACCCGGCGGATGAACAGGAAGATCACGAACAGCATCGGCAAGGTCAGAAGCACCGCCGCTAGGACGGTCTGCATGCGCTGCCGGGCAACCGCCTCGTGCGTCTTCTGCAGCGAGACCTTCATGCTGACGGCACCGAGGACCGTGCCCCGCGGTACGACGTGGCAGCTGAGGCAGTTCTTGCCCAGGTAGTTCTCCTGCGCCAGCGCGGGCCGAATGACCCGCAGTGCGTCCTCACCGTTGGCAGTGACCTCGACCGCCGAATACTCCTGGCCGGTGGCGAGCACCTGCGCCTCGAGCGCATCGTGCTCGCGTTCCTGCTCCGCCCCTGGGCCGAACTGCCCGCTCACCGCCTCGCCGCGCAGAACCCGCACCTCGCGGATGCTGGGCAACTGCTTGATCTGGTCGATGAACACCTCGCGCTGCGGGATCGTGCCGGTCACCATCATTCCGGTCAGCCCGGCGAGCACCATGTCGTGTGCGCTGCGCGCGAAATCCTGCGCCTGTTCGATCGCCACCTCTTCGCTGACGTGCGCGGTCCACAGGATCATGACCGCCCACGAGGCAATGGTCATGGCAGTGATCGAGACGATCAGGCGCACCCAGATCTTCTGGTTGCCGAACTTCGCGAACAGGTTCATCAACGACATGGTCCCGCGGCCCTTTCCGTGTCATGGTTGTCGGCAGCGCCAGCACGCCCCCGGCGGAGGCGGCATGATAAGCCCTTCCGCCTGGATCCCATAGCGACCCCGCGGCCAGTTTCTGAAGGTCGAGGCGGATCGGGAGCGGTGGCAGTCAGGCCGTCTCGCCCGCAGCGGCGAGGCGCAGTGCGCCCTCACCGTAGAGGCAGTACAGCAGTGCGGTCGCGCTCCCCTGCTCGCTGGCGAGGCGGCGGGCAGCCTGCAGCGCGCCGGCGGCGGTCGCGCCCTGCAGCAGTGCGCGAAAGATGGCAAGCGCGAAGTCGCGGGCACCGTTGTCATCGATCGCGCCGCTGTAGGTGCCGAGGAAGGCACCGACGCCGCTGCGCATGGCGAGGTCGGCGAAGCCCGGGCGCCCACGCAGGCCGGCGCTGATCGCCTCGGCATGGGCACCACCCTGGCCCTCGACGCCGGCGGGAATGAATGCCGTGTAGTGCGAATTGAGGAACATGAATGCCGGCGAATGCCGCGTCAGCCAGGGCCGCATCATGGTCGCCGTCAGGTGGCGGTCGGCGAGTTCCAGGTAAGCCTCGTGCTCGTCGAACCAGGCATGGCCGGCAAAATGGAAGACGTCCGGGTCGAACTCGTCGAAGGCCCTTGCCACCGCGTCATGAGTCGCCTCCGGGCCAAGCAGCAGTCTCACCTCGCCGATACCGCTGCCGCGGATTTCGTCGGCAACGGCGCGGCCCTCGGCGGCTGCCCCCGGCAGCGCCAGAGCTGGCTGGGCGCTCTTGGTGTCGGCAACCACCAGGGCGCGCAACGGCGAACCGACCGCCGGCAGTCCGCGCGCATTCTCCGACACGCCAACCGGTGCGCGGAAGACGGCCGCCAATTCGGCCAGTGTCTGCCCACCGAGAGCAAGCAGCTCCCACGGCAGCCGCTCCACCTCGCGCGTCAGTTCAAGCCGCAGCAGCCGGCCGCTCTGCCCCTTCAGCACCCTGGCCAGCGCCTTCACCGTTGCCGCCCCCAGCGTCCGCGTCAGGGCGCTGCCGCAGTCGCCGAGCGAACCGTCGCGGGCGCTCCCCGACTCGAGCAAGCGTGAGGCCGCTGCGGGAGTGGCCCAGGCCTCGCGCGGCCCGGAAGCGGTGGCAATGACCTTGCCGCCATCGCTGAGCATCGCCTGCACGGCGCCCTCGCGCCATTCGAGGGCGAGGGCCACCGGCGGCGCCGCTGCGACAGGCGCCCGTGTCGCGCGGGTGGCGCGGCTGGCGCGGGTGGCGTGCAGCGCCGGCGGTACCACCGTCACCGCCCGCGCCATGGGCGCGACGCTCGCCACCGGTGCGACGGGCGCCGGTTCGAGGCGATCGGTGAGGCGCTGGAAGAAGGCGGGAACCGCCTCGTGGTGCCCCTCGGGATAGTGAATGACGCGAATCTGGCAGACACGCCAGAGATACTCCTCCTCCACCTTGCCGATCCCCGACATCAGCGCATAGCGCTCGGGCGCAAAACCGCGGAACGTGAGGAGTTGGCGGTCAAGCAGCAGGTTGAAGTCGGGATCGGCAAGCGAATAGCCGACGAAGAGCACCGAGTGCGTCAGCAGGATCGCCGAGAAGGCGGCGCTGAAGGCGGCGTTGCCGTGGATCAGGTCGCGATAGTCGCGCGAGGTGAAGACCAGGCTGTCGGGCTTGTCGAGGTCGCCGTGCGCCTTGAGGACGAAGGGCGCACCGTCGAACAGCAGACGCCCGAGCGCTTCGGTGTCGAGACTGGTGAGGGTCTTCGGCAGACCGCCGCGTTCCTCGGCGTAGGCGCGCTCGAGCAGCTTGTCGTAGTTGGTCGTCACCCAGGCGGCAAAGGGCAGCCGGACGGCCAGTCGATGCGCTTCGGGAACCGGCCTGCCGGAGTCGCTGAGCCGTTCGCCAAGCAGCCGCGCGTACTCGCCGGGGCCGAGCTTGAGCTTGCAGTGATCGGCAATCTGCAGCCACTTGCCGGCAGCGATCATGCTTTCCAGCTCGCGCCGGGACTCCTCGCCCTGCATCGCTTCGGCGATCGTCGCGTCGACGACGTCCTGCACCAGCGATCGCCAGGTCGGCAGCCCGGCCTGTGCCGATAGCCCGGCACCGGCGAACAGCAGCAGCCGGCGCTCGCGCAGGTGCTGCAGGAGTTGCGGTGGGATCGGCAATTCGACTGTGGCGGCGGCAGGGGCAGCGGCCGGCGCTGCCGGTTCGGGGGGGTTCCTGGCTGGCATCGGCTGCGCCTCGCTTCAGCGGCCGCTGCCGGCGGCACCATCGACGGGCGCAGCAGCATTGCCGCAAGCGGCGGTGCCCATTCGATCGCTCTGGTCGACCCGGCCCGCCTCCGCGTCCGGCAAGACGGCGGCCGCCGCAACGTCAGCGCCGACCTCGGCAATGCCCAGTTCGGCCAGCGCCACCTGCAGCGCCGACAGGTGCCTTTTCGTCGGCGCCAGGAAGTACACCCGCTGGAGTCGGGTGACTGCGGCCCGCGCTTCGAGGTAGTTGCGCGCGGCGTCGAGCTGCTTGCGGGCGCTGTCGACCAGGCTGCTGGAGCCGCTG
Organism: Candidatus Accumulibacter conexus; assembly: GCA_017592775.1. Classification (GTDB taxonomy): domain Bacteria; phylum Pseudomonadota; class Gammaproteobacteria; order Burkholderiales; family Rhodocyclaceae; genus Accumulibacter; species Accumulibacter conexus. The sequence continues at coordinate 21,655 of JAGFNJ010000040.1, read as the reverse complement.
CCGGTCGTCAGCAGCGGCAGGACGATCGAGCGATACGGCTTCTCCCCTGCCTTCTCGGCCCGCGCCGACTCGCGGTCTGCCTGCAGCAGCGCCGCCGTGATGCACTGTTCGACTTGGGCAATCGGGTAATAGCCGCCGCCAATGACGCCATAGACCGACGCGACGTGGAAGATGCGCCGCACATGGTGCGAATCCGCGAGCGAGCCGCTGCCGGTCGAGACGACCATTCCCGGGTTCACCTGCTGCCGGCCGCGCATCTTGGCACGCAGTTCGTCGGCGATGGTGTCCTCGACGATGTCACCGACGTCGTCCCGGCGTGCCCCGAGATAGCGGATCAGCGCCGAGATCGAGGAATCGAAGATCCGCGCCATCTGCATGTTGATGTTCTCGGAGTTGACCCAGATGTCGATCCGATCGTCGGCACCGCCCGAGCTGAGATTCACGTTGCGCAGGTTGCCGGTGATCAGCCGGATCTCCCCGCCCCGCGCGTGCGCCGGCGCGTAGCGATGGACCCGCGAAGCGGCGATCGCGCCCTGCCGCGAACTGACTTCGAGACCCGGGACAGCGGCATGGACGAGGCTGTCGCGGGTACTCGACAGCAGGCCGTTGCGAATGAAGCTGCGGATCATCGACTGCGCCTGGGCGACCTTTTCCGGGTCCGAATCGTCGTAATCGATGGTGTTCATGCCGGCAATGTTGAAGGGGTTTCTCGTCCCTTCGCGGCGGATGAGCACGGTCACCCGGTCCCTGAGCGCATGACGCACGCCAAGTTCGTAGTAGACGTTCGGGTTGGCAGTGCTGATGTCGACCACTGCGACCTCGGCGTCGAGGATGTAGTTGATCATCCGTTCGTGGATGAGGCCGGCCTTCTCGACCTCATCGCAGCGCAGACAGCGGATGCGGATCCGGTCCTGCGTCAGCGCTTCCACCGCCGGCCTGATGATCTGCCGGTACACGGCGTCGAAGTCGATCAGCTTGCCGTGATCGTCCTTCTCGCCGAAGGGCATGATGACGAAACACAGACGCCCCAGTTCTTCGTTCGGCATGTCGTTCCCCTTCCCCAAGGTGCGGCCCGCCCGGCTGTGCAGCTACGGTGATGCTCGCGCCAACAGCCACTGCAGACCGATGATCGTCTTCGCGTCGGCCAGACTGCCCTGACGCAGCGCGTCCTTCGCCGCCGCCGCCGACATGCGGACGATGCGGATCTCCTCCAGCTCCGCGGCAACCCCGCCGCCGACGCCAACGCGCCCGGCGTCGGCGACCTCGGCGTAGTAGAGCCAGATGCGCTCGGATGAGCCGCCCGGTGAGACGAAAAAGGTGGCGATCGGCTCGCATGTGGTGAGTGCGAAACCCAGCTCCTCCTCGATCTCGCGGCGCAACGCGGCCTCGGGCGACTCGCCGGCGTCAATCATCCCGGCAACGACCTCGAGCAGCCAGCCGGGGCCCTTGCCGAAGGTCGGATAGCGAAATTGCTCGGCGAACAGCAGGCTGTCCGAATCGCGATGGTAGACGACGGCAGCGACCGAGTCACCCCGTTCGAAGACGAGCCGCCGTGCCGGCGGCGTCATCGAGCCATCGGCGCGCTCGAAGCTCACCTCGGCCTCGTCAACCTTGAAGAAATCGTCGAGCAGGCGTCGCCGGCTGCGGACTTCGACCCTTCCCATCCCACTCCTTCCCGACTCGTCGGCGGTTGCCACGGACAGCGCCAGTGGCGGAACGCCGCCATTCCGGTGTGCCCGCCGGCAGGGCGGCGGCAGAACCCGTTCGCGGTTGCGACGCAGCAATCAGGAGAGCATAGCGACCGACCGCAACGGCGTCAATTTCGCGTCGCGCGCACGCTGCGGCGAGCCGTTGCGCCGGCGCGCGGATCGCTGCACTGCCGCCAGCACCGCCGCCTGCTCGGCATCCGCCGCCGGGGCTCGGATGCGGGTACGCGGCAGCACGGCTCAGGGCTCGTGATCGGCGCGCGCCGCCGTCCGCCCAAGGCTCTCGATGACGCTTGTGGCGAGGGCGATCTCGCGCAGGAAGCAGGCGAGACCGGCAATCAGGGACACCATCGCGGCGACGAACAGGCCTGCGATCAGGCGCGACAGGTCGACCTGCATCTCGGCACCGACGAAGAGCGCGGCGACGACCAGACAGATCAGCAATTCGCAGGCGACGCACAGGCTGATCGCCCAGTGGATCATCCGCGCCCGTCGCGACAGCGAGACGATGGTGGCGAACGTCTGCCCCCGCTCGGCCGGCGGCAGCGGTTCGGCAAGCAGCTTCTCGAGGACGTGGAAGCGATCGATCACCCGCGCCAGCCGGTTGGCGAGGACGCCGAGCAGGGCGCCGACGCCGGCGAGCAGGAATACCGGCGCAACGGCGAGCTGGATCACCTGCGCCACCGACGAGACCTGGTTCGAAAGGGTGAGCATGTGGCGACCTCCTGCCTGCCGTGGTTCCTGCCATTGACGAGTCACGGGCCCCCGTGGGGGCAGCGGCTCGACTCTAGCCGACTCGCGGCAGCGGTGCAAACCTCAGCAGCAGGTCAACCACTTCGACCCGTCGCGCGATCGTTCGCTGTGGCTGACCGACCGGCACGGCTGCCTGACGCTGCAGGGCGTCACGCCGGCGGTCGTCCTTGGCCGCAGCCTGCTGGACAAGCTGCGTCGCCCGCGCAGCGATTCGGCGAACGGCAGTCGGCGCGGATCCTCTGCGTTGGACCTCGTCCACGCGGACGGGCACCGGCGCCGGCGCACAACCGCCACAGCCACCTGGGAAGCCGGGATGTAGCCGGTATTGACCGTCGCTGATGCTGCCGCGATACTCTGCGCCTTGGCCGCCCGCCTTTACTCTCGAGGACATGCCGATGATGACGACGACCCCCACGCCGGCGCCGCGCCGACTTGCCTGCCTGATGGCGATCGCCCTGCTTGGACCGCTTGGCTGTGCCAGCCAGCAGCCGGTGCGTTCCGGCATGCAGGTGATCGACGTCATCCCCGGCAATGGCCCAGCCGTGCTGCCGGGCAGCGCACCCGCGACCGCCGACGGCGCCGTTGCCGACGCTGCCGGACAGCCACCGCTGGCCGACCCCTGGCCACGCCAGGTCGCACTGGCCGGCACGACCGCTCTGGTTTACCTGCCGCAGGTCGATGGCTGGCAGGGCAACATGCTCGACTTCCGCGCTGCCGTCTCGCTGCCGGGCAGCGGCACGGAGCAGCAGACCTTCGGCGTCATCTGGGGCAGCGCCCGCACCGCCATCGATCGCACGACGCGCAGCGTCACCGTCGAGGATCTCAAGCTGACGCGCGCCCGCTTTCCGACACTCGCCGACAATGGTCTCGACTACCTCAACCAGTTGCGCGGCGCCCTGCCGGCAGCGATGGGCAGCATGTCGCTCGACCTGCTGCAGGGGCAACTCGCCGCCGCACAGACGGTGAAGCCGAAGAGCGTTGCGGTGAGCAACGAGCCGCCGCGGGTGATCGTCAGCCAGAGCCCGGCAATCCTGGTGCCGATCGACGGCAGCCCGGTGATCCGGCTGGTCGCCGGTTCGCGCTTCGAACGGGTCATCAACACGCAGGCGCTGATCGTTCGCCCGCGCCAGGGCAGCATCTGGTACCTGCACGTCTACGACGGCTGGCTGGCTGCCTCGGCGCTGGACGGGCCCTGGCTGCCCGCCGGCGAAGCGCCACCCGGGCTTGCCGATCTCGCACGGCAGCTTGCCGGCAAGGGCCTTGTGGACCTGCTCGACGGCGGTCCGAAGGCGAGCCCGAAGCCTTCACTCGCCAACGGCGTACCGACCATCCACGTCAGCCAGACGCCCGCCGAACTGATCGTCTTCAAGGGGCAGCCGAACTTTGTCCCGATCACTGGCACCGGCCTGCTGTGGGCCGACAACACGACCGCCGACGTGCTCGTCAATACCGCCAACGACGACTATTACACGCTGCTTTCCGGTCGCTGGTATCGAGCGCAGTCACTCAACGGTCCGTGGACCTTCGTCGCCGCCAACGCCCTGCCGGCGGATTTTGCACGCATTCCGAAGGACGCTGCCGCCGGTGTCGTCCTCGCTTCGGTCGCCGGAACACCGCAAGCGCAGGAGGCGCTGATCGCCAACGCCATCCCACAGACGGCAGCCGTGCCGCTGCGCAACGGCCCGACCTTCACGCCGTCCTTCGACGGCGCGCCGCAATGGCGGCCAATCGCCGGCACACCGCTGCAGTACGTCGTCAATGCCGCGACGCCGATCATCCAGGTCGGCCCGAACGCCTATTACGCGGTGCAGGCCGGCGTCTGGTTCACCGCCAGCGGACTGACCGGGCCATGGACCGTCGCCAACAGCGTGCCAGCGGTGATCTACGGCATTCCGCCCAGCTCGCCGCTGCATTACGTGACCTATGTCCAGGTCTACGGTGGCAGCAGTGAGGTGGTATATGTCGGCTACACGCCGGGCTACCTGGGAACCGTCGTCGCGCCCGACGGCGTCGTCGTCTACGGTACCGGCTACAACTACGCGCCGTGGATCGGCTCCGTCTGGTACGCCACGCCCTACACCTGGGGACTGGCTGCCGCGCCGATCTACAACCCCTACGTCGGCTTCGGCTTCGGCTTCGGACTCGGCCTGGCGACCGCTGCCTGGGCAGCGCCGTACTGGGGTGGCGCCTACTACCACCCGGGCTACTGGGGCTATCCATGCTGCGGCTCAGCCAGCGCCAACGTCTATGGCCACTGGGGCAACGCCGTGTATTCGGGAACGCGCAGCTGGTACGCCAGCGCCGACGGTCGCGTCGGCACGACGGCCGCCGGTAGCTACGCCAACACGCGCACCGGCACCACCGGTTCATATGCCGCCGGCCGCAGCTACAACCCCTATACCGGCCAGGCTACGCGCGGCTATGACCGCACCTTTGACACCGCCGGCGGCGCCAGCGGCAACGTCGCGCGCGCCGGTTCGTACAATGCCTATACTGGCCAGCGGTCGTATGGCTCGAGCGCGACGGTCACCGGCCCGCAAGGCAGCTCGCTGTCGAAGACGGCGACTGCGACGGCGGGACCACAGGGCGTCGATGCCCAGCACACGGTCAGCGCCTATGACGCCCGGACCGGCGAGAGCAAGAGCTACACTTCGAGCGGCCTGTTCGGTGACCATTATGCCGGTGCCGACGGCAACGTCTACCGCAACAGCGACGGCGGCTGGCAGCAGCACGGCGCGGGCGGCTGGCAGTCGGCCGGCGGCGATACCTCGTGGGCCGACCGCGCGCAGCAGGCGCGGAGCAACTTCCAGGGCGGCTGGGGCGGCGGCGACAGCTCGGGCAGCCGCTTTGGCGGCGATGACAGCTGGGGTAGCCGCTTTGGCGGCGGCAGCAGCTTTGCCAGCCGCTTCGGTGGTGGCGGCTTCGGCGGCAGCCGTTTCGGCGGTGGCTTCGGTGGCGGCGGCTTTCGCGGTGGCTTTGGCGGCAGACGCTAGCGAGCAGCAACGTGGCCGGATGACGATCAACGTCATTGGCGGCGACCGCCCGGCGGTGTCCGCCCCAGCGACAACCCGACCATGCGTCGGAATCAGCGCCGGACGACACCGCCCGGCACATGGAGAAAAGGGTATCATTCGCCGTCTGCAACCCAGCGATCGCCCGTCCTCTCCTGGTCAACAGCCTTACAAGGAGCCCACCATGTGCAAGCAACTCTCGTCCTACATTTCTGCGTTTGTCTTTGCCCTCCTGCTGACGGCCTGCGCGGCCCCCGGGCAGCAGCCCGGTGAGATGGAGATCCGTAGCGGAGTGATCGAGCAGATCAGCTTCGTCGAACTGCACAGCGACCAGCACCAGGGAGTCGGAGCAGTGGTCGGCGGCTTGGCCGGCCTTGGCATCGGCAGTCTGATCGGCGGCGGCAGCGGACGCGACGTGGCGATGGTCCTGGGAACGATCGGCGGCGCGATCGCCGGCAACCAGATCCAGAAGAAGTACGACAAGCCTGTCCAGGGACAGCAGATCATCGTCCGCACGGCCAACGGCGTCCTGGTTTCGGTGACCCAACCGATGAACGCATCCCTGTTCCAGGGTCAGCGCGTCTTCATCGAAGGCAGCGGCGAAGGAGCTCGCGTCGTCCCGCGCTGATCGGCGTTCAGCAAGCACAGGGTGTCTGCCGGCCTCGCCACCGACGCCCGCCCCCGGAGCAGCAGACCAGATGTCGCATCCTTCGACCAGCCCCACCGTGCCCACTCGTGCCAGGCAGCGACTCCAATGGCCGCCGACGGTCCACGGCGCGATTGCCGCGCTCTGCGCCGTCGTCATCGGCACGGCGTGCGCACCCGATGCCTGGCGACCCGACAGCCGCTACGATGCCTTTCTCGACCTCGTGCAGGATCGCTGCGGCAACCTCGAGGTCGGTGGCCGGCGCATCGGCGCCAACCTCATCCAGGGTCCGGATTCGTATTTTCTCGACCTCACCTCGCGCTATTTCCATCGCCAGATATCGGCCGAGAACTATGCCGGCGCGCTCGCCGGCTCGTTTGCCAGCGACCCTGGATCGCCGGCGATCACCTGCATCCTCAGCGTGCCACGCGGCACCGACCCGATGCCCATGCCGCCAGCGCTGCTGCAGTGAGGTGCCAGCAAGCGTTGTGCAAGGGCCGACAAGCTCGTAGAATGGCGGCCTGCGCGGGCGTCGTATAATGGCAATACCCTAGCTTCCCAAGCTAGAGCCGAGGGTTCGATTCCCTTCGCCCGCTCCACTTGCCCGCTCCGCACGCGTCATCCGCACTACCCTGCCCGGCGCCAGCACAGGCGCCCGGATGCGACCGGAGATCGACCCGGCAGCGCCAGAGCGGATGTCCGGAGGCGAGGTACTTGCGCTCGAATGGGGTCATCGGCGCCGTCGGAAAGCAGGCCTCGAGGACCACCGCATGCCCGCTCAACGACTCGATGGCGAGGCAGAGTTCGGCAATGTAGATCGGCCAGTTGCTGCGGCATTCGAGCACACCGGCGAGGGCAAGCATGGTCGGAAAAACCGCATGACCGTGCCAGCGCCGGCCAACGTGGCACATTTTCGGCCAGGGGTTCGGGTAGAGCAGGTAGTGGCGGTCGAGCCGCCCGCCGGCGTCGTGCAGCAGGCGCCAGTAATCGACGAGGTCGGCGCGCACCAGATCGAGGTTGTCCGGCCAGCCGGCCACGCTGCTGCGGGCACGCGCCAGGCGCACTGCCGACTGGTCGACGCCGATCACGTAGTGATCCGGGAAAGCCCGGGCGAGCGCGACAGTGCTCTCGCCGACACCGCAACCGGAGTCGAGAATGAGTTGCGCGCCGCCCGCCAGACGCTGATAGCGCTCGAAACTGTCGGCAAAGGCGACCTGATTGTAGTCCGCGCATGGTTTGCGGAAAGGCGTCCGGGAATGACGGTCAAGCAAGCGCGGCAACTGCTGATGCACCGCCGTCTGGCGGCTGATCGGCAGGCGCGAGTCAGCGGGCATCGAGCAGCGGGTCACCGCCCGCAACCGCCGGCACAGCGTGCTGCCGCAGCCGCTGGGTGACCTCGGCGACCGTGCGCAGCGGGCGAATCGCGAGGAACAGCGCGGCGGCCTCGACGAAGTTCGGCCGCAGCGCCGCCAGCCACAGCTTGAGCCGCCCCGGCGCATGTGGCGGCGCGACCTTGCCGCACACCTGCTGCCAGTACGAAGCCAGAAGCGGCAGCAGTTCCTGCCAGTCGGCGCGGCGATCGTCCTCCTCCTCCTGGCCGACCAGCAGACGACGGATGTTGCGGGCAAGAAAGGGATCGGCGACGGCACCGCGGCCAAGCATCACGTCCCGGCAGCCACTGACGGCACGGCAACGCCGATAGTCGGCCACCGTCCATACTTCGCCATTTGCCGCCACCGGCTGCGATACCACGTCGCGGATGCGGGCGACCCACTCCCAGTGCGCCGGCGGCCGGTAGCCTTCGGCGCGCGTGCGCGCATGCACGACCAGCGAGTCGACGCCGCCATCTGCCAGCGCCCGCGCACAGTCCAGCGTCTGCGACGTGTCGCGGACGCCGAGTCGCATCTTGGCAGAGAAGGGGATCGCCGCCGGCACCGCTCGCCGCACCGCCGACACAATGCGAAAAAGCTGCTCCGGATCAGCCAGCAGTGTCGCGCCACCACCATGGCGGTTCACCTTCGGCGCCGGACAGCCAAAGTTGAGGTCGATCCCCGCCGGGGCCAGCCGGGCGAGCTGCGCCGCATTGTCGGCGAGGCAGGCCGGGTCACTGCCGAGCAGTTGCACGACCAGCGGCGTGCCGGCCACGGTGCGGCTGGCACGCTCGAGTTCCGGGCAGGTGCGGACAAAGCTTCGTTGCGGCAGCAGGTTGCCGGAGACGCGGATGAACTCGCTGACCGCCAGGTCATAGCCGCCGACCCGCGTCAGTACGTCGCGCAGTACATCGTCGAGCAGTCCCTCCATCGGCGCCAGCAACAATCGACTCATCTCGTCCCGCCATCCCGACCTGGATTGTACCCTGCTGGCGAGTCCGGCCGTGCGTCACGATCAGCCACCAGATCGTTCGCTGCCCTGTCCGCGCCAGCGGTGATCGCCGTTGCCGGTCCGGCCGTAGGCCGCAGGATCCTGTACGGCGGCACGGGCGTCAAGCGATTGCCTCCCGCTGCGCGCCGTTTGGCGATAGACTCACAAGACAGCGCAGCTGCGACCCCGGCTGCCGCCATGATGCCGCAACCGCGAAACCCTGCCGCGCCTCTTCTCTTGCCAGGATGATCGACCCGAAGAATCCCCTCGAAGTGGCCCGTGAGACGTTCAGACTGCTGTCTCTGCGCAAGCTGCTGCCGACGCCGGCAAACTACCAGGCCTGCTACAACGAGGTCGCCAAACTGCCCAATGTTGCCGGTTTCCCAGAGGCACCGATGCGCCAGCTCGTGGCCGCACTGGGCAGACTGAGTCCGGAGGCAGGCGAGCAGCACCTCGCGGCACTCGAGGCGGCGATCGGCAAACGCAGCTGGCAAGGCGTTCAGGAGGCGCTGGTGGCGTTCTCCACCCGGAACAAGCCCAGCGTCGCGCCCGCCGACCGGAGCGAGGCATCGCCCGCGAACAGCGACAGCACACCGGCTCTGCACATGCGCTTTCTGCCGCCCCTGGTGCACTTGGTGGAAGGCCTGCTGCCGAGCCTCTGTCACGATGATGACTCCCTTCTGGCACAGGGAAGACAATTGCTGCAGACGCTCGAGGACCAGACAGGCGACTGCCATGGGGTCCTGACCCGACTGGCTGCCTTCAGCCAGCGCATCTCGCTGATCGCCGAGGAACAGGGCGAAGTCCGGCTGACCCTGCTCAAGCTGCTGCAACTGATCGTCGACAACATCGCGGTGCTCAGCGTGGATGAGCGAAGTGTACAGGGCCAGATCGATACCCTGGCCAGAGCGGTGCTGCCGCGGCTGACACTGCGCCGCCTCGACGACGTCGAGCGCCGCCTGCAGGATGTCATCGGCCGCCAGCGCGCCGCCAAGGAGCGCACGCTGGCGGCGCAGGAGGCGATGCGTGCGATGTTGGCCGCCTTCATCGACCAGCTCGCGACGATGAACCAGTCGAGCACGGCCTTCCAGAACAACCTCGAAGAAAGCGCGCTGCAGATCGCCGACGTGCAAACGATCGAGGACCTCACCCCGCTGCTGCGACGCGTGCTCACCGCCACCCGCTCGATGGCGACGGAAACCGCTGCCGTGCGCGATCAGCTCGGCAAGCTGCAGACCAGGGTCCTCGATACCAACACCGAACTCGCGCGGCTGCAAGAGGAGTTGCAGCAAGCGAGCGCCGCAGCGCGCCATGACCCGCTGACCGACGTACTCAACCGGCGCGGGCTCGACGAGGCGCTCGCACGCGAGATCGCCAGCATGCGTCGCAAGACCGAGCAGCCACTCTCGCTGTCACTGCTCGACGTCGACAACTTCAAGCAGATCAACGACCGCCTCGGCCACGCGACGGGCGATGACGCCCTCATCCACCTGGTGCGGGTCGTCCGCCAGTACATGCGGCCGGTCGACACGCTGGCGCGTTACGGTGGCGAGGAGTTCGTGATCCTGATGCCGGACACCCTCCTCGCCGACGGGATGACGGCCATGCGACGCCTGCAGCGCGAACTGACGCGGAACTTCTTCCTCGCCGGCAACGAGAAGGTCCTGATCACCTTCAGCGCCGGCGTCGCCGAACTGCTCCCGGAAGAGTCCGGTGAAGACGCCATCCGGCGGGCAGACCAGGCCATGTACCTCGCCAAGCGCGCCGGCAAGAACCGCGTCATGGGCGCCTGAAAGGTTGCAAGGAGACTGCAACGACAGCCGATCAGCTCCGCCAGCCTGCCGGGCGACGCCGGCTCAGGGCATCGACTGTGCGAGTGGCAGGCTGAGGATGAACAGGGCGCCCCCCTGCGGACGGTTGCTGGCCTCGAGACGACCGCCATGCCGCTCGACGATGCCGTAGCTGATGGACAGGCCGAGCCCGGTCCCCTGCCCGACCGGCTTGGTGGTGAAGAAGGGATCGAACAGTCGCGACAGGTTGGCCGGCTCGATTCCCGGACCGTTGTCGGCGAGGTGCAGGCTGACGGTACCGTCGGCGACGAGGGCAGTGATCTCGAGCAGCGGTGCCCGGCAACCGCAGGTGGCATCGCGGGCGTTGAGGACGAGGTTCATCAGCACCTGCTGCATCTGTCCCGACGATCCCGTGACCGGCAGCTCGGCCGGCAGATCGACCCGGACCTGGAAGCTCGACGGTCCCGCGCGTGTCACCCAACGCACCGCCCGCGCGACGACATCGGCGAGATTGAATGGCTCATCGACACTGCGGTCGATGGCCGAGAAGCGCTTGAGTCCGTCGACGATGTCACGCGTCCGCTCGCCACCCTCGGTCATGCCGTCGAGCAGCGGCTCAAGGTCGGCCATGATGCGGTCGATCCGCAACTCCTGCCGCAATCGATCGACTTCCGGCGAGCTCTGGCAGTGGTCTGAGTGAACCGCCTCGATATAGGTCTGCAGGCGCGCGGCGTAGCGGCGAAAAGCCAGCACGTTGCCGAGAACGAAGCTGATCGGATTGTTCAGTTCATGCGCCACCCCGGCCACCAGGCGGCCAAGCGAGGCCATCTTCTCGGCCTGCACGAGCTGCTGCTGCGTCCGCTTGAGATCCTCGTGCGCCTGCCGCAGGGCGTGGTAGGCCCGCCGCAGTTCGCCGACCGGGCGACCGGTGACGACCATGCCGACCAGCTTGCCTGTTCCCGAAAGTCGTGGCGTGCAGTTCAGTGAAACCGGCAGCGGACTGCCGTCACGACCGCTGATCAGCAGTTCGCAATCCTGCACCGCAGCCGGGCGAGCCGCCGAGAAGAAGTCGCGCGCGCGCTGCCGCGAGCCGTCGTCGGCAAACAGGTCGGCGAGCGGTCGCCCACGCAGCTCGCTCTCGTCCTGGCCGATGCAGCGGCGCAACGAGTCGTTGACCTCCTGGATCGTACCGTGCCGGTTGCAGACGATGAGGATGTCGGACATCGACGCAAGAACGCTCTCGATGAACTGCTGCGAGTCTTCGAGGGCAGCGTTCTTCTGCTCGAGTACGACCTCGTACTGCAGCAGGTCGTTGTAAACCTCGTCCATCTTGCGGATCACCTCGACCCAGACCGTTTCGCCCACTTCGTCGAGGCCCGACTGGGTATCGGCGAGCGACTCGGGGTCGCGCAAGGGGCGTCGCAGTCGACGCACGGGCGGCGGATCAGTGCCCGCCATCGGACGATCGGCAGCGGCACGCGGCGGGACCCGCGAGCGCCCCGCCCGCTTGCCCACCGCTGCGACCATGCAGGGTGACGGGTAGAGTCGGCAACGGGCAAGCGTCGCGATGGCTGGCAGGGGTGAGGATGCAGCGCATGCAGCGATCGTAGAGCCAATCGCCAACGACCGCAACGGCCGCGTCCTGGTGCTCCAGGCTGGTATCGGGCAGCCGCCCGCCGACAGAGCCGGCGGCGTCGCTCGCCCGCGCCTTCCGTTGCGACGAGGTGGAAACAATCTTTCCAGTTCGGCCACGAATGGCAAATCAAGGACATCTTCAGGAGGTCCGCCACCGTTGCAGGCCCACTGTTTTCGTTGAGTTTTTTCTTCTGGCACGGTTCTTGTATGCACTCTTTCCAAGAATGGCTGGGCTGTTCCGGGCACAGCCGGTGTCAAGCTCCCGACCGGCGGTCGGGCGACGAGAGAGGGGACAGGAAGATGGCAAACAGCAGTCTGCTGCAGCTCGAGGGTGACTCGCGCATCGCCGCCGCAAGCGAACGACTCGGTATGCGGCGACGCGAGTTCCTGCAGTTCTGTGCCACCGTCGCGGCCAGCCTGGGGCTGCCGCCGGGCGCCGACGCGGCGGTCGCCGAGGCGGTGGCGAGCAAGAAGCGACCTTCGGTGATCTGGCTGCACTTCCAGGAGTGCACTGGCTGCACCGAGTCGATGCTGCGTGCCGAGCACCCGACGCTGGAAAAGCTGATTCTCGACGTGATTTCGCTCGACTATCACGAAACGCTGTTTGCCGCTGCCGGGCATCAGGCCGAACAGGCGCGCAAGACGGCGATGGCGGCCAACAAGGGGGGCTACGTTCTCGTTGTGGAAGGCGCCATCCCGACCCGCGACGGCGGCATCTACTGCAAGGTCGGTGGCCAGACGGCGATCGAGCTGACCAAGGAGTGTGCGGCCGATGCGGCAGCGGTCATTGCGATCGGCTCCTGCGCGAGCTGGGGCGGCATGCCGGCAACCGATCCCAACCCGACCGGTGCGTCGGGCGTCGCCGCCGTCCTTGGCAAGCCGGTCGTGACGATTCCCGGTTGCCCACCGAACCCCTACAACTTCCTGTCCACGGTCGTCCATTTCCTGGCTTTTGGCAGCCTGCCGCCGGTCGACGATCTCGGCCGGCCGAAGTTTGCCTACTCACGGCTGATTCACGAAAGTTGCGAGCGGCGCGCCCATTTCGACGCTGGCCGCTTCGCCATCGAATTCGGCGACGAGGGCCACCGCAAGGGCTATTGCCTGTACAAGCTCGGCTGCAAGGGTCCGGAGACCTACGCCAACTGCCCGACCATCCTCTTCGGCGACGCGGGTGCCGGAACCTGGCCGGTCGGCTGCGGTTGCCCGTGCTTCGGCTGCAGCGAGCAGGGCGTCGGCTTCAGCAAACCGCTGCACATGCTGGCCAAGGTGAAGAACGTCGAACCACCGCAGCAGTACCCGCGCATCGTCGAGGAAAAGGGCATGGGTGCGACGCTCGGATCGGCTGCCATCCTTGCTGCCGTCGCCGGTGCGGCCGCCGGCGGTGCGGCGATGGTGGCACGCAACCTGGGCCTGTCACACAAGGCCGAGGAAGCCGAACGTGCCAAGGCGGCCAACAGCAAGACGGAGGCCTGAGATGAAGACACCAGCACGCAATGGGCGGATCGTGCCGGACGGACGCCGCCGCTTCCTCAAGGGTTGTCTCGGCACCGCCGGTGCCGCCGTCGCGGCCACGGTCAGCAGCCCGGCCGCCGCACGGGACACCTACGAGCGGCCAGCGGAAGCGCTCGGCCTGCTCTACGACGCCACCCTGTGCATCGGCTGCAAGGCCTGCGTCGCTGCCTGCAAGCAGGCGAACGACAATCCGCCCGAGTTCTCGACCGCCGACAGGCTGTGGGACACGCCCCTCGACACCAGTGGCTACACGTTCAACATCATCAAGATGTACCGCAGCGGAACGATGGCGACGAAGGACGACGAGGAGAACGGCTACGCGTTCATGAAGACCTCATGCATGCACTGTGCCGACCCTTCCTGCGTTTCCGCCTGCCCGGTGACGGCAATGACCAAGGACGCGACGACCGGCATCGTCGCCTACGATGCGGAAGCCTGCGTCGGCTGCCGCTACTGCGTCGTCGCCTGCCCGTTCGGGATTCCAAAGTACCAGTATGACTCGCCGACCGGCAAGATCGGCAAGTGCGAACTCTGCCGGCATCGCTACAAGGATGGTCACTACTCGGCCTGCGCCGAGGTCTGCCCGACCGGCGCGACGCTCTACGGCCGCACCAGCGATCTGCTCGCCGAGGCGAAGCGCCGCCTCGCACTCACCCCCGGCAGCGTCACCACCTATCCGCGCGGCAACCTCAGCGGCGGGCCGGACCAGAGCTACGAAGGCAAGGTCGCCAAGTACAAACAGCACGTGTACGGTGAAACCGAATACGGCGGCACGCAGGTACTGAAGCTCTCGGCGGTCGATTTCGAGAAGGTCGGCATGCCCTACCTGTCTCCGAAGTCGTCGGCCTCGACATCGGAAACCATCCAGCACACCCTCTACGGCGGACTGCTGATGCCCTTCGCGGTACTCGGCGCGATGACCTACGTCGCCCGGCGCAACGTCCATCACGAGGATGATGCACCGCCGCCGGCACAGCCCGGCAAGGAGGAATCATGAGCGCCCTGCACCATGCCCGACCGGCGCCGGTCGGCGGCAGCCTGTTCAATGCGACGACCCTGGTCTGCGGCGTGCTGATGGCGGTCGCGGCGACGATCATCGTCGTCCGTCTGTTCTTTGGCCTCAGTTCGACGACCAACGTCAATGACGGCTACTCGTGGGGCATCTGGGTCGTGGTGGACGTCTTCATCGGCTCGGCGCTGGCCTGCGGTGGCTTCTGCATGGCACTGCTGGTCTATATCTTCAACAAGGGCAAGTACCACCCGCTGGTGCGGCCGGCGCTGCTCGGCAGCCTCTTCGGCTATACCCTTGCCGGCGCGGCGATCACCTTCGACCTCGGTCGCTGGTGGAACTTCTGGCACATCTTCTGGCCGGGCTATTTCAATGTGAACTCGGTGATGTTCGAAGTGGCTGCGTGCATCACGCTCTACATCATCGTCATGTGGATCGAGTTCTCGCCGGTCTTTCTCGAAAAGCTGGGCCTGCAGGACGCGCGCCGGAAACTGGAAAAGGTCCTGTTCTTCTTCATCGCGCTCGGCGTCGTGCTGCCGATGATGCACCAGGCATCACTGGGGACGATGCTCGTCGTCATGGGCGGCCAGGTCCATCCACTCTGGCAGACGCCGATCCAGCCGCTGCTCTACCTGCTGTCGGCAATCATGCTCGGCTATGGGGTGATCCTCTTCGAGTCCTGCGTCGCCGCATCGGCCTACCGGCGGCACATCGAGCTCAGCCTGCTCAATCCGATGGCGAAGGTGATGCTCGGCATCATCGCGGTCTTTCTCGTGGTGCGCCTTGCCGATGTCGCCGTCCGTGGCGCGCTGCCCGAAGCCTTCCGCGCCAATCATGTCGCCCTGACCTTCTGGGCCGAGAACGCTTGCCTGCTGGCGACCTTCGTGCTGATCGGCACGGTCGAGGCGCGGCGCAATCCTGCCCGGCTGTTCCTTGCCGGCATCACGGTCATGCTGAGCGGCATCCTGCTGCGCCTGAACGGTTTCCTGATCGCCTTCGACACTGGACCGGGCTGGAGCTACTTCCCGTCGGTGCCCGAACTGCTGGTCACCATCGGCATCTTCGCCGCCGAGGTTTTCGGCTACATTTACATCACCCGCCGCTTCCCGGTCCTGCCGAGGGAAGAAACGTACGCCCAGCCGGCGCACAGCTGACGCTGTTTTCAGGAGAGAACGAGATGTCGCAAAGAGTCACGATTGATCCGGTCACGCGGATCGAAGGCCACCTGCGCGTTGACGTCGAAGTCGATGGCGGCAAGGTGAAGAAGGCGTGGGCTTCGGGACAGATGTGGCGTGGCGTCGAGAACATCCTGATCGGTCGCGATCCGCGCGACGCGTGGGCGATCACGCAACGCATCTGCGGTGTGTGTACGACGGTGCATGCGCTGGCGTCGGTCCGTTCGGTCGAGAACGCCCTGCAACTCGAACTCCCGGTCAACGCCCAGTACATCCGCAACATGATCATCCTGGCGCACGCGGTGCATGACCACATCGTCCATTTCTACCATCTGTCGGCGCTCGACTGGGTGGATGTCACGAGTGCGCTGAAAGCGGACCCGGCGAAGGCCGCCAGCCTCGCCGAGAGTCTCTCGTCCTGGTCCGGCAACGGCAAGGCCGAGTTCACCAAGGTGAAGGAGCGTCTCTCAGGTTTCGTCGGCACCGGTCAGTTGGGCATCTTCACCAACGGCTACTGGGGCCACCCGGCGATGAAGCTGCCGCCCGAGGTGAACCTGATCGCCGTCGCCCACTATCTGCAGGCGCTCGAGGTACAGCGCCACGCCAACAAGGTGGTCAGCATCCTCGGCGGCAAGACGCCGCACATCCAGAACGTCGTCGTCGGTGGCGTGGCCAATGCACTGGCAGTAGACTCGCAGGCGGTGCTCACGGTCGAGCGCCTGCTGGCGGTCAAGGACTGGATCGACCAGCTCGCCGATTTCGTCAAGAACGTCTACCTCATCGACGTGGCGGTGGTCGGTGGCTCCTACCCCGAATGGACACAGATCGGCCGCGGGATCGTAGACTACATCTCGGTACCGGACATTCCGCTCGACGGCAGGAACACGGAGTTCGCCCTGCCCGGCGGCCACATCGCCGGCGGCGACCTGGCAAGCTTCAAGCAGATCAAGACACACGACGACGCGTACTTCAAGGATGGAGTCAGTGAATCGGTCAAGCATTCCTGGTATGAAGGCGGCAAGGGTCCGCTGCATCCGTACAAGGGGGAAACACGACCGCAATACACCGACTTCCAGGATGACGGAAAGTACTCGTGGCTGAAGTCGCCCACCTTCTACGACAAGCCGATGCAGGTCGGCCCGCTGCCACGTGTGCTGGCGATGGTCGCCGCCGGGCACAAGCCGACGATCGACTATGCGACGCATGCGCTCGACCTGGTGTCGACAGTGGCCAAGACCAAGGTCGGCATCGACGCGCTGCATTCGACCATCGGGCGCCATGCCGCCCGTGCCGTCGCCTGTGCGGTCGAGGTGGACGAACTCGCACGACAATGGGATCTGCTTCTGGCGAGCATGGCGAAGGGCGACCTGAAGACGTTCAACAAGCCGGTATTCCCGAAAGGCGAGATCGCCGGGGTCGGCATGCACGAAGCGCCACGTGGAGTCCTCTCGCACTGGATCGTGATCCAGGACGGAAAGATCAGGAACTATCAGTGCGTCGTGCCGACGACCTGGAACGCGGCACCGCGCAACGAGAAGGACGAGCCTGGCGCCTACGAGGCCTGCCTGGCCGGAACGCCGGTGGCGATTCCGGACCAGCCGCTCGAGGTGCTGCGCACGGTGCATTCCTTCGATCCCTGCCTGGCCTGCGCGGTCCATGTCGTGGACCACGAGCGGCAGCCGGTAGTCCGGGTGACGGCGGCCTGATGCGACCGTTGGCCAGGCTGCGGCGGCGCGTTGCCGCGTCCGGCCGGCGCTGATGGTCGCAGCCCCTGGATCGGCAATGCGCGTCGTCGTCCTCGGGGTCGGCAACATTCTCCTGAGCGATGAAGGGCTTGGCGTCCGCGCCGTCGAACGCCTGCGGCGAGCCTATTGCCTGCCACCGGAGGTCGAAGTGATCGATGGCGGCACCTCGGGCATGGAACTGCTTGAGGACCTCGAGGGGATAGACGCATTGATCATGGTCGACGCCATCCGCGCCGGTGCGCCGGCGGCGACGCCGATCCGGCTGGCCGGCGAAGCGCTGCCGGTGTTCTTCCGCACCAAGCTGTCACCGCACCAGGTGGGCCTGAGCGACGTCCTGGCCAGCCTCGAGCTGCTCGGCAGGTCACCGCGCCACATCAGCATCCTTGGCCTGCAGCCGCAGTCCCTGGCGCTCGGGATGGAACTGAGCCGCGAGGTCGAGGATGGCATGCCCGCGCTCCTTGGCATGGTCGTATCCGAACTGGCGCTGCTCGGGCTGGTTGCGCCGGCCATCAGCAGCGGAGAAGTCTGAGATGTGTCTGTCGGTGCCGATGCAGGTCGTCGCGGACGACGACCCGGCTGGCGAGTTCGCCATCGTCGAGCGGCGGGACGCCGACATGCTGCGGCGCGAGCGCGTCAACATGCTGCTGCTTGGCCGACAGACCATCGGCACCTGGGTCCTCGTCTCGCTCGGTCTGGCGCGGGAAGTCGTCAGCGACGATCAACGAGCGCTGATCGAAGACGCACTCGCGGCCGTACAGGCTGTCCAGAACGGCAGCTACGATCCCGACAGGCACTTCGTCGACCTGCTGCGCGCCCCGCCCCAGGTGGGGAATCCGTCATGATCCGCAGGCGCGCGTTCGAGGCCGCGCAGCCGCCGCCAGCGACGCCGATCGACGAGAACCCGGCAAGACGCGTCGAGGCAAGGTACCTCCACCTCTGGGCAACGAGCATGCGCGACCTGCCGTTCGTCAATCCCGCCCTGTCGATCGAAGCCCTCGGCTTTCGTCGCCATGGCCCTGCCGGCGGGCGCATGGCCGACAAGACGAGAGGCGACACCGCCGGCGACTGGATCGGCGCCATCATCACGCCATGGGTGATCGGCCTCCTCCTGCTGCCTGGCGGCGGCGTCCTGTGGTCCGATCGTCGTCCCGGAGAGCGCTGCCATGTGGAATTCCCGATTGGTCCGATCGAGTTCATCGCCGACTACGAGGCCGAGGCAGACTTGCCCGCGTACCAGTATTGCCCACTCTTTGCCCCCCCGAGCAGCTTTGCCTCGCAGATTGCCGCGCAGGCGGCAGCAACTGCCGCACTCGCCGCCTTGCTGACGGCAACCGGCGCGAGCGACGACCCCGCGAGCAAGCCCACGGCCGGACGCCGAGAGTCTTCCCGGCGGGCCTTCCTGCGACGCTTCGTCAAGGTCTGAGCGGTTGCGACCGACGCAATTGGGACGAGCAGGCGAGGACACCCGACGCGAGCACGCAAGCCACGAAACCGATCAAGCGGCCGACCGCGGATGCAACTGCGGCTGCGCGCACGATGCGGCGGCGCAGCGAGTCCACTCCCGACAGCCCGATTTCGGCCCGAAACGCCGGGCTACGGGCGCGGACAGCGCCGTCAGGAAGGACTGTCAGCCAGCTTGCGCGTCAAGCCACACATCCAGCCCCTGCGCATTGAGGTCGAGATCGGTGGCAAAGATGTCGAGCACCTGCGCTGCGGGCAAGACGCAGCCGAAACGCTCGGTCTCGGCCAGCAGCAGCTCCTGCAGCCCCGCGCGAATCATCGCCTGACGCTGGCTGCCCGCCGACTCGGCAGCACGGGCGATGCCGACATGCGCGTCGATCAGATCATGCAATCGTGCCGCCTTCGCAGCCACATCGCGCACCTGGCTGTAATGCGTCAGGTACATCACTTGCGGGTCGTGGCTGAGCAGCAGCTCGATCGATGCGTGCATTGCCGCCGGGTCGAATTGCACTGGCGTCGTTGTCGGAAAGATGAACTGCCTGCCGTCCCGATCGAGTTCGCGATAGGACAACCCAAAGATGTCGCCAGTGAAGAAGCTCGAGCTGCACCCGTCAAGGACGCTGATGTGATGTCGCGCGTGCCCGGGAGTGTCGAGGCAGAGCAGCTCGCGACCCGCCAGGTCGACCTGCAGACCGTGCGTCGCTGGGATGATCCGCCGCTCGGGGATTGGCAAGATCTCGCCGTAGAGTTTGCTGACGGCCACCGAGCCGTAAACGGCCGTGACACCGGCGACCAGCCGCGACGGGTCAACCATGTGCGCGACGCCACGTGGATGCACCAGCAGCCGTGCGTTGGGCAGGAGACGCATCAAGCTTCCGGCCCCGCCCGCGTGATCGAGATGAATGTGGGTCAGGATGAGGTAATCGACCGCGTCCGGCGACAGACCCAGCGCCGTCAGGGCTTTGAGCAGCGGCGGCACCGATGCGTTGCTGCCGCTGTCGACGATCGCCACCCGCCCCTTCTCGACGATCAGATGAACTGCCGCGAGCAGAGGGCGGACGTAGCCCGCGTCGACCGCGTGGATGTCATGCTCGTAGGAACTGAATGCGTTCATCGCGATGGTTTCCTTTTTGTGAGGCAGGGATTATAGTTGCCTTGGCTGCGGCGTGACGTTACCGCCGATTCTCACCTTTGCCTACGCTTGACGATGACGCACTTCTTTGCTGACGATGGCGAAAAGATCCATGTACAGGTCACCGGAGAAGGCCCGCCAATCATCATGCTGCACGGCTGGACCGCCAGTCACCTGGAATGGGCACCGTTCCTCGACCAGTTGACGCCGCATCATCGCGTGTTCCGCTGGGACGCGCGCGGCCACGGTGGCCACCGCCTGACGCGCAACACCGTACCGACGGTGCAGCGCATGGCTCGCGATCTGCACAACCTCATCGACCACTACCAGCTCGATCGTCTGGTCGCCGTCGGCCACTCGATGGGCGCCCTGACCCTCTGGCAGTACATCGAGGAACATGGTTGCGGTCGACTCGGCAAGGTCTGCTTCCTCGACCAGTCGCCGAAGCTGCTGACCGATGCCGAGTGGCTGAACGGCATCTACGGCGATTTCGATCGCGATCGTTCTGCCACTTTCCTCAAGCACCTCGAGAGCGACTTCGCGGAATCGGTTCTGCTGCTCGGCGCCATGGGGCTCAACGAACGCGCCCGGGAAAAGTACCACGCCGGATCACGCGGATTGGCGAAAGCCCGGCAATGGCTCAAGGAGCAGGATCCGGCGCCGCTGATCGCCTGCTGGGAGAGCCTCACCGAGGCCGACTACCGCGCCACCCTCGACCGCATCGACATCCCTGCCCTTCTGGTCTATGGCGGCAGCAGCAACTACTATCGCAGCGAGACGGCGCACTACGTCAAGAGCCGAATCGCCAACGCAGTCCTGCACGTTTACGAAGACACGGACCACTCGCCCCACCAGTGGGAACGCGAGCGCTTCGTCCGTGACCTGCGCGAGTTCATCGATTCGCCTTGACCCGCGCCGCGAAGCGCTGGCGAAACTTGGCCAGCTTCGGGCTGACGACGAACTGGCAGTAAGGCTGATCGCCGTTGCGACGGAAGTATTGCTGATGGTGGCTCTCAGCGGCAAAGAAGGCCGTCACGGGAAGCAACTCGGTGACCACGGGCGCCGTCCAGGCACCCGCCTGCTCGAGTTCGGCAATCAGCGACCGGGCTGTCTCTTCCTGCTCCGGGCTGTGGAAGAAGATCACCGACCGGTACTGCGTACCGACGTCGTTGCCCTGGCGATTGCGGGTCGTCGGGTCGTGAATCGCAAAGAAGACTTCAAGGATCTGGCGGAAGTCGCACAGTTCCGGGTCGAATGTCAGCCGAACGACTTCCGCGTGCCCCGTCCGCCCGCTGCAGACCGCCTCATAACCCGGATTGTCTGTGTCGCCACCACAGTAACCGGAGACTACCGAGTCGACCCCGATCATCTGCTCGAAAACCGCCTCCAGGCACCAGAAGCAGCCTCCGCCGAGCGTCGCCATCGCCATTTTCGCCGTCATCCTTTTCTCCTCGCATCTGGCACCCGAGCGTCTGAGCCTGCAGTACCGGCCCTCCGCTCAATCCTGTCCGCTCGATCCTGCTGCGTTTGCCGGTCGACCAAAGCCGAAAGCCCTCGCCACGTGGATGTGGGGAGGGCTTTTGGTTTTTGGGGAGCCTGGCGGTGACCTACTTTCACACATGAGGTATGCACTATCATCGGCGTTCCTTCGTTTCACGGTCCTGTTCGGGATGGGAAGGGGTGGGTCCAAAGGGCTATGGCCGCCAAGCGTAACGGGTA
>JAGFNJ010000004.1 GCA_017592775.1 Candidatus Accumulibacter conexus | reverse complement strand
TCCGATGAGCCGCCGTCGCAATAGCCTGTTCCCCGAGGGCCTCTCCGACGAAGCCGCTGCCGCGCTCTGCGACTTCCTCTTCCGGCTCGCCACCGCCTGCGAGAGCCACTACTTCGTCCAACTGCGCAGTCATCACGATCGCCAAAGGAACCTCTACGATCCCGAGGAACCCTGGATCTTCCCGCACACCGATCCTCGATCCCGATAGGCCCCCTGTCCCACGCTGCTGCCGGGGAAAATCCGCCCGGCTACAGTGTGGGACATTCTTCTTGTCTCACCCCGGAATAGCTCGGGACGAAGAGGCTCGGATAGGGCGGGACGTAACACCTGCCAGTAGGCCGCCAGCGCGTCCAGGTCGCGGTCAGGGATGCCGCCCTTCAGGTGCGCCTCGATGTCCTGCAGGTCTTCGGGCTCGCTGGTGTCGATGTAGCGCGGCAGGTTCAGGTTGAAGTCGTTGGCCTCGATCTCGGCCACCGGCACCATGCGCGAGTAGCGCGGCTGCTCCAGCTGGCGCTGGAAGGTGTCGACGATGCGGTGCATGTCCTGCGCGCGCAGCCGGTTCTTGTTGCCGTCCTTGATGCAGCCCTTGCTGGCGTCGATCATGAAGATGCCGCGCCGCCCGGGCGCGCCTGCCTTGTCCAGCACCACGATGCAGGCCGGGATGCCGGTGCCGTAGAACAGGTTGGCCGGCAGGCCCACCAGCGCCAGGATCACGCCCTGCTGCACCAGTTTCTTGCGGATGGCGCCCTCGGCGCCGCCGCGGAACAGCACGCCGTGTGGCAGGATCACCGCGCCGCGGCCGGTGCTCTTCAGGCTGGTCAGGATGTGCAGCAGGAAGGCGTAGTCGCCGTTCTTCGGCGGCGGCACGCCCCAGTCGTGCGTGTTGGTTCCGAAGCGGCCGTACAGGTCATTGGCCGGGTCCAGCCCGCTGGTCCAGTTCTTCTGCGAGAAGGGCGGGTTGGCCACCACGTAGTCGAAGGCCTTCAGCCGCAGCGCGTTGCGCTCGTCCTTGAAGTGCGGGCTGGAGAGCGAGTTGGCGGGCCAGATCTCGGCCGTGGGGCAGTCGTGCAGCACCATGTTCATGCGCGCCAGCGCCGACGTGGCGTTGTCCATCTCCTGCCCGTAGATGGTCAGGTCATGGCCGGTGCGGCTCTTGGCGAGGTCGTGCGCCTTCAGCAGCAGCGAGC
This sequence comes from Candidatus Accumulibacter conexus, assembly GCA_017592775.1. Lineage (GTDB taxonomy): Bacteria > Pseudomonadota > Gammaproteobacteria > Burkholderiales > Rhodocyclaceae > Accumulibacter > Accumulibacter conexus. Next base: position 152,066 of record JAGFNJ010000004.1, on the reverse strand, counting down.
CCGAGCCGCAGGTGGGGTCGTAGATGGTCTGGGTGGCCGACGTGGCCTTGTCCAGGCCGATCACCTGCGCCATCACCCGCGACACCTCGGCCGGGGTGTAGAACTGGCCCTTGCTTTTTCCCGATTCGGTGGCGAAGTGCCGCATCAGGTACTCGTAGGCGTCGCCCAGCAGGTCGTCGCCTTCGGCCCGGTTGCGGCCGAAGTCCAGGCCTTCGAAGATGGCCACCAGCCTGGAGAGGCGGTCCACCATCTCCTTGCCCTTGCCGAGCTTTTCTTCGTCGTTGAAGTCGGCGACGTTGATGGCACCCTTCAGGCTGTCGTTGGCCTCGGCCAGCTTGCCGATGATCTTGTTGATGCGGTCGCCGATCTCCTTGTCGCCCTTGGCGGCCACCATGTCGGCGAAGCGGGCGCCCGGCGGCACGTCGATCAGCGCATTCGGGTCGGCGGCGTACTTGTCGGACACGTACTTGACGAACAGGAGCGTCAGCACGTAGTCCTTGTACTGGCTGGCGTCCATGCCGCCGCGCAGTTCGTCGCACGACTGCCAGAGTTTGCTGTAGAGCTGGGATTTCTTGAGGGCCATGGGTTCCTGTTGTCAGTTGTCCCGGAAGGCGCCGTTCCGCCCAGGCTTGTCGCTGAATGGGGTCCGGCCCATCAGTTGGACCTTCAGCAGCAGTTCGCCGTCCTACAGGAGCCGCTGACGGGACCAAGGCCTGTACTGTGCCCTGGCCCCTGGTCAGGCGCGACGCCAGCTCGTTCCCGTGGCGCCGTCCTCGAGGACCACTCCGGCAGTCAGCAGCTCGGAGCGTATGCGATCCGCCTCGGCGAAGTCGCGGCGCTTCTTGGCGGCAGCACGTTCGGCGATCAATGCTTCGATCGCCTCGACAGTGGTCTCGGTGCCGCGCGCCGGGGATGCCTGCAGGAAGTCCTGCGGTTCACGTCCGAGCAGTCCCAGCAGACCGGCGAGTGCACGCAACTGGCGGGCGAGCTGCGCTGACTGGCTGCGATTCACTTCCGCCGCGAGGTCGAAGAGCACGGCGCAGGCTTCGGGTGTGTTGAAGTCGTCGTTCATTGCCGCCGCGAAACGCGCTGCGTGCGGCTCGTTCCAGTCCACTGCCGCCGCGGCTGCCGCCGGCGCCGTCTTCAGCGCGGTATACAGTCTGCTCAACGCGTGCCGGGCATCGTCGAGGTGCGCGTCCGAATAGTTCAGGGGGCTGCGATAATGTGCCCGCAGGATGAAGAAGCGCAGGACCTCGGCATCGTACTCGCGCAGGATTTCGCGGATGGTGAAGAAGTTGCCGAGTGACTTGGACATCTTCTCGTCATCGACGCGGACGAAACCGTTGTGCATCCAGTAGTTGACGAAGCGGCAGCCGTGCGCCCCCTCGGACTGGGCGATCTCGTTCTCATGATGTGGGAACTGCAGGTCCTGCCCGCCGCCGTGGATGTCGAAGTGCGCCCCGAGCAGGTCCGAACTCATCGCCGAGCACTCGATGTGCCAGCCCGGGCGGCCTTCTCCCCACGGCGAGGCCCAGCAGGGTTCACCTTCGCGGGCGTGTTTCCAGAGCACGAAGTCGAGTGGATCCTCCTTCGCGCCGTCGATGTCGACGCGCTCGCCGGCACGCAGGTCGTCGAGCGACTTGCCCGAGAGCTTGCCGTAGCCCGGGAAACGGCGCACCGAGAAATTGACGTCACCGGCCGCCGCACGATAGGCCAGCCCGTTCTCCTCGAGTCGCTGGATCAGCCTCAGCATCTGCGGCACGTACTCGGTTGCGCGCGGCTCATGGTCCGGCTTGGCGACGCCGAGCGCCGCCGCATCCTCATCCATGAAGCGGATGAAGCGGGCGGTCAGCTCGCCGATGGTTTCCCCGTTCTCCGTTGCCCGGCGGATGATCTTGTCGTCGATGTCGGTGATGTTGCGCACGTAGCAGACCTGCAGTCCGCTCGCCCGCAGCCAGCGCTGCACCATGTCGAAGACCACCAGGACGCGCGCGTGACCCAGATGACAGTAGTCGTAGACGGTCATGCCGCAGACGTACATCCGTACCGTGCCTGGGACGATGGGGACGAATTCCTGCTTGTCTCTGGTCAGCGAGTTGTAGATTTTCAGCATCTTCGGGTCTGTGGGATCGTGCCGCGAGCGGCCGGCAGCGGCGGGGGATTTTGGTTTGGCCGGACTTCTTGCTAGAATCGGCCGGTTTCCTGCCTTCCGACCGCGCGTGGCCCAGTATACCATATCGATGCTTCCGAGCCTTTTGCCAGCCATCCGCTCCCTGTTGGTCGCCTGCGCGCTCGCCGGGGCCGTCCCGGCCGCACTCGCGGACAACCTCGCCGAGGCGCAGCGGCTGCTGAAACAGGGGCAGCAGGCGGCGGCACTCGACAAGGTCGAGGAGCACCTGGCGAGCAATCCGGGCGACGCGCGCGGACGTTTCAGCAAGGGCCTGATCCTCGTCGAGATGGGGCGTCCCGCCGACGCGATGACCGTTTTCAGCAAGCTGATCGAGGACTATCCGGAGCTGCCCGAGCCATACAACAACCTGGCTGTCCTCTACGCGCAGCAGAAGCAGTACGACAAGGCGCGGACCGCGCTCGAGATGGCGATCCGGATCCAGCCGAACTACGCCACCGCCTACGAGAATCTCGGCGACATCCATGCGCGGCTGGCCGGTCAGGCCTATGAGAAGGCGTTGCAGATCGACCCGGCGAAGAAGGCCGCGCGACTGAAACTTTCGCGCATGCGCGAAGTGGGCAGTGGCAGCCTCGGCGATGCCGGTCCGGGTGCTTCGCGGCTGTCGGCCGCCCCGGATTCGCCGGCGGCCGGCAAGGCAGACCGGGTCCCCGTGGCGGCCGGCAACGCTGACGAGCAGGAAGTGGCGAGGACGATCGAGACTTGGGCCAGGGCCTGGTCGCGCAAGGACGCGAAAGCGTACTTCGCCCACTACGCCGCCGACTTTCGCGCGCCGCGCGGCATGACGCGCAAGGCCTGGGAGGAGGGGCGCCTGCGGCCGATGCGCAAACCCGGCCGACTGCAGGTCGAGGTCGAGGATATCCGGGTCGCTTTCGCTGATGGCAAGGCCACCGTGCGTTTTCGGCAGACGTTCTCGTCGCCGGCGCTGACCTCGACGGTGGCCAAGACTCTGCTTCTCGTCAGGTCGGGTGGGCGCTGGCTGATCCAGGAGGAGCGTGTCGGCTGATCGCGGTGCGCTGCGCCGGTCATCCGGCACCGCGTCCGACCATTTCGTTTGCGCTGGCAGCGGTGGCGGCTACTGGCCGGTGCATGGCTGCTGTCGCCCGCTGCCCGTCGCCCGCGTGTCGGGAATCGCTTGCCAAGGAGTTGCCTGATGTTGAGAAAGATCAGTTTCGCGCTTGCCGGCGCCCTGTTGTCGGTAGCCGTCGTGGCGGCGCCCAGCGTCGAGATGCAGACCAGCATGGGGCGCATCGTCATCGAACTCGATGCCGAGAAAGCCCCCAGGACCGTCCGCAACTTCGTCCAATACGTAAACGAAGGTTTCTACAACGGCACCGTCTTTCACCGCGTCATTCCCGGCTTCATGATCCAGGGCGGTGGCTTCACGGTCGATCTGGAACAGAAGCCGGCGCCACGCAAGGTGGAGAACGAAGCGAAGAACGGGCTCCGCAACGATCGCGGCACGATTGCCATGGCGCGCACCTCCGATCCGCATTCCGCGAGTGCGCAGTTCTTCATCAATCATCGTGACAACGGGTCGCTCAACCATCCTTCTCCGGATGGCTGGGGCTACACCGTCTTTGGCCGCGTCACGCAGGGTATCGAGGTGGTGGACAAGATCGCCGGCGTGCCGACCGGCAACCGCGCGATGCATCAGAACGTTCCTCTTGAGCCGGTCACCATCCAGTCGGTCAGGATCATCCCCGAGAAAGGAAAACCATGATCAAGTTGCATACCAGCCTTGGCGTCATCGCCATCGAAGTCGATGCCGAGAAGGCGCCGCTGTCGGCACAGAACTTCATCGACTATGCCGCCGCCGGCCACTACGACAACACGATCTTTCATCGTGTGATTCCCGGCTTCATGGTGCAGGGCGGAGGCTTCGAGCCAGGCATGAAGCAGAAGCCCTGCCGGCCGCCGATCAGGAACGAAGCCGACAACGGACTGAAGAACGAGGCCTACACGGTCGCCATGGCGCGCACGGCGGAGCCACACTCGGCGACGGCGCAGTTCTTCATCAATGTCGTCAACAACGATTTCCTCAACTTCCGTGCGCCGAATGCTCAGGGCTGGGGCTACTGTGTGTTCGGCAAGGTGGTCGAGGGGCAAGACGTGGTCGAACAGATCAGGGCCGTCCGCACCGGAACCTCGGGTTTCCATTCCGACGTGCCGGTCGAGGACGTCTTGATCGAGCGGGCCGAAGTCTGCTGATGCCGCGCCCGTAGCCGACTGCTGCAGGCAACGGCTTGCGACCGATCCTGTTCATTTCCGACCTGCACCTGGCGCCACAGGTGCCCGGGGTGACGCGCATCTTCCTCGACTTCCTGCGCGGGCGGGCGCGGGCGGCCGAGAGTCTCTTCATCCTCGGTGACCTCTTCGAAGCCTGGCCGGGCGACGACTGCCTGGACGACCCGGCGGACCGTCTGGCAGCGGAAGTCGTCACCGCCCTGCGCGAGTTGGTCGCCACCGGAGTCGGGCTGTCGGTCATGCACGGCAATCGTGATTTCCTGCTCGGCGAGCGTTTTGCCGCCGCCAGCGGAGCGCGCCTGCTGCCCGATCCGTGGCTGCTGGCTTTGCCCGACGGCGAGTTCGTGCTCGCGCATGGTGACTCGCTGTGCACGGATGACCGCGAGTACCAGTCGTTTCGTGCGCTGGTTCGCCGTCCCGACTGGCAGCAGGCCTTTCTCGCCCGGCCGCTGAGCGAGCGCAAGGCAGTCGCCGCGGCTCTGCGGCAGCAGAGCGAGACCGCCAAGCGCGACAAGGCGCAGTACCTGATGGATGTCAATCCGGCCGAGACCGACGATTTCCTGCGCGCCCACGGCTACGTCGGCCTGATTCACGGCCACACGCATCGGCCGGCGACACACGATCACATCGTCGACGGGATCCATGTCCAGCGCTGGGTGCTGGCCGATTGGCACGCAGGTCGTGGCGAGTGTCTGTGCTGGGATGGCGAGCGTCTGGCTCGCGAGTGTCTGAGCTGATCGGCGACATCATGATGGGTTGGCGGCACGGCAGTCTGACGGCTGCCGTGTGCCCCGCGCGCCGCTGGCATCGCTCGTTGGCTGGCGGCGCATCCCGGCAGGGCTCCCGGCAATGAGTGCCGCTGCGCGTGAAGTGCTGTCCCGGGTCTTCGGTTATCCTTCCTTCCGTGGGCAGCAGGAGGATGTCGTCGACCAGCTCGTTGCCGGTGGCGACGCGCTGGTCCTGATGCCGACCGGCGGCGGCAAGTCGCTCTGCTATCAGATTCCGGCGTTGCTGCGCAGCGGCGTCGGTGTCGTCGTGTCGCCGCTGATCGCGCTCATGCAGGACCAGGTCGACGCCCTGCGCCAGGTTGGCGTCAGCGCCGCCTTCATCAACTCGTCGCTGGACTTCCGTTCGCTGGCCGACACCGAGCGCCGACTGCTCGCCGGTGCGCTCGATCTGGTCTACGTCGCGCCCGAGCGGCTGCTCGGCGAGCGCTTCATGGGGCTCCTCGAGCAACTGGTCGCGCGCCAACGAGTCGCCCTGTTCGCCATCGACGAGGCGCATTGCGTGTCGCAGTGGGGGCATGACTTCCGCCCGGAGTACATCCAGCTCTCCGAGCTGCATCAGCGCTTCCCGGGCGTGCCGCGCATCGCGCTGACGGCGACTGCCGATCAGCTGACGCGACAGGAGATCATCACCCGCCTGCATCTCGAGCAGGCACGACTGTTCGTCTCGAGTTTCGACCGCCCGAACATTCGCTACCTGATCGTCGAGCGCGACAATCCGCGCAAGCAGTTGCTGGACTTCCTCGGCCACCATCGCGGCGAGGCTGGAATCGTCTATTGCCTGTCGCGACGCAAGGTCGACGAGACGGCGGCCTGGCTGCTCGCGCAGGGGATCAGCGCCCTGCCGTATCACGCCGGCCTCGGCGCCGCCGATCGGCAGCGGCACCAGCAGAGTTTTCTGCGCGACGATGGCGTCGTGATGGTGGCGACGATCGCTTTCGGCATGGGCATCGACAAGCCGGATGTCCGTTTCGTTGCCCATCTCGACCTGCCGAAGAGCATCGAGGCCTACTACCAGGAAACGGGTCGCGCCGGGCGTGACGGCGATGCCGCCGAGGCGTGGATGACCTACGGGCTGAACGACGTCGTGATCCACCGCCAGATGATCGAGAACTCGGCGGCGCCGATCGAGCAGAAGCGGGTCGAAAGGCAGAAGCTCGACAGCATGCTCGCTTACTGCGAATCGGCGACCTGCCGCCGCGTCATCCTGCTCAACTACTTCGGCGAAGATGCGCTTCCCTGCGGCAACTGTGACGTCTGCCTGGAGCCGCCGCAGGTGTGGGATGGCACCGTGGCGGCGCAGAAGGTCCTTTCGGCTGCCCTGCGCACCGGTCAGCGCTTCGGTGCCGGCCACCTGATCGACATTCTGCGCGGCAAGGACACCGACAAGGTGCGGCAGTTCGGTCATGATCGCCTGCCGACCTTCGGCGTCGGTGCCGAACTCGACGACATGGGCTGGCGCTCCGTATTGCGACAGCTGCTCGCCGCTGGACTGCTCGAAGCCGATGCAGCGGCCTATGGAGCGCTGAAACTCACCGACAGCGCCCGCCCGGTTCTGCGCGGGGAAACGCCTCTCATGCTGCGCCGGCGGCTCGAACCTGCCAGGAGCCGTGCTGTCCGCGGCCGGAGCGCAGTCCGCAGCGCCGGCGATCCCCAACTGCCGGTGCCGGGCCCGCAGCAGGAGTCCCCGCTGGTGGCCAGGCTGCGCCAGTGGCGCAGCGCGAAGGCGCGCGAGCAGGGTGTCCCCGCCTACGTGATCCTGCACGATCGGACGTTGCTCGAGATCGCCGCACTGTTGCCGGCTTCACCGCAGGCGCTGCTCGCGGTACCCGGGATCGGCCTCGCCAAGGTGCAACGCTACGGCGACGAGCTGCTTGCCCTCGTCGCCGGCGGCGAATGATGGCCTTCGCTGCGTCGACAGGCGGCGCCGGGCTGCTGGCGAGTCGGCTGGATCTGCAGGCGGTGGCGGCAGCGTGACGCTGCCCGACCACTGCCCGAGGCGGCGCTGCCGCGCTGATCAGGGGCGGCTGCGGGCGGCCATGGCGCGCGCCGCGTGTTCCTGCCGCAGCGCTTGCGCCAGCTGGAAGACCGACATCGCGTAGAAGCTCGAGCGGTTGTAGCGGGTGATGACGTAGAAGTTGTTGAAGCCGAGCCAGTATTCGGTCGCCGCGCCAGGCGTGACGAGGTCGATCAGGGCGGCCGCTCGGTCGCCGTCGGCCGCCGCCGAAACCCCCTGGGCGGCGAGTTCGCTGACGGTCAGCGTCGGCTTGATGCCGATGGCGAGGAGGGCGGCGGGATCGCCGCTGACCGTCGCCGGCACGGCGACCGGCTCGCCCGTCTGCCACCCGTGCTGCTGCAGGAAGCGGGCGACGCTGCCGATCGCGTCCGGATAGCTCTGCCGCAGGTCGATGCGGTCATCGCCGTCGAAATCGACGGCAAAACGGCGCTGGCTGCTGGGCATGAACTGCGGGATGCCGATGGCGCCGGCGTAGGAGCCCTTGACGCTGAGCGGGCTGATGCCGTTCTCGCGCGCCAGGAGCAGGAACTGCTCGAGCTCGCCGCGGAAGAACTCGGACCGCGGCGGGTAGAAGAAAGCGAGCGATGCCAGCGCCTCGAGGACGCCGAAGCTGCCCATGTGCTGGCCGTAGATGGTCTCGACGCCGATGATGGCGACGATCACCTCGACCGGCACGCCGTGGATCGCCTCGGCGCGCTGCAGCGTCGCGGCATGTGCCTGCCAGAACGACAGTCCTCCCGCCAGCCGCTGCTCATTGACAAAACGACCGCGATAGCGCTCCCACGATCGCTGCTTCTCCGGCACCGCCGGCGGCCGGATCGCCTTCAGGACCGTCGCATTCGGCCGCAGGACGGCGAACTGGCGCGTCAGGTGGGCGACATCGAAGCCGTGCTGCTCGTGCATGCTGGCGATGAATGCCTGTACTTCAGGGTTCTGGCTCAAGCCGGCGCCCTGCTGGGCGGCTGCCGGCAGCGTCACCAGGCTGAGACTCAGGGCGACGAGCAGGTGGTTGACGAGGTGTTTCAAGCGCTCTTTCTCCATCTGGCGGGTAGTCGGTGCACGCATTCCTGCAGGACGAGCAACTGCTCGCTGTCGCCGCGGCCATAGCGCAGTGCCGCATAACAGCGTGCGGCTTCGCTGGTGAGCGCGGCCAGTTGTGGCCTTTCCACGGCGACGCGGTTGGCGAACGCCAGCGGTCCCTCCCATGCGGCACGCGTTACACCGCGCCGGGCGAGCGCCACGCAGTACCTCTGCCACGCCCGCTGCGCCGGATCGACGCGACGGCGGCGGGGCAGCGTCCACACGGTGACCAGCAGCAGCGCCACGCCGCAGAGCGCGGCCAGTGCGGTGCTCATGCTCTGCCAGTCCGGGTTGGGCATGCCGAAGCGGGAAAGGATCTCGCGCTGGCGTTGCGGATTGTAACCGAGGACCCACTGGTTCCAGGTATTGTTCGCCGCCTCCCAGCGGTAACGCAGTTGGCGCAGCCAGTCGGCGTCGAGACCGACGATGCCGGGCAGCGGTTCTCCTTCCGGCAGGGCGGCGACGATTCCCTGTTCGATGCGCGACGGGGCGACTGCTGCCGTCGGGTCGTAGCGCACCCAGCCCTCGCCGGCGAGCCAGACTTCGGCCCAGGCGTGGGCATCCGACTGGCGGACGATGAGGTAGCCATCGACCGGGTTCACCTCGCCGCCCTGGTAACCGGCAACCACCCGTGCCGGCACGCCGGCGGCGCGCAGCAGGAAGACGAAGGCCGAGGCATAGTGCTCGCAGAAGCCGCGGCGCGTGCCGAAGAGGAATTCGTCCACGGCATCGGCACCAAGCAGCGGCGGGCGCAGGGTGTAATGGAAGTCCTCGTTGCGGAACATGCTGAGGACGGCATCGGCGATGCGTGCCGGTGGTCGTGACTTCCAGCGGTCGGCCAGCGCGCGTGCGCGCGGATTGATCGCCGCCGGCAGTGACAGGGACTGCTGCAGGATGGCTGCGCTTTCGGCGCGGTTGGCGTGGTAGTCGACCGACGAGGCGAAGGAGAAGCGGGAGCGCGCGCGCAGCGGCTCGCGTGCCAGCACCTCCAGCGTCGGCGCCTGCATGGCTCCGGCGGGGAGGCTGGTCGCCACGTCGAGAGCCAGCAGCCAGCGCTGATTGTGCGCCTCGATGATACTGGTGTAGCTGTACTGCGCCCCTCTGCTCTCCACGACCGGCGCCTTCCGTGGCAATGCGGCCGCGAGCGCGCTGACGCGCCATGTCAGGCCGTCGTAGGCGTCGAGCACCGGACCACGCCAGTACAGGTCCGCCTTTTCGGGTGTCTCACCGGCGAAGTGGCTACGAAAGGCGATCGCGCCCGAGAGAATCAGGCTGCTGATCGATCCCGGTGCCATTTCGCTGGAAAGGCCGCTGCGTCCGGCGTGCGCGTCCTGCGGCAGGCCCCAGAGCGGGCCGGAGACGCGCGGAAAGAGCAGATAGAGGATGAGCATGAAAGGCGTCGCCTGCAACAGCAGCAGGCCCGCCTGGCGGACGATGGCGGCGAGCGGCTGCGCCCCACCGTGCAGCCGGATCAGTGCCGCCGTCAGCAGCGTACAACTGGCCAGCAGCCAGAGGCCGGTGGGGATGCTCTGCGAATAGAAGTAGTGGGTCAGCAGGAGAAAGAAGCCGAGCATGACGACTACCAGTGCGTCGCGTCGGGTCTTCATCTCGAGCGGTTTGAGCGCCATGAAGAGGGCGAGCATGGCGACCCCGGAGTCCCTGCCGAGCAGGCTGCGATACTGCCAGGCGATGGCCGCCAGCGCGCCGAGTACCAGCAGTGCGAGACACCAGCGCGGTGGCAGTGGCCGCCGCTGCCACCACAACCAGAGACGCCAGAGCACGGCAGCGCCGAACAGCAGGCTCAGCCACGGCGGCAGGTGCTCGGCATGCGGGCTGGCGGTCGCCAGGGCGACCGCCAGCAGCCAGGGGACTGCTGCCTGATCGATCGTCTGCGGTGGCCTAAGCCGCATCGCGGGTCTCTCCCGTCTCGTACAGTGCCAGTGCCTGCAGGCAGCTTGCCCTTTGGGCACTGCCGGTGGCTGGCGCAATCTGCTGCCCTGGCAGCCGCAGTCCATAGCAGGCCTGCCCTTCGTCGGCGAGCATGATCCAGCCGGCGAGGATCGACAGCCGATCCTCGCTGCCGCGGTCGGGCGGCGTCAGCGACCAGTCCAGCCACAGCTCGTCACTCGCGCCGCCGGCGAACTGCTTGACCAGCAGCGCCTGCTCGTCCGAGCGGCGGGCCACCGCCTTCCAGGCAATGTGCCGTGTCGGGTCGCTGAGCTGGCGCGGGCGAAGGCCGGCGAAGTCCTCCTGGCCGCTGTCCCCCTGGCGATGGTCGGCGGTGTTGGCGGGCGACGCCGGTGGCAAGGGCGTCTGGAGTGGTTTCGGATAGACGATGCACGACCACGACGGGTGGATGTAGCTCCAGGCGCGGAACAGTCCGAGCGGGTAACGGGTGGCGAGCGTCACGCGGCCGGGATCGAGTCGGCCACGACGCTGCGCCAGGCAGGGCAGGGCAACCGTCACGCTGCCCTCGGCCGGCAGATCGACGGCCACCATTGGCTGGGCGCTGAACGACAGCTCGAGTGCCCGCCGTTGCTGTCGGCGCGGGTTCTCCAGTAGCAGTGGAAAGCGCGCCAGGTCGCCGACGAAAGTCGCGTCGGCGCGTCCGGGCGTCAGGCGCAGCCCGAAGAGGTTGTGGAAGCTGTGTACCATCGCCACCAGGCCGAGGCCGGCGAGGAGAAAGATCAGCGCGTGTCCGAGGCTGAGGTCGTAGTTGATGGCGCCGATCAGCATCACCAGGAGAACCAGCGCGAAGAGCATGCCGGCAGCGGTGGGGACGATGAAGATGCGCCGCTGGCCGAGGACAAGCGGCCATTGCTCGTCACGTTGGCGGCCGAACAGCCACTGGTGCAGGCTCGGCAACCGGCGCATCAGGGCAGCGTTACCGATCGCATCAGTGCTGCGATGTCTTCGGCGTCGGCATGGCTGCCACTGACCAGACGCAGGCGGTGGCGGGCAACTGCCGGCAGCACGGCCTGCACGTCCTCCGGCAGGACCATCTCGCGGCCGTCGGTGAACGCCCAGGCGCGGGCGGCGGCGAGCAGCGCGAGAGCGGCGCGCGGGCTGAGGCCGTGCACGAAGCGCTGTTCCCGGCGACTCGCTTCGATCAGAAGTTGCAGGTAGTCGAGCAGCGCCGGTGACGCGTAAACTGCCGCCGCCAGTCGCTGCAGTGGCGCGAACTCTCCTGCACCAAGGCAGGCTGCAAGCGCCGGCAGTTGCTCCCGGCTGCCGCCACTCTCGAGCAATGCGCGTTCGGCGTCGCGATCCGGGTAGCCGAGGTCGAGACGCAGGAGAAAGCGGTCGAGCTGCGACTCCGGCAAGGGGAAGGTACCGATCTGGTTCGAGGGATTCTGCGTGGCGATGACGAAAAAGGGTTCCGGCAGCGGTCGCGTCTCGCCTTCGGTGGTCACCTGCCCCTCTTCCATCGCTTCGAGCAAAGCGCTTTGCGTTCTTGGTGTCGCACGGTTGATCTCGTCGGCCAGCAGCACTTGCGAGAAGACCGGTCCGGGCAGGAACCTGAAGCTGCTCCGCTCGCGGTCGAATATCGAGACGCCGAGGATGTCCGCCGGCAGCATGTCGCTGGTGAACTGGATGCGTGCGAACTGCAGACCGAGCAGGCGGGCCAGCGTGTGCGCCAGCGTCGTCTTGCCGACGCCCGGCAGATCCTCGATCAGCAGATGGCCTCGCGCCAGCAGGCAGCAGAGCGCGAGTCGGGTCTGGTTGCTCTTGCCGAGAATGACCGAGTTGGCGGCGGCGAGGACTCGGCTGACCGGGGAGGGGTTGTTGGCGGTTGGCATGGCTTGTCGTCGGGAAGCGATTGGGATGATAATAAACCATCAATCCTCAACCCGCTCCATCGCCGGACGGGGCGCCGCTGGCGGCGTCCCTGTCGCGACAGAAAGGTTACAGTGAGTGTCACGGCTTTCATCACCCATCGCGATTGCCATCTGCACGACATGGGTTCGTACCATCCCGAGGCACCCGAGCGCCTGAGTGCCATCAGCGATCACCTGATCGCGCAGGGCCTGGATGCCTACTTCACGTATCACGACGCGCCACTGGCCACCTTCCAGCAACTCAAGCGGGTGCATACGGCGGCACATCTCGAGCGGCTGAAGCGCGCCTCGCCCGAACTCGGGATCGTACACCTCGACCCCGACACGGCGATGAACCGCCATACCTGGCAGGCGGCGATGCGCGCCGCCGGGGCGGGCGTCCTGGCGGTCGATCTGGTGCTCTCAGGGCAGGCCGAGAACGCCTTCTGCGCCGTGCGGCCGCCCGGCCATCACGCCGAACGGGCCTCGGCGATGGGTTTCTGTTTCTTCAACAACATCGCCGTCGCGGCGGCGCATGCACTGGCGGCGCACAACCTGGCGCGTGTTGCGGTGGTCGACTTCGACGTCCACCACGGCAACGGCACCGAAGACTGCTTCCGCGGCGACCAGCGGGTTCTGATGGTCAGCACCTTCCAGCATCCCTTCTACCCCTACAGCGGCACCGAGAGCCCGGCGGCCAACATGGTCAACGTACCTCTGCCGCGCGGCACCGACGGCGAGGAGTTCCGGCGCGTGGTGAGCGATCTCTGGATGCCGAGGTTGCGTGAGTTCCAGCCGGAAATGCTGTTCATCTCGGCTGGCTTCGACGCCCACTACGAGGACGAGATGGGCGGCCTGCGTCTGCTCGAGCAGGACTACGCCTGGGTGACCGGACAGATCAAGGAACTCGCAGACGACTGTGCGCACGGGCGGATCGTGTCGATACTCGAGGGCGGGTACTCGCTGTCGGCCCTGGCGCGCAGCGTTGCCGCGCATATCCGCGTCCTCGCCGAGCTCTGACCCCGTTGCCGGGTGGCAGCGGGTCACGGCGGTCGTTGGCCGTGTTTTTCGTCGCCAAGGCGGGCGCCTTCGGTTAGAATTCGTGCTTCAGATTGCCCCACTCAGGATATCCCCGGGGCCTTGACTGGCGTGCACGCAAACTCATGATTACTGGCTCGATCGTAGCGATTGTCACCCCGATGCAGGCAGACGGCAGCCTCGACCTGCCCGCCCTGCGCGGCCTCGTCGATTTCCACGTGCAGCAGGGAACCGACGCCATCGTCGTCGTCGGCACGACCGGCGAGTCGCCGACGGTCAACCTCGCCGAGCACTGCGAACTGATCCGGGTGGTCGTCGAGCAGGCGGCGGGTCGCCTGCCGGTGATTGCCGGCACGGGCGCCAATTCGACAGCCGAGGCGATCGAGCTGACCCGCTTCGCCCGCCAGGCGGGGGCCAGTGCGGCGCTTTCGGTCGTCCCCTACTACAACAAGCCGGGGCAGGAGGGGCTGTATCGCCATTTTCGCGCGATCGCCGACGCGGTCGACATCCCGGTGATTCTCTACAACGTCCCGGGTCGCACGGTGGCCGACCTGGGCAACGAGACGGCACTGCGCCTGGCCGAGGTGCCGAACATTGTCGGTATCAAGGACGCGACCGGCAACATGGACCGCGGTATCGAGTTGATCGTGCGTGCGCCCGCCGGCTTCGCCGTCTATAGCGGTGACGATGCCAGCGCCTGCGCGTTGATGCTGATGGGCGCCAAGGGAGACATTTCGGTGGTTGCCAACGTCGCGCCACGCCTGATGCACGAGATGTGCAGCGCGGCAGTGGCCGGCAATGCGGCCGAGGCGCGGGTGCTGAATGCCCGTCTGATCGGCCTGCACCGGCAACTGTTCTGCGAGGCGAACCCGATTCCGGTCAAGTGGGCGTGTCAGCAACTGGGCCTCATCGGCGACGGCTTGCGCCTGCCCCTGACGCCGCTGTCGTCCGAAAATCACGCTCGTGTTCGCGCCGCGCTGTCGCAGGCCGGCGTGCTCGTCTAGAGTCGTTGGGTCAGCCGCCGATGAGCCCTGTCGTCACGCGCCTGCAGATCGTCGTGCTGCTGTTGCTCGCCGGCTGCACCGGTTCGCTCCTCGAACCGAAGAGAATCGAATACAAGACCGCGGGCTCGAGCAGCGTGCCGCCTCTCGAGATCCCGCCAGACCTGACTTCGCCGACGCGTGATGATCGCTATGCGGTTCCTGATGTCGCTGGCAAGGGCACCGCGACCTACTCGCAATACGCCGCCGAGCGCTCGCCGCAGGCGCGGGCGCAGCAGAAGAGCGAGGTCTTGCCGGAGGTCGACCAGGGGCGCATCGAACGCTCGGGGACGCAGCGCTGGCTGGTCGCGGCCGGGACTCCGGACAAGCTCTGGGGGACGGTCAAGGAGTTCTGGCAGGAAACCGGCTTCCTGATCAAGCTCGATCTGCCCGATGCCGGCGTGATGGAGACCGACTGGGCGGAGAACCGCGCCAAGATCCCACAGGATTTCATTCGCAACGTCCTCGGCAAGGTGATCGATTCGGTCTACTCCACGGCTGAACGGGACAAATTCCGCACGCGCATGGAGCCGGGCAGCACGCCGGGGACGACCGACATCTTCATCAGCCACCGTGGCATGTACGAGATTTTCGTCTCCGAAGGCAAGGATCAGACGAAGTGGCAACCGCGTCCGGCGGATCCCGAACTCGAAGCCGAAATGCTGCGCCGTCTGATGATTCACCTCGGCAGTGAAGAAAAGCGCGCGAGCGCGGCGCTCAAGGCGGCACAGGAGAAGCCTTTTGAACGGGCGCGCCTGACGCGCGGTGCCGATGGCGCCGGAGCCCTCGAGGTCGAGGAGTCCTTCGATCGTGCCTGGCGGCGGGTGGGCTTGGCTCTCGACCGCGTTGCCTTCACGGTCGAGGATCGCGATCGGGGACGCGGCCTGTATTTCGTTCGCTATGTCGACCCGGAGACCGACAATGAGAAGAAGGAGGAGGGCTTTCTTTCGAAGCTCAATCCCTTCAAGGGAAGTTCTGCTGCCAAGCCGCAGACCCAGTACCGCATTCTCGTGCGTGCGACGAGCAGCACCCGGTCAACCGTGCAGGTGGTCCTGTCCGAGGGCAGTGTTGACCAGTCGGAGACGGCGAAGAAGATCCTCAACCTGCTCTACGATCAGTTGAAGTGATCCGTTTCGCCTCGCTGGGCAGCGGCAGTCAGGGTAACGCGCTGATTGTCGAGGCGGGCGGGACCCGGCTATTGCTCGACTGCGGCTTTTCAAGCCGCGAGGTGACGGCCCGATTGGCACGCATCGGCATTGATCCCGGCGGGCTGGCGGCGATCCTGGTGACGCACGAACACGCGGACCATGTCGGCGGCGTCTTCGCGTTTGCGCGCCGCCATCAGTTGGCAGTCCATCTGACGCACGGCACGCACAAGGCGGCGGCGCGTGGCAGGACCACCTTGCCCGATTGCCATCTGATCGACGGGCACGCGGTCTTTGCCATCGGCGACATCGAGGTTCGCCCCTATCCGGTACCGCATGACGCCCGCGAGCCGGTGCAGTACGCTTTCAGCGATGGCGATCGCTGTCTTGGCGTGCTCACCGACAGCGGTTCGATCACCTCGCATATCATCGACGTGCTGCGGCTCTGCGACGGCCTTGTTCTGGAGTGCAATCATGACGCGGAACTGCTCGCCGCCTCGCGCTATCCGGCGCAGCTCAAGCAACGTATCGGCGGGCGCTTTGGCCACCTGGAGAATGGGCAGGCGGCGGCGCTGTTGCGGCAGGTCGACACGCGCCGCCTGCAGCATGTGGTTGCTGCCCACCTGAGCCAGGAGAACAACCGGCCGCATCTCGCGGCGCGGGCATTGGCTCTGGCGCTCGACTGCGGCGAGGAGTGGATCGGGGTCGCCGACCAGGAGGGTGGTTTCGGCTGGCGCCAACTGGCCTGAGCGGCTGTGCGAATGGCCACCAACAGGCCAATGGTGTCCGCTGCGCACGAGCAACGCGGCCGACCCGGGCCCCGCACAGCCGGCCGGCGGCGCAAGGCGGAACGTGCGCGGCAGCAGTGCGCGAGCTTCGAGGGTCGTCCGCGTGGAAAGAAAAAAGCCGGCTTGCGCCGGCTTTTTTCTGTTCTGTTGTGGCACAGAGCTTACTTCTTGGCAGCGTCCTTGGTGGCGTCGGCAGCAGCACCAGCGGCCTTGGCAGCGTCCTTGGCGGCGTCGGCAGCGGCACCAGCCGCGGCACTGGCTGCCGCTGCGGCTTCGGCCGGCTTGGCAGCGGCGTCGGCCGGCTTGGCAGCTTCGGCGGCAGGGGCAGCAGCCGGAGCGGCGGCCGGGGCAGCAGCAGCCGGGGCGGCGGCAGGAGCAGCAGCGGCCGGGGCAGCAGCGGGAGCGGCGGCCGGCTTGGCTTCTTCTTTCTTGCCACAGGCGGTAACGGCCAGAGCGAGCAGCGCAGCAACGAGGAGGGACTTGTTCATGGTGGGGGTTCCTTATGGACGGTAAAAAATGACTACAACGAGCCAGAAGCTTGAAGGTTGACCGGCAAGCGTCGATCAACTCAAGATTTTAGCACTTTATCGCCGCATGAAACCCCGGGCAGACAGAAAGCGGCGATCTGCTGGGGTGACTCAGGGTCCGCGTCGTGGCAGTGATTCTGGCTCGATCCAGCCCAGGGCCAGCGCCAGGAACAACAGAATGCTCAGCAGGATGAGCAGCGAGCTGAGTCCGCCGAGGATCACGGTGCCATTGCAGCGTTCTCGTGCCCTGCTGTTCAGGCCGAGGTAGTCGGCAATCGACAGCGCGCGCTCCTGTCCGGATGGCCGCGGTTCCGCGGCGATGAAGCGGTTGCCGCAGGCCGAGCAGCGATAGGGGGCCAGTTGTTTGCGACGCAGGCTCCAGCCTTCCTTCAGGCCGCGGCGACGCGACCGGTGGAGGTCTTCCGAGTGGCATTTGGGACATTTCATGGCGGCGTCAGGACTCCGGTCAATCTGACAGCCGGGCCGTACGCATCGGCCCGCTGACAGTGATGGACGGAAAAGACTCTACACCGGGCGGCGAAACGCTGCGTGCGACTTTTCACACTGCGGCGGGAATCGCCCCCTCGCTGTGCCCGTTGGTTGCCGGTGAGGGCCTCTGACGGCACGCGGCGCTGCCGTTGCCGGTCGCTGTGCTGCGGCTGGCCCGCCGCCGTGCGGCAGGTCGTCGACGGCGACTGCACTTGTGCTCCCACCCGACTGGCGGTGCTACACTCGCTCTGATGCGAACCCGTCCCCTGCTTGCTGCCGCGTTGTTCAGCCTCACTTCTGCAGCCGCTGCGACAACCGTCGTCGTTGGTGGCGATTGGGCCGCTGGCGTCTGGCCTGCTCCGCATGGGCCGTGGCTGGCGCCCTATGGCTATCCTGTGCCAGCGCCGGGTGCCTTCGAGGTCTTCGGCCGTTGCCTCGCTCCCCGGAACTGCGCAGACTATGAACAGATGCGGCGTTTTCTCGATCGTTACCAGCGCAACTACGGCGCACGCTTCGCTCCCGACGCACCGTCACCCGCAGTGCCATGGCAGCAGCGCGAGGTTCCGCCCACCCCGGCCGACCAGATTCAGCCGGCGTACCGCAATGCCAGCCAGATTCGTCCCGAGTTCGCGCCCGCCGCGGTGCTGTCCCCACCGCCGGCGGCGACTCGCTAGCGCGAGAGCGCCTGCTGTCGCCCGGACACCAAGCCGGTCGGCGGCTGCGAGCGGCAGTCGCCGACCGGTCCCGGCCTCGCGCAGCCTCTGCGTGTGCAGCAGGCGGCCGTACGGACAGAACGGGGCGTGCTCTTGAATCCGCTGCTGCAGGCCGTCCTCGGTTACCTGCTGCTGCTCGCTCTGGCCTGGGTGCTATCGGCACAGCGGTCGGCGGTTCCTTGGCGCACCGTGTGCGGCGGAGTCGTGTTGCAGGGGCTGCTGGCGCTGCTGATCTTTCGCCTGCCGGGGGCGCGGGCTTTCTTCGCCGCCTGTAACGATGCCTTGCTGGCGGTCGCCGCAGCGACGCGCACGGGAACGGCGCTGGTCTTCGGTTTCCTCGGTGGAGCACCGTTACCGTACGATGAGATCGCTCCGGGGAGCAGTTTTGTCCTTGCTTTCCAGGCCTTGCCGGTGGTGCTGGTGATGAGCGCCCTGTCGGCGCTGCTTTACCACTGGCGCGTGTTGCCCTTGCTGGTGCGCAGCTTTTCGCTGCTGCTCGAGAAGACCCTCGGCGTCGGCGGCGCGGTCGGCATGTCCAGTGCCGCGAACGTCTTCGTCGGCATGATCGAGGCACCGCTGTTGATCCGGCCCTACCTGGCAGCCGTCAGTCGCGGTGAGCTGTTCATCATCATGAGCAGCGGCATGGCCGGCGTCGCCGGTACGGTGATGGCGCTCTACGCCAGCATCCTGGGGCCTGTCGTCCCGGATGCGCTGGGCCACATTCTGGCCGCCTCGTTCATCAGCGCGCCGGCCGCGATCACCTTCGCCGTCATCCTCGTGCCACCTGCTGGTGCTCCCAGCGGGCGCCATCTCGCGCTGCCGCCGACCGACCGCAGCGGCATGGAGGCGATCACTCGCGGTACCGGCGAAGGGGCGACGCTGCTGATCAATATTGCCGCCATGTTGATCGTCCTGGTGGCTCTGGTCAGCCTGGCCAATCAGATTCTCGGCACGCTGCCGACCGTCGCCGGCGCAGCCGTCTCGCTGCAGCGTCTGCTCGGCTGGGTGATGGCGCCGCTGGCCTGGATGGCCGGCATACCCTGGTCCGAGTCGGCGGTCGCCGGGGAACTGCTGGGGACGAAGACGGTGCTCAACGAACTGCTCGCCTATCTCGAGCTGGCGCGCCTGACGCCAGAGGCCTTGTCGGCACGCAGCCGGATCATCATGACCTACGCCCTGTGCGGCTTCGCCAATCTCGGCAGTCTCGGGATTCTCCTCGGCGGCATGTCGTCGATGGTGCCCGAGCGACGCGCAGAGATCGTCCAACTCGCTCCCTGGACGCTGCTTTCGGGCACCCTGGCGACGCTTTCCTGCGGCAGCGTCGTCGCCATGCTGCTGTGAGCGGTCGTCGCCGCCCGCCTGCTCGACGAAGACGGCGGTGCCGCTGGCGGCAACCATGAGCGTCCCGTTGTGTTCGCCGAGGACCTCATGAACGGGTTCTCAGAGCTGCTCGCTGACCCCGGCGCTGGCGAAGCTTGCCATCTCGTTGACAAAAGCGGCAGCCGCGCGGACCAGTGGCCAGGCCAGCGCGGCGCCGGTCCCTTCGCCGAGGCGCAGGCCGAGATCGAGCAACGGCTCGGCGGCGAGGGTGCGCAGTTGCGCCTGATGACCGGCTTCGGCGGAGCGGTGGCAGAAGACGCAGTAATCGCGAACGGCCGGTGCATGGCGGGCGGCGACCAGCAGTGCGGCGGTGACGATGAAGCCGTCGATCAGCAGCACCATGCGGCGGGCCGCCGCGGCAAGCATGGCGCCGCTCAGCATGGCGATCTCGAAGCCGCCGAACTCGGCCAGCACGTCGAGCGCATCGGCGTCCGGCGGCAGGTGGGCCCGGCTCGCCGCCTGTGCCAGCAGTTCCCGCTTGCGCGCCAGCCCGGCATCGTCGAGGCCGGTGCCGCGACCGACGCAGTCGCTGAGTGGCGTGCCGGTGAGCTGGTGCGTCAGCAGCGCGGCAGAGGCGGTATTGCCGATTCCCATTTCGCCGAAAGCGATCACCCGGCAGCCCTGGTCGGCGAGTCCGTCGACGATCGCGGCGCCACGGGCCAGCGCCTGATCCCGCTGCGCATGGCTCATCGCCGGCTGGACCAGATAGTTGCACGTGCCGCTGGCGATCTTGGCATCGATCAGTCCGCTGCGGGCGCCGAAGTCGTGCGCGACGCCGGCGTCGACGACCTGCAACTGCAGACCGTTGTGGCGCGCGAAGACGTTTATGGCAGCTCCCCCGGCAAGGAAATTCTCGACCATCTGCCAGGTCACTTCCTGCGGGTAGGCGGAGACGCCTGCCAGTGCTGCCCCGTGGTCGCCGGCGAAGACCAGCAGTCGCGGTTGGCCCAGGTCCGGCGTCAGTGACTGCTGGATCATGCCGATCTGCAGCGCCAGGCGTTCGAGTTCGCCGAGCGATCCCGGCGGCTTGGTCTTGCCGTCGATCCGCGCCTGCAGGCCGGGAACGAGAGTGGTCGCTTCGATCGTGAAGTTCATGGGGGCGACGAATGGCGGCATCGAAGCGGCGGATTATACTCGTCCCCGGCGCATGATAAGCTCGCCGCCATGCGAGAACTGATCCTGGGTGGTGCCCGTTCGGGCAAGAGTCTGCTGGCCGAGCGCCGGGCCGGCGAGTGCGGTCTGCACGTGGTTTATGTCGCGACCGCGCTGGCGCTCGACGCAGAGATGGCACGCCGCATCGAGCACCACAAGGCCAGGCGCAGTCCGGAGTGGGGGCTGGTCGTCGAGCCGCTCGACCTCGCTGCGGCGCTGCGGCAGCACGCCGCGCCGGGTGTCTGCCTGCTGGTCGACTGTCTGACGCTGTGGTTGTCGAACCTGCTTTTTGCCGGCGAAGCAGCGAGTCAGGCCGCGTCCGGCGAGGCGATCCGTTGCCAGCGCCTGGCCGGTGCGACGCAGGCGCTGGTCGAGTCGCTGCCGGAGTTGCCCGGGCGGATCATCCTGGTTTCCAACGAGGTCGGCTGCGGCGTCGTGCCGATGGCAGCCGTTTCGCGGCTGTTTGCCGACGAGCAGGGTCGCCTGAACCAGCGCGTGGCGGCGGTCTGCGAGCAGGTGACGCTGGTTGCCGCGGGACTGCCGCTGACGCTCAAGTAGGATCTGCTGTTGGCGATCCATCGGTGTTATTGTGCAGCTTGTCAGACAACCTTGCCGAACGAGGAATCGCGACTATGTACAAAAGGATCATGGTGGCTGTTGACCAGAGTTTCATGACCAGCCAGGTGATGCGGGCGGCGATCGCTCTGGCGCGGGCGAACGACGCGCGACTGGCGATCTGCCACGCGGTCGACGAGACCCTGCTGGCGCAGCGCGAGGTGGCGATGATGTTGCCCAACAGCGTCGGCAAGGCGGAGGCGCGAATGCGTCTCGGCGCTCAGGGCTTTCTCGCTGGCCTGCAGGAAGAGGCACGTGCCGCCGGCATCGACGCCGAGATTCGGCTCGTCGAGTCGGAGGAGAAACACGTCTCCGACATGCTGATCGAAGCGTCGGGCGAGTGGCAGGCGGACCTGCTGGTGGTCGGCACGCACGGGCGGCGGGGAATCGAGCGTTTCTTCGTCGGCAGTGTCGCCGAGCGTCTGGTGCGCAAGGGACAGACCTCGCTGCTGCTGGTGCGCGGCGAGGATCCGGAAGTCTAGAGCGGCAGCCACTCGGCCAGACGCTGCAGATCGACGTTCTGCTCGACGGCGTCGGCGAGCCGCTCGATGTCGCTCTCGCGGCGCTTTCGCGCGTCGAATTCCTGTGCCGGGCGATGGCCGGACCAGGCGAGCAGCGCAGCCAGGGCTGGCGGCGAGTCGAAGAGGCCGTGACAGTAGGTGCCGAGCACCTGGCCGTCTTCCGACAGCGCGCCGTCCGGGCGGCCGCCGAGCATCGTCGCCGGTCGCTGCAGGGCCTTGCCGCTGGTGACGCCCATGTGGATGCGATAGCCGCTCAACGGCGGCGAGCCTGAACCCGGCAGCAGCAGACTGCCGCTGACATTCTCGAGCGTCTTCTCGGCGGCCAGCGTCGTCTCGTATTTCAGCCAGCCAAGCCCCGGAGTGCTGCCGGCTGGGCCCTCGAGCCCAAGTGGGTCGTGCAGTTGGCGGCCGAGCATCTGCAGGCCGCCGCAGATGCCGATCACTTTGCCGCCGTAGCGCAGGTGCCGGCGAATCGCCTCTTCCCAGCCCTGGGCGCGCAGCCAGGCGAGGTCGGACTGCACCGCCTTCGATCCCGGCAGGACGATCAGTTCGCAGGGCGGCGGCGGCTCGTTCGCCCCGACGAAGCGAAAATCGACTTCCGGGTGAAAGCGCAGCGGGTCGAGGTCGTTGTGATTCGAGATTCTCGGGTAGGCCGGGGCGATGACGCGCAGCGCGGTCGCACTCTTGCGCTCGGGCTGTCGCGGCACGGCATCCTCGGCGTCGAGATAGAGGCCGTGCAGATAGGGCAGAACGCCGAGCACCGGCTTGCCGGTGCGCCGTTCGAGCCAGCGCAGGCCGCTCTCGAGGAGGCCGACGTCGCCGCGGAAGCGGTTGATGACAAAGCCCTTGACGCGCGCCTGCTCGGACTCGGAGAGCAGGTCGAGCGTGCCGCAGAGGTGGGCAAAGACGCCGCCGCGGTCGATGTCGGCGATCAGGATCACCGGGCAGTCAACCGCCTCGGCAAAGCCCATGTTGGCGATGTCGCGATCGCGCAGGTTGATTTCCGCCGGGCTGCCGGCACCCTCGACCAGCAGGCACTCGTACTGCCCACACAGGCGTTGCCAGGATGCGAGAACGGCTTGCATCGCGAGCGGCTTGTAGGCGTGGTAGTCGCGTGCATCGAGGTCGCGCAGCGCCTTGCCGTGAACGATCACCTGCGCGCGCCTGTCGGTCGCCGGCTTGAGCAGCACCGGGTTGAAGTCGGTGTGCGCCGACAGGCCGGCGGCGAGCGCCTGCAGAGCCTGCGCACGGCCGATCTCGCCGCCATCGACGGTCACCGCCGAGTTGAGCGCCATGTTCTGTGGCTTGAAGGGTGCGACGCGGATGCCGCGGCGGTGGAGGATGCGGCAGAGAGCCGTCACCAGGACGCTCTTGCCGGCGTCGGACGTGCATCCCTGCACCATCAGGCAGGGGGTTCGCTGGTCGTTCATGCGGGGAACTCGGATTGGGCATCGTGATTGTCGCACGTCTCGCGTGCGAACTTGTGTTGACGGATGTCGCCGCCATCGGCATTCTTGTTCGGTGGCCGCTGACGGCTGTGCGCGCTCGCAACGGCAGGGACCCCAGGCGCGGCATCTATCATCGGTCCATGGAGCGGGGTCATGACCAACGACAACCAAGGAGGAAGGCGATGGATTTCGATTACGAGGAATGTTCAGGCAAGTCCCACCGCAGTGGCGCGCTCTACCAGATCAAGGTTTCCGCCCTGCATCCGACGCAGTGCGCCGTCGGCCTCGACGAGGTCTATGCACGGGTGGAGTCCATGCGCAGGAAGAGTCACGATGATCTGACCGCCTACCTGCTCACGCGCCCGGTACCGGTCGTCATCGGCCGCGACAACAAGTTCTGTCTCACCGATCATCACCATCTGGCGCGTGCCGTTTGGGAAACGGCGAAGGGCAACAACGATGCCGGCATCACGACCGACAACGCGCGGGTGGTCGTCGAGGTTCTCTACAACTGGAGCGTGCTCAAGGAGTACAACTTCTGGAAATCCATGCACGACGCCGCCTGGGTCTACCTCTTCGATCAGACCGGTGGCGGGCCACTGCAACCAGCGCAGCTGCCGACGCACATCAAGGACCTGGCCAACGATCCCTATCGCGGTCTGGCCTGGTACGTACGGTCGCATTTCGGCTACTCCAAGAGACCGACCGACTTCGCCGAGTTTCGCTGGGCCCAGTACTTCCGCATGCGCATGATTCTCGACAACGACATCCTGCGTAACGAGACCCGGAGTACGGACGTGCTGATCTCCAAAATGAAGGAGGAAGACCGCAACCGGATCATCGAGCAGGCCATCGCCTTCGCGAGGTCGCCCGAGGCTGCGGGTTTGCCCGGCTATTCGGGTTTCGTCAGCCACGCCTGAGGCGCAGGCAGCGGCGGTCGTCGGCGCGACTGCCGGCGCTGCCGTTCAGCAGAGGCTCGTCTGCAGTGGTCAACTGTCCGATGAGGGAGGACGAGAATGGAAAGCACGCTGGCCGACCGCTACACCGTTGACCGACCAGAGCTGGTCACGCGCCTGCGCGCGGTCCTGCCGACCAACGCCCTGCTGGCCGAGGAGGAAGCGATGCGGCCGTACGACTGCGATGGTCTGACCGCCTTTCGCCAGTTGCCGTTGCTGGTCGCGCTGCCGGAGAACGAGGCTCAGGCGCAGGCGATCCTGCGCATCTGCCATGACTTGCGGGCGCCGGTCGTGCCGCGCGGCGCCGCGACCGGTCTCTCGGGCGGTGCGACGCCGCATCCGGACGGGGTGCTGGTGTCGCTGGCGAAGCTGAAGAAGATCATCGCCGTCGACCCGCTGGCGCGCACCGCCATCGTCCAGCCCGGCGTGCGCAACCTGGCGGTGTCCGAGGCTGCGGCACCGTATGGCCTGTACTACGCGCCCGACCCGTCGTCGCAGATCGCGTGCACGATCGGTGGCAATGTCGCCGAAAACGCCGGCGGCGTGCACTGCCTGAAGTATGGCCTGACGGTACACAATGTGCTGCGCGTGCGCGGACTGACGATTGCCGGCGACATCGTCGAGTTCGGCAATGCGGCTCTCGACGCACCGGGTTACGATCTGCTGGCGCTGCTCAATGGATCGGAAGGGCTGTTGGCGATGATCACCGAGGTCACCGTCAGGCTGACGCCAAAGCCTGAACTGGCGCAGGTCGTGATTGCCTCCTTTGACGATGTCCGCAAGGCTGGCGACGCCGTTGCCAGCATCATCGCTGCCGGCATCATCCCGGCCGGCCTCGAGATGATGGACAAGAAGGCGACGCACGCCGTCGAACCCTACGTCAATGCCGGCTATGACCTGGAGGCGGAAGCGATCCTGCTGTGCGAGTCCGACGGCACGCCGGAGGAAGTGGCCGAGGAGATTGGCCGCATGCGGGCGGTGATCGAGAAGAGCGGCGCCGCCGGCATCCGCGTGTCGCAGAACGAAGCCGAGCGGCTGCGCTTCTGGGCCGGGCGCAAGGCGGCCTTTCCTGCCGTCGGTCGCCTCACTCCGGACTACCTGTGCATGGATGGCACGATTCCGCGACGACGACTGGCGGAGATGCTGGAAGCGATCAACGCCCTTTCCATCAAGTACGCGCTGCGCTGTGCCAACGTCTTCCATGCCGGCGATGGCAACCTGCACCCGCTGATCATGTACGACGCCAACCAGCCGGGCGAACTCGACCGGGCGACTGCCTTCGGCGCAGAGATTCTCGAACTCTCCGTTCGTTTCGGTGGCACCATCACCGGCGAGCATGGTGTCGGCGTCGAGAAGATCATGCTCATGGCCGAGCAGTTCAGCCTGGCGGAGATCGATACCTTTCATCGGCTCAAGGCGGCCTTCGACGAGCATGGGCTGCTCAATCCGGGCAAGGGCGTGCCGACTCTGGCGCGCTGCCGTGAGTACACCCAGGCGCGTGCCGGCACCGCTGCCGCGTCGGCGAGGCCATGATGGACGCGCTGCTCGACGACTGGGTTGGTCGGATCAGGGAGACAGCAGCTCGCGGGGGCAAACTGGCGATTCGCGGCGGCGGCAGCAAGGCATTCTACGGCGGCAGCGAAAGCGGCGAGCCCTTCGCGGTCGGCGACTACCAGGGTATCGTGGCTTATGAGCCGACCGAGCTGGTGGTGACCGCGCGTGCCGGTACCCGCCTCGCCGATCTGGCGGCGACGCTGGCCGAGAAAGGTCAGTGGCTGCCCTTCGAGCCACCGCTTTTCGGGCCGCAGGCGACAGTCGGCGGCATGCTGGCGTGTGGTCTGTCGGGCCCGCGGCGGCAGGCGATGGGCGCCGTGCGCGACTTCGTCCTCGGTGTCCGCTTGCTCGACGGGCGCGGCGAGTTGCTCTCATTCGGTGGCCAGGTGATGAAGAATGTTGCCGGCTACGATGTGCCGCGCCTGCTTGCTGGCAGCCTGGGCACCCTCGGCGTGATCCTCGAGGTGTCGCTGAAGGTGCTGCCGCGGCCGGTCGCCGAGTGCAGCCTGCGCCTTGCCATCGACGAGGCGGCGGCGCTGCAGCAGCTCAATCGCTGGGGCGGCCGGCCCTTGCCGATTTCCGCTTCGGCCTGGCACGACGGCGTCCTGACGCTGCGTCTTTCGGGCGCTGCGGCGGCGGTGGCGGCGGCGCAGCGGACGCTGGCCGGCGAGCTGCTCGACGACGCCGTCGCAGCTGCCTTCTGGCAGTCGCTGCGCGAGCAGGAGCACGCCTTCTTTGCTGGCGAGGGGCCGTTGTGGCGTCTCGGCCTGCCCTCGGTGGCGCCGCCGCAGGCGCTGGGGCCGACGCTGATCGAATGGGGCGGCGCGCAACGCTGGCTGCGCGGCGGCGAAGCTGCCGTCATCCGGGAGGCAGCCGCCAGGGCGGGCGGGCATGCCACCCTGTTTCGGGGTGAGACGACGCTGAAGGCTGCAGCCGGCGTCTTCCAGCCGCTGTCCGAACCGCTGGCGACGATTCATCGCAAGCTGAAGCAGGCCTTCGATCCGCAGGGGATTTTCAATCCCGGCCGGATGTATCCGGACCTCTGAGAGTTCGCCCATCATGCAGACCAATCTAGCCGATTTCATCCGCGACACACCGGCTGGCCGCGAGGCCGACGCCATTCTGCGCAGCTGCGTTCATTGCGGCTTCTGCACGGCCACCTGCCCGACCTTCCAGTTGCTGGGCGACGAACTCGACGGACCGCGCGGTCGCATCTACCTGATCAAGCAGATGCTCGAAGGTGAGCCGGTCAGCGAGACGACGCAGTTGCACCTCGACCGCTGCCTGAGCTGTCGTTCGTGCGAGACCACCTGTCCGTCGGGAGTCCGCTATCACCGGCTGCTCGAGATTGGGCGCGAAGTCGTCGAGCAGAAGGTGCCGCGTTCGCTGGCGGCGCGGGCGACGCGCTTCCTGCTCTGCGAGGCGCTGCCACGCAACTGGATCTTCCGCCCGGCGGTGCGGGTTGGCCAGATGATGCGGCCGCTGCTGCCGCGCGTGCTGGCCGACAAGGTGCCGCTGGCCGTGCCCGGCGGTGCCCGACCGTGGCCGCGAGCGGCGGGGCACCGACGACGGATGATCGCGCTGGCCGGCTGCGTGCAGCCGACGCTGACGCCCAACACCAATGCCGCGACGGCCCGCGTCCTCGACCGCCTCGGCATCGAGCTGGTGGAGATGCGCGCTGCTGCCTGCTGTGGCGCGCTGCGCTATCACCTGCATGCGCAGGAGAAGGCGCTCGATGACATGCGGCAGGTCATCGACGCCTGGTGGCCGGAGGTCGAGAGCGGCCGCGTCGAGGCCTTCGTGATGACCGCGTCGGGCTGCGGCGAGCACGTGCGGGTCTACGGCGAGCTGCTGCAGCACGACCCGGCCTATGCGGCGAAGGCGGCGCGCATCGGGCAGATGACGCGTGACGTCTCGGAGGTCCTCGCCGGCGAGCGCGAGCGCCTTGTCGAGCTGCTGCGTGAGGCCGCTGGTGGCAGCGAGCAGCGGGTCGCTTTCCATTCGCCGTGCACGCTGCAGCACGCGCAGAAGATCCGTGGCGTCGTCGAGAGCCTGCTCGCCGCCGCCGGTTACCAGTTGTCGCCGGTGGCCGACCCGCACCTGTGCTGCGGCTCAGCGGGCACCTATTCGATCAGCCAGCCGGTACTGGCGACGCAACTGCGGGACAACAAGCTGGCGGCGATGAACGCCGGTGGGCCGGCATTTCTGGTCACCGCCAACATCGGCTGTCAGACGCACCTGCAGAGCGGCAGCGCGATGCCGGTACGGCACTGGATCGAACTCATCGACGAGCGCCTGGGCCTGGCTCCCTGAGAGCCGGTGCAGAGGCGCCGCACGGCGAGCGGATGATGGCGAGCGACAGCCAGACAGACGACTACCAGGAACTCTGCCAGAGCTTTCGCTGGCGGCTTCCCGAGCACTTCAACATTGCCGAAGATGTCTGCGGTCGCTGGGCCGGCGATCGCAGCCGCTTTGCACTGTACTACGAGGATGCGCGGGGCTTCACCTCGGCACACAGCTTCTGGGACATCCAGAGCGAGGCCAATCGCCTGTCCAACGTCCTTGCGGCGCTGGCGACGGTCCGCGGAGACCGCGTCGCCGTCATCCTGCCGCAGCGCCCGGAAGCCGCCATCGCGCTGGTCGCCATCCTGCAGATGGGCGCCATTGCGGTGCCGCTCGCGCATCGGCTCGGGCCGGATGCGCTGGCACACCGGCTGAGCGATGTGGCGGCACACCTGGCCATCGTCGACGAGACGGCGCTGCCGACCCTGGCGCAGGTCCGCCACCGGCTGCCGGCGTTGCGGCATGTGATCGCTGTCGGTGCCGCCATCGGCAAGGCAGTCAAACCCTGGGGCGAAGTGGTCGAGCACGCCTCACCGCGCTACATGCCGGTGATCACGGCAGCCGGCGACCCGGCGCTGATCCTCTACTCGGGCGCCTCGTCCGGTAGGGCGCAGGGGGTTGTCATGGCGCAACGGACGCTGCTCGGCAATCTGGATGCCTACGTCAGCGCGCACGCGAGCTTCCCGCAGCCCGGCGATCTCTTCTGGTCCGCCGTCGACTGGGCGCGCAGCGGCGGTCTCTGGCAGGGACTCCTGGCGACTTGGCATTTTGGTCGGCCACTGCTGGCGTACAACGGGCCCTTCGACGCCGGCAAGGCTTTTGCCCTGCTGCAGCGTTATGCGGTGCAGAACTGCCTGCTCGAGCCGCCGGCGTTGCAGATGATGCAGCAGACGCTGCCCGAGCCGCGGGCGACCTGCGATCTCGAACTGCGCACGCTGGCGAGCAGCGGGCCGCCGCTGCCCGAGCCGATCCGCAGGTGGTCGCAGGAGAAGCTCGGCGTGACGATCAGCCAGCCCTGGTGTCGCACCGGGACGAGCGGCATTCTCGGCCATTGTGCCGCGCGCTGGCCGAGCAGCCCGGGTTCGCTCGGGCGGCCGTATCCCGGTCATCGGGTGGCGATCGTTGACCGTCAGGGCATGGTACTCAGGCCGGGCGAAGTCGGCGAGCTGGCGGCGAATCGACAGTGCAACGGTGAGGACGATCCGGCGCTGCTGCTTGGTTTCTGGCAGAGCCCCGCAGAGACCACCGCCCGGTTGGTCGGTGATGGCTGGGTGCTGACCGGCGATCTGGCGACAGTCGACGCCAAGGGCGATTTCTGGCACCGGGGGCGCACCGGTGATGCCTGAACACCGATCAATTTCGCCGTCCCTGCGGTTCGCCGAAAGCGATAGAATTCACCCTCATGACGGGGGCAGGGAGCGAGTGCCGCGCGCCTGCAGCCGGCGCTGTGCGAGCGGTTGCGACGGCGGGGCCGGCGATCCCGGGGGAGGGGGCGGATGAACGAAGGAAAGGCTGGATTGCCAGCCCGGCATGAAGAGGAGCGGCGGCACAGGCTGCGCCTGCGCTTGTTGTTCGAGGGTGCTTTCGCGATGATCGAACCGTTCTTCGATCCCGACCAGGGCTGGGCTGGCCAGCCACTCGAGCACCTCGCGTATCGCATCGTGCGCGAGAACTTCCCCGAGCTGAACGCCGAGGAGGTGCATCTGCTCGTCGTCGCGGCGCATCGCGTGTTCATCGAGCGCAATCCGGAGCGCAGTGGCCATCTGCCACGGCCGGAGGAACTGCGACGGGTGTTCCGCTGAAAGCGGAGCAGGTCGGCAAGGAGCGCGGCGTTCAGCAGGCTGCGTGACGGGTGCAGCAGGGGCGGCGGCGCGTGCAGCGGTCGCCAGGATCAGCAAGAGACGAGGGACATGGCGATTTCAGTTGATGCCTGCGTTGCCCAGCATCAGGGCGATCGCCGCGAACAGCAGGACCGCGCCGCCATCGTGCCGCATCCGCGCGGCGGCGGGGTCGTTCTCGCGGTGGTGGCGGACGGCATGGGCGGGCACACCGGCGGGGTGATCGCTGCCAAGCAGGTGGTCCATACCGCACGCAACAACCTCGAGGGGTTTTCGGCGCGGTCCGATTCAGCCCGGGTGTTGCTCGAGTCGAGCCTCAACGAGGCGCACATGCTGATCAAGGCATCGCGTTTCATCAACGAGAAGGATCCGCACAGCACGGCGGTCATGCTGCTCCTGCAGCCGGGCAAGGTGAGTTGGGCGCACTGTGGCGACAGCCGTCTCTACCACTTTCGCGGCGACAGCATGGTCTTTCGCAGCACCG
Organism: Candidatus Accumulibacter conexus; assembly: GCA_017592775.1. Taxonomy (GTDB): domain Bacteria; phylum Pseudomonadota; class Gammaproteobacteria; order Burkholderiales; family Rhodocyclaceae; genus Accumulibacter; species Accumulibacter conexus. The sequence goes on along the minus strand of JAGFNJ010000004.1, from coordinate 121,900 downwards.
ATCATTCCTACGTCGAACAACTCGTGGTGCAGGGTCGCCTGACACCGGAACAGGCGCTGGTTCATCCCAACCGCAACATTCTGTTGACTTCGCTTGGCGGCATCGAGCTGCCGAAGATCGCTTTTGGCGAAAGCGCGAGCCTGCAGCCCGGTGACACCTTCCTGCTCTGCTCCGACGGCCTCTGGGCCTATTTCAGCGATCAGGAGCTGGCGTGGGTGATCAACGGCTGCTCGTCCGCGCGCGAGGCGTCGGAACTCCTGATCGGGCGGGCGCGGGCGCTCGGCAATGGTGACGGCGACAACATCTCGCTGGCCATCCTGAAAGTCGTCGATGCGGCGACAGCAGAGCAGACAGCCCGGCCAGCGGCCGAACCGGCGTCACTTGCGTCCCAGTCCGCCCAGTAAGGCAGCGACGGGACGGCGGGTCTTGTGCGGGTGTTCGCCGTGTGCCGGGAGCCTCGCGCCTTCACCGGCAGCGGTGGTCGCGACCGGATGCGGTACGGCGCTCTCGTAGGGTTTGCTGAAGTCAAAACCGTCGGCGGCGATGAGTTGCAGACGCCCACTGCCGTGCCCGCCACGACCGTCGCGGCGCTCGCTGCTGCGGCCTGACGGGCGCTGCTCGTCGCGCACGCCGGGTGCGGCGGCAGCCGGCGGCGGCGCAGGAACTGGCCGCCGTGGATGCCCGCGCTTGCCGGTCGGTGGATAACAGTAATCGTACTCGGGCTCGAACCCGGGAACGACCACCTGCTCCACCTGCAGCCGGGTCAGCTTCTCGATGTCGGCGAGGTACTGCACTTCGCTGGCGGAGACCAGCGAGACCGCGGTTCCCGGCTTGCCGGCCCGACCGGTGCGGCCGATCCGATGGATGTAGTCCTCGGGCGTGTGCGGCAGTTCGTAGTTGATCACGTGCGGCAGTTCGTCGATATCGAGTCCGCGGGCGGCGACGTCGGTCGCGACCAGGACGAGGATCGACCCGTCCTTGAACGCCTCGAGTGCTTTCAGCCGGTCCTGCTGGCTCTTGTCGCCATGGATCGAGTCGGCCGCGATGCCTGCCCGTTGCAGGTCACGCGCCAGCCGGTTGGTCTCGATCTTGGTGCGGGTGAACACCAGCACCTGGTTGAAATCGGCCGATTTCAGCAGTTTCACCAGCAGCGCCCGTTTCGCCAGCGCCGCAACCGGGTGCACGCGGTGGGTGACTGTCTCCGAGACCGTGTTGCGCCTGGCGACCTCGATCAGCACCGGTGACTTGAGCATGCGGTCGGCGAGCTTCTTGATCTCCTCGGAGAAGGTTGCCGAGAAGAGCAGGCTTTGCCGTTGTGTTGGCAGCAGGTTGATGATGCGCGTGACGTCGGGGATGAACCCCATGTCGAGCATGCGGTCGGCCTCGTCGAGCACCAGGGCCTGGACGCTGGCGAAGTTGAGGCACTTCTGCTCGAAGAGGTCGAGCAGACGGCCCGGGGTCGCCACCAGAACTTCGACGCCACAGCGGATCTCGGCGATCTGCGGCTTGATGTCGACGCCACCATAGACGCAGGCGCTGCGGATCGCTACATGCCGGCTGTAGGTTCTGACCGATTCGTGCACCTGGATCGCCAGCTCACGCGTCGGTGCCAGCATCAGCACCCGCACCGGATGGCGAGCCGGAGACGGGCTCGCGTTGGCAAAGCCCAGGATGCGCTGCAACAGTGGCAGGGTGAAGGCTGCCGTCTTGCCGGTACCGGTTTGCGCGCCGCCCATCAGGTCGCGGCCGGCGAGGACGAGCGGAATGGCCTGCGCCTGGATCGGGGTTGGTTCGGCGTAGCCCTGGTCGGCAACCGCGCGCAACAACTCAGGGGCCAGGCCGAGTTCGTCAAAACGCATGGGCGAAGCCTCTGGATCGGGTCATGATTGGTCTCATATAAGACCAATTATACATCTGTTGCCGCACTCTACCCGCTGCCGGGGCGTTCGCTGCCGCATTCGCGGCCGGCTCAACCGCCGCTCAGACGGCGAAGGGCGCGTTCGGCGGCAGCGTCGAAGAGGCCGATGCGTGACACGATCCGCGCCTCGCCGGTGGCAATCTGCCGGTCGACGAGCGAGCGATGCGCCGCCACCGCCCAGCTCCAGTCCGGGTTGAACAGCACGACCGTCGCCCCGGCCGGATCCTGCCAGCAACACAGGCCGCACAGCGGTCCGGCGTCCGGCAGGCTGAAGCGCAGCCATTCCCCGACCTGCCAGCCGGTCGCCGCGGCTGTCTGTACCGTGCGCTCGCCGGCCGGGCTGCCAAGGTAGCGTACCTGCCGTCCATCGCTCTCGAGAAGCTGTGCTCCATCGCCTGTGCCGTCGGTGTGCCTGTTGGCGGGCCTGCCCGCTGGCTGCGCGTCTGGCACTGCCGCTGCGGCCGCCGGCTGATTGCGCAGGGCGGCTGTCTGCAGGTCGAACAGCCGGTCGAGGAAGGGCTTGCGCTCGGCCGGCGTGAGGCCGATCTCGTCGAGGCCCTCGGCGATCCGCTTGAGCAGCGACGAAGCCATCCCAGCCAGCCGCTTGCGCTCTTCAGGACCCTGCTTCGGCAACACGCTCCAGATCAGATCGTCGGCGGTCCGGCTGTGCTGCTGCCAGCGCTCGCCGTGTGGGCCTTCGCCGGCGCCGGCAGAGATCATCACCTGCAGCCAGTGGGTTTCGAGAAACGCGGCGATCTCGGCCGAGCGCGTCCGCGCCAGGCTCGTTCGCAGCCAGGTCGTGGCGAGCTGGTTGGCGTAGCGCTGGCTCTCGTGCGTGCGCACCATCTGCACATAGGGCTCGGCGGCCAGCCGGATCGTCCGTTCGCGGTCATCGATCACTGCTGCCAGATCCGCGAGTGGAGCGTCGAGATCGACGGGCTGCCGTCCGAGCGCTGTGCGCGCCGTTGCTGCCAGCCGGCACAACCGTTGGCACAGCGGGTGCTCGGATGGCGTACTGCGCGGCAGTCCCAGTGCTGCGTGGCCGATCCGGTTGAGCAGCAGGCGGGCGGGGTGCGCCTCGCTGCTGAGCAGTGCGGGATCGACGATCGCCACTCTCAGCAACGGAATCTGCAGGCTGCCCAGCGCCGCCCGGATGGCATCGGGCAGCTCATCCGACTCGAACATCGCCTCGAAGATCAGCGCCATGGTGTCGATGGCGATCGCTTCCGGTCGTCCCGGCGGCAGATCGAGGTCCTGCGACCGTGGCGCAGACGTGCTGGCGGCATTTGTCGCCTGGGTGTCTGTCGCCAATGTGCGTGCCTCGAGTGCAGTCAGGCGTGCGAGCAGATGGTTGAGCATGACGAGCGCTGCCGTGTCGAGCGTCGGAGTGCCGGCCTGCGGGCTGCCATCACCGGCCAACGGGGCGGAGCTTGCTGGCGGCGTGCCGGCAGTCTGTTGACGGACTGCGTCCTGCAGTGCCGAACTCGACGACTGGCCATGGCTGGCCGTACTTGGTGGCGGCTGTGCCGTCGCCGTGCCCGCATCGGCTTGCTGCCTTCTCTGCGTCGGCGCGGATTCGATTCCCTGACTGGCGAGGAAGGCGTCGATCTCGCTGTAGATCAGGGGAAGTTCCCGCAGCAGTCGCTGTTCGATCCGATCGAGCAGGGTCAGCGCCTCTTCGAGGCCGCGGGCAGCCTCGCGACACAGCGCCCAGAGCCCGAGGCAGATCACTTCCGGGCCCAGGGGCTCGTCGCCCTCATTGATTGTCGACCAGCCGAGCAGCGTCAGGTAGCGCGACTGGCAGCGAGACAGGGCGCGCCCGGCGGCTTCGCGCAGGTGGCTGCCGAGGCTGCGCATGCGAATGTCGAGTTCGAGATCGTCGTCGCCCATCAGCGTGAGGCGCGAAGCCGTCAACTCGCTGGCTTGCCCGAAGTCGTCGTCGGAGTGGGTTGACAGCAGTTGGTCATGCGCTTCGCCGACCTCGCGCTCGAAAGCTGCCGCGGCCGCCGGCGAATGCGCTACGCAGGTCCGGACGACATCGCCCAGCCGGCGTTGAAAAATCTCCCTGCTGGCACGGGTCAGCGCGAGTTGCCGCTCGCCGGGGCGATTGGTTGGCGGTGCGTATGGAGGCATCGGTCAAGCCTTCGGGTTGCTCCCGCACATCGCGGGTGGTCTCGATTGGTGTATCGTGATGCGGCTCGTCTGTCGGCTGCAGCCCGCGTTGCTGCGGTTGCGCAATCGTGGCTCCGATTATAGACGACGATATCCGTCGTCATGCACGGGCTGCGGTCGATGACGCCGAGCTTTTTCGCCTCGCGCCCGGGGGCGCCGAGGATCCTGATGATCGTCGCTGTGCGACAAGCGGGAGAAGACATGCAACGGAGATTCCTTGGCAACAGCGACCTGCAGGTGTCCGAGCTCTGCCTCGGCACGATGACCTTCGGCCAACAGAACAGCGAAGCGGAAGCGCATGCGCAGCTCGACCGGGCTCTGGCTGCCGGCATCAACTTCATCGACACCGCCGAGATGTACCCGGTGCCACCGCGGGCGGCAACCTGCGGCCGGACCGAGGAGATCGTCGGCCGCTGGCTGCGCGGCCAGGCGCGCGACCGCCTGATTGTCGCCAGCAAGGCCGCCGGGCCGTCGCGCGGCCTCAACTGGATACGCGGTGGCCAGCTCGGGTTCGACTACGGCAGCCTGCGCCGCGCGGTCGAAGGCTCGCTGCTTCGGCTGCAGAGCGACTGTATCGACCTCTATCAACTGCACTGGCCGGGGCGCAACCAGCCGATGTTCGGCCAGTGGCAGTTCGACCCGGCCAGGGAGCATGCAGCGACCCCGATTCTGGAAACGATCGAGGCGCTGGCGAGGCTGATTCAGGAGGGCAAGATCCGCCACTACGGCCTGTCGAACGAGCATCCATGGGGCGTCATGGAGTTTGTCCGCCTCGCCCGCGAGAACGGTCTGCCGCGACCCGTCTCGTTGCAGAATGCCTACAACCTGCTCAACCGGGTCTACGAGAGCGGGCTCGCTGAAGTCTGTCATCGTGAGGGGGTCAGTCTGCTGCCGTACTCGCCGCTCGCCTTCGGTACCCTGACCGGCAAGTACCTGCTCGACCCGCAGGCGGCGGGCCGCATCAACCAGTTTCCGGGTTTCGGCCAACGCTATGGCAAGGCCGGCGTTGCGCCGGCGGTGACCGCCTACGTCGAACTCGCGGCCAGGCACGGTCTGGCGCCGACGCAACTGGCCATGGCCTTCGTTTGCTCGCGCTGGTTCGTCGCCAGCACGATCATCGGTGCCACCAGCGTCACGCAGTTCGACGAGAACCTCGCGGCGCTTGCGCTGCAACTGTCGCCGGCGATCCTGGCGGAGATCGACGAGATTCACCTGCGCTGCGGCAATCCGGCTCCGTGAGGGGGGAGGGCAGTGCCGCCGGCAGGTGGGGGTTGTTGCCGTGTTCGAGGCAGCGAGCAGATCGCTCGTCTCGCCCGTCAGCGAGTTGGTGACCACAGCCGGTGCCTTGCCGAGCGTCTGGGCGACGACGCGGTCTGGCTCCTATTCCTTGGCGGCAGCCTTCGCAGCCGGCCTGCCTTCACCCTCAGCGGGCTCGGCGGCGACCTTTTTCTTCTTGCTGCCGGGCGGTTGCGGCGGCGGCAGTTGCGGCTCGACGGTCTCCAGCTTGTTCTCGCGCATGTAGATGTCCATGTCGCGCCAGCCTTCGTAGATCGACGCCTTCGGCAGCCAGGAGTATATCGAATAGCAGTCCTCGATCGCCCGCCCGGATTGCCGACACGCACCGCCGACTGCCTTGCCCTCGGCGTCGAGACGCGCGAGCTTCGCTCCAGCGGGCTCGATGCCGACAGACTGCTGCACCGAGTCGCAGGCACTCAGGCCCGACAGCAGCCAGCAGGCGATCAGGAGGGTACGAATGGGCCGGCGCGCACGATCAAACACGGTGCTTTCCGAGAAGCTGAAGGTCAGTCGCGCATTTTAACCACAAACGACGGCCTGTCACCCCGCTTTCGCTGCCGGTGGTGACGCTGGAATGCCGCGCCAGACGGCATCGTTTCCCAGCAGGTCGCCACCTGCCGCTATAATCGCACTCTTTTTTCGCTACCAAAGGACTGCCATGCTCTTGCGCAAATTCCTCCCGACGGCGCTGGCTCTCGCCCTTGCCACTTCCATGTCCAGCCTGGCGGCGGCCGCGCCGGCAGAAATCCTGTTGTCGCACCAGCTCGACGAGGAGCGCGCCGAGCGCGTCGAAAAGGTGGTGGAGCGGTTCAATGGCAGCCAGAAGGATTACCAGGTCAAACTGGTGCGCCGCGTGCAGGGCGAACCGGCGAAGGATCTCAACCTCGTGACGCGTGAGGAGCAGGGGCATTACGTCGCCGCCAAGGCGGCCTTCAAACCGATCCAGCAGATCATGACCGAGGCCGGCGTTCCCTTCGACGGCAGCAAGATCGCTCCCGAACTGCGCGTCGGCCTGACCGATGCCAAAGGCGGCCTGACCGCCCTGCCGCTCGCTCTGTCCACACCGATCCTGTTCATCAACAAGACTGCCTTCCGCAAGGCCGGCCTCGACCCGGAGAAGCCGCCCAGAACCTGGGCCGAAGTGCAGCAGGCAGCGGACAAGCTCTTCGACGCCGGCAGCCAGTGCCCGTACACGACGTCTTGGCCGGCGTGGGTGCACATCGACAACCTCAGCGCCTTGAATGGCGTCGAGGTGGCCGATGCCAAGGGCAGGCTGGTCTTCAACGGCCTGCCGCAGGTCAAGCACACGGCGCTGCTGACGACTTGGGCGAAAGCGCGCTTCTTCATCTACTTCGGCCGCCGTGACGAGGCCGACAGGCGCTTCGCCGAGGGCGAGTGCGGCATGCTGACCTCGTCCTGGTCGCTCTTTGGCGCGCTGCCCGAGAGCCGCAAGGTGGACACCGGCGTCGCGCCGCTGCCGTATCACGACGACGTCCAGGGAGCACCGCAGCAGACGCTGGCCGGTGGTGCCTCGCTGTGGGCGGCTGCCGGCAGGAAGCCGGCCGAGTACAAGGGGGTCGCGCAGTTCGTCCGCTTCCTGATGGAACCCGATCTGCAGGTCCAGTTCACCGCCGCCTCGGGCTTCCTGCCGATGACCGCCGCCGCGCGTGCCGCCGCCGGCAGCAAATTGCTGCAGCCCGATGTTGCCGGTCTCAACATCGCCTATCGGCAGTTGCAGGGGCCAGCGGCGCTGCGCACGATCCGCGTCTCGGAGATCGAGAAGGTGCGCATCATCGTCGAGGAGGAACTCGAGGCCGCCTGGTCCGGCAAGACCCCGGCCAAGGAGGCGCTCGACATCGCCGTGCAGCGCGGCAACCTGGTCATGCACCACACGCCGGCGGCAGCGGCGAAGGCACCAGCCAGCAAGAAGAAGTGAGCGGGGCGCGGCTCGGCTGGCGCCTGCCGCGCGTTTTCGCACACCGCTGTGGCGGTGCGCTGGCACCCGAGAACACGCTCGCCGGCCTGCGCATCGCCGCCCGTCTGGGCATCACGGCGGTCGAATTCGACGTCATGCTGTCGGCTGATGGTTCGCCGTGGCTGTTGCATGACGAGACCCTCGAACGGACCACCGACGCGATCGGCCGCGTTCGCGACGCGAGCGATGCGCGGCTGCGCCACCTCGACGCCGGCGTCCGTCGGCACCCCGCTTTCGCCGGCGAGGGTGTGCCGACCCTGGCGGCGGCCGCGGCCGCGTGTCGTCAGCTCGGCCTGCACGCCAACGTCGAGATCAAGCCGGCAGCCGGCTGCGAAGAACTGACCGGCAGCGTCGTCGCGCGACAGGTGGAAGCGTTGTGGAGCGGCACCGGGCAGCCGCCGCTCGTCTCCTCGTTTTCCGAAGCCGCGCTGCTGGCGGCGCGCGCGGCGGCGCCGACCCTGCCGCTCGGCTGCCTCTTCGAGCGCGTTCCCGCCGACTGGCGCACACGCCTGCACCGGCTCGGGGCGCTGACGCTGCATTGCGACGCCGCTCTGGTCGACGATGACGTGCTCGCCGAAGCGCGCGCCTGCGGCGTCCCGGTCCTCTGCTATACGGTCAACGATCCGTTGCTGGCGTCGGACCTGTTCGCACGTGGCGTCGCGGCCGTGTTCACCGATCGCATCGACCTGATCGCCGGCGTTGCCCGCGGGCACTCTTGACTCGCAGACGCCGCTGGTTCATGTTTCCCACTCGGTGCGGCGTCTGGAAAACGCGGCAGCACGGAAGGGACAGGGGGAGGCATGGGAATTCTCGACTGGCTTTTCGGCGGCAATGACGCGGCGACCGGTACGGTCGTCGATCCGGCGATCATCGAAGCGCGCATCGAGCAGGTGGTGGGTATCGTCAATCCGCGCCTGAAGCTCGTTCCCGGCTATCGCCGCCGGCTGGCTCCGGCCGTCGAGCAGGCGGTCCTGTTCTGCCGGACGATCGAGGCGCAGATTCCACGGGCGATCGAGGCGAGCGCGGCGGTGTGGGCGGACAACCCGACCCTGCGCGCCGTTTTCGCCAGCGCCCGCGACATCCCCGCGGTCTTCAGTCGCAGCCGGGCGGTACAGGACTTTTTCGACCAGGCACCGGACTCCGACCACGTGTGGGCAGCTCTGCGCTTCATTCGTTGCGAGGAGCAACGCGTCGTGGTGGCGACGAACGGCGATCTGGTGCAGCGCGACGTCGTGCGAACGGCGGTTTCCTGCGTTGACAAGAAGGTCGTCCTGCCAAGCGGCTGCGAGCAGGAGGCGCGGCTCGAGATTCGCCGCCGTGCATTCAGGTTCCTGGTGACCGAGGCGCTGCGGCAGATCGCTTCGGCCGAGGTGGTCAGCAGTGATCTGGCGACGCAACGCTCGATCCTGCTCGGCCGGCTCAGGATCCTGAAGGGACAACGGGCCGGCCTCGAAACGGTGGTCGGCCATGGCGGGCGGCCGGAAGCGCAGATCAAGGAGGTCGAAGCCAGCCTGTCGCGGAACGAAGAGGCGCTGGCCGCGTGTTCGATCGCCGGCAATGCGCTCGAACATGCCATCGAGCGCATCCAGCACGTGCTGATGCACGGCGCCGACCATCTGCAAATCGAAACGGCCAAGTTGCGACTCGACCAGATGAATCTCGTCGTTGCGGAAGGATCGGACGCGGCAGCCGTTGACATCGCACTGCCCCTGGTGGTGGTCAGGAGCGCTCCGGTGGTCAGCCTGCTGCCGTGCAGCTTTCCTCGCCGCGAACTCATCCGGCGCCGGACCCTGCTCAGTGACGCGCAGCGATTGGTCTGCTGAGAGGTTGTCGGGAAATCGTCGCGAGCAGGTCGGGATGCAAGGCGCGAGCGAGCGAACGACGAGGCATGGCAGATCTACAGCCTCATTCCCACTCGATCGTCGCCGGCGGCTTGCTCGAGATGTCGTAGACGACGCGGTTGATGCCGCGCACTTCGTTGATGATCCGGTTCGCGACCTTGCCGAGCAGGCTGTGCGGCAGTTCGGCCCAATGCGCGGTCATGAAATCCTGCGTCTCGACCGCGCGCAGAGCGACGACGTACTCGTAGGTGCGGCCGTCGCCCATGACGCCAACCGAGCGCACCGGCAGGAAGACGGCGAAGGCCTGGCTGGTCTTTTCGTACCAGCCGGCAGCGCGCAGTTCGTCGATGAAGATCGCATCGGCACGACGCAGCAGGTCGGCGTATTCGGGTCTGACCTCGCCGAGGATGCGCACACCGAGGCCGGGGCCGGGGAAGGGGTGGCGGTAAACCATTTCGTGCGGCAGTCCGAGGGCGATCCCGAGTTCGCGCACCTCGTCCTTGAACAGCTCGCGGAGCGGTTCGAGCAGCGTCAGGTTGAGGCTCTCGGGCAGGCCGCCCACGTTGTGGTGGCTCTTGATGGTGTGTGCCTTCTTCGTCTTCGCTCCCGCCGACTCGATGACGTCGGGGTAGATCGTTCCCTGCGCCAGCCAGCGCGCATTGGGAAGCCGCGCGGCCTCTTCCTGGAAGACCTCGACGAATTCGCGGCCGATGATCTTGCGTTTCTGCTCGGGGTCGGCGACGCCCTGCAACTGCTTCATGAAACGCGCCGCGGCATCGACGTGCACGACGCGCACGCCGAGGTTGCTGGCAAAGGTGCGCAGCACCTGTTCGGCCTCATTGAGGCGCAGCAGGCCGTTGTCGACGAAGACGCAGGTCAGCTGGTCGCCGATCGCACGGTGGATCAGCGCCGCCGCCACCGAGGAATCGACGCCGCCCGAGAGACCGAGGACGACTTCGTCGCCGCCCACCTGCGCGCGAATCCGCGACACGGACTCGACGACGTAGTCGGGCATGTTCCAGTCGTGACCGCAGCCGCAGATCTCGCGCACGAAGCGGCCGATGATCTGGCTACCCTTGAGCGTGTGCGTCACCTCGGGGTGGAACTGCACAGCGTAGAAGCGGCGCTTCTCGTCGGCCATGGCGGCGATCGGCGTCGATTCGTTGCTGCCGATGATGCTGAATCCCGGCGGCAGCTCGGTCACCTTGTCGCCGTGGCTCATCCAGACGTCGAGCAGACCATGGCCCTGCTCGTTGCGGCGGTCCTCGATGCCGTTGAACAGCGCCGAGTGGCCACGTGCGCGCATCTCGGCATAGCCGAATTCGCGCCGCTTCGAACTCTCGACGCGGCCCCCGAGCTGTGTCGCCATCGCCTGCATGCCATAACAGATGCCGAGCACCGGCACGCCGAGTTCGAAGACGGCGCGCGGCGCGCTGAAGTCCTCGACTTCATACACCGAGTTCGGACCACCGGAGAGGATGATTCCCTGGGCGGCGAAGTCGCGGATGAAATCCTCGCCGACGTCGTAGGGATGCAGCTCGCAGTAGACCTGCTGTTCGCGCACGCGGCGGGCAATCAGTTGTGCCACCTGCGAGCCGAAATCGAGAATGAGGATTTTCTGATGGGACATGGCACGGCCTCAAATGAAGCGGGCGGCTCGTCGCCGCCCGTCGGTCATCGATCGCGGTTCAATCGACGTGGTAGTTTGGCGCTTCCTTGGTGATCTGGACGTCGTGGACATGCGATTCGCGGACGCCCGAAGAGGTGATCTCGACGAAGCTCGCGCGCTCGTGCATGTCGGCGATGCTGCGGCAGCCGAGGTAGCCCATCGACGCCCGCAGGCCGCCCATCAACTGGTGAATCACGGCCAGCACCGAACCCTTGTACGGCACGCGGCCCTCGATGCCTTCGGGTACCAGCTTGTCGAGATTGGCGGTGTCCTGGAAGTAGCGGTCGGCGGCGCCGGCAGCCATGGCGCCGATCGAGCCCATGCCGCGGTAGGACTTGTACGAACGGCCCTGATAGAGTTCGACCTCGCCCGGTGCTTCCTCGGTGCCGGCGAACAGGCCGCCGAGCATCACCGCATCGCCGCCAGCGGCGATCGCTTTCGAGATGTCGCCGGAGTAGCGGATGCCGCCGTCGGCGATCATCGGCACGTGGCTGTCCCGGAGCGCCTCGTGCACCATCTGGATGGCGGTGATCTGCGGCACGCCGACGCCGGCGACGATGCGCGTGGTGCAGATCGACCCCGGGCCGATGCCGACCTTGACGCCGTCGGCACCGTGGTCGAGCATGGCGCGCGCGGCATCGGCGGTGGCGATGTTGCCGCCGATCACCTCGACGGCGGGAAAGGTCCTCTTGACCCAGCGGACGCGGTCGAGGACGCCTTGCGAGTGGCCATGCGCGGTGTCGACGACGAGGACGTCGACGCCTGCCTCGGCGAGCAGTTCGGCACGTTCCTCGGTGCCCGGGCCGACGCCGATGGCGGCGCCGACGCGCAGGCGGCCAGCCGCATCCTTGCTTGCATCGGGATGTTCGGTGGTCTTGATGATGTCCTTGACGGTGATCAGGCCGCGCAGCTCGAAGGCGTCGTTGACCACCAGGACGCGCTCCAGGCGGTGCTTGTGGATCAGCGCCTTGCCCTCTTCGACGGTCGCTCCCTCATGCACCGTCACCAGCCGCGGGCGCGGGGTCATGATGTTGCTCACCGGTTGGTCGAGCAGCGTCTCGAAGCGCAGGTCGCGGTTGGTGACGATGCCGACGACGACCTGGCCATCGACCACCGGCACGCCGGAGATCCGGTGCAGGCGGGTCAGGGCGAGAACGTCGCGCACCGACATGGTCGGCGGGACGGTGATCGGATCCTTCAGGATACCGGATTCGAAGCGCTTGACGCGCGCCACTTCGGCCGCCTGCGTCTTCGGTTTCAGGTTCTTGTGCACGATGCCGATGCCGCCTTCCTGCGCCAGGGCGATCGCCAGGCGGCTTTCGGTGACCGTGTCCATTGCCGCCGAAACCAGCGGCAGATTGAGGCTGATGTTGCGCGTCAGGCGCGTTTTCAGGGTGACATCGCGCGGCATGATCGTCGAGTGGGCGGGCAGGAGAAGGACGTCGTCGAACGTCAGCGCCCGTTGGATTACACGCATGGCCTTTGATCCGAGGTCACAAAAACGTATTATACAGCGTGCTCTCCCACGGCTGAATGACCATGAAACGCCCTGCTCTTGCCGCCGTCATCCTGGCCTCCGCGATCGCTGCCGAGGCGCAGGTCTATCAATGGCAGGATGAAAACAACAAGACGGTGATCTCGGATCGCCCGCCGTCGGGTCCGGTGCGACAACTGCGCCGGATCGACACCGCAGCACCGCCGCCGGCGAGCGAGCCGGCCGCGGCGCCGGCGAAGACGCTGGCCGACCGTGACATGGAGTTCCGCAAGCGGCAGCAGGAGGCGCGTGATGCGGCCGAGAAGAGCGACAACGAACAGCGGGCGAACGCGAGAAAGCGCGAGGAGTGCGAAGGGTTGCGCCGGTACCTGCGCAGCCTCGAGTCGGGAGAACGGATCCAGACCGTTGACGCCAAGGGCGAGCGCTATATCCTCGACGACAGTGAGCGCGCGCAGGCGATCACGCGGACGCGCGCGGACCTGCAGCGCGGCTGCCAGTAGCAGCAGGCAGCCAAACTCCGTCACTCGCCGTCGCCGGCGCCTTTCTTCATCACCTTGCCGGCGGCCGCCCGCTGCTTGCGGACCTCCTTCGGATCGGCGATCAGCGGCCGGTAGATCTCCACCCGGTCGTGGTCGTGCAGGACTGCGTCCGGCTTGCTGAGCTTGGCGAAGATGCCGATCTTGTTCGTCTTCAGGTCGATCTCCGGGAACTTCTGCAGCAGCCCCGAGGCGTCGACGGCTTGCTGCACGGTGCTGCCCGGTGGCAGCCTGAGGGTGACCAGATGCTGCTTCGTCGGCAGCGCGTAGATGACCTCGATGGTCAGCATCTCAGGCATGCGGTGCCCCGTGGATCTCGTCGGCACGCTTGACGAAAGCCTCGACGAAGGTGTTGGCGATCTGGCTGAAGACGGGACCGATGACCTTCTCGAACATCCGGCTGGAGAACTCGTAGGAAAGCTGGAACTCGATCTTGCACGCTGCGGCGGTCAGCGGCTTGAATCGCCAGAGGCCGTCGAGGCGGCGAAACGGTCCATCGACCAGCGTGATCTTCATCCACAACGGCGACTCCTTGTCGTTGGCCGTCGTGAAGTGCGACCGGACGCTGCGGTAGTTGATGTGCAACGTGGCGACCGTCCGCCGTTCGTCGCGGAACTCGCAGTGGGTCTGGCTGCACCAGGGCAGGAACTGCGGATAGTCCTCGACGCGATCGACGAGATCGAACATCTGCTGCGACGAATGCTCGATCAGCACCGACTTCTTGACCATGGCCATCGTCTGCCACACCTCGCGAATCCTGTAGAATCGCGGATTCTAGCACTCCGGAACCCGACCAACCGAGATACGGCCGCATGAGCATAGTCGCCAACAAGAAGGCCTTTCATGACTACTTCATTGAATCGAAGCTGGAGGCGGGCATCGTTCTCGAGGGCTGGGAGGTCAAGGCGATCCGCGCCGGCCGGGCGAGCATCAAGGAAGCCTACGTCGTCGTTCGTGATGGCGAAGTCTTCCTTTTCGGCATGCACATCACGCCGCTGCTGGCGGCGTCATCGCATGTCCGGCCGGACCCGGTGCGGACGCGCAAGCTGCTGCTGCACGGCAGGCAGGTCAGCAAGCTGATCGGCCAGGTCGAGCGGGCCGGCTACACGCTGCTGCCGCTCGACCTGCATCTGCAGCGCGGCCGCATCAAGGTCGAGATCGGCCTCGCCAAGGGCAAGAAGCAGCATGACAAGCGCGAGGCCGAGAAGGAGCGCGACTGGGTGCGCGAGAAGGCGCGGCTGATGCGCGTCAAGGCCTAGCTGTGGCGAGCTGGCGGTCAGCTCAGGTGGCGCAACGATCGTTGCTGCCGCTGCTCGCATTGCGCGGCGTCGCTCAGCCGCTGCCGGACATAGTTGATGTGCGCCTCGGCCGCTTGGCGGGCCGCCTCGGCCTGGCGGCCGGCAATCGCGTCGCGGATTGCCGCGTGCTGGCGCATCAATTGCCGGCCGGTTTCCACGCTGACCGACATTTCCTGCAGGGCGTGGCGCACGTGTTCGTGCAGCAGGCGCAGGATGCTTGCCAGCAGGTGGGCGAAGACGGCGTTGTGCGTCGATTCGGCGATCGTCAGGTGGAAGGCGACGTCGGCAGCCACCTGTGCGCTGCGGTCGCTGCCGGCGTACGCCGCGTCGAGGCGCTGGTACGCCTGTTCGAGACGTTGCAGATCGCTGTCCGTCGCCCGCTGTGCCGCCAGAGAGGCGGCGGACGCTTCCAGCAGGTGGCGGAATTCGAGTACGTCATCGTGCAGGAACGGGTGCTGTGCGAGCAACTGCTGCCAGGGATCGCTGAAGCTCGTCGTCAGCCGATCGGTGACGAAGGTGCCGCCGCCATGGCGACTCAGCAGCAGCCCGCGTGAGACGAGTTGCTTGATCGCCTCGCGCAGTGAGGGACGCGAGACGCCGAGCTCGAGCGCCAGTTCCCGTTCGGCCGGCAGGCGGTCGCCAGGCTTCAGCGAGCCCTCGATGATGCGCGTCTCGAGCTGATGCGCGACGGCATCGGGAATCCGCGGCAGTCTGAGTTTGCTGTAGGTCATTCGTTGGCGTCCTCGGATCGTCCGGGGCGGATTGTCGCAGGAATACGGTGGTCTGACCAGTTTCCCATCGCGGGATCGTGACCGGCAACGCCTGCGCTCGGGACTGCGGCGGCCTCCGCAGCGGCGGCCCCTTGGCTTGGATTCAAGGCGACTTGCCCGCACACGGCAAGGATCGGCAAGGATTGACAAAGTGTCGGAGCAACCGTAAGTTAACGAAAGTGGTCTTACCACTTGCGGTTCAAACTTTGCGCAGGAGCGTGCCATGGATGGGACTGAGCGCCGCCGGTATCCCGAGAAGCCGGCCAGGGTGTACCTTTTCGGAACCTGTCTGATCGATCTGTTCTGTCCGCAGGCTGGCCTCGACGCCGTCCGCTTGCTCGAGCGGGAAGGGATCGAGGTGCTTTTTCCCGCCGACCAGACCTGCTGCGGGCAACCGGCGCACAGCAGCGGCTTCCCCGACCAGGCGCGCGCGGTGGCACTCGCCCAGTTGCGGCTGTTTCCCGAGCCGTGGCCGGTGATCGTCCCTTCGGGTTCCTGCGCCGGCACGATGCGCCACCACTATCCGAAGATGTTCGCCGATGACGCGCTCCTGCAGGCCGAGGCGCAGGCACTCGCCGATCGCGTGTTCGAGCTGTCGGAGTTCCTGCTCGAGGTGGCGCGGGTCCGCCTCAGCGACCACGGGCCGCGCGAGCGCGTCGCCCTGCATACATCGTGCGCCGCTCGCCGCGAGATGGGCACCCACCTGCACGCGCGCGCGCTGCTCGACCAGTTGCCGGCGGTCGATGTCGTGGTGCATGCCCACGAAGCGGAATGCTGCGGCTTCGGTGGCACCTTTTCGCTCAAGCATCCGGCGATCTCGGGGGCAATGGCTGGCGACAAGGTCGATGCGCTGCAGGAGACGGGAGCGACGACCTTCATTTCCGCCGACTGTGGCTGCATGCTCAATCTCAACCATACGCTGCAGAAGCGGGGAGGCAGCCTGCAGGGGCAGCACCTGGCCAGCTTTCTCTGGCAGCGCTGCGGCGCGGATGCCGGAGAAGCGCGGTGAGCGCGCGTGACAACATCCTGCAGCGATTGCGGCAGGCGCCACAGGGACCGCTACCGTTGCCGCCCGACGTCTGGGGCCAGCAGGCGGCTCTCACCGCTGCGGCAGGAGCCGGCGATCGCGGCGAGCGGATCCGGCTGTTCTGCGAAAAGATGGCTTTCTGGCACGGCGAGGTCGTCCGGGCCAGCCGCAGCAACTGGCCGGCCAAGCTGCGTGCGCTGTGCCTGGCGAAGGGGGTGCGCTCGCTGCTGCATGGCGATCGGCACGCCGCGCTGCTCGCCGGCAGCGGCATCGCTGGCCTGCGCGCCTACGACCGGCCGGTCGAGGAGTGGAAGGCCGAACTCTTCCGCGACGTCGACGCCAGCCTGACCTCGACCCGCGGCGGCATCGCCGAGACCGGCACGCTGATCATCTGGCCGGACGCCAGCGAGCCACGCCTGATGTCGCTGGTGCCGCCGATCCATTTCGCGCTCCTCGACGCCGACCAGATCCATGCCAACCTGCTGGCGGCGATCAGCGCGCAGGAGTGGAGCGGCAACCTGCCGACCAATGCGCTGCTCGTCTCGGGGCCGTCGAAGACCGCCGACATCCAGGTGACGCTGGCTTACGGTGCGCATGGACCGAAGGAGCTGATCGTCCTGCTGCTCGACGAGGAGGAACTGCCATGAATGCACAGCCACTCAACTTCGTTCCCGCCAGCGAGTTCCGCGAGCGTGCTGCGGCGGCGGTTGCCGACGAGCATCTGCGCCGCAGTTTTCGTGGCGCGATGGATTTCCTGATCGGCAAGCGGGCGGCGCAGTTTCCCGATCTGGCGGCCTTCGAGCGTCAGCGCGCGCTCGCCGAGCACATCCGCAAGTACAGTCTGGCGCGCTTGCCGGAGCTGCTCGAGTTGCTTGAGCGCCGGCTAACCGAGAACGGCATCCGCGTGCACTGGGCCGAAACCCCCGCCGAGGCAAACGGGATCATCATCGACATCGCCCGCCGGCATGCGACGAAACTGATGGTCAAGGGCAAGTCGATGGTCAGCGAGGAGATCGAACTCAATCATGCCATGGCCGATGCCGGCATGGAGGCGCTCGAAAGCGACATGGGCGAATACATCGTCCAGCTCGATGGCGAGAAGCCGTCGCACATCATCATGCCAGCGATCCACAAGACGAAGGAGCAGATCGCCCGCCTGTTCGCCGACAAGGTGCCGGGTGCCAGCTACACGGAGTCGGTCGACGAGTTGATCGGCATTGGCCGGGCGGTTCTGCGCGAGAAGTTCATGGCGGCCGAGATCGGTCTCTCGGGGGTCAACTTCGCGGTCGCCGAGACCGGCACGCTGTGCCTGGTCGAGAACGAGGGCAACGGTCGCATGTGCACGACGGTGCCGGACGTGCACATCGCCATCACCGGCATCGAGAAGGTCGTCGAGAAGCTCGAGCACGTGCCACCGCTGTTCGCGCTTCTGACCCGCTCGGCGACCGGACAGGCGATCACCACCTACTTCAACCTGATCAGCGGGCCGCGCAAGCCGGGCGAGAAGGATGGCCCGCGCGAAGTCCACCTGGTGCTGGTCGACAACGGTCGCACCCAGGCCTACGCGGACGAGCAATTGCGCGCCACCCTGCAGTGCATCCGCTGCGGCGCCTGCATGAACCATTGTCCGGTCTACACGCGCATCGGAGGCCATGCCTATGGCGCGACCTATCCGGGCCCGATCGGCGAGATCATCTCGCCGCACCTGCTCGGCCTGGCTGCGACGCACGTCCTGCCGACCGCTTCCAGCCTCTGTGGCGCCTGTGGCGAGGTCTGCCCGGTGCGTATCCCGATTCCCGACCTGCTGGTCCGGTTGCGCGGCGAAGCGCAGCACGACGCGCGCGTCGGGCAGCAGCCGCTGCTCGGCCAGGGGGCGGCGCGCAGTCTCGTCATGGACGCCATCTGGGCAGGTTGGGCAGCGCTGTACACCAGGCCGCTGCTCTACCGTGCCTTCGGCTGGCTGGCGACCCGGATGCGGCTGCTGACGCCGCCGCGTCAATCGGGATGGACGCAGAGCCGAACGCCGCTGCGGCCGGCGAGGAGGACGCTGCACGAAGAGATGATGGCGGCCAGGAAGCGGCGCTGAGCGGTCGTTGTTTCGCCCGCGGGGCGACGCCGCGGCGGCGTGGACCGCTCGCGACTGCGGCACGACGCCGGCGCCGGGATCAATCGGCCGCAGTGAGGAGAAAGGCGATCGCCTGGCGCCACCAGTTCGCGTCGAGCCGATAGAACCAGTCGTTGTGGTCGGCGCCATCGATCAGCGCCAGGCGCTTGGGTTGCGGCAGCCCATCGTACAGCGCCCGTCCGAAGCGGGCGGGGACGATCCGGTCGTCGGCGGCGATGGCGACCAGAACGGGCCGCTGCAGGCCGGCGAGATGGTGGCTGCTGTCGTAGCGGTCGCGCAGCAGCAGCCTGACCGGCAGCAGCGGGTAGTGGTGGCTGGCGACGTTTTCCAGCCTGTCCCATGGCGTGATCAGCAGCAGGCCGCTGACCGCTTCACGCTGGCGCGGACTGGCTGCCGCTGCCACGCCGGCCCCGAGCGATTCGCCAATGATCAGCAGCGGTCCGCCGTAACGGTCGTGCGCGAGCGCGATCGTCCGTTCGGCGTCGGCCACCAGGCTCGCCTCACCGAGATCGCCGGTGCGCGGCCCGTAGGCCGGATACTCGGCGAGGATGACGCGCAGGCCGAGCGGCACCAGGGCGTCACTGTAGAACTGGCGGTGGCCGGCATGCCCGGCATTGCCATGGAAGACGATCGCCGTCGCGCGCGCCGGAGTGGACGGCTCGGCAAGCAGGCCGCGGAAGTCATCGGCGCTCGGCCAGGGGGCGAGCCCGTCGGCGGTCATTTCGCCAACGCTGGCGCGCTGCGGGAAGTAGAGCAGATGGTTCTGGAACATGGCGATTCCCGTGCAGGCGAGCAGATAGGAAACGATGCAGAGGGCGGCGACGCGCAGCGCCGCGGCGGCGGCAGCGCGCGCGCCCGGCCAGCGCCTGGCGCCGACAGCGACCGGGCGGTCGTCACTTGCGCCGGAAATAGCGGGCGTCTTCAAACAATGAGGAGATTTCAACCTTGCAGATCTCCGGGTTGTCCGGTATCAGGTAGAGGATCGGCGTGATCAGTTCCTCGAAGATGCCACGCAGGCTGCGCGCGCCAGTCTTGTACTCGAGCGCGAGTTCGGCGATCTGCTCGAAGACGCGCGGGCCGATGCTCAGTTCGACCCCTTCGTCGCGGAAGATCGCGATGTACTGGCGGTAGATCGAGTTCTTCGCCGTGCTCATGATGCGCACCAGCATCGGCTTGCTCAGCTCGTGCAGCCGGGCGATCACCGGCAGCCGGCCGGTGAACTCGGGGATCAGCCCGAACTCGAAGAGGTCGGTCGGCTTGACGCGCTTGTTGAGCCGGTCGAGGATGTTCTGGTTGTCGTCGGCCGAGGTGGCGATGAAGCCGAAGCCGTGCGTTCTCGTCATGATGTTCTCGAGACCGACGAAAGCGCCGCCGCAGATGAACAGGATGTTGGCGGTGTCGATGTAGCGGTTGTCCTTCAGCTTGACCGGCGAGCCCTCCATGATCTTCAACAGCGCATGCTGCACGCTCTCGCCCGAACTGCTCCCGGCGGCCGCGTTCGAGCTCCGCAGCTTGTCGATCTCGTCGATGAAGATGATCCCCTGCTGGGCGTCCTCGATGTTGCCATCGGCCTTGTCGAGCAGACGCTGCAGTGCCGCCTCGATCTCTTCGTTGGCGTACTTGGTCTGCGCCAGCGAGGTTGCGTCGGCGGTGACGAAAGGTACCTTCAGCATGCGCGACAGCGTGTCGCAGAGCAGCGTCTTGCCGGTCCCCGAGGGTCCGACGAGGAGCACGTTGCTCTTGGCGATCGCCCCCTGGTCATTGCGCAGCGTGGCGATCTTGCGGTAGTGCGAATAGACCGCGACGGCGAGGACCTTCTTGGCCTCATCCTGGCCGATGACGTACTCATCGAGATACCTGACGATGGCACTGGGTGTCGTTTCTCTGGCGAGCAAGCTGTTCTACCCCGGATGCGAATGATGGTCGTTCGACGATTCGCCGGCGGCGGGCGGGGCCGCCCGGTCACGAATCGCCATCCCCGAGCTATCTTACGGTGAAATGGCGGTGGGCGGGCGCGTCTGCCGCAAGCAACCGGATCCAGGCCGGATCGCCACTGACGCATCCATCAGGGGTCGTGCGGTCGTCAGTCGCCGGTGGATTGCCCATGCTTCGGTGGTGCAACGCTACGAAGGACCCTGCTGGGCGAGGTTCCGAGGTCCCATCGATCCTTTCCCGACACCAAACGACACTCCGGATTGACCACCAGCGAGCCGGCCACCTATACTCGTCAGGGTTGTCCAATGTCCAAGGCTGTCCGTTCCATCCAATGAGCGCCGATGCCGGAGTCTCGCAGCACTCGACCGTAGACACCAAGATCGCCCTGTTCCGGTCGCTCTTCCGGGGGCGGGACGACCTCTATGCGCGCCGTTTCGCAAGTCTGCGCACCGGCAAGACTGGTTACAGTCCCGCCTGTGCCAACGAGTGGGCGCGTGGTCTGTGCGACAAACGGGCGGTCAGGTGCCAGGACTGCCCGAGTCGGCGGTTCCTGCCACTGACCGACGAAACCATTCGCCAGCATCTTTCCGGCCACGACGACCGTGGTCGCGAGTTCGTCATCGGCGTTTACCCGATGCTTCTCGATGAGACCTGCTTCTTTCTTGCCGTCGACTTCGACAAGGAGGGCTGGCGTGCCGACATTGGCGCCGTTCGCGAGACCTGTCGACAACTTGGGCTGCCGGCCGCGGTCGAGCGATCGCGCTCGGGCAACGGCGGCCACCTGTGGTTGTTCTTCGGCGAGGCCCTGCCGGCGGTCCTGGCGAGGAAACTCGGTGCGCACATCCTGACCGAGACGATGGAACGGCGACCAGAGATCGGGCTGGATTCGTACGACCGTTTCTTTCCGAACCAGGACACCCTGCCCAAGGGCGGCTTCGGCAACCTGATCGCGTTGCCGCTGCAGAAACGGCCGCGGGCGAGTGACGACAGCGTGTTCCTTGACGAAGGGTTGCTTCCCTGGCCGGACCAGTGGGCGTTTCTGTCGACCCTGCAAAGGATCGGCCGTGCGCAAGCCGAGTCCATCGTCCGCGCCGCCGAGCAAAGCGGCCGCATCGTCGGTGTTCGCTTTCCCGTGCTCGACGAAGACCAGGAATGCGACGCAGAACCGTGGACCGCGCCGCCCTCGCGCCGCCGAGCCGAATCGCCGATCGTCGGGCCTTTGCCCGAACGACTGGAGCTGATCCTCGGCAACGAGATCTACCTTGCCAGGGAGCGGTTGCCAGCCGCCTTGCGCAATCGCCTGCTGCGGCTGGCGGCGTTCCAGAATCCGGAGTTCTACCGGGCGCAGGCGATGCGCCTCCCGACCTTCGGCAAACCACGGGTGATCTGCTGCGCCGAGGAACATCCGCTGCATATCGGTCTGCCACGCGGCTGCCTGGACGAAATCCAGGATCTGCTCGGCAGCCTCGGGATCGAGTGCATTCTGCGCGACGAGCGCCACCCCGGCGTGCCGCTGGGCGTCACGTTCCAGGGCGCCTTGCGGCCGCAGCAGGCAGTCGCCGCCCAAGCCCTGGCCGGCCACGACCAGGGAGTTCTCGCGGCGACCACCGCCTTCGGCAAGACCGTTGTCGCGGCGTGGCTGATCGCCAGGCGCGGCGTCAGCACGCTGGTGCTCGTGCACCGCCAGCAACTGTTGGAGCAGTGGGTCGAACGGCTGGCAAGCTTCCTGGGATTGCCCGCCAGGGCCATCGGCCGCATCGGCGGCGGCCGCAACAGGCCAAACGGCACGCTCGACGTGGCGCTGATCCAGAGCCTCGTCCGCAAGGGCGTCGTCGATGACCGTGTCGGGGAATACGGGCATCTGGTCGTGGACGAGTGCCATCACCTGCCGGCATCGAGCTTCGAGCAGTTGGTCCGGCGAGCGAGGGCCAGGTATGTCCTCGGCCTGTCGGCGACCGTGACCCGCAAGGACGGGCATCACCCGATCGTCTTCATGCAGTGCGGACCGGTCCGCCATCGAGTCCGTGCGCGCGAACAGGCAGCCGAGCGACCGTTCACCCACAACGTCTGGGTGCGGCCGACGGCATTCCGTCCGCCCGCCGCCGTGGACCCCGATCGGCGCGTCCAGTTCCATGATCTTTACGAGGCGCTGATCGCCGACGACAGGCGCAATCGACTGATCGTCGATGACGTCGTGGCGGCAGTTCGCGAGGGACGTTCGCCGGTCGTGTTGACGGAACGAACCGGTCATCTCGAACAACTGGCCGAGCGACTGTCGCCGATCGTGCGCCACCTGGTGGTCCTGCGCGGCGGCATGGGCAGGAAGCAATTGCAGGATACGCGCGCGCGACTGGTGGCCATCCCGGAGAGCGAAGAACGGGTCGTCCTGGCGACCGGCGGCTACCTCGGCGAGGGATTCGACGACGCCCGTCTCGACACCCTGTTCCTGACGCTGCCGGTTTCGTGGCGCGGAACGATTGCCCAGTATGCCGGCCGTCTGCATCGCCTGCACGACAGCAAGCGGGAGGTTCGCATCTACGACTACGCCGACCTCAATGTGCCGATGCTGGCGCGGATGTTCGACCGGCGCTGCAAGGGCTACGAAGCGGTCGGGTACACCATTCTGCTGCCGGCCAGCGCGGTGCCCGGCTGGCCGCCGGAGGTCCCGCTTCCGGTCGAGGGGGAATGGAAGCGCGATTATGCCGCCAGCGTCCAGCGCCTGCTGCGCGACGGGGTGGACGCGCCGCTCGGCGAGCTGTTCGTGGACGCCGCTTGCATGTTCAAGCCGGGGGCGACCGGTGTCGAGCGAGCGCGCAGTGCCAGCGAAGCCTTCCTCTACCGGCGCTTGCAGACGCTTCCCGACACCGCCGGGAAGTTTCGTCTCAACGTCGAATTGCCGATTCCTTTCGACGGGCGTGGCGCAATGGAGGTCGATCTGCTCGCGGCTGAGGCGCGGGTGGCGGTGGAAATCGATGGCCCGCAACACCTGGCCGACCGCGAAGCCTACCGCCGCGACCGCCGCAAGGATGCGTTGCTGCAGGAGAACGGCTATGTCGTGCTGCGCTTTCTCGCCGAGGATGTCGGCCAACATCTCGATGATGTCCTCGACACGCTCCTGCGTACCCTGGCGCGTCGGCAGCGCGATCCGGGCCCGGGCCAGGGATGAGGTGTTAGGCTGCTGTGTTGTCGCCCAGATCGGCAAAGTCGGTGATCTTCTCGGCACCATCCGGAAAACGCGCCACCACATGCAGCTCGCCGCCCATCGCCTCGATATGGCTGCGCAAAGTCATCAACCCTCGCCAATCAAAATGACTTCCGCGCTCGCGCCCTGGGCTTGGGCTTGGCGTGCGAAGGATTTGTCGAAGGTGGCGAAGCGGCTGGCCGGTGCCGAGAGTGCCAAGTGCAGTGCGTCGCCGAAGTCCATGCCCCGATCGAACCAATGGAGCGCGCGGCAGACGGCTTCGAACTGCAGGGGGCGGAAGTTGGGCAGACCGAACAGCAGCCGCAAGCCCCGGGCAATGTCCTCCCGGCTGCAACCATTCGCCTTGAGCACCCAGGCTAGTTCCAGCAGCACGGTGGGAGGAGCGGTGCAGTCTTCCTTGCCGGACAGTAGCCGCGCCGCCGCTCGGGCCTGGGGCTTGTCGTCGTTCAGCAGGTAGCGGGCCAGGAGGTTGGTGTCGAGGGCGATCATCCTTTCGTGGCCTCGTCATCGGCCAGTAACTGGGCGGTAATGGCGGCTTCGGTCTCGGCTTCACTCAGCGAGGGCTGGCCAGCCTGCGCCAGGAAACCCAGGCCGTCGGCGACGCTGGCGGGGGGGAACGCGGGCAGGGGCTTGAGCCGGATTTCCTCGCCGACGAAGCTGATGGCGAATTCGGTGCCCGGCGAGAGATGGTGAATGTCGCGGATGCCCTTGGGGATGACGATCTGGCCCTTGGTCGAAAGCTTGACGGTTTCCATGGCGAGTAGTCGGTCGGGTAAGACGGAGCGTAAGAATATACACCCTGGCTGCGCCGTCAAGGCGTTGGAATCGTGGCCGGATGGTTGAGTTGCACTGGACAGGGTCGCTATCGTGACCCTGACTATCTCGCGGGTTCTGCGTCGAAGTGCCGCGTGGCAACGGCAAGGGTCCGGCTTCCGAAGCAACGGGCTCCGCGCTGCCGCCACCGCGGTCGCGGCGCCCGGTTCCCCCAGTGCGTCGGCCGCGGGGTCAACGGCTACGGCGCAGCAGCAGGTGCCAGGAGGCGGGGGCGAGCAGGGTGCAGATCGCCACCGCTGTCGCCAGTGCCGCGCCACCGGACGACAGCCCGTGGCCGACGGCGATTCCCACCAGTGCAGCCACCGTCATCTGGACGAAGCCCATCAGCGCCGACGCCGAGCCAGCCATGTCGGGGTAGGGGGCGAGGGCGCGGGCGATCGCGTTCGGCATGACAAGGCCGGTTGCCATGGTGCAGAAGAACATCGGTACCAGGATGGCGGCCAGCGTGTGCACGCCGCTAAACTCGAGCAGCGCCATGCCGAGACCCGCGACGGCACCGACCCAGGCACCGATCAGAAGCAGGCGGTCGCTGCCGAGCCGTCGTACCAGCCGCCCCGAAATCAGCGAGCCGAGCAGGTAACCGGCGACGACACTGCCGAAGCAGATGCCGTAGATCTGCGGCGTCAGCCCGTGCCGCTCGGCGAGGACGAACGACGACGCCGAAATGAACGCGAAGAGCGCGCTGTAGGAGAAGGAGAAGGTGAGCAGGTAGCCGAGGTAGGCCCGGTTGGCCAGCAGTCCGGCGAAGTTGGCGAGCATCTGCCGCGGGCTGGTGGCTCCCGGGTCACGCCGGAGATTGCTCTCGCCGAGCGTGCGCGCGACCACCAGCAGTTGTCCGCCGGCGATCAGCAGCAGGAGCACGAAGTTCGACTGCCAGCCGAAGAGGACGGTCAGGAAGCCGCCCAGGGTCGGCCCGACGAGCGGTGCGATGGCCATCGCGCTGCCCATGTAGGCGATGATGCGGGCCGACTCGCTGCCGCCCCAGATGTCGCGCACGATCGCGCGTCCGATCACCGGCCCGGCACAGGCACCGAGCGCCTGCACGAAGCGCGCACCGATCAGCGTCGCGATGTCGGGGGCGAAGATGCAGCCGAGCGAGCCGAGACAGTAGAGCGCGAGTCCGCCGAGCAGCGCCGGGCGGCGCCCGTAGCGGTCGGACAGCGGGCCGTAGAAGATCTGCCCGCAGGCGAAGCCGGCGAGAAACACCGACAGCGTCAGTTGCACCCCGGCTGCATCGCTGGCGAAAACCCTGGCGAGCGTCGGCAGAGCCGGCAGGTAGAGATCGGTCGATAGCGGCCCGAGGGCCACCAGGGTCGTCAGCAGCAGCGCCAGGCGGGCGGATGGGCGTGGCGTGCCTAGCACGGCGGCTGGCGACGTGACGAAAGCCCGGTCGTCGCCGGCAGGCCGGAGTCGGTCGGGCGGCAATGCCGGCGCGTCCCGAAGCCGGCCGCTCGCCGTTCGGCAGCCGGTACCCGCACGCCTAGGGGTGCCGGAAGTCGAGGAACATCTTGAAGCAGCGCGCGAAGGCAAGCGGCGTCTCGCAGTGTTCTGCCCAGAGTTCGTTTGTGACCGAGAACGACACTTCGCCGTCGGCTTCGCGGTCCTTGACCCAGACCAGGCGGCGATCGCTGTAGACGCCGGTCGGCAGATGCTTGCCGATGAACTCCCATACTTCCTCCAGACTGTCGAAGCGGGCAAGATCACCGGAGCCGTCGGCCCCTTCCTCTTCTTCCATGAAAACCTGATAGCGCATGACAGGACTCGCTGTAGTGGAGCGCCGACGGCACGCCGCCGGTCGTACGTTGATCAAGGGTTGGCGCCGATGATCGCTGCATCGGCGCCGTCGCTATGGCGGGCCCTGGGCCGGGCCCGCAACACCTATCCGCCCTGCAGGGCCGCCAGTTCCTGCTCGTCGAAGCCGGCAGCACGCCGGGCGTCCAGGTTGAAGGGGCCGCGCGGGCGCGGTGCCCGAAAACGTCGGGCGAGTTCGGCCTGGCAGGCCAGCGGGTCGCGGCCGTGGCGCTCGCACAGCCAGCGGTACCAGCGGTTGCCGATGCGCACATGCGCCACTTCGTCGCGCAGGATGAGGTCGAGCAGCGCTGCCCCCGGCTCGTCGCCGGCACGCCGGAGCCTGTCGCGAATCAGCGGCGCGGCGTCGAGGCCGCGCGCTTCGAGGACTCGCGGCACGAGCGCGAGCCGCGCCAGCAGGTCGTCGCGGGTCCTCTCGGCCATTTCCCAGAGCCCGTCGTGCGCCGGGAAGTCGCCGTAGGAGAAACCCATCGTCTGCAGGTGGCCGTGCAGCAACTGGAAATGCTGCGACTCCTCGCGCGCGACGCCGATCCAGTCGCGGTAGAAGTCGCCGGGCAGGCCGCCGAAGCGCCAGACGGCATCGAGCGCCAGGTTGATGGCGTTCAGCTCGATGTGCGCCAGCGAATGAAACAGTGCGGCACGTCCCGCGCGACTGTTCACCGGTCGCTGCGCCAGTTGCGCCGGCGCGACCAGCACCGGGCGCGCGTTGCGGCCGGGAAGGGCCTCGGAGAGCAGCCGGCTGCTGTCCGGGTCGGCCGGCGTCTGCTCGCCGGCAGGCAGCGCGATGGCGTCGACGGCGGCGCACTTCGCCGCCGGGTCAGCGAGCAGCAGGGCGTCGAGGGCGAGTTGCCGCGGGTTCAATGCCGCTCCTCGGCTGCCGCCGGCTGCGGTGAGGCGACGAAGCCATGGCGTCGCGCGACGTCGGCACGGCGGAGCGAGCGCACCGGCACCCGTGCCCCTCGCCACGACAGTGTCAGCGGGCTGCCCTCGCCGTCCACTGAGTGCATGGCGGCGAGCACGCTGGCGTCGTCGGCCGGCATGCCGTTCGCCAGCAGCAGGCAGCCATGCAGCGCAGGAAGGTCGCGGTCGCAGACGAGCGCGATGCCGTCGGCCGTTTCCAGCAGCAGGTTCCCCTCCTCGTCGATGGCGGCGCCGCGAATCTTTTCGACCGGCGTGCCGACGTGCGTCTCGAGCTCGCCGGTGGCCCCCAGGTGCAGCACCCAGGGGGTGTACTCGAGGTCGACATAGACGCGCTGCGGGCCGTTCTGGACGAAATGGTTGCCGCTCTGGTCGCATCCATACTGCCGGTTGAGGAAGTCGATGAGGCCCCGATGCGTGAGCGTCTCGCCGCGCAGGCGCCAGCGGCCGCGGCGATCGAGCGACAGCCAGCCGTAGCAGGCGGGGACGTTCGGCCAGCGCAGCATCGCGCTGAGGTCGGGAGTCCGCATCGGCACCGATCCGGTCGTCGTGTCAGCCAGGTGCATGCGCTGCGGCGGCCGCAGCCAGGCGCGGGCGCGCCAGCGGCTGTCGCCGGGCGTCGCCACGAGCCAGCCGGCGGCAGCGGCTCACAGCAGTTCCTCGATGTCGCGCGCGATGCTGTCCGGTGTGGTTGCCGGCGCGTAGCGCTGCACGACTTCGCCCGTCCGATCGACGAGGAACTTGGTGAAGTTCCACTTGATCGCCTCGCTACCAAGCAGGCCGGGTGCGGCCTTCTTGAGATGCTGGTAGAGCGGGTGCGCATGGTCGCCATTGACCTCGATCCGGGCGAACATCGGGAAGCTGACACCGAAGTTCTTCGCGCAGAAGCTGGCGATTTCGCCGGCATCACCCGGCTCCTGGGCACCGAACTGGTTGCAGGGAAAACCGAGGACGACCAGGCCGCGCTCCCGGTAGCGCTCGTAGAGTGCTTCGAGGCCGGCGTACTGTGGCGTGAAGCCGCACTGGCTGGCGGTGTTGACGATCAGCAGGACCTTGTCGGCGTAGTCGGCCAGCGACTGCGTCCCGCCGGCAAGGCGCTCGGCGGTGAACTCGTGGATGGATGCGCTCATGGAGTCGCCCTCTCTGTGTGGTTGACCGGGTCGGATTGCCCGGATCCCCCGGATTCATCGGATTCATCGGATTCATCGGATTCGTCGGATTCGTCGGATTCGTCGACCGGGACGCAGGAGCAGAACAGGTGGCGGTCGCCGTAGACGTCGTCGACGCGATTGACGCTCGGCCAGAACTTGTTGTCCGCCACCCAGGGCAGCGGAAAGGCGGCCTGCTGGCGGCTGTAGGGTCGCTGCCACGCCTCGTCGACGATGTCCGCCTGCGTGTGCGGCGCGCGCTTCAGCGGGTTGTCATCCGCCGGCCAGTGGCCGGCCTCGATCTGCCGGATCTCGTTGCGGATGCTGATCATCGCCGCGATGAAGCGATCGAGTTCGTCCTTCGCTTCGGATTCGGTCGGTTCGACCATCATCGTTCCGGCCACCGGGAAGCTGACCGTCGGTGCGTGAAATCCGTAGTCCATCAGGCGCTTGGCGATGTCGATCTCGGAAACGCCGGTGGCCGCCTTGAGCGGGCGGATGTCGAGGATGCACTCGTGCGCGACGCGGCCGTTGCTGCCGGTGTAAAGAACCGGGTAATGTCGTTGCAGTCGCGTGCCGATGTAGTTGGCGTTGAGGATCGCCACTTCGGTGGCCCGCGTCAGTCCGCTGCCGCCCATCATCGCGATGTACATCCAGGAGATCGGCAGGATCGAGGCCGAGCCCCACGGCGCCGCGGCAACCGCCCCCTGGCCCTGGTGCGGCCCGGCGACCGGCTGCACGCAGTGGTTCGCCATGAACGGCGCCAGGTGTGCCTTGAGACCGATCGGCCCCATGCCCGGGCCGCCGCCGCCATGCGGGATGCAGAAGGTCTTGTGCAGGTTCATGTGGCTGACGTCGGCGCCGATCAGTGCCGGCGAGGTCAGTCCGACCTGCGCGTTGAGGTTGGCGCCATCCATGTAGACCTGGCCACCATGCTGGTGCACGATGGCGCAGATGTCGCGGATCGCTTCCTCGAAGACGCCGTGCGTCGACGGATAGGTGATCATCAGGCAGGCGAGGTTGGGGGCATGCTGGGCCGTCTTCGCCGCCAGGTCGGCGACATCGATGTTGCCGGAGTCGTCGCAGTCCACCACCACCACCCGCATGCCGCACATCTGGGCCGTGGCGGGGTTGGTGCCGTGCGCCGATTTCGGGATCAGGCAGACGTTGCGCCGGCTTTCGCCGCGGCTGGCGTGATAGCGGGCAATCGCCACCAGACCGGCGTACTCGCCCTGCGCGCCCGAGTTCGGTTGCAGGCAAATGGCGTCGAACCCGGTGATCGCCCGCAGCCAGGCTTCCAGGTCGGCGATCATCCGCAGGTAGCCCTGCGCCTGATCGAGCGGCGCGAAGGGGTGGATGTCGCTGAACTCCGGCCAGGTGATCGGGATCATCTCGCTGCTGGCGTTGAGCTTCATGGTGCACGAGCCGAGCGAGATCATCGAATGGTCGAGCGCCAGATCGCGGCTCTGCAGCTTCTTCAGATAGCGCAGCATCTGGTGCTCGGTATGGTGGGTGTTGAACACCGGGTGCGTCAGGATGGCGTCCTGGCGCAGCAGCGACGCCGGCAGGAACGGGTCGGCACGGCGAATCTGCTCGTCGAGCACTTCGAGGTCGGCATCGACGCCGGCGATCAGCCGGATCAGCGCGCCGATGTCGGCACGCGTCGTCTTCTCGTTGATGGCGATCGCCAGTGCGTCGGCCGACAGCAATCGCAGGTTGTAGCCGGCGTCGGCGGCGGCCGTGACCACTGCGGACGCGCGGCCGGCAAGGCGTAGGCGAACGGTGTCGAAGAAGTGCCTGCTGCTCAGCTCGATCCCCGCCTGCCGCAAGCCTTCCGCGAGCAGGGCGGCGAGGCGGTGGATGCGGCCGGCGATGCTGCGCAGTCCCTGTGGGCCGTGGTAGACGGCGTACATGCCGGCGATGTTGGCGAGCAACACCTGCGAGGTGCAGATGTTCGAATTGGCCTTTTCGCGCCGGATGTGCTGTTCGCGGGTCTGCAGCGCCATGCGCAGCGCCCGCTTGCCGCGCGCATCGACCGAGACGCCGATGATGCGGCCGGGGACGGCGCGCTTGTACTCGTCGCGGGTGGCAAAGAACGCGGCGTGCGGGCCGCCAAAACCGAGCGGGACGCCAAAGCGCTGCGCCGAACCGAGCGCGATGTCGGCGCCCATCTCGCCGGGCGAGCGCAGCAGCACCAGCGCCATCAGGTCGGAGGCGACGGCGACGACGCCGCCGCGTGCCTTGACGGCGGCGATCTGCGGAGCGAGGTCGGCGACCTCGCCGGCATCGTCCGGGTACTGGAAGAGCGCGCCGAAAACCTCCACCTGCGCTGCTTCCGAGGCGGCGCCGAAGACCAGTTCGAAGCCGAAGAAGGCGGCGCGCGTCCGCAGCACGTCGGCGGTCTGCGGAAAGCACGCTGCGTCCACGAAGAAGCGTTGCGACGCCGACTTGCTGACACGGCGGGCCATGCTCATCGCTTCGGCGGCCGCGGTCGCTTCGTCGAGCAGCGAAGCATTGGCGAGTTCGAGGCCGGTGAGGTCGATCACCATCTGCTGGTAATTGAGCAGCGCCTCCAGCCGCCCCTGCGCGAGTTCCGCCTGGTAGGGCGTATAGGCGGTGTACCAGCCGGGGTTCTCGAGCAGGTTGCGCAGGACGACCGCTGGCGTCACGCTGTCGGCATAGCCCATGCCGATCAGCGAATGCCGCCGGCGGTTGCGGCTGGCGATTGCCTTCAGCGCGGCGAGTGCCTCGATCTCGGTGCGGGGCCCGGCGAGCGGCAGCGGCGCGGCGAGCCGGATCGCCGCCGGCAGCGTCTGGGCGATGAGTTCGCCGAGGCTGGCAACGCCGATGGTCGCCAGCATGCTGGCGATTTCTCCGGCGTTGGGGCCGATGTGGCGGCCGGCAAAGTCGTCGCGCTGTTCGAGGGCCGCCAGCGGCGGCGAGGGAGGCGTGGCATCCATGGTGTCTTCCGGTGGTTCGCGGGGTGCCTAGGCGGCGGCAACGATCTCTTGGTAGGCGGCCGCGTCGAGCAGGCTGTCGAGGTCGTTGACGGCAGCCGGGCGCATGCGGAACAGCCAGGCAGCGTAGGCGTCCTGGTTGACCAGTTCGGGTGCATCGGCGAGTGCCTGGTTGTTTTCGATGACGCTGCCCGCCAGCGGCGCGTAGACGTCGGCCGCCGCCTTGACCGATTCGACGACGGCGGCTTCCTGTTCGGCAGCGAGTTCGCGCCCCGGCTCGGGCAGCTCGATGAAGACGAGGTCACCGAGCAGTTCCTGCGCATGATCTGTGATGCCGATGCGGATCGTGCCGTCGGCTTCCAGGCGGACCCATTCGTGGCTGCGGGTGTACTTGAGGTCGGTCGGGATGTTCACTTTCTCTCCTGATGAGTTGACGCGGGGCTGGCCGCTGGCCAGGTCGGGATCAAACGAGGATGCTGCCATTCCTGACGAAGCAGGGCTTGACGACGCGGGCTGCCAGCAGCCTGTCGCGTACGCCGACCTGGACGGTGTCGCCGACCGCCGCAGCCAGCGGCAGGCGAGCGAGGGCGATCGACTGCTGCAGCGTCGGCGAGAAGCTGCCGCTGGTGATTTCTCCCCGGCCGTGCGCGCTCTCGACCTGCTGATGGGCGCGCAACACGCCGCGGTCGAGGAGGAGCAGGCCGAGGAAGCGGTGCTGCTGCGGTCTTGCCAGCAACGCCGCCTTGCCGACGAAGTCGCGCGGCGAAGCGAGGTCGACGGTCCATGCCAGGCCGGCGTCCAGCGGCGAGACGCTTTCGTCCATGTCCTGGCCATAGAGATTCATTCCCGCCTCAAGGCGCAGCGTATCGCGCGCACCGAGACCACAGGGCCGGGCTCCTGCATCGGCAAGACGGTTCCACAGCATGACGGCCTGCGCCGCGGGCAGCGTGATTTCGTAGCCGTCCTCGCCGGTATAGCCGGTGCTGGCGATCAGGTGGTCACCGACGCTGGCGGCGAAGAAGGGCTTCAGGGCGGCGCTGGCCGACTGGCATTCGGGCAGCGCCTGCCAGACCTTCTGCCGCGCCTGTGGACCCTGCACGGCAATCATGGCGAGCGCGTCTGCGCCTTCCCGGCGCGCGCCGATCGTCACCGCCAGGCCCCACTCGTCGCGGCGGGCAGTCATCCAGCGCAGGTCGTTGGCGGCAGTCGCGGCGTTGATGACGACGCGGAAGTCATTGTCGGCGAGGTGGTAGACGATGAGGTCGTCGATGACGCCGCCGGCCTCGTTGAGCATCGTGCTGTAGAGGGCCCTGCCATGCAGTTGCAGGCGGTCGACGTTGTTGGCCAACAGCCGCCGCAGGAAGGCGCGCGCATCGCTGCCGCGCACATCGACGGCGCACATGTGCGAGACGTCGAACATGCCGGCATCGCGGCGCACGGCATGATGTTCCTCGATCTGCGAACCGTAGTGGAGCGGCATCTCCCAGCCACCAAAATCGACCATTCGCGCGCCGCGCCGACGGTGCTCTTCGTTCAGGACGGTTTTCTGCATCGTATCAATCCGTAACAGGAAGGTGTTGAGGTGGATTCCAGAAGCGGAAAAGGGGCGAACTCGCGTCGAGTCCACCCCTCTGTCCATGTACCTGAGAGATTGTCTGGCCGACACGCAGCAGCACGGTCGTCCTGGCCCCATCGGTGGGCGCCTCGCCGAAGCGGGCGCCGCTCTCCAGAGTTCATTGCACGAACGGTCCTTTTGCCTGAGCGTTTCCGGGTGGATTGCGCCTTCGGCGACGGCAGTGCCGCGCTCTCCCATTCGCGGCGAGACTATAGCGCGCGGCGAACCCCGGCTGCAAGCCTGCCATTGCCGGCAACGAACGCGGGCGCCGACCGGCGCGACCAATGCCAGGACCCTTGTCGGCGACCGCCGAACGCGCTGACGCCGCGGCTCCCCTCCATCATGGTGCTCGCGACCGGCGCACGCCCCAACCTGGTGCGGCAGCGCACGTGCAGGCCGCCGTGCGCCTCGCCAGATGACCGCAGGACGCTGTTTTCATGGTGTTTCCGATGGCCGTATCGAAAGTGGCACGGACCTTGCTTTGTCCCTCCCCGAGGAAGACTTCTTCCCGATCCCACAACACTCGAGGAGCTGACAGATGGTACGTCGCAATTTCATGAAGACGATTTCGGCGGTCGCGGTCACCGCCGCTTTCGGGCTCAACTCGTTCGGCGCTCTCGCCGCCGAAACGATCAAGGTCGGTGTTCTGCATTCGCTTTCCGGCACCATGGCGATTTCGGAGACGGCGCTCAAGGAGACCGTGCTGATGGCGATCGACGAGATCAACAGCAAGGGCGGCGTGCTCGGCAGGAAGCTCGAGCCGGTGGTCGTCGATCCGGCGTCGAACTGGCCGCTGTTCGCCGAAAAGGCACGCCAGCTGCTGAGCAAGGACAAGGTGGCGGTGACCTTCGGCTGCTGGACCTCGGTGTCGCGCAAGTCGGTGCTGCCGGTCTACAAGGAACTCAACGGCCTGCTCTTCTATCCGGTGCAGTACGAAGGCGAGGAACTCGAGTACAACGTCTTCTACACCGGTGCGGCGCCAAACCAGCAGGCGATTCCGGCGGTCGAGTACCTGATGAGCAAGGACGGCGGTGAGGCCAAGCGCTTCGTGCTGCTCGGCACCGACTACGTCTATCCGCGGACGACGAACAAGATCCTGCGTGCCTTCCTGAAGTCGAAGGGTGTCGCCGACGCCGACATCATGGAGGAATACACGCCCTTCGGGCACAGCGACTACCAGACGATCATCGCCAAGATCAAGAAGTTCTCCAGCGAAGGCAAGAAGACGGCCGTCGTCTCGACCATCAATGGCGACTCGAACGTGCCGTTCTACAAGGAACTCGGCAACGCCGGCATCAAGGCGACCGACGTGCCGGTCGTCGCCTTCTCGGTCGGCGAGGAAGAGTTGCGTGGCGTCGACACCAAGCCCCTGGTCGGCCACCTGGCGTCGTGGAACTACTTCATGTCGCTGAAGAACCCGGAGAACGACAAGTTCACCAAGCTGTACCGCGCCTGGGCGGTCAAGCAGAAGCTGCCGAACGCCGACAAGGCGGTCACCAACGATCCGATGGAAGCGACCTACGTCGGTGTCTACATGTGGAAGCAGGCGGTCGAGAAGGCGAAATCGACCGACGTCGACAAGGTGATCGCGGCGATGGCGGGGCAGACCTTCAAGGCGCCGTCGGGATTCACGATCAAGATGGACGAGAAGAACCACCATCTGCACAAGCCGGTGTTCATCGGCGAGATCAAGGCGGACGGGCAGTTCAACGTCGTCTGGAAGACGCCGGGGCCGGTCCGCGCGCAGCCGTGGAGTCCGTACATCCCGGGTAACGACAAGAAGAAGGATCAGCCGGAAGGCAAGTAAGCATCGGCATCGCGCGCGCCGCTGCGGCGGCGCGCGGGCTGTCCCCGCTCCGGCTTCGCTCGGCGCGGGGTCGGCACGAGGGAGAAAGCATGCACAAGTTGCGAGTATTGCTGGCCGTCTGCCTGCTGGGCATCTCCTGCGCGCAGGCGGCGATCGATCCGGAGTTGCTCAAGCCGCTCGCCGACGACGACTCGGATCGACGCATCGCCGCCATCCTGGCGCTGGTCGAGGCGGCGCCGGAAGAGGCGCAGCCGGTGCTGAAGGCGATGGCCGAGGACTCGCTGGCGCTCGCCGGCGAGCGCGTGGTGGTGCTGGGCGAAGGCGGTCGCGTCTTCGACGCCGCCAGCAACCGCGAGCTGACGCCGCCGCCGGCCGGCGTCGAGACGATCGGCATCAACAACCGGGTGCGGCGCGAACTGGCGTCGGCCCTGGCGGCACTGCGGCTGTTCTCGGCCGAGCGTGCGGTGCGCTGGCAGGCGGCGCAGGAAGTCAACCAGAACGCCGACGCGAAGATGCTGCCCCTGCTCGAGCGCGCACTGGCGGTGGAACAGGATGCCGAGATCCGCTCCCGGCTGCAGCTCGCGCGGGCGCAGGCGAGCCTCGGCGCGAGCGACGCCGGCGTTCGCCTGGACGCGGTGCGCACGCTCGGCGAGAGCAGCGATCCGCGCGTCCGCCAGCTCCTGCTGTCGCTGACCGAGAAGCGCGGCGACACCTGGGTCGAAACCGACAGCGCCGTGCGTGCCGCCGCCGGCACTTCGATCCGCTCGATCGAGGAGCGGCTGGCGTGGGCCGACAACCTCGGCCGCGCCTTCACCGGCCTGTCGCTCGGTTCGATCCTGCTGCTGGCGGCACTCGGGCTGGCGATCACCTACGGCGTCATGGGCGTGATCAACATGGCGCACGGCGAACTGCTGATGGTCGGCGCCTACTCGGCCTGGGCGATGCAGAGCGTCTTTCGCGCCCACCTGCCGGCGGCGCTCGACTGGTATCTGCTGGCGGCGATCCCGGTCGGCTTTCTCAGCGCGGCGCTGGTCGGCGTGCTGATGGAGCGGATCGTCATCCGCCACCTCTATGGCCGGCCGCTGGAGACGCTGCTCGCCACCTGGGGCATCTCGCTCTTCCTGATGCAGGTGGCACGCACGCTGTTCGGCGCGCAGAATGTCGAGGTCGCCAACCCGAGCTGGATGGCTGGCGGCATCGAACTGCTGCCGAACCTGATGCTGCCGTGGAACCGGATCATCATCGTCGCCTTCTCGATCGCCGTTCTGGTCGCCATGTGGGCCATCCTCAACCTCTCGCGGCTCGGCATGTTCGTCCGCGCGGTGACGCAGAACCGGCCGATGGCCGGCTGCGTCGGTGTTCCCACCGGCCGCGTCGACACCCTCGCCTTCGGCCTCGGCGCCGGTATCGCCGGCCTCGGCGGCGTCGCGCTGTCGCAGATCGCCAACGTCGGCCCCGACATGGGGCAGGGCTACATCGTCGACTCGTTCATGGTCGTCGTCCTCGGTGGTGTCGGTCAGCTCGCCGGTGCCGTCTGGGCGGCGCTCGGTCTCGGCGTGTTCACCAAGTTCCTCGAAGGCTGGACGGGCGCCGTCGTCGCCAAGATCGTCGTCCTCGTCATCATCATCGTCTTCATCCAGAAGCGCCCGCAGGGCCTGTTCGCCCTCAAGGGCCGTTTCGTCGAATCCTGACCGGGGAACCAAGGATCATGAGCCCTTCGCCTGCACGCACGCCGTTCATCGTCCGCCTTGGGAACAGCTTCGACGCCCGCAGCTGGGGGATGGTCGGCGTGTTTGCCGCCTTCGCACTGATCGCCGTGCCGATCATGCACCTCGTGCTGCCCGCCGACCACCCGCTGCACCTGTCGACCTGGTTCATCACGCTGGTCGGCAAGATCCTCTGCTACGCGATCGTCGCCGTCGCCATGGACCTCATCTGGGGCTATGGCGGGATTCTCTCGCTCGGGCACGGCCTCTTCTTCGCCCTCGGCGGTTACGGTTTCGGCATGTACCTGATGCGGCAGATCGGCCGCGACGGCAGTTATCAGTCCGATCTGCCCGATTTCATGGTCTTCCTCGACTGGAAGGAACTGCCCTGGTTCTGGATCGGCAGCGACAGCTTCCTCTGGGCGGTGCTGCTGGTGCTCGTCGTGCCGGCGCTGATCGCCTTCGTCTTCGGCTACTTCGCCTTCCGCTCGCGCATCAAGGGGGTCTACTTCTCGATCATCACGCAGGCGCTGACCTACGCGGCGATGCTGCTCTTCTTCCGCAACGAAACCGGTTTCGGTGGCAACAATGGCTTCACCGACTTCAAACGCATTCTCGGCCATCCGATCACCGCACCGGAAACGCGTGTCGTCCTCTTCGCATTGTCGGCGCTGGCGCTGATCGGCACCCTGCTGCTGGCGCGCTACCTCGTGCGCTCGAAGTTCGGCCGCGTCCTGACGGCGATCCGCGATGCCGAGTCGCGGGTCATGTTCATCGGCTACAACCCGCTCTGGTACAAGCTCTTCGTGTGGACGCTGTCGGCCATGCTCTGTGCCGTCGCCGGCGCCCTCTACGTGCCGCAGGTGGGGATCATCAACCCGTCGGAGATGTCGGTCGGCAATTCGATCGAGATCGCCATCTGGGTTGCCGTCGGCGGTCGCGGCACGCTGATCGGGCCGGTGATCGGCGCCTTCCTGGTCAATCTGGCGAAGAGCTGGTTCACCGTCAGCTTCCCCGAGTACTGGCTCTTCTTTCTCGGGACGCTGTTCATCGTCGCCACGCTCTACCTGCCACAGGGTGTGGTCGGCCTCTGGTCGCGTCTGCGCGCCCGCGGGCGGGGCGCCGGCGCGACTGCCGACGGGCCGGCCGCAGCGGTGGCGAAGGGAGTGGGGGCATGAACGCCGCCGACCTGCCGGCACCGAACGGCGACAACCCGGACTGGGACAGCGGCACCGCCGAGCTCGGCCACATCCTCAAGCCGGGCCAGCTCGATCTCTCGCACAAGGTCATCCTCTATCTCGAGGACATCACGGTCAGTTTCGACGGTTTTCGTGCGCTCAACAAGCTGTCGCTGACGATCGACGCCGGCGAGCTGCGCTGCATCATCGGCCCCAACGGCGCCGGTAAGACGACGATGATGGACGTCATCACCGGCAAGACGCGACCCGACGAGGGGACGGTCTTCTTCGGCCAGACGATCGACCTGACACGGCTCTCCGAACCCGAAATCGCCCACATGGGTATCGGCCGCAAGTTCCAGAAGCCGACGATCTTCGAGAACCACACGGTGTTCGAGAATCTCGAACTGGCGATGAAGACCGACAAGCGGGTCTGGCGCAGCCTGTTCGCGACGCTCGACTCGGCGGCTGGCGACCGCATCGCCGAGACGCTGCAGTTGATCCGCCTCGCGACCGACGCCGACCGGCTGGCCGGCCTGCTCTCGCATGGGCAGAAGCAGTGGCTGGAGATCGGCATGCTGCTGATGCAGGAGCCGAAGCTGCTGCTGCTCGACGAGCCGGTCGCCGGCATGACCGACGAGGAGACCGAGCGGACCGGCGAGCTGTTCCTGTCGCTCGCCGGCAGGCATTCGCTGGTCGTCGTCGAGCACGACATGGCTTTCGTCAAGCAGCTTGGTGGCAAGGTGACGGTGTTGCATGAAGGCAGTGTGCTCGCCGAAGGCAGTCTGGAGGAAGTCCAGGCCGACCAGCGGGTGATCGAAGTCTACCTGGGGCGTTAGCGCGAGATGTTGCAGATCAGCAATCTGAACCAGTACTACGGCGGCAGCCATATCCTGCGCAACCTCAGCTTCAGCGCCGAGGCCGGCAAGGTGACGGCGATCCTCGGGCGCAACGGCGTCGGCAAGTCGACCCTGCTGAAGTCGCTGATGGGCCTGGTGCCGACGAAAGGCGGGACGATCGAGTTCGCCGGCCGCGATCTGACGCGTGCGCCGTCGCATCAGCGCGTCCGCGCCGGCATCGGCTACGTGCCGCAGGGACGGGAGATCTTTCCCCGCCTGACGGTGCAGGAGAACCTCCTCATGGGGCTGGCGACCTGCCCCGGCGGCACGCGCGTTCCCGAGCGCATCTTCGAGATGTTCCCGGTCCTGCGGCAGATGCTGCGCCGGCGTGGCGGCGACCTGTCGGGCGGCCAGCAGCAGCTACTGGCGATCGGCCGCGCGCTGGCGATGGGGCCGAAGCTCCTGATCCTCGACGAGCCGACCGAGGGCATCCAGCCATCGATCATCAAGGACATCGAGCGCGCCATCCGTTCGCTGGCGGCGAGCGGCGAGATGGCCATCCTGCTCGTCGAGCAGTATTACGATTTCGCGCGTTCGCTGGCCGACCAGTACCTGGTCATGGAGCGCGGCGAGATCATC
This sequence comes from Candidatus Accumulibacter conexus, assembly GCA_017592775.1. Taxonomy (GTDB): domain Bacteria; phylum Pseudomonadota; class Gammaproteobacteria; order Burkholderiales; family Rhodocyclaceae; genus Accumulibacter; species Accumulibacter conexus. The sequence continues at coordinate 83,191 of JAGFNJ010000004.1, read as the reverse complement.
ATGCGCGGGCGGGGCGAAGACATGGAAAAGGACGGGGTGCTGGCGGCCCTGGCTGTTTGACGGCAGACCAGCAGCGCGTTGCCGTTGCACAGCAGGCAGCAGAGGAAGCGGCACGGGCGGGCTGGCAGGCGTCACTGATGCTGGGGTTTGCGCGCCGGGCGGGGCGTACTGCGCTCACGACCTGCGCCCACCGCGGGCCGTTGCGCGTGCAGAAGGCGCTCTACCCGGAAGGGCCGGAGGTCTGCCAGGCGATCATTCTCCATCCGCCGGGCGGGATCGTTGGCGGCGACACCCTGGACATCGCGGTGGCCGCGGCGGCGGGAGCGCACGCGTTGCTGACGACGCCGGGTGCCGGCAAGTGGTATCGTTCGGGTGGCCGGCAGGCGAGCCAGTGCTTGCGCGTCGAGATTGCCGCCGGCGCCGCCGTCGAGTGGCTGCCGCAGGAGACGATCGTCTTCGACGGCGCCGAGGCGGGGATGCAGACGCGGGTCGATCTCGCCGCTGGCGCCGTTTACTGTGGCTGGGAAATCCTCTGCCTCGGGCGAACGGCCTCCGGCGAGCGTTTCAGCCAGGGTCGGCTCGCACTGTCGACGCGCATCGAGCAGTCCGGGCGGCCGCTGTGGGTCGAACGTGGCAGCCTGCGCGGCGGTTCGCCGTGGCTCGATGCCGCCGCCGGCCTCGGCGGCCTGCCGGTGAGCGGGACGCTGCTCCTCGCCGGCCGCCCGGTCGAGCCGGAATGGCTGGCGGCGTGCCGCGCCGTGCCGCTCACCGCCGGCTTGCGCGCCGGCGTCACGGCGCTGCCCGGCGTGCTCGTCGCGCGCTGTCTCGGACCGGCGGGCGAGCCTGCCAGGGAGTGGCTGACCGAGGTCTGGCGGCGGTTGCGGCCGCTGGCTCTGGCCCGGGAGGCGGTGCCGCCGCGCATCTGGAGTACCTGATCTTGTTGAGAGGAAGCAATGGAACTGACGCCGAGAGAGAAGGACAAGCTGCTGCTGTTCACCGCCGCGCTGCTTGCCGAGCGGCGCCGCGCACGCGGCCTGCGGCTCAATTACCCGGAAGCGGTGGCGCTGATCAGCTCGGCGATCATCGAGGGTGCGCGTGACGGGCGGACGGTGGCCGAACTGATGCACCACGGCACGACCCTTCTTTCGCGCGACGAGGTCATGGAGGGCGTTCCCGAGATGATCCACGACATCCAGGTCGAAGCCACCTTTCCCGACGGGACCAAGCTGGTCACCGTCCACCACCCGATCGTCTGAGGAGGTCCGGCATGATTCCCGGAGAAATGCTCATCGAGCCCGGTGAGATCGAACTCAACGCCGGTCGCGAGACGATCCGGCTGGCCGTTGCCAACACCGGTGACCGACCGATCCAGGTCGGCTCGCACTACCACTTCGCCGAGACCAACGCCGCGCTCTGCTTCGATCGCGTCGCCGCGCGCGGCTTCCGGCTCGACATCGCCGCCGGCACGGCGGTGCGTTTCGAGCCGGGGCAGACGCGCAGCGTGCAGCTCGTCGCGCTCGCCGGCGAGCGGCGGGTTTACGGCTTCACCGCCAGCGTCATGGGAGCCCTCGAATGAGCGTCCGCATCTCGCGCCAGGCCTATGCCGAAATGTTCGGGCCGACGGTCGGCGACCGCGTCCGCCTCGCCGACACCGAGCTGTGGATCGAGGTCGAGCAGGATCTCACCGTTCATGGCGACGAGGTCAAGTTCGGCGGTGGCAAGGTCATCCGCGACGGCATGGGCCAGGGCCAGAAGCCGGCGGCGGAAGTCGCCGACACGGTGATCACCAATGCACTGATCGTCGACCACTGGGGAATCGTCAAGGCCGACATCGCCCTCAAGGAAGGCCGGATTGCCGCCATCGGCAAGGCCGGCAACCCGGACATCCAGCCCGGCGTGACGATCAACATCGGTGGCGGCACCGAGATCATCGCCGGCGAAGGGATGATCGTCACTGCCGGCGGAATCGACAGCCACATCCACTTCATCTGCCCGCAGCAGATCGAGGAGGCGCTGATGTCGGGCGTGACGACGATGCTCGGCGGCGGCACCGGGCCCGCCACCGGCACCTACGCGACGACCTGCACGCCGGGACCTTGGCACATCCAGCGCATGCTGCAGGCCGCCGAGGCGTTCCCGATGAACCTCGGCTTCTTCGGCAAGGGCAACGTCTCGCTGCCCGAACCGCTGCGCGAGCAGGTGCGCGCCGGGGCGATCGGCCTCAAGCTGCACGAGGACTGGGGAACGACGCCGGCGGCGATCGACAACTGCCTGTCGGTCGCCGACGAGATGGACGTACAGGTGGCGATCCACACCGACACGCTCAACGAGTCGGGTTTCGTCGAAACGACCCTGGCTGCCTTCAGGGGACGGACGATCCACACCTTCCATACCGAAGGGGCCGGCGGCGGGCACGCACCGGACATCCTGCGCGCCGTCGGCGAAGCCAACGTCCTGCCGTCGTCGACCAACCCGACGCGGCCGTATACGGTGAATACCGTCGACGAGCACCTCGACATGTTGATGGTCTGTCACCACCTGGACCCGGCGATCGCCGAGGATGTCGCCTTTGCCGAGAGCCGCATCCGGCGCGAGACGATCGCTGCCGAGGACATCCTGCACGACCTCGGGGCACTGTCGATGATGTCGTCCGACTCGCAGGCGATGGGCCGGGTAGGCGAGGTGATCATCCGCACCTGGCAGACGGCGCACAAGATGAAGCTGCAGCGCGGTCCACTGGCGTCTCCCGGCGCTGGTCCGCAGCGGCACGACAACTTCCGCGTCAAGCGCTACCTTGCCAAGTACACGATCAATCCGGCGATCACGCACGGCATCAGCCATCTCGTCGGCTCGATCGAAGTCGGCAAGCTGGCCGACCTGGTGCTCTGGAAGCCGGCTTTCTTCGGCGTCAAGCCGTCGCTGATCCTCAAGGGCGGCATGATCGCCGCCGCCGCCATGGGTGATGCCAATGCGTCGATTCCGACGCCGCAACCGGTGCATTACCGGCCGATGTTCGGATCCTTCGGCAATGCGCTGCAGACCTCGGTGATCTTCGTCTCGCAGGCGGCACTGGCCAGCCCGGCGATCGCCGCACTGCAGCTCCGCAAGCCGCTGGTCGCGGTGTGCGGGACGCGGGGAATCGGCAAGGCGGACATGGTGCACAACGGCGCGACGCCGAAGATCGAGGTCGATCCGGAGACCTACGCCGTTCGCGCCGACGGCGAACTGCTGGTCTGCGAGCCGGCGAGCGTGCTGCCGCTGGCGCAGCGCTACTTCCTGTTCTGAGCGGCACATGCTTTTTGCCGAATCCTTTGCTGCCGCCGATGCGCCGGTCAGCGATCATCTGGTGCTGCCCTACGACGCCCGTTGTCGGAGCCGGCATCGCGTCAGGCTGGTCGGCGGCGAGGAGATGGGCTATGTCCTTCCGGCGGGCACCGTGCTGCGGCATGGCGACCGGCTGCTGGCCGGCGATGGACGGGTCGTCGAGGTCGCCGCGGCGCCTGAAGAGCTGCTCGAAGTTCGCGCCCGCGACAGCTTGCAGTTGATCCGTGCCGCCTATCACCTGGGCAACCGGCACGTGCCGGTACAGCTCGGCGACGGGTTCCTCCGCCTGCAGCCTGACCACGTGCTGGGCGATATGCTGCGGCGTCTGGGTTGTTCCGTCAGCGCGGTGGTGGCGCCGTTCGATCCCGAGGGCGGGGCCTACGGCGCGGCGCACGGCCATGGTGCGGCGCCTGCGCCTGGCCGCGACTACCGGCCGACCAAAGCTCGGCGGGTGGTCGATGCGCACGATCCGGGTCACGGGCCGCAGCGCTCGCCGGCGAAGATCCACGAGTTCAAATGAGCCTGGCACTGACCCGGCTGCTGCAACTCGCCAGCCCGGCGTTGCCGGTCGGGGCCTACACCTATTCGCAGGGTCTCGAGTGGGCGGTCGAGTCGCGGCTGGTGCATGACCAGGCGACTGCCGGGGAGTGGATCGGCGGCTTGCTCGAGGAGGGCATCGGCCGCTTCGAAGCACCGCTGACCGCCTGCCTGCAGCGCGCGTGGATCGCCGCGGACCTGGGCGAAGTGACGCGTCTGAACGACGACTTCCTGGCCAGCCGCGAGTCGTCCGAGCTGCGTGCCGAGACGCTGCAGATGGGCTACTCGCTGCGCCGCCTGTTGCACGACCTGGATGATTTCACCGTGCCGCCGGCTCTCGATGCGCTGCCGGAGACGGCTTTTCCGACCGGCTGGGCGCTCGCCGCGGCAGCCTGGCAGATCCCGCTGGCCGACTCGCTGGCGGCCTATCTCTGGTCGTGGTGCGAGAACCAGGTGCTGGCGGCACTGAAGGCCGTGCCCCTCGGCCAGACCGCCGGGCAGCGGGCGCTGCTGCAGCTCGGTGGCCGCATTCCGGCCATCGTGCAACGGGCGCTGGTACTCCCCGAAGCGGAATGGAGCAACTTCGCCCCCGGGCTCGCGCTGGCGTCGAGCCTGCACGAAACGCAGTATTCACGACTTTTTCGATCATGATGGAAAGCGAACCGCGGATGAACAGACGACCCGCACTGCGCATCGGCATCGGCGGTCCGGTCGGCTCCGGCAAGACCGCACTCACCCTGGCGCTGTGTCTCGCCCTGCGCGAGAAGTACAGCCTCGGCGTGGTGACCAACGACATCTACACTGCCGAGGACGCGAAGTTCCTGGTGCAGCACGCGGCGTTGCCGCAGGAACGGATTCTCGGCGTCGAGACCGGCGGCTGCCCGCACACCGCGATCCGCGAGGACGCCTCGATCAACCTTGAAGCCGTCGCGCGACTGACGACGGCGTTCCCGGACATCGAGATCGTCCTGGTCGAATCGGGGGGCGACAACCTCGCCGCGACCTTCAGCCCCGAACTCTCCGACCTGACGCTCTACGTCATCGATGTCGCCGCCGGCGACAAGATCCCGCGCAAGGGGGGGCCGGGGATCACCCGTTCCGACCTGCTGGTGATCAACAAGACCGATCTCGCGCCGCTGGTCGGCGCCTCGCTCGAGGTGATGGCGCGCGACAGCCGCAAGATGCGCGGCGATCGCCCCTTCGTTTTCAGCAACATGAAGACCGGGGAGGGGCTGGCGGAGATCATTGCCTTCATCGAGGAGCGCGGTCTGTTCGGCTGAACGAGCGGTGACTGGCGATCCGCGGTAACCGCGCGCGACTCCCGCCCGGGATCAGCAGGCGCGGCCATCGGGCAGGCGGGTGAAGCCGAAGCCGCCGGCCCGGCCCGGCTGGATGCAGATCGTCACGCCGAGCGAGCGCGCGGCGCGGTCGATGTCCGGCGGAAAGGCGGCGAACGGGATCGACCGCTCGACCACCGATCTGATGAACGCGATCTCGTCCTGCTGGTCGCCGGCGTTGAGGACGGCAAACGATTTCAGGCTGCCGTTGGGGTTGATCCGGAACTGGACTGCGGCCGCTTTGACGCCGCGGCTGCGCGGGTCGTTGCGGACGAAGGCGGCACTCCGGTTGAGCCGCTTGACGACTCCGTCGAGGTAGAGGTCGAGGCTGAACGGGTCGGGGGGCGGGGTGTCGGGCCGCCGGTCGAGCATGGCGAGTCCCTGTTCGTCGCGCCGCGCCTGCTGCCGGCCGAGTTCCGCTGCCTGCGCCAGCGAGCGCTGCGCCAGCGACGGCTTGGGAGCCGTCCTCGCTTGCGCCTCGAGTTCGTCGAGGAAACGTTGCATCTCCTGCTTCTCGCTCGGGGTCCAGCGGCGAGCGTCGGCGTGCGCGCCTGGCCGCGTCGGGGTCGGCACGGTGAGCGGGCGCGGTGGCTTGTGTGCCGACCGCGCGCTTGCACGCGGTGGCGGCTTGGCCGTTGCCGGCGGGCGCGGCAGGGTGGCCGGCGCTGCCGCTTGCGGGACCGATGACAGCCGCGCTTCGAAGCGTGTCGAGGCGATGGGTCGTGGCACCGCCTCCTCCTCCGGGTAGAAGAGGACGACGGCATGGAGCAGCAGCGATGCTGCGAACGCACCTGCCAGCGCGCGCGAACTCGGGGTCTGTTCTACAGCAACCTCGTCATCTGCCTGAAAGGCCTCAAAGGAGATGTCGCCAGAAGGCCGGGCAGGGCGGCACGAAGGAGCGAGCGACGAGACATGGCAAGAGTGGATGAGTGAGTGGCGAGCCGGCGGTCGATGCCGCAGATCGCCCGCAGGGCAGATTCCCTTGTATCACAGGCCCGGCTTTGGGGGCCCGACTCTCAGGCCGGTGGCCGACTTCGGCCAGGGTCGGTGGTGCTGCGGTCGATCGACTTCATCGAAGGCCATGCGGGCAGGATAGCGAGCCGGCCGGTGGTCGTCAATTCGCTTGCGCAAGCGACCTGCGGTGTGCGCGTTCGGCGATCGAGGCACGCCTCGCTGGCACGGGACGCGGTTTGCGGCCGGCGCCGTGCGCGGTGCTGTTGCTCGCTGTGCGTCGCTGCCCGGGACGGTGGATGATGGTCGCCGCTGCTATACTGAAGTCGTCCATCTGGCAGGCGTCGGCTGGCTGCCGGCCCTGATGCGCTGCAGGAGAACTGGCAGGTTCGGGCGTTGGTGGGCCGGGAGGGGCTGTCGGAATTTCTTACAACGCATCTGTCCGAAGGCAGTGTGATATTTTCAACATTCTGCTTCAAAAAGGATTTTTTTTTCAGGCACGGATATTGCTTGGTAAGTTGCAGGTTTTGCTGAGGGGCGGGGGTGGACTTTCACAGCCCCTTGAAGCCAAGACTTGTGAAGCCCACATAAACCCTCATCCACCGGTGTTCCGAGCAGGGGGCTGGTGACCGAAGTGAAGGAGTTAACGATGAGTGTATTTCGTAGCAGGACCAAAATAGCCCTGGCCGTCATGGCGCTGGCAGCGTCGACCGGCGCTTCGGCGGCCCAGATCGGCATGTCGATCGGTAGCATCACGGGAACCTACGCGGTGTATCTGGATCCGGCCAGTCCGCCGTTCAGTACCCCGAATCCTCCCGCTTGGCCCCTCACCAAGGTCGCCTCGACGACGGGAAATGCGCAGGCTGCGCTGGACGACGCGAGTGGCAACGCCAACTTGCTGCCGGCGAACTATCCCAGCCAGCCTGCGGTGTCGAACACCGGGCCGGGCGGCAACGTGGAACTCGGCAAGTTGGGTTCCCTGACCACCATGAGCGGTAACGTGGGTGGCAAGCCGATCGAGCTGCGGAGTCTGCAGTATGGCGACTGGGGTAACAACAACAAGGCCTTTGGTTACCGCTATGTCTCGGCCTTCGCGTCTGCGAGTGGGCTGAGTCTGTCGGCTCAACAAACAGAGGATCTGGTTGACGCCATCGTGCCCGACCAAGCCGGGCCTGGGTTGTGGCAGAGGTTGAGCGACCCGAACATCAACTACGTCTACATCGATGGGCACGAAGTCAATGTCGGCATAGCGGGTTTTCTCGACGTCGAGAGGCTCTTGGAGGCGGCACTCGGGGGTGATCTACCCAACAGGGCGCCTGGTCAGTCGCCTTACCAGGCAAGCGAGGTCGTTCATGTCTGCCTTGGCGGTGTCTGCGATTACCTGTTCGGTTTTGTCGCCACGCCAAGCGGCGTGATCGGTCCCGACGGCGTCTCCTTCCCTGCCAACTACAACGTGACGATCCCCGAACCCGAGTCACTGGCGCTGCTGGGCTTGGGCTTGGTCGGCGTTTTCCTCGGGCGTCGCCGCCGCGCCTGACGCGCGCGCTGCGAGAGAGCTTCTCGGCGCGCAAGCGCCGCTTGGGGGTGTGCCCGCAGAGCCCGAAAGGGCTCTGCGGGCGATGAGTCCCGCAGTGTGGGATCGTCGGCCATGGGGCAGGGTCTGGGGCCTTGAACTGTTCACCGCGGAGGTGGCCTTTGGAATACGCTGTACTGTTTGGCCTCTGCGCCCTGGTCTCGGGTGTGGTCATCCGTTTCAGCATTGCGCTGGCTGGCCGCTTCGGGGCGATGGATCGTCCCGGCGGCCACAAGCAGCATGCCGTGAGCACGCCGTTCGTCGGCGGCTTCGGCCTCATCGCTGTGCTCGCGCTCGCGTTCACCCTCCGCGACCTTCTTCCCGGCGGGCCGACACCCGTGGCCTTGCTGACCTTGCTGCTCGGGGCCGTGTGCATGTTCCTGACCGGTCTGGCCGACGATCTCTGGCACCTGGGGTTCAAGCCGAGGTTCGTCGTGCAGGCTCTCGTCGCGCTGTCGATGGTGGCCGTCGGCGGCGTGGAGTTGGCTTCGCTCGGTGAACTGTTGCCGGGAGTTGCGGTCGAGCTCGGCTGGCTCGGCGTGCCGATCACCGTTTTCGCGACCATCGGCCTGATCAACGCGGTCAACATGATCGACGGGATCGACGGGCTTTCTGGCTCGGTGAGTCTCGTCAGCCTGGCGTTCATTGCCGTCATCTCCCAAGGAGGCGGCAACTCTGCCTACCTCCTGGTGGCCGTGGCCTTGATGGGTGGCGTTGTGGGCTTCCTGTTCTTCAACCTGCGCTACCCGGGAAATGCCCGCGCGCGAGTCTTTCTCGGCGACAACGGCAGCATGCTGCTCGGTTTCGTCTTTGCTTGGCTGCTGATCGCCCTGTCGCAGGGTGGCGAGGCGGCAGTGATGACCCCGGTCACTGCCTTGTGGGTGTTCGCGTTGCCCTTGATGGACACCGTCGGCGTCATGCTGCGGCGCATCTGGCTTGGCAAGTCGCCTTTTCGGGCCGATCGCCACCATCTGCATCACCTGTTGGTCCGGGCAGGCTTCCGCGTCTGTGATGTCGTCGCCGTGGCCGTGCTGATGCAGTTCGTCTTTGCGCTGATCGGTGTCGGTGGCCTGTGGCTGCGGGTTCCCGAGTACCTGATGTTCTGGCTGTTCATCGGCGTTTTCGCCGTCTATTTCCTGGTCATCGCGCGGCCGTGGCGGCTGGTTCCGTGGTTGCAGTGGCTGAATCGGCGCCTTGGCCTGCCATCGGCATAGGTGCGTGGCATCTTCGTCGGCTACGTGCGCCGGGAAAGCTGCCCGCAACTGCTTGGCCTGATCGCGCAGGGGCTCAGTGGCCGCTACGACTACCAGTTGAGCGTCTTCGAAAGCGACCGGGAGGATGCGCAAGGGCGCAGGGTGTACTGTGTGGTGCACGTTCCGAACATTGGCGACGAGCATCTGATTGGCGCTGTCCGGCGGGATGTGGTGCGGATGCGCCGGCGGCTGGCCAGCAGGCATGGGCTCGATATCCGCCTGCTGCTGTCCCGTGTTGACGATGGCGGATTGCCGTCGGCTTTCGACACTGCGGGTGCGGTCGGCAGACGCAGCGACGGGGGCGACCGTCGCCAGTTGCGCAGCACGCTGATCTACGCGATCGAACGAGGGCGGCACAGCGTTCGCAGCGACCATGGCGGCTTTGAACTCAGCCTGCCTCCTCCGTGCAGGTAGGCATCATGTTCAGTCGCATCCTCACTGTCTGCACCGGCAACATCTGTCGCAGCCCGGCCGCGGAGTACCTGCTGCGGCAGCGGGTGGCAAGCTCCGGACGCCGGATCGACGCACGCTCGGCCGGGATTGGCGCACTGGTCAATCATCCGGCGGAAGACGCCACGCGTGAGCTGATGAGTGCGCGTGGCGTCGATCTCAGCAGTCACCGGGCCAGTCAGCTGACTCCGGAGCGCTTGCGCTGGGCGGAGCTGGTTCTGGTGATGGAGAAGCATCATCGCGATGCCGTTGTGGCAATGGACCCGACGGCTCGTGGGAAGACCTTTCTCATCGGGCACTGGACGAGGACTGAGATCCCCGACCCATACAGACGCGGCGACGAGGCCCATGCCGAGGCGCTGCAACTGATTGAGGAGGCGCTGGATCCCTGGGTCAGCAAGCTCTGCTGAACAGTCGATCGGCTGCCCGGTCTTTCACGCCGCGGTGTGAGATTTCGCACTGGCCGGCGCATTGCAGCGGACTATCCTTTCGTCGGGGCTGGTCACCACCCGGAGCTGCCTGTGAACCTCGCCAATGTTCCAGGTGGCCGCGGCTGCCAACCTGAACTCCCGGCGAGTCGACCCACAGGGCGCGCAGTTGCTGCTGCACTCTTTGCGCGATGCGCCTGCTGACGGTACACTGCACCGCTTCGCCTGTCCCGGGTCGATCGAGAAGACGAAGAGGCAATTAAATGAGGATATTGGCATGAATCTGTTGCGACATCCGTGGCCAGTCTGGCGAAGAGTGCTGTTGTGCCTCGCTCTGGGCACGCTGACCGGGTGCACGATCATTCCAGGCAACCAGAGCTACACCAATCGCGACGAGTCCGACGTCAGGCTGCCGGTGCAGCAAGGCGACCAACTGCAGCCGGCGAACGTCCGCATCCGGCCGATCACTGCCGAGCTGATCATCGACCTCTTCAAGTCGGCGCTGCCACCAACCGGTGACGGCACCAGCTCGGCGCAGACGGCGACGGCGAACGACCCGCGCTACCGGGGTCAGGACCCTGCGGCAGTGCCCAATTACCGTCTCGGACCAGGTGACATCATTTCGATCATCGTCTGGGACCATCCCGAACTGACGATCCCGGCCGGCAGCTTCCGGACGGCCGAGCAGGCCGGTACCGTCATCGCCGAGGATGGCACGATCTTCTACCCCTACATCGGCGTGGTCAAGGCGGCCGGCAGGACGACCAGCGAGTTGCGCGAGGTTCTGTCGACGCGACTCGCGAAGTTCATCGAGCGCGTGCAACTTGACGTGCGCATGGTGGCTTTCCGCAGCCAGCAGGTCTATGTCGTCGGTGAGGTGGCGAAGCCGGGAATCCAGCCCGTCAACGATGTGCCGATGACGGTTCTCGACGCGGTCAACCGTGCCGGCGGCTTCACTCCGGAAGCCGACTTCAGCCGCGTTCTGCTGACCCGCCGCGGGACGACCTACCTGGTCGACGTCCAGTCGATGTACGACTACGGCCGGACCGAGAACAATCCGCTGCTCGAACATGGCGACATCGTGAACGTTACCGACCGCAGCTACAACAAGATCTTCGTTCTTGGCGAGATCGCCAAGCCCGGTTCGCTGGTGATGAACAAGAAGCGCTCGACGCTGGCGGAGGCCCTCAGCGATGCCGGCTACATCAATCAGGCGACTGCCGATCCGCGCTGGATTTACGTGATGCGTGGCAACAGCAAGGATTCGCCGGAGCTGTTTCACCTCGACGCGCGCCTGCCGGACGCGATGTTGCTGGCCGATCGTTTCCCGTTGCGACCGCGTGATGTCATTTACGTCGATGCGGCCCCGGTCGTTCGCTGGCAGCGCGTGATTGCCAACATCCTGCCAACGGCGACGATGCTTGACCTGACCAGCCAGACGCAATACCCGCTCTTTGGCGGTCGGCAGTAGGTAGGGGCAGGGCGGAAAAGGTTTGAAGAAATCGTCGCCAGCGGGCCACGTTACAGCCCGCGAGCGAACGAAGGACGAGACGAATCCAGCAACGCTTGGGCGAGGAGTGAGGCGAGCGGGCCGATTCACAAGCTCTGAAGCGGCAGCAGTCCGAGGGCTCGCCTGCGCGATGTCAGGCAGCCACCGGCGGCTCCGGTATACCAACCCTGCCACGTTTAGTCGCCCGGTGCCGTGCCGGTGCGAGCACCACGACGGATGAACCATGGACAATGACCAGTCAAGATTTCCTCCTGCTGCCAGTGCTTCGGGCATGATCCCGATCGCGTCGCCACCAATGCAGCCGACGCCGCAGCTTGCGTCGGAGGACGAGGACGAGGGCCTGGCCCTGGGCGAGATCATCGCCGTCCTGATGGACTACCGTTGGCTGATCGCTGCCATCTGTCTCTGCACGCTCGCCCTCGGTCTGGGTTGGGTATTTGTCAGCAAGCCGATCTATCGCGCGGATGGTCTGTTGCAGATCGAGGAAAAGAAGGGGTCTGGAGGAGTCTTCAAGGCCCTCGAGCCGCTGCTCGGTGAAGACACGACGGTTTCCGCCGAGGTCGAGATCCTCAGCTCGCGGATGGTTCTCGGGCGGGTGGTGGCGAAGCTGAAACTCGACATCGTCGCCAGTCCGCGGACCCTGCCGCTGATCGGTGGCGCGGTGGCCAGGCGCTACCAGGGTGACGAACCCAATTCCGCTTGGCTGGGGCTGTCGAGCTTCGCCTGGGGGGGAGAAGTGATCCAGGTCGATTCGCTCGACGTACCCGATTCGGCGCTCGACGGCGAGCTGTGGCTGACGGCCGGTGAGGACGGTGCCTTCAGGATCGTGGACGAGGATGACCGCCTGGTTCTCGAGGGCAAGGCTGGGATCCGAGTCAGTAGCCCGGGCTACTCGACGTTCATCGCCCAGCTCAAGGCACGACCCGGGACGCAGTTTCTCCTGAAGAAGCTGTCGGCCGAGACGGCGATCGACAATCTGCGCCGGAACTACTTGGTCAAGGAGCGCGGCAAGAAGTCGGGGGTCCTCGAACTGAGCATGGTCGGTCAGAAGCCGGCGCAGATTGCGCTGATTCTCGACGACGTCATGAATACTTACGTGCGCCAGAACGTCGAGCGCCGCTCGGCGGAGGCCGAGAAGACGCTGAAGTTCCTCGACACCCAGTTGCCGGCGCTGAAGACTCAGGTCGACAGCGCCGAAGGTGCGTACAACAGCTATCGTCAGAGTCGCGGCTCGCTCGACCTGAGCCTCGAGACGCAGGGCATCCTGAAATCGCTGGTCGAGGTCGAGAACGCGGCCGTTCTTCTGAAGCAGGAGCGCGACGAACTGCGGCAGAACTTCACCCCCGAACATCCGCGCATCCAGGCGGTGGATAGCAAGCTGGCGCGCCTCAACGAACGCCGCAAGCAGTTTGATTCGGAAGTCTCACGCCTTCCGGACACGCAACAGACGGTGCTGCGCCTGGCGCGCGATGTCGAGGTCTCGAACCGGCTGTACACCGAGTTGCTGAACACCGCGCAGCAGTTGCGCGTGTCGAAGGCCGGGACGGTCGGCGACGTGCGCGTCATCGACACGGCGGCAGTGGGTCGCGAGCCGGTCGGCGCCAAACCGGTCGCCATTCTCGGCATCGCCCTGCTGCTCGGCATGCTGGCGAGCCTGGTCGTCATCTGGGTCTTGCGCTCGCTGCGCGTGGTGGTCGAGGATCCCGAGGTCATCGAGTCGCAACTCGGTCTGCCGGTCTATGCCACGGTGCCGCACAGCAAGCTCGAGGTCGACCTGCATCGCAAGGCGCAGGCAGGTGGTGCCGGTGAGCTGCTGGCGGTGGCCCATCCGCAGGAGGACGCCGTCGAGAGCCTGCGCGGGTTGCGGACGACCCTGCATTTCGCTTTGCTCGATGCGCAGCGCAACTCACTGCTGATCACCGGCCCCAGCCCGGGACTCGGCAAGAGTTTCATTTCGAAGAACCTCGGCGCCGTCCTGGCGCAGGTGGACAAGCGCGTCGTCATCGTAGACGCCGACCTGCGCCGCGGCCATCTGCACAAGGAGTTCGGCATCGAGCGTGCGGTCGGAATTTCCGAGTACGTTGCCGGCCAGGCTTCGCTCGACGACGTTCTCAAGAGCACCGCCGTCAGCGGGCTGACCGTCGTCACCACCGGACAAATCCCGCCCAATCCGTCCGAGCTGCTGATGCACCCGCGCTTCGAGGTGCTGCTCGGCGAGTTGGCGGCGAAGTTCGACACCGTCATCGTCGATGCGCCACCGGTACTCGCCGTCTCCGACGCGGCGATCATCGGCCGTCACGTCGGCGCGACGCTGATGATCGCGCGCGCGGGCAAGCACCCGATTCGCGAACTCGAGCAGGCGGTGAAACGACTCAGCCAGGCCGGCGTGCAGGTCAAGGGATTCGTCTTCAACGACCTCAACGTCAGCCGGCAGAGCTATCGTTACGGTTACAAGGGCTACGTCTACCGCTACTCGTACCGGACCTGATGCGTTGCCCGGCGTGCTGACGACGCGCCGGCTTCAAGCGGCCTTATCGGTCCCGCCTGCGGTTGCATCGCGGACTCGCCGCCGCGCCTCGTAAAGGCAGATGCCGGTGGCGACCGAGACGTTCAGGCTGGCGACCGAACCGAGCATCGGAATGCTGACCAACTGGTCGCAGGTCTCGCGTGTCAGGCGGCGCAAGCCTTGCCCCTCGGCACCGAGGACCCAGGCGCAGGCAATCGGCCAGCGGGCGCCGTACAGATCCTGCGGCGCCTCGGCATCGGTGCCGACGACCCAGATTCCGCGTTCCTTGATGTCGCGCAGGCTGCGGGCGAGGTTGGTGACGGTGATGTAGGGTACCGTCTCGGCTGCGCCACTGGCCACCTTGACCGCCGTCTGGGTCAGCCCGACGGCGCGGTCCTTGGGTGCGATCACCGCGTGCACGCCGACGGCATCGGCAACCCGCAGGCAGGCGCCGAGATTGTGCGGATCCTGGATGCCGTCGAGGACGAGCAGGAACGCGGGTTCGTCGAGGGTATCGAGGATATCGTCCAGGGCCAGATGGCGCTGCGTCGCATCGACGATGGCGATCACCCCCTGATGCCGGGCGCCGGGCGCCATCGCCTCGAGGCGGGCAGCAGCGACCGGCAGCAGGCGGATCCCGGCGAATTCGGCGTGCGTGCGCAGATCGCGCAGGCGGGCGTCGTTGCGCGCCGCGTCGACGTGGATCTCGCGCACCGCGCCGGCGTCATGACGCAATTTGGCGAGGACCGAGTGGAAGCCGAAGATCAGGCGTGCGGACGAGGGCATGGACGTGGCCGGCAGGAGGAGCGGTGCGGAGCGCGATAAACGGCTCGACCGCGGTGGTGACGATCGGCGACAGCGCGGGCAGGCGCTGGCTCGCGGCCAGGATGGCGGCGGGGCCAGGGCGGCCGGCCGCGTTCAGTCGCCAACGCTGATCGCCTCGAGCGCCCGCGAGCGCCAGTCGAGAACCGCCGTGCGGATGCTCATCTGCTCGCCGAGGCGGGGAAACTCGGCGCGGATGACACTCGCGGCAAAGTTCGACAGGAAGCGTGACTTCAGCTCGGCACGCGCGCGATCAACCCCGAGTTCGTCGTAGGGTACCGAGGCGAGGAGCAGGAAGCCGTCGTCCGGAATGCGGCCGGCCTGCATGTTGGCCTCGATGATTCCCGCCGCCTTGCGGATCGGCACGTCGAGGTTCGGACTGTAGGGGCCGATGATCAGCGCGACGTTGGGGGTATGCAGGAAGTCGAAGCCGCGTCCGAGGCAGATCATCCATTCGCGATGCTCGATGTCGAGCAGGCGCTCGTTGCGGCGAATCTGCGAGCGAACGTTCTCGATGTGTTCGAGATTGCCATGCAGCAGCGGCAGCAGGTCGGCGCGCATGCGTGCCGGCATGTCCGGCAGCAGGGCGGCGAGGCGGAGTTCGAGCGTCGCCCGGTCGGCCGAGGTCAGGGTCGCGAGATCGAGCCGGTCACCCGCCGTGCCGTGGATCACCAGTGCGTCCTCGTCGGTCTCGAAACCGCAGACCAGCGGATAGACGGTGCTGTGATCGGTGCCGAAGATGTGTTCGACCTGGCGGCGGATCTCGTAGGTATGGGCGATCGCCGCTTCGGTGTCGTACTGGAAGCCGGCACAACCGCGGCGCGGATCCCCCTGCGAGTAATGGTAGGTGACGAGGAAGACGACGTTGCGGCCGGCGCTGACCACGCGCTGCACATGATGCGCCAGGACCTCGCCGAGGTGCGGCCAGCCGAGGTCGAAGATGCCGCCGAGGTTGCGGAAGGGCATCAGCAGGCCAACCGGCGTGTTCGTAGCGACGGGGATGTTGATGCGCCCGTCCATGCACTTGAGGACGGCGATCGCCGTCGGGTGCTCGGCGAGGTAGCGTTCACGTGCCAGCCATGCCTCGGGACTGCGAAAGATCGCGCTGTGGCGGTCGGCGAGACCGAACAGCCAGTCGATTCGTTCCTCGATGGGCTTGCCGTGGATGTCCATGGCCAACGGATCCTCCCGCCTGAAAACCCGGCCTGCCAGTGGCCGGACGCTGGCTGCCGCCCGATGCGGTCGCCTCGCCGCCAGTATCCACGTGGCCGCCCTTCAGGTCAAACGCCGGGACGCCTCAACCGTCAGCGCGGCCCCGAATTCACAGGATCATGCCGGCTGCGACGGTGTTGTTCGTTGATTCGTCGATGATGATGAAGGCGCCGGTGCCGCGGCTTTCGTTGTACGGGTCGGCGAAGATCGGCTGCGCCAGCCGGAAGCTGACGCGGGCAATGTCGTTCATCAGCAGCCGCTCGGCGGGCTGCTGCTGCATGCTGTTGATGTCGACGCGGAAGGCGATGGCGGCGAGCATCGCCTTGCTGTCGCGCGTCGTGTGGCGCAGGAGGTACTTGCGGCGGGGGTCGAGCGGCGACTCCGACAGCCAGCAGAGCATCGCATCGATGTTCTTGCCCACCTGCGGCAGCTCGCCGCTGCGGACGATCATGTCGCCGCGCGAGATGTCGATCTCGTCCTCGAGCAGGATGCTGACCGATTGCTCGGCAACCGCGCGTGGCAGCGATTCGCCGAGCACCTGGATGTCGCGGACGCGGCTCTCGAGACCCGAGGGCAGGACCGTCACCCGATCGCCGACATGCACCTCGCCGGACTCGACGCGGCCCATGAAGCCGCGATAATCGTGCAGTTCCGGGTTCGCCGAGTCCTGCGGGCGGCAGACGTACTGCACCGGAAAGCGGAATTTCTCGTCGTGTTCGCTGTGGATCGCCGGTGCGCCCTCGAGCATCTCGAACAGCGTCGGCCCGTCGTACCACGGCAGGCGCTCGCCGCGCTCGACGATCATGTCGCCGTGCAGTGCCGACAGCGGGATGAAGCGCACGTCGGCGATGCCGAGCCCGTTGGCGAAGGCGAGATAGTCGCTGCGGATGCGGTCGAAGGTTTCCTGCGCGTAATCGACCAGATCCATCTTGTTCACCGCGACGACGATGTGCGGGATGCCGAGCAGGTGGGCGACGTAGGAGTGGCGCCGGGTCTGCGTCAGGACGCCCTTGCGCGCGTCGATGAGGATGATCGCCAGGTCGGCCGTGGAGGCCGCGGTCACCATGTTGCGCGTGTACTGCTCGTGGCCCGGCGCGTCGGCGATGATGTACTTGCGCGTGCCGGTGGTGAAGTAGCGGTAGGCGACGTCGATCGTGATTCCCTGCTCGCGTTCGGCCTGCAGGCCGTCGGTGAGCAGCGACAGGTCGACGATGTCGAGGCCACGGCGGGCCGAGCTGCGCTGGATGGCGTGCAGGGTATCGGCGAGGATCGTCTTGCTGTCGTAGAGCAGGCGGCCGATCAGCGTGCTCTTGCCGTCGTCGACGCTGCCGCAGGTGAGAAAGCGCAGCAGGCCGTTGTCGGGAATGTCTTCGGCGGGGAGTTTCTCGATCGCTGACATCAGAAATAACCTTCCTTCTTGCGTTGCTCCATCGATGCTTCCGAGGTCTGGTCGTCGAGACGCGTGGCGCCGCGCTCGGTGATCGTCGTCACCGCCGTCTCGGCGATGATGCTGGCGACGTCCTCGGCGTCCGACTCGACCGGCGCCGTGCAGGTGATGTCGCCGACCGTGCGGAAGCGGACCTGCAGCGTCTCGACCGCCTCGCCGGGGCGCGCTGGCGTCACTTCGGTCACCGGCAGCAGACCGCCGCCGCGACGAACGATCGGTCGCCGGTGAGCAAAGTAGATCGACGGCAACGCCAGCTTCTCGCGCTCGATGTACTGCCAGACGTCGATCTCGGTCCAGTTCGAGATCGGGAAGACGCGGATGTTCTCGCCCTTGAAGCTGCGCGCGTTGTACAGGTCCCACAGTTCCGGGCGCTGGTTCTTCGGATCCCACTGGCCGAACTCGTCGCGGAACGAGAAGATGCGCTCCTTCGCCCGCGCCTTCTCCTCGTCGCGGCGGGCGCCGCCGATGCAGGCGTCGAAGCCGAACTCCTCGATCGCTTCGAGGAGGGTCACCGACTGGTGCTTGTTGCGCGGTTCGTCGGCCGACTTGAGAACGACGGTGCCGCGTGCCATCGAATCCTCGACCGAACGAACGATCAGGCGCTCGCCGAGTTCAGCCGCGCGCCGGTCGCGGAAATCGGTGACCTCGCGATAGTTGTGGCCGGTATCGATGTGCAGCAGCGGAAAGGGGAAGCGGCCCGGGCGGAAAGCCTTCTCGGCAACACGCAGCATGCAGATCGAATCCTTGCCGCCGGAGAAGAGGAGGACCGGGTTGCCGCACTGGCCGGCGACCTCGCGCATGATGTGGATGGCCTCCGACTCGAGCCAGTCGAGGTGCGAGAGGGTGACTCTGGCGAGCTTTGCAATACTCATTGCTGATCTGTTCCTGCCTGTTTCAGAGGCGCCTGAGGTGCAGGCCGCACTCCTTCGATTCCGGATTTTCCCACCACCAGCGACCGGCGCGGACGTCCTCGCCGGGGGTCACGGCGCGCGTGCACGGCGCGCAGCCGATGCTCGGGTAGAAGCGGTCGTGCAGCGCGTTGTACGGCACGCCATGCTGCCTGATGTAGGCCCACACCTCACTTTCGCTCCATTCGGCGAGCGGGTTGAACTTCTCCAGCCCGCCGTTGGCGGTGTCGACGCTGCGCAGCGGCAGGCCGTCGCGCGTGCTCGCCTGCTGCGCCCGCATGCCGGTGATCCAGGCCCGCTGGCCGGCGAGCGCGCGTTGCAGCGGTTCGACCTTGCGCACGTGGCAGCAGCCCTTGCGCAGTTCGACCGACTCGTAGAAGGCGTTGATGCCGTTCTCGCTCGTCCATGCTTCGACGAGGTCGTGGCGCGGGTAGTAGAGGCGCAGCGTCAGACCGTAGTGGCGGCGAACCGTCGCGATCAGATCGTGGGTCTCCGCCGGCAGGCGGCCGGTGTCGAGCGAGAAGATGCCGATCGGCAGGCCCTCGCGGACGATCAGGTCGGTGAGGACCATGTCCTCGGCGCCGAGGCTGCTGGCGAACACCGCCGGCGAGAAGTCGGCGGCGATCGCCCGCAGCAGCTCGCGCGCTGCCGCGCTGCGCCGGGCGACGGCTGCTTGCAGCGACTGGTCTTCGTTGGGCGGCTGGCCGCTCATGCTGCGTGTTTCGCCCGGCGGCGAAAGAGCGGCAGCGGCTGGTCGGCCGCCGCCTGGTAGTTTTCGCTGAACGCCCGCAGCCCGGCCAGAGCCTGCTCGATGTCCTTGTCGGCGCGCACGGCGTAGGCGTCGATGCCGCAGCGCTGCATGAGGAAGAGCTGATCCTGCAGCACGTCGCCGATCGCCCGGATCTCGCCCGCGTAATGGTAGCGCTCGCGCAGCAGGCGCGCGCTCGAGTAGCCACGGCCATCGGTGAACTTCGGGAAGTTGATGCCGATGACGGCGAAACGCCTGCAATCGTCGGCCAGCATCTCAGGCCCCTCGTCGCTGTCGAGCCAGACGCCGGGTTGCTCGTAGCGGCGCAGCGCCTCGTCGCGCCGCGCCAGCCAGACGGCCAGCGGCAGCAGCACCGGTCCCGCGGGCAGCGGTACCGTTTCCGCGCTCTCGCCGCTGGTCAGGCGGAGCACCTGCCACGGGTCGTCGACGATCTCCTGCTTCCTGATGATTCTCTCAGACATTGACGACCTCCCGGTTCTCCTGCCTGGCGCCGCGCCGCCGGTCGCGGCCGGCGTAGGCGCGCGCCTTGAACGGCTCGATGCCGACGCGTTGCAGCGTGTCGATGAAGCGCTCGCTCGGCAGGCGCTGCTCGACATAGACGGTGACGAGCGCCTCGATCACCAGCGGCACCTCGTGCGCGTGGAACGAGGGGCCGATGACCTTGCCGATCGCCGCCGCGTTGCCCTGCTGGCCGCCGACGGTGATCTGGTACCACTCCTCGTCGTTCTTGTCGACGCCAAGGATGCCGATGTTGGCGACGTGATGGTGGCCGCAGGAGTTCATGCAACCCGAGATGTTGAGCGAGATGTCGCCGATGTCGAAAAGGTAGTCGAGGTCGTCGAACTTCTCGTTGACCGCGTCGGCGATCGGCACCGAGCGCGCGTTGGCGAGCGCGCAGAGGTCACCGCCGGGGCAGCAGATGATGTCGGTGAGCAGGCCGATGTTGGCTGTTGCCAAGCGGTGGCGGCGGGCGATCTGCCAGACTTCGTGCAGGTCGCGCAGGCGTACGTCGGCGAGGACGACATTCTGCTCGTGCGTGACGCGCAGCTCGCCGAAGCTGAAGCGGTCGGCGAGGTCGGCGACGACGAGCATCTGCGTGTCGCTGATGTCGCCCGGGGCAGCTCCCGGCGCCTTCAGCGACAGTGTGACGGCGGCGTAACCCGGCGTCCGGTGCGGGTGGACGCAGCGCCGCACCCAGTTGGCGAAGGCGAGGTCGCCGGCGACGCGCGCCGCGTGCAACTCGTCTACCGCCGGCAGATTCTCCCAGGCTGGCGGCGCGAAATGCGCCGCGATGCGCGCGAACTCGGTGTCCGGCACCGTCGTCGGACCGTCCTTCAGGTGCGCCCACTCGGCCTCGACCTGGCGCCGGAAATCGTCGATGCCGAGAGCCTGCACGAGAATCTTGATGCGTGCCTTGTACATGTTGTCGCGGCGGCCGTAGCGGTTGTAGACGCGCAGGATCGCTTCCAGGTAGGAGAGCAGGTGCCGCCGCGGCAGGAACTCGCGGATCACCTTGCCGAGGATCGGCGTCCGTCCGAGTCCGCCGCCGACGAAGATGCGCACGCCGATCTCGCCGCCTTCGTCGCGCAGCAGTTCCAGGCCGATGTCGTGCGCGCGGATCACCGCCCGGTCCGTCGCTGCCGCGTTGACGGCGATCTTGAACTTGCGCGGCAGGAAGGCGAACTCGGGGTGGAAGGTCGACCACTGCCGCAGCAGTTCGCAATAGGGACGCGGATCGGTCAGTTCGTCCGGCGCGACGCCGGCAAACTGGTCGGTGGTGATGTTGCGGATGCAGTTGCCCGAGGTTTGCACGGCGTGCATCTCGACACGCGCCAGTTCGCCGAGGATCGCCGGCGTCTGCTCGAGTTGTGGCCAGTTGAGCTGCATGTTCTGGCGCGTCGTGAAGTGGCCGACGCCCCGGTCGTAACGCTGCGAGATCTCGGCCAGCTTGCGCAGTTGCGTCGCCGCGAGCATGCCGTAGGGAATGGCGATGCGCAGCATCGGCCCGTGCCGCTGGATGTACAGACCATTCTGCAGGCGCAGCGGGCGCAGTTCGTCGGTCGACAGGTCGCCGGCCAGATGGCGCGCGATCTGGTCTCGATACTGCGCCACGCGCTCATCGATGATCTGCTGGTCAATGCTGTCGTAGCGATACATCGCTCGTTCCTCGCTTCTATGAAAGCTGGTGGGTGCTCACTCGCCGGCCATCGCCTAGTGGGCGATCAGCTTGCCGCCGATCAGCACCAGCATGCCGGCCAGAATCGGCCGCAGGATGCGGTCCGGAACGCGCGCCGAGGCATGGCTGCCGAGCCAGATCCCGGGCAGCGAGCCGAGCAGCAGGCTGCCGAGGAGCGACCAGTCGACACTGCCGATCAGCCAGTGGCCGAGGCCGGCGACCAGCGTCAGCGGTACCGCGTGCGCGACATCGCTGCCGATGATGCGGATTGCCGGTAGCCGCGGGTAAAGGTAGAACAGCACGGCGGCACCAAGGGCACCGGCGCCGACCGAAGAGACCGTCACCAGCACGCCGAGCAGCACGCCAAAGGCAATCGTCACCGGCGCCCGGAACTGCGTGTGCGTGGCGTCGCCGGCGTGCGCCAGAGCCTGCTGCTGCAACTGCTGGCGGAAGATGATCGCCGCCGCGGTCAACAGCAGGGCGACGCCGAGCGATACCGACATCAGTTGCGAGACCGCAGCGCTCTGCCGCGGCAGATACGACAGCGCCCAGATCGTCAGCCCGGCCGCCGGAATGCTGCCGGCTGCCAGCAGGCGGGTGACCTGCCAGTCGACATGCCCCTTGCGGGCATGCACGACGGTGCCGCCGGCCTTCGTGATGGCGGCGTAGAGCAGGTCGGTACCGACCGCGGTTGCCGGGTGCACGCCGAACACCAGCACCAGTAGCGGTGTCATCAGCGAGCCGCCGCCAACGCCGGTGAGACCGACGATGGCGCCGACGACAAAGCCCGACAAGGTGTACATCCAGTCCATGGCGCGCCGCAGCAAGTTCAGGGAGGGCGAATGGTAGCAGCGTCGGATTTGTTCGAAAAAGAATATTCGGTTAGATTGTTATAACCAAACAGCCCTGACCGAGCCATGAAACTGCAGCAGCTGCGTTACATCGTCGAAGTCGAGCGCCGCGGCCTCAACGTGTCGGAGGCCGCCGAGGCGCTCTACACCTCGCAGCCGGGAATCTCGAAGCAGATCCGGCTGCTCGAGGACGAACTCGGAGTGAGCATCTTCGAGCGCGGTGGCAAGCGCCTGACGGCGGTCACCGAGCCGGGTCGGGCAATCCTCGAGATGGCCCGGCGCATGCTGCGCGACGCCGAGAACATCCGTCGCGTCGGCGAGGAACATGCCGGCGGCGAGTCGGGCAGCCTGGTCATCGCCACCACCCACACGCAGGCGCGTTATGCACTGCCGGTGGTGGTCAAGAAGTTCGTCGACCGTCATCCGCAGGTGCGACTGTCGCTGCACCAGGGCCACCCGGCGCAGATCGCCGAGTGGGCGCTGCAGGGCGAGGCCGACATCGCCATTGCCACCGAAGCCCTCGACCAGTATCCGCAACTCGTGATGCTGCCCTGCTACCAGTGGGTGCATTGCGTCATCGCCCCCGACGGCCACCCGATCCTCGACGAGAAGTCGCTCTCGCTCGCGGCACTGGCGCGCTGGCCGCTGATCACCTACGACCCCGCCTTTGCCGGTCGCTCGCGCATCAACAAGGCCTTCGAGCTGGCGCAGGTGGAACCGAACGTGGTGCTCACCGCGATCGACGCCGACGTCATCAAGACCTACGTCAGCCTCGGCCTCGGCCTTGGCATCATCGCCCGCATGGCCTACGACCCGCAGCGCGACAGCGGTCTGCAGGCACTGTCGGCGGAGCATCTGTTCGGCAGCAACACGACCCGCATCGGTCTGCGGCGCGGCACGCATGTGCGGCGCTGCGCCTACGACTTCATCGAACTCTTCGCGCCGCAGCTGACGCGCAGGGCGGTCGACATGGCGCTCGCCGGCGCCCGGCCGGATGAGGAGTATCAACTGTGAGGCGGCTGCTGGCGCCGTCGCTGGCCGCTGCGTTGCTGCTGGCCAGCGCTGTCGGCCGCGCCGACGTGCCGACCTTGGAGGACGAGTGCCGCCTGCGCAACGCCGCGGTCTGCGAGCTCAACGGGGTCGAGTACCGGCTCGACGCGCCGTGCCCGGCGACCGCGCGCACCCTTCGCCCGCTCGGCAGCGAACGCTGCCGGGGGGCTGCTCAGGTTGGCAGCGAACACCGCGAGTTGCCGGCCGCTGCCGCTGCCGGAATGTCAGCAGCAGCGGTGACGAGGCCGGCGCAGCACCTCGCCTGGCTCGGCCGCAACGAGCGCTGGCTGCTGCCACTCCTGCTGCTGGTCGGCGCGCTGCTGCTCGCCGCAGTGGCGGTCTTCGTCCTGCGTCAACGGCCTGTCCGGCGCGAACCGCCGGCCGCCGGGGCGAGCACGGGCAGCCAGTTGCTGCAGATTCTGCTTGCTGCCGTGCTCGCGGTGCCGCTCGGCCAGCAGGCTGCGGGTCTTGCCTTGCAGCGCGTCCTGGCGGGCTTTGACAACCGTGACAGCGCCGCGCCCTGGCTGCTCGCGGCGCCGGTCTGGCTACTGGTCTTCCTGCTGGTGTCGGGCATCAGCTTCGCCCTGCTGGTGCTGCTCTTCGGCTACCTGTCGCGGCGCCCGCGGCGGCAGCAGCGCAACGGGGTGCCTGCGGATGCGGGCGATCCGCCGGGCGGCGACGACCCCAGGGCTGCCGGACACAAGCGGGAACGCACCGGGGCCGACTGATGCGCAACGGCCCTCCGTGGCCAAGGATCGGCAGGCGGTTCGCGGGTTTTCCTGCTGCCGCGGATCTTGTGCCGAAATCGACGAACTGCCTGCTCCCGCACCGGCGGCCGGCGGAGCGCCCCGCCCCGCCGCCGATGTTCCCGCGGCGGTTCCGATGAAGTCGTCCCCGGAACGAAGGCCTGACGCCGCGCGGGCTTGCCGAGCGGCGCCTCTTTGCCTTCGTCCGGTACGCGGTGGGCTGATTGGCCATGCGGAGGCAAGTGGGTTCCGCATTTGGCACCGCCCGGGTTGGGGCGTGAACGGGGCAGCCGTTCTCTGCTGGCTTGGGCCATGCGGCTGGACAGGGTTCCGGGGAAGAGACTCTTGTTGTCCGCGGCAGATCAAAGCTTCGCTACAATAGTCCGGGTCTGCTGTCGTCGTCGTGGTTGTGATCGGGATACACCCACTTGAGCTCGAGCTCCAGTTCATCCAGCACGCAGAGTTTGGATCAGCCGCTGCGCTCCGGCAGCCAGCCTGGTTGGACAGGTTCCGCTGACCACTGGGCCGCCTTCGCCTCGGCGCAGACTGCCGCCGACTTCTGCACCAGCTGGCTGGCGCTGCAATGCCTGCAGATCGAAGAGGTGCGCTCGGCGCTGCTGCTGCTCGAACAGGGCGGCGGCACCTTCGTCCCGGCAGCCGTCTGGCCTTCGGCGCAGACCGACGTCGGCTACCTCGCGCCGGCTGCCGAGCAATGCCTCGGCGAACGTCAGGGCAAGGTGTTGCGCGGACAGCCGGGCGCACTCGTCGTCGTCGCCTACCCGGTCGAACTCGAAGGACGCCTGCACGGCGCCGTTGTCCTCGACCTCGCCGAGCGCCCCGATGACGCGCTGCAACGGGTGCTGCGGCAACTGCACTGGGGCATCGGCTGGATCGAGACGCTCTTCCTCCGCCGGCAGAACCTCGCCGACACTGAGCGCGTCGAGCGCGCGCGCGGCGCGCTCGACGTCCTCGCCGTCGCCGCCGAACACGAACGGCTGCCGGATCTCGCGCTGGCGGTAGTCAACGACCTCGCCAGCCGCTTCGCCTGCGACCGCGTCGCGCTCGGCATCGACCGCCGCGGCCAGGCGCGCCTGCTCGCCCTCTCGCACTCCGCCTTCTTCGAAAAGAGGAGCCAGTTCGTCAGCGCCCTCGAAAACGCCATGGACGAGGCCCTCGACCAGCGGCGCAGCATCGTCCAGCCGCCGCTCGACGACGGCGAAGGCGCCATCGCCATCGCCCATCGCGACCTCGCCGGCGCACGCGCCGTCTGCTCGGTCGTCCTCGAACACCGGGGAATCGGCATCGGCGTCCTCAGCTTCGCGCGCTCGAACCCGTTCGGCGGTGACGAAGTGCGCAGCTGCGAGGCCGTCGGCACGCTGCTCGCGCCGCTCCTCGCCAGCCGCATCGAACTGCACCGCTGGTTCGCCGGACGCCTCGCGTACCGCTGGCGCGACACCTGGCGCCACCTCAAGGACCGCCGGCGGCCGGGCCTGCGCGTCGGGCTCGCCGCCGCCGCCCTCATCCTGCTCGGCATCCTCTTCCTCGACGGCGATTACCGCGTCAACGCCCGCGCCGTCGTCGAAGGCGAAGTGCAGCGCGCCGCCGTCGCCCCCTTCGACGGCTTCCTGCGCGAGGCACCCGTGCGCGCCGGCTTCATCGTCCGCCAGGGGCAGGTGCTGGCGACGCTCGACGAGCGCGACCTCCTCGTCGAACGACAGCGCTGGCGCTCCGAACGCGGACAGCACGAAGGCCGCTACCGCGATGCCCTGGCCAAGCACGAGCGCGCCAACGCCAATGTCGCGCTGGCGCAGATGCAGCAGGCCGAGTCGCAACTCGCGCTGGTCGACGAGAAGCTCGCGCGCGCCAGCATCGTCGCCCCGTTCGACGGCGTCGTCGTCTCCGGCGACCTCAGCCAGCTCCTCGGCTCGCCGGTCGAGCAGGGCAAGCTGCTCTTCGAGATCGCCCCACTCGACGCCTGGCGGGTCATCCTCAAGGTCGCGGATCGCGACATCCGCGACGTCCGTCCCGGGCAGAGCGGCCGCCTCGTCCTCGCCGGAATGGCCGGCGAAGTCCTCGACTTCGAGGTGCACAACATCGCCACCGCCGAGGCCGAGGACGGCAGGAACGTCTTTCGCGTCGAAGCGCGGCTGGCGCGCAGCGACCTCAAGCTGCGCCCGGGAATGGAAGGCGTCGGCAAGATCGACGCCGGCGCGCAGAGCTACGCCTGGATCTGGACGCACCGCCTGAGCGACTGGCTGCGCCTGCAGGCCTGGACCTGGCTGCCGTAGGCGCGGCATGGCGGGTCCCTTCCTCAGCGCCTCGTGGTACCGCGTCGCCGCCCTGCGGCCCGCCCTGCGTGCGCACGCCCGCATCCAGCGGCAACGCTTTCGCGGCCAGCCGTGGTACGTCCTGCACGACAGCGCCGCCGGCAAGCTGCACCGCTTCAGCCCCGGCGCCCATCGCGTCGTCCGCCTGCTCGACGGCGAGCGGACGATCGACGCCATCTGGCACCAGGTCGCCGCCGAAGCCGGCGCCGACGCGCCGACGCAGGACGAAGTGATCCGGCTGCTCGCGCAACTGCACGCCGGCGACCTGCTGCAGGCCGACCTGCCGCCCGACATCGACGAACTCGGCGAGCGCGGCCGCAAGCAGAAACGCCAGAAGCTCCTGCAGAGCGTCATCAACCCGATGTCGATCCGCATCCCGCTGTGGGATCCCGACGCCTTCCTGGCGCGCACCTGGCCCCTCCTGCAGCCGCTCGCCGGGCGTCCCGGCATCGCCCTCTGGCTCTTGGTTGTCCTGCCGGCGGTCGTCCTCGCCGGCGTCCATTGGTCCGAACTGACCGCCAACCTCAGCGACCAACTGCTCGCCACCGACAACCTCCTGCTGCTCTGGCTGATCTACCCGCTCCTCAAGGGCCTGCACGAACTCGGCCATGGCTACGCGGTCAAGGCCGGTGGCGGCGAAGTGCACGAGATGGGCATCATGCTCCTCGTGCTGGCGCCGATCCCCTACGTCGAGGCCAGCGCCGCGGGCGCCTTCCGGAGCAAGTGGCGCCGCGCTCTGGTCGGTGCCGCCGGCATCCTCGTCGAACTCTTCCTCGCCGGCCTCGCGATGCTCCTCTGGGTCGCCGTCGAACCCGGCCTGCTGCGCTCGATCGCCTTCAACGTCGTCGTCGTCGCCGGCGCCTCGACGCTGCTCTTCAACGGCAACCCGCTGCTGCGTTACGACGGCTACTACGTCCTCGCCGACCTGATCGAGATGCCCAACCTCGGCAACCGCTCGAACCAGTACTGGCAGTGGCTCGCCAAACGATACCTCCTCGGCGTCACGCATCTCGATCGGCCGCTGGCCAGCCCCGGCGAGCGCCGCTGGTTCCTCTTCTACGGCGCCGCTTCGTTCATCTACCGCACGCTGGTGATGATCGCCATCATCCTCTTCATCGCCGGCGAGTTCTTCTTCATCGGCGTCGTCCTGGCGAGCTGGGCGGCGCTGACGATGTTCCTGCGGCCGCTCGCCAAGGGTTTGTCGTACGTCCTGTCGAGCCCGGAACTGCAGCGCACGCGCAGCCGTGCCCGCCTCGTCACCTTCGGCGGCCTGGCGCTGCTCGTGCTCTTCGTCTTCGCCGTGCCGCTGCCGCTGCGCACCCATGCCGAAGGCGTCGTCTGGGTGCCCGAGAACGCCGAAGTGCGCGCCGCCGCCAACGGCTTCGTCGAGCATCTCTTCGCGGCGCCCGAGGCGACGGTCGCCAGCGGCGACGTGCTGCTGGCGATGCGCGACCCGGCGCTCGCCGCGCAGGCCGACGAGAGCCGCGCGCGCGTCCGCCAGTACGCCGTGCAGTACGCGGCGCTGATGTTTGACGACCGCGCGCAGGCGGCAGCGATCCAGGAAGACCTGCAGCGCGAGCAGGTGACGCTGGCGCGTGCCGAGGAGAAACTCGACGCCCTGCGCGTCGTCTCCGGCCTGCCGGGACGGCTGAAGCTCGCGCGCGCCGCGGATCTGCCGGGGCGCTTCGTCCGCCAGGGCGAGCTCCTCGGCTACATCGTCAGCGGCCCGCCGCGACTCTTGCGCGTCGTCGTCGGCCAGGACGACATCGCGCTCGTCCGCGAACGGCGCACCGAGGTCGAGGTCAAGCTCGCCGACCGCCTCGACCGGACCTACGCCGCACACCTCCTGCGCGAAGTCCCCGGTGGCCACGAGCAGTTGCCGAGCAAGGCGCTGTCGCTCGCCGGCGGCGGCCCGCACGCCACCGACCCGCGTGACCCGGATGGTCTCAGGACGCTGCAGCGGCTGTTCCAGTTCGACCTCGAGCTGCCGCCGGAAGTCGGCAGCCCGGAGATCGGCACGCGCGTCTTCGTCCGCTTCCACCACCACGCCGAGCCGCTCGCAACGCAGTGGGGACGCCGGCTGCGGCAACTCTTCCTCGCCCGCTTCGATGTCTAGGGCGCTGCTCGCCGGCTGGCAGGTGCATGCCTTCGCTTCCGGGCTCTACCCCGAACGCGGCGACCTGCGCGACGATCGTTTCGATCGCCTCCTCGGTCGCCTCAGCGGGCGCTGGACGCAGCGCGGCGCGGCGCTGCGCCGGCGGCGCGGGCGGCCGTTCGTGGCGCAGGTCGAGGCTCTGGCTGATGCGCTCGCCGGGCTCGACGACGGCGAACTCGGCCGCCGCGCGGCCGCCGTCCGCCTGACGCTGGCGAGCGCCGGTCTGGCCGAGGCGCCGGTCGTCGAGTGCTTCGCGCTCGTGCGCGAGGTGTGCGCGCGGCTGCTCGGCCTGCGTCACTACCCGGTGCAGCTCCTCGGCGGGCATGCGCTGCTGCACGGCAAGCTGGCCGAGATGCAGACCGGCGAGGGCAAGACGCTGACCGCCGTGCTGCCGGCGGTGACCGTCGCCCTCGCCGGCGCGCCGGTGCATGTGATCACCGTCAACGACTACCTGGCGCGGCGCGATGCCGAACTGCTGACGCCGGTCTACGCCTTCTTCGGGTTGCGTGTCGGACTCGTCGTCCCCGAGCAGGAGCGCGATGCGCGCGTCGCCGCCTACGCCTGTGAAGTCACCTATTGCGTCAACAAGGATCTGGTGTTCGATTACCTGCGCGACCGCATCAGCCAGAAGCGCAGCCGCCGCGCCCGCCGCGCCCTCGTCGACGGCTGGCTGGCCGGCGTGCGGCAGCGCGCCGCCGCACCGGCGCTGCTGCGCGGACTCTTCTACGCCATCGTCGACGAAGCCGACAGCGTGCTGATCGACGAGGCGCGCACGCCGCTGATCATCTCCAGCGACGTCGACGATCCGCAGGGGCGGGCACTCTACGAACAGGCGCTGGCGCTCGCCGCCGGACTGGCGGCGAAGGAGCACTACCGGCTGCGCCGCCACGAGCGTAGCATCGAACTGAGCGACGCCGGGCGCGGCGCGGTCGGCGAGTTCGCCCGCGGTCTGCCCGGCCTGTGGGGAATCGCACGCGCGCGCGAGGAACTTGTCGAGCAGGCGCTGTCGGCGCTGCACCTGTTCCAGCTCGACCGGCACTACCTGATCGCCGACGACAAGTTGCAGATCGTCGATGAATACACCGGGCGCGTGCTGCCCGACCGCTCGTGGGAGCGTGGCCTGCACCAGATGCTCGAGGTCAAGGAAGGGCTTGACCTCTCGAAACGGCGCGACACCATCTCGCGCATCACCTACCAGCGCTTCTTTCGCCGCTACCTCTGTCTCGCCGGGATGACCGGCACGGCGACCGAGGTGGCGCCGGAAATGCGTTCGGTGTATGCGCTCGACGTCGTCCCCATCCCGACCAACGAGCCGATGATCCGCCGTCACCTCGGGCAGCGCGTCTACTGCGACGGCGAGCGGCGCTGGGCGGCGGTCGTCGAACGCGCCGGCGAGATGCGCGCCGGCGGGCGGGCGGTGCTGATCGGCACGCGCTCGGTGGCGGCCTCCGAGGTCGCCAGTCAGCGGCTGCTGGCTGCCGGGCTGCCGCACGAGGTGCTCAATGCCCGTCAGGACGCGCACGAGGCCGAGATCATCCGGCAGGCGGGGGCGCCCGGGCGGATCACGGTGGCGACCAACATGGCGGGGCGGGGCACCGACATCGTCCTCAGCGATGCCGTGCGTGCGGCCGGCGGCCTGCACGTCATCCTGTCGGAGTTCCATGACGCGGCGCGCATCGACCGGCAGCTCTTCGGCCGCGCCGGGCGGCAGGGCGATCCGGGTTCTTGCGAGGCGATCGTCGCGCTCGATGACGAGCTGTTCGTCGCCCATGCCGCACCATGGCTCGGCTGGCTGCGGGCGCGCGCGGCGGCCGACGGCCTGCTGCCGCCGGCGCTCGGGAGGCTGCTGCGGCGGCTGGCGCAGGGCGCCGCCGAGCGGCAGAATGCGCGCATCCGGCGGCAGACGATGGAACAGGACCAGCGGGTCGAGAAGTCTCTGGCCTTTGCCGGAAGAGGGGAGTAGGCGATGAACGGAGCGATGCGGATCGGCGCCGGCGTGCTGCTGGCGTTCCTGACCGGGCCGGCGCTGGCCGGCGAGTTCGACTGCATCATCGAGCCCAGCCGGACGGTCGAGGTGCGGGCGGCGAGCGAGGGGCTGATCGACAAGATCTGGGTCGACCGTGGCGACATGGTGAAGGCGGGGCAGGTGCTGGTGACCCTCGATTCGGGCGTCGAGCGGGCGGCGACCGAGGCGGCGCGTTACCGCTCGACGATGCAGGGGCGAATCCGGACGGGCGAGAGCCGGGTCGAGTTTGCGACCGCCAAGTACAACCGGCGCGAGAAGCTCGCCGGCCAGTCGTTCATTTCGCTGCACGACCGCGACGAGGCGCTGACCGAGAAGCGTCTGGCGGAGTCCGAGCTGGTCGAGGCGCGCGACGATCGTCGGCTGGCCGAGATCGAGTACCGCCGCCTCTCCGAGCAACTGCGCCTGCGGACGATCAAGAGCCCGGTCGACGGCATCGTCGTCGATCGCCTGCTGAGTGCCGGCGAACTGGCCGACAACCGCGACCTGCGCAAGCCGATCCTGCGCCTGGCCGACATCGGCACGCTGTTCGTCGAAGTGCTGATGCCGATCGAGGCCTTCGGCAAGCTGGCCCTCGAGCAGAACGTCGAGGTGTTGCCCGAGCCGCCGGTCGGCGGCCGCCATGTGGCGAAGGTCAAGGTCATCGACCGCGTCCACGACGCCGCCAGCGGCACCTTCGGCGTCCGCCTCGAAATGGCCAATCCGGGATTGAAGCTGCCGGCGGGAATCAAGTGCAAGGCGAACATCGCCGGCGTCAGTGGTCGCCCGGCCGGTGCTGCGACCGGTGCCGCGGGCGTTGCGCGCCAGCCGGCGTCGCCGCCGCCGAGGGCGACGCCACCGGCGCGGCCGTTGTAGTCTGCCGCCGCGAGGCCGCTTGCCCCGGCTGCCTCGCCGCCTGTACTGTAGCGGTTGTCGATGTGCCAGATGCCGGCACTGCGGCCGGCCCCCATCAGGAGAGGATCACCATGAGCACCCCGCCTTCATCATCAGGAAAACGCAAGGCAGCAGCCGGCGGCAGCCGGAGCAACGGCAGGAAGACGACGCCGGCGGAGGTTGCGCCCGTCGCGCCG
The DNA here is from genome assembly GCA_017592775.1 of Candidatus Accumulibacter conexus. Classification (GTDB taxonomy): domain Bacteria; phylum Pseudomonadota; class Gammaproteobacteria; order Burkholderiales; family Rhodocyclaceae; genus Accumulibacter; species Accumulibacter conexus. The sequence continues at coordinate 51,766 of JAGFNJ010000004.1, read as the reverse complement.
CCAGCGAGCGAACCGGGAATCGTCGACCAGGTGCGGGCGATGGCCGGCAGGTTGCTCGACCTCAGTTCGGCGACGGTGGTCGCCGGCCGGGCGCTGCAGACTGCCGGCAAGGTCGGCCGGGCGCTGCAGGAGGGGCATCCGATCGACGCCGCGAGCGAGGTGGTGCGCGCCGTTCTGCCCGGGGTTGGCGATACGGCTGCGTGGGCGAAAACCGGCGCCGCGCTGCGTGCCGTGCGCGAGACGGCCGGGTTGACCATCGCCGAAGTCGGTCAGGCGATCGACCTCAAGGATCCGACACTGATCGAGGCGATCGAGAATGGCCGCCTGGCGCTTTCCTTCGAACTGATCCTGCGCCTGGCGGCGGTCTTTGGCCGCAACGATCCGGTGGGTTTCGTCATGCGCTTCACGCGGGCATCGAACCCCGATCTGTGGCAGACCCTCGAGGCCCTTGGCGTCGGCAGGCTGGTGCTGCAGACCGTGCGCGAGCACCAGTTCGTCAACGTCTATCGCAGCAACGACGAAGCGCGGGCGCTGAGCGACGACGAGTTCGCCGAGATCCTGAGCTTCACGCAGGCCGCGTTCGAGATGGCGATGGCACTGCGCGCGCGCCATGCGCGACGCGGTGTGACACCGGCCGACGACAGCGCCGCGTGATGCGCGACGGACGGATCTGAAGACCATCGTCCGGCAGCGGCGCGGCGGCCCGACGATATCTGCTGCCGCGGCACGCGTTTTTCAGCTACCATGCTGCGCGGGGGGGTTTGCCTCTCGCGTGCGGTCCCCGGGCAGGCTGTCTGCCGGAGTGCCGCCTGACAACCTGACAAGGAGGGTTACGATGCTACGCAAGAATCTGACCATGCTTTCTGCAGTCGCTTTTCTTGGTTTCGCCGGCAGTGCGCTGGCGGCAGAGTACGGCACGCCCGCCGAGGCGAAAGCCATGCTCGACAAGGCCGTCGTTGCGGTCAAGGCCGACAAGGCAAAGGCGCTGGTGATGTTCACCAAGGGTGAGGGGGGGTTCAAGGATCGTGATCTGTATCCCTACTGCGGCGGTCCGGACGGCAACTTCACGGCCCACCCGACGCTCGTCGGCCAGAGCCTGAAGGCGCTCAAGGACAAGGCCGGAAAGCCGCTCGGTGAGGAGGTTTACGCTGCCGCCAAGGACGGAACGATCAGTGAGGTGACTTACATGTGGACGCGTCCGGGGCAGACGGAAACGGTGGTCAAGGTCGCTTACGTCACCCGCATCGGTGACCAGGTGTGCGCCGTCGGCTACTACAAGTAGCGGCGAAGAGCGCGGCACCGGCGTCTCGGGATGCCGCCCGTTGCGCGGCAGCGACAAAGAAAAACCCCGCTTCGGCGGGGTTTTTCTTCGGCCTGGCGGCGCGATGCACGCCGTTGCACGGCCTTCGTCAGTAGATTTCGGGAATGAAGGTCTGGTCGGAGATCGGCGGGCGCACGTAGCCACCCTCGTCCTGGCGCGGCGGCAGGACGATCGGCTGTGGCGTCAGGTCCTCGTAATCGATCATGTTCAGCAGATGCGTGATGACGTTCAGGCGGGCGCGCATCTTGTCGTCGCCATTGACCACGTACCAGGGTGCCTGCTTGATGTCGGTGTGCGCGAACATCGCATCCTTCGCCTTCGAGTACTCGACCCAGCGGGCGCGCGACTGCAGGTCCATCGGGCTCAGCTTCCAGTGCTTTTCGGGATGGAAGATGCGCTTCTGGAAGCGGCGCTCCTGTTCCTCGTTGCTGACCGAGAACCAGTACTTGATCAGGATGATGCCGCTGCGCACCAGCATTCTTTCGAATTCAGGGCAGCTGCGGAGGAACTCGCGGTACTCCTCTTCACTGCAGAAGCCCATCACGCGCTCGACTCCGGCACGGTTGTACCAGCTGCGGTCGAAGAGGACCATCTCGCCACCGGCCGGAAGGTGCTGCACGTAACGCTGGAAGTACCACTCCGTCGACTCGCGGTCGGTCGGTGCCGGCAGCGCCGCGACGCGCGTGACGCGCGGGCTGAGGCTCTCGGTGATGCGCTTGATGCAGCCTCCCTTGCCGGCGGCATCGCGGCCCTCGAAGATCACCACCACCTTGAGCTTCTTGAACTTGATCCACTCCTGCAGCTTGACGAGCTCGATCTGCAGCTTGGAGAGCGCCTTTTCGTAGTTCTTGGCGTCCATTTTCGGCTTGCGCACGGGTGCGACCTCGCCCAGGCCGACGGCGGGAGTCGTCGTGGCGGCCTCGGCGGTGGCTTTCGCCTTGGCGACCTTCTGGATCTTCGCCTTCGCCGGCTTGGCCTCTGTCTGTTGCTCCTCAGCCTTGGCAGCTCGTGTCGAAGCCTTGCTCGCGGTCTTGGCCGGAGCAGCCACTGCTGCCGGCGCCGTCGGCGCTTCGCCGACGCGCTCGCTCGCCGCCGGACTCGCTGTGCCCGTCACGGTTTCTTCGTTGGTGGGTTGCAGTTCACTCATTGACACCTCCTCCATGTTGCTGACCGCAATCGTGCAGTGCAGGCACAGTTGCCTGCATCTTTGCGCTCGAAAGCATCAGGCTCGCAATTATCGTACATTCGGCCGCAGAAATGAACGATTTTCTGCACAAAACGTGCAATCGTCCCTTGGCCCGGCAGGGCCGGTGACGGCGACCCGCTCGCGTGCCGTGGCACGGAGACTAGACCGGTGGTGCGGCAACGCCTGCGGCACCGGTTCGCCGGTGGTCGAGTCGTACCGCGCCGTCTCCCTCGCGGTCAAGGAAGCGATCGACAACGTTCCGGAACTGGCGCACGTCCAGTGGTTTGGCGAGGCAGGCGGCGAGACCGCGGTTCCTGTCGCGCTGGACGTCGCCGTGCATGCCGTTGGTGGTGATGGCGATCACCGGCACCGACGCGGTTGACGGGTGCGCCTGCAACTGCCTCAGGGTGGCGAAACCATCCTCGCCCGGCAGGCTGAGGTCGAGCAGGATGAGGTCCGGGACGGTCGCCAGGGCCAAGGCGAGTCCGCGCTCGCCGCTCCCGGCGTCGGCAAGTTCGATGTCGGGGCGTTCGCCGAGCAGTTTGCGCACGAGTTTCAGGTTGGCCGGATTGTCCTCGATGTGCAGGATGCGGCGCCGCCGTCGATCGCTGTCGGCTGCCAGTGGGGCTGCGTCCACCGCCACGGCTGCAGGTGTGCCGGTGCTTCGGGCTGCGGCCGTCGCCGTTGCGGCGGCTGACGGGGCCAGGGGAAGGTCGCAGCGAAAGGTGCTGCCGACGCCGAGCCGGCTGTCGACGGCGATGCTCCCCGCCATCATTTCGACCAGACGCTTTGTCAGGGCAAGCCCGACGCCGCTGCCTTCGATCCCGTCATAGGAGGATTCGAGGCGCTCGAAGGGCTGGAACAGTCGCGGCAGGTGTTCGCTGGCGATGCCACGGCCACTGTCGCTGACGGCGAAGCGCAGCCGATCTCCGTCGCGCGTGCTGTCGATGCGGACCGTGCCCTGCTCGCGGTTGTACTTGATGGCGTTCGAGAGCAGGTTGAGGATCACCTGCTTCAGTCGCGTCGGATCGGCGTGCACCACGCTGTCGTCCAGGTCGGTGTCGATACGGATGCCGCGTGCTTCGGCCAGCGGTCGCACGAGTGCCACGCAGGCGGCGACGGCGGGCGCCAGCGGCAGCGCTTCGAGGCACAGCTCGATGCGCCCGCTTTCGATGCGTGCGAGGTCGAGCACTTCGTTGACCTGCTCGAGCAGGTGGCGGCCGGCGCGCAGGATCTCCTGCACGTTGTCGGCCTGCTGCGCCGACAGGGGCGCGTCGCCAGGCATCGCGAGCAACTGGCCAAAACCGAGAATGGCGTTGAGTGGCGTCCGCAGTTCGTGGCTCATGCGCGAGAGAAACTCCGTTTTTGCGGCGTTGGCGGCCTGCGCCTCGGCGATCGCCTCCTCCGCCTGCGCAAGTGCGCTGGTGCGCTCCGCCACCACGACCTCGAGATGATCGCCGTATTCCGCGAGTGTCTGCTCGGCCTGCTTGCGGTCACTGATGTCGACCGCAGTGGCGAGGATTCTCTCGACGCCGCCGATGGTTACCGGCTTCAGCGTGACGTGTTTCCAGAACAACTCGCCGTCCTGCCGTCGGTTGAGCCACTCGCACTGCTGCGTGCCTTCTGTCGCAGCCTTCCTGATCCAGCCGAGCGCTTCGGCAAAGGAGTAGGGTGGGGCGAGCCAGAAGTCGGACGCCTGCAGTTGCTGCAGGGAGTCGAGACCGTAGGCCTTCCAGGCGGTCGGGTTGGCGTCGATGATCTCGCCACTGTCGCGGTCGTGGACGAGGATCGAAACTGGCGAATCGGCGAACAGCGCCCGGAACTGCTGCTCGCTGGCGCGCAACTCGACTTCGGCACGCTTCTGCCGCGTCACGTCGTGGAAGCACCAGACACGACCGACGATCTGGTCGCCGATCCGTTGTGGCTGCGAGTAGCGCTCGAAGATTCGGCCGTCGGCCAGTTCGATCTGATCGAGACTGCTGGTGGCCGGATCCGGATGGGGTCCGGCGATCTTCGCCAAGCCGCGTTCGGAGCGTGCGATCCGCTGCAGCGCCTGCGCGACGAAGGCTGCCTCAGCGGTGCTTGCGGCAGCGACTTGCGGGTCTTGCCACATCTCGAGAAAGGCCCGGTTCCATTTCGTCGCCTGGCCGCTCCGGTCCGTGACCAGGATGCCATCGGTGGTCGCGTCCAGGGTCGCGTCGAGCAACGAGAAGGAAGCGCGCAGGGCCTGTTCGGCCAGCTTGCGCTCGGTGATGTCCGGTGCGACGCCGATGTAATGGGTGATCCTTCCGCGATCGTCGACGACCGGCGAGATCGCCAGCGCCTCCCAGTAGAGTTCGCCGTTCTTCTTGCGGTTCTGCAGTTCCCCTCGCCAGATGGCACCGCTGGCAATCGTCGCCCACAGTTCGTCATACACTGGTTGCGGGTTGAGCCCCGACTTGAGAAGGCGCGGATTGACGCCGATCACTTCATCGCGGGCATAGCCGGTGATCTCCTCGAACGCGGGATTGGCGGCGACGATCTCACCCGTCGCGCTGGTGATCAGGATCGAGGCGGCGCTCGCCTCGAAGACGCTCGCCACCAGCCGGCGCTCCCGCTCGAGTTCCAGTTGCTGCGCCGCCAGGCGTTGCTGCCGGCGCCAGAGGGCGACTGCCGCGCAGCTCAACGCCAGGATGATCGGCACGACGATGGCGGTCAGGCGGCGCGCTTCGCGCTGCCAGGCTGCGAGCACGTATTCGCGGTCGAGATGCACGGCGACGACGGCAGGGAACTGCCGCGAGGCACGGTAGGCTGTCAGCACCTCCCGGCCGTCGCCGAGCACCTGCGTCAACTCGCCATGTTCCAGGCCGGCCAGACGGCTGCCGACCGCGCCCGCGGCACCGTGGACTCCCGGCCGCTCGTCTGTTGCAGTCGATGCCAGCAACACGTCGTCGAAGCGCAGCCACTGGATGCGCCCGCTGCCGGCAGCGAGCAGTTGTGTCGCGTGATTGACGAAGTAGTCCGGATTGAGGGCTGCCAGCAGCCAGAGTCCGCCATCTGCCGACAGGCGTCGCAGGACGGGAACGAAGCTTGCATCGGCCGTGTCAACCGGCGCCGCCTCGCTGCTGGCGGCGCCATTGGCGAAGTCGCGGCCGCGCCATGGGTGGCCGACCCGCAGGACCGCGGCGGTGGGTACCGCTGCGGGAAAGAAATCGGCTCGTTCGACGGCGACGCCGAGGTTCTCCGGGTTGGAACTGGCGATGATGCGGCCGCTGGCATCGAGCAGCGACAGCGAACGCAGGAAGGGGTTCGGCCGCAGTGCTGTCGTCAGGCGACGGCCGAGTTCGGCGCTGTCGACCGGGTCGTCGCCGCGTGCTTCGATTCCGCCCGCCATCAGGTCGACGACCTGCAGCGTCTGCGTCAGGTGCTCGGCGAAGTTGCCGGCATGCATCCGGGCGGTCTGCAGTCCGTTGTCCAGTGTATCGGCGCGCAGCCGCCAGAGCATGAAGCCAAAGGCCGTCAGCCAACTGGCCAGCAGGAGGAGCAGGGCGAGCAGCAGGACGGTGCGGCGTTGGGGCGGGGCTATCGGCGGCACGTGCTGGCGTTCCTGTGGGCGAGCCGGCTGCGCTCGGGGGTTGCGTATCGATCGACAGCGGCGAACGTGCCCGCTGCCGCCCGCTCGCTCGTGCTCACGGCCGGCCTTGCCCGGCCGGCTGGCTGCGGCGCCGCGCAGCATGCTGCGCGCTCGGCTGTCCATCTCGCCGGCGGCGCCGTTCGTTTGCCCGCTCCTGGCATCCCGGCATCCTGGCGACGATCTCCGCCAAAACTGTCAGGGGACGAGCATCGGGTCGAGGCCATGCCGCCGGACATGGGTCAGCAGGCGGCCATCGCGCTTCATCTCGGCGAGCACTTTCTCGACGCGGGCGTGAAAGCGATCGTCGCCGGGCGCCATTGCCCAGGCATAGGGGGTTGGGTGGTAGCTCCCCGGTGGCGAGACGAGGCGCGCCCAGTCACTGTTGTCGAGCATGCGACGGCTGAACGCGTAATCGGTCATGAAGACGTCGGCGCGACCCGCCTGTACCTCCTGCTCGCGCGCTGCCGGCGTGTCGACGACGCGCAGTTGGGCTGCCGTCAGCCTGCTTTTCATGACTGCCTCGTGCAGAGTCCCGCGGGCGACGACGACGACCGTCCCCGGCTTGTCGATGTCTGCCCAGGCCTGAATGCGGCGATTCGTCCGTGTCGTGATGGCATAGATGTCGCTGCTGAGATGCGGTTGCGTGAAGCGCAGCTTCTCCTGCCGCTGCGGGGTGATGCCGATGGCAAACATGGCGATGTCGCAGCGGTCGCTGCCGACGTCGGCGATCAGGCTGGCGAACGAACTGTCGACGAACTGCAACTCGACGCCAAGGTCGCGGGCGAGTTCGCGCGCGTTGTCGATGTCGACGCCGCTGAGCTGCTGCGTCTTCGGATTGCGGAACGATATCCCGTAGTAGTCCGGCCAGATGCAGACGCGCAGTTGCCCGCTGGCAGCGATGCGCGCCAGGCGATCGGGTGCGTCGGCAGCGACGGCGGGCTGTATCAGGCAGAGCATGAGGAGGATGCGGCAGAAGGTGTCTTTCATCGGTGGCCCCGGTTGCGGTCAGTCGAGCGGTTCCTGATGCTGGTCGCGAATGGCGAGTATCTCCGGCAGGTGTTGCCGGAAGCAACGCACCACCTCGGGATCGAAATGGCTGCCGTCGTTGTCGATGACGTAGGTCACCGCTTCTTCGACCGTCCAGGCTCTCTTGTACGGGCGGCGCGAGGTCAGCGCGTCGAAGACGTCAGCGACGGCGACGATGCGCCCGGCCTGCGGGATGGCGAGGCCGCTCAGGCCAGCGGGGTAGCCGCTGCCATCCCACTTCTCGTGGTGGGTGAGCGCGATCGTCCGGGCAAGGCGGAGAAGCTCGGAGTCGTCGCCGGCGAGAATGCTTGCACCGATCTCGGGATGCGTGCGGATGATCGCCATCTCGTCCGCATCGAGCCTGCCGGGCTTGAGCAGGACGGCGTCGGGGATGCCGATCTTGCCGATGTCGTGCATCGGGCTGGCGTTGAGCATCAGGTCACTGGCCGCGTCGCTCCAGCCGAGGTGGCTGGCGAGCAGGGCCGAGTACCCGCTCATGCGCAGGATGTGGTAGCCGGTCTCATTGTCGCGGTACTCCGCGGCGCGACCGAGCCGCCGCACCACCTGCAGGCGCGTCTGGTTCAGTTCCTCGGTGCGTATGCGCACCATGTCTTCGAGAATGCCCTTCTGATCATGCAGCATGCAGTGCGCGAGGTGGGCGTCGAGCAGGTTGTTGACCCGCATCAGGAGTTCGGCCATGTCGAAGGGCTTGCCGATGAAATCGCGGGCGCCGGCAGCGAGTGCCTTGAGCAGGGTCTCGCGCCCATGCTGCGCGGTGAGGATGACGATCGGCGGCAGCAGCGGGTCGTCGAGCGCCTTGAGTTGAGCCATCACCTGATAGCCGTCGAGGTGCGGCATGTTGATGTCGAGCAGGATCAGGTCCGGGCGTGTCACGCGATAGCGATCGAGTACGTCGCGCGGATCCTGGATGGCCTCCAGGTGCTGATACTTCCGGCTGGACAGCATCTTGCTCAGCAGTTTCAGATTGGCCGGCTCGTCGTCGACGATGAAGATGCGAGCCTGGTGGCGCAGCAGGTCGTTCATGCTCTCTCCTTGCGGCCGTCAGTCAGCGCGCGCCGGTCGCAGCTCTCCAGACACAAAATCACAACTATTTGTTTTTTATGGAACATCATGCGCGCGATCCGTGGGCCTGGGATGCTCCGAGGTTGCGCGGTCAGGGGTGCAGCGCGCGGCCGCGGACGGCTGGACCTGGCTTGCCGCCGCGGCGCCGTGCTCGGCCGGGTTCGCCAGCGGCAGGTCGAAGCTGAAGGTGCTGCCGCTACCAACCTGACTCTCGACACGGATTATGCCACCCATCGCTGCGACCAGACGCTGCGTCAGCGCCAACCCGACGCCTGTGCCCTCGATCCCGTCGTATGATGAGGCCAGCCTCTCGAAGGGCTTGAACAGGCGCGGCAGGTGTTCGCCAGCGATGCCGCGGCCGCTGTCGGTGACGGCGAGTCGCAGCAGCTCACGGTGGCGCGTGCCGGCAATCCGGATCGTGCCGTGCTCGCGGTTGAACTTGATGGCATTGGACAGCAGGTTGACGATCACCTGCTTCAGGCGTGTGGCATCGGCCTGCAGTGCGGCGTCGTCGATGTCGGCTTCGATCATGATGCCGCGCGCCTCGGCGAGTGGCCGGACGAGCGCGATGCTCTCGGCGACGATGGGAGCGAGGGGCACTGCCTCGAGCGTCAGCTCGATGCGCCCGCTCTCGACTCGCGCCAGGTCGAGCACTTCGTTGACCTGGTCGAGCAGGTGGCGGCCGGCGCGGACGATCTCCTGCACATTGTCGGCCTGCTCGGCCGACAGCGGGGCGTCGCCAGGCATGGCGAGCAACTGGCCGAAGCCGAGAATGGCGTTGAGCGGCGTTCGCAGTTCGTGGCTCATGCGCGAAAGGAACTCGGTCTTGGCGGCGTTGGCGGTTTCCGCCGCTTCCTTGGCGCCGGCCAGCGCCGCCGTTCGCGCCGCGACCAGTGCTTCGAGACGGTGGCGGTGCTGTTCGAGTTCGTCTTCCGTCCGCTTGCGCTCGGAGATGTCCTGACAGAAGTCGATATAGCCGATGAAAGTGCCCGCCCGGTCGAAGCGCGGATTGCCGGCATCCTCGATCCAGCGGTACCCGCCATCGCTGGTGCGCAGGCGATACTGCATGCGGAACGGCTGACGGCAATCGAAATGGCTGTCAAAGATCCGCTGGCAGTGACCGAGATCCTCCGGATGAACGCCGGCGGTCCAGCCTGCGGCGACCTGCCGTGCCAGGGACTGACCCGTGAGACGCAGCCAGGGCTCGTTGAAATAGTTGGCGAGACGGTTCGTGCCGGAGGTCCAGATCAGTGCCGAGCCGCCGTCGGCGAGTGTGCGGTAGTGCTGCTCGCTTTCCTTCAGCGCTGCCTCGCGCTGCGCCAGCGACTCGAGCAGGAGGTTGAAGCTCTGACTCAGCTGTCCGACCTCGTCGTCAGCCACCGTCGGCAGTGGCTGCAACGCAGGGCCCGTCGCATGCGACATGTCGGCGAGCAGTGCCGCGGCGGCGAGCATCGGTGCGAACTGCTGGCGCAGCATGCGACTGAGGAACCACCAGCCAATCGTGCCGACCAGCAGGCTGAGGACCAGCGCCGCGAGCAATACCCGTGCCTGCATGGCGGCGACCGGCTCGAAGGCTTCCGCAGTCGGCAGCACGCTGACCAGGAACCAGCCTGCGACCGGGATTCCCTTGGCGGCCGCGAGTTCCTCGACGCCACGCGAGTTCACTGCCACGCCGTAGCCCTCGTGACCGCCGACGAAGCGGTCGTGGTTGTGGTTGGCACCGGCTGGCGGCATCGGCGACATGGCGCGCGACCTGTCCGTGCCAGTGACGATCAGACCATGCTGCGGCGCGATGATCAGGTAGCCGCCGGTCCTGCCGTAGCGCTGCTCGACGATGCGGTCGAAGAAGCTCGCCTGACCGAGATCGATGACTCCGGTCAGGGCGCCGACGACTTTACCGGACGGGTCGCGGATGGGCGCCGCAAGAGCGATGGCGGGAGACTTGAGCGTCCTGCTGATGACCGGGCGACCGATGCTGGCCCGCCCTTCCTGGAGGGCGGCGACCATGTAGTCGCGGTCGGCATAGCTGCTGCCGATCTGCTGGGGCAGGTAAGGAACGCTGGCGAGCGTCACGGCATGGGCGTCGCGGATTCGTGTGCCGCCATTGAAAAGCTTCTGGAACGTCGAGCGTTGCTCGAGAAATCGCTGCAGCCCGGCCCGATTGTCGAGCAGGGCCGGCGGAATCTCGCCGGCGATCTGCGCCAGAGCCTGCAGCCGGCTTTCGAGTTCGGCATTGAGCTGGGCGGCGATGATCGAGGTCGTCGAGAACTGCTGCTCGCCGAGCAGGCGCGTCATGTCCTGGCGCAGGCTGCTCGTTGCGTAGAGGGTCAGCGACCAGATGGCCAGCAGAAACACCGCCAGCGCCACGGCAGTGATGCGCGTCTTCAATGACCAGGCAGCCGGCCGGGTCGTCCTGGCCAGCTTGCCGATCGCCCGGGCCGTTCCCGGGTTCACTCCGATCGCGGCGATCGCTGTGCCTCCAGTGTTTCCTCGACCACGCGCAGGAAGGCGGCGACGTCGATCGGCTTCGTGATGTAGTCGAGAAAGCCTGCCGCGCGGCCACGCTCGATGTCGCGGGCAAGGGCGTTGGCGGTGATGGCGATGACCGGTGTGCGGCTGGTGAGCGGGTCGCGTTGCAGCACGGCGAGGACCTCGTAGCCATCCATTCCAGGCATGTTGATGTCGAGCAGAATGAGATGCGGACGATGCGCCAGCGCCAGTTCGATTCCCAACCGCGGTGCATGTGCGGTGAGCAGGCGAAGGTTGCCGCGGCGGCCGAGGATCTGTGCCATCAGCTTGAGATTCGACGGATTGTCGTCGATGCACAGGACGCGCTGCTCATCGCTGGCCTGCGGCTTCTCGTCACGGGTGCCGTCGCTGTCGGCAGCGTCGTCGCCCGGGCGGGCAACGGTTCCAGCGGGCAGATCGATCCAGAAGCAACTACCGACGCCGACCTCACTCTCGGCACCGATGACGCCACCCATCAACTCGACCAGACGCTTGGTGATCGTCAGTCCGATGCCGCTTCCCTCGATCTCGCTGTTCTCGGCCTGCAGTCGGGTAAAGGGTTGAAAGACCTCGCTGAGGCGATCGTGGGCGATGCCGATGCCGGTGTCCGTGACGCTGATTCTCTGGCGAAGTCCGGCTTCGCTGCGGCGTTGTTCGACGGCAAGCCGAATGCTGCCCCGCGCGCGGTTGTACTTGACGGCGTTCGACAGCAGGTTGAGGAGCGCCTGCTTGAGACGGACGCGGTCTGCATGCACCGTCGCGCCGGCAGGCACGCAGGTGCTCAGCGTGATGGCGAGCGGCGCTGCCAGCGGCTCGATCAGGTGCCGGCAGTCGTCGACGACGGTCGCGATGTCGGCTGTCTCGAGCGACAGTTCGATGCGTCCCGATTCGATGCGGGCGAGATCGAGAACCTCGTTGATGAGGTCGAGCAGATGGCGACTTGCATTGAGGATCTCATGGACGTTGTCCTGCTGGTCAGCGCTCAGTTCACTGTCGTACTCGAGCATCTGGGCGAAGCCGATGATGGCGTTCATCGGCGTCCGCAGTTCGTGGCTCATGCTCGAAAGAAACTCCGACTTCGCCCGGTTGGCAGTTTCCGCCACTTCCTTGGCCAGCGAGAGTTCCGCCGTCCGCTGGGCGACCAGGGTCTCGAGATGCGTACGGTAGCGCTCGAGTTCGGCCTCGACCTCCTTGCGCGCGCCGATGTCGGCACCCGAGCTCAGGGTACCGATGATGCGTCCGGCGTCGTCGGTCAGCGCATCGGTCTTCCAGCCGATCAGCCGCAGCGACCCGTCGCGGCAGAGAACGGTGTCCTCGGCGGAGAAGTTGGCATCGACTTCGCCGGCGATGACGCGGCGGAAGAGCGGCAGGCTCTTCCCGGTTCCCTTCGGTTGCGGCAGGCAGGTACTGAACCAGCAGCGGCCGAGCAGTTCATCCTCGCGGTAACCGAGTACTTCGCGGCCGGCGCGGTTGATCATCGTGATCCGTCCCTCGGTATCGAGCGCCAGCATCAGGCTCTGCACCGTGTCGAGGTAGCGTTGCGCGAGGTCGCGCTGTTGCCGAAGGAGCTGCTCGGCGGCCTTTTTCGCGGTGGCGTCGCGCAGCACCAGCAGCAGATGCACGCCACCGCTCGGCGGGCTGACGAAGGTGGTATGCACCTGCAGCGTTCGCCGCTCGCCATCCCGGCGCCTGATCGTCCATTCCTCGCCGCGCAGGTGGTCACCACGGCGCATCCGCTCGGCACGCCGCAGGGCCTCCTCCTGCAGATGCTCATCGACCTGCAGGGCCTGTTGCCAGCCACTCTGATTGATTTCGCCGAGGCTGTAGCCGGTCAGCCTCTGCATCGCCGGATTCCAGACGGTGAAGCGAACGTGCGGTGGCTCCGGGATTTCATGGCAGACGGCAATGCCGTCGACCATCTCCGCGATGATGCAGTCGGTGAATGCAGCCTGCTGCTTCAGCGCCGATTCCATCCGCATGCGCTCGGTGACGTCGAGCATGACGCCGACCAGTCCGCCGAGGGCGCCATCGGCTCGGTTGAACGTTGCCTTGTTGAAGACGACGTCGCGCAGCGAGCCGTCCGCATAGCGCACCTCGGCCTGATAGGTCTGCGTTCCACGCTGCTCGAACAGCGTCCGGTCGGCTGCCAGATACCTGTCGGCCTGGGCGGCGGGGACGATGTCGTGGATCGAGCGGCCGATCAGATCGCGGCGCTCGATCCCGAGGTACTTCTCGAAGGCAGTGTTGCAGCCCAGGTAGCGGCCGTTCTCGTCCTTGAAGAAAACGGGGTTGGGAATCGTGTCGAGCAGTCGGGCCGTGAAACGAAGCTGGTCCGCCAGGCGCTGGCGCTCGTCCGCCAGTTGCTTCTCCGCCTGCTTGCGCTCGCTGACGTCACGGGCGGAATAGAACAGCAGTCGTTGCCCCTCGATCGTCACCGGCACGCCGCTGACGTCGACATCGACCAGGCTGCCATCCCGGCAGCGGTAGCGCGTGTGGAGTACACGCCGCTGCGGACTGTCGAGTTCCTGGCGCAGCCTGACCAGCCCCTCGCCGTCGGCGAAACGGACATCACGGGACGCCATGTTGCTGCCGACCAGTTCTTCGCGTGCGTAGCCGAGCATGGCGCAGAAGGAGTCGCTGACCTCGATGATGTTCCCCACCCCGTCGAGGACGTGGACGCCATCGCTGGCGGCGCGCAGCAAGGCCCGATTTTTCGCGCTCTCGTGCTGCAGCTCGACCTGCGTTCGCCGCAGTTCCGCCAGTTCGGACATCAGGTGCAGGGCATTGGTGGCCGGTGTCGCATTGATCGACAGGACGATGTCGGCCAGCTTCCGCACACCCTGTGCCATCTGCGCACTGGCGTGCCGGTGCGCCGCTTCGCGTGACAGACCGGCGCGCAGCGCCAGGACGGTGCAGGCCATGTAACGGTCGCTCTCGAGGATGTGCGAGATCAGCCAGCGTGCCAGGAAAGCCAGGGTCTCCTCGGCAGCCCGCGCCGGCTGGCACGCATCCTGCTGTGCGCGCAGTCGTGACATTTCCTGCACGAAGCTGGCATGGGTCGCCCGGTGATCGAGCTCGGATTGATCGCCGGCAAGGTACTCATGCCAGATCGCCTCCTCGGTCTGGAAGTGGTAGACGGCATAGTTGGCGAGTTCATCGGACATCTCGTCGAGTTGCGGGATGTTCGTCCTGAAGGCGACATGGCTGGCGAGGACGTTGAGGAGTGTCACCAGTCGCCGGTGCTGTCCGTCGACCTCCGGCAGGCCGGTGTCGAAACTCTCAGCCCACGGCAGAAAATCGATGCTGTTCATTGGCTCAGTGTGCTCGGGAGTGTTTGCCGGCGAGGAGAATCGGCATGCGTACAGCAACGGCAGCACGCCGGAGAACTTGAGGGCAATCGTCCGCTGCTCGACCGGCAGCGCTTGTGCCTTTGCTGCCCCGGATTCTCGCGCGCGGATTGCGGCAGTGACGGCAAGGCCCCGGGCGACGGCCAGGCCGGGTGGCGGCGTCGCCGTCGGCAGCGCCACCTCCGCCTGTGGTCACGTCAGGGGCGCGTCAGGCCTGGGCGCAGGCAGCCGATTGTGGCGGCGTGGCTCGGGTTTGCGGACGTCGCGGGCAGACGAACGCCACCGGAGGGCGCCGCGGGCTGGCAGGGGGGCGATGCGACCGGGTTGACGGATTTGCGGCGGGCAGCCGGCAATGCCCGGAGGGGGCCTGCCGGCTGCTCATGGTGGTCAGGCGATGCGGGCGAAAGCCTCGACGACCTCGGGTGGTGCCTGCACCAGTTCGATCAGCACGCCTTCACCGGCGATCGGGAACTCGGCACTGGCTTTCGGGTGCAGGAAGGTGATGTCGAAGCCGGCGGCTCCCTTGCGGATTCCGCCCGGGGCGAAGCGAACGCCGTTGGCCGTCAGCCATTCGACCGCTTGCGGCAGATCGTCGATCCACAGGCCGACGTGATTGAGCGGCGTGGCATGTACTGCGGGCTTCTTCTCCGGGTCGACCGGCTGCATCAGGTCGACTTCGACCTTGAACGGGCCCTTGCCCATGGCGGCGATGTCTTCATCGACGTTCTCGCGCTCGCTGACGAAGTTGCCCGTGATTTCGAGGCCGAGCATGTCGACCCACAGTTGGCGCAGTTTCATCTTGTCCGGACCGCCGATGGCGATCTGCTGGATTCCGAGGACCTTGAAAGGACGTTGACTCATGTGCAGTGCTTTCTCTAAAGAGGAACAGGAAACGCTCCGGCCGTTGGATTTCAGTCACGGGCAGAGCGACGGATGGCTGCAGCGGCGGCTATCTCGCCGCTGCGCGAAAACGCTTCGACGTTGGTTTCGATGGTATCAGGGTCGTAAAGATAATTCACCATCAGGCCGTAGGACTGCTTCTGGCCGCGAGCCGAGGTGTCGGCCAGATAGTTGAGGCGCTCGATGCGGGCGCCGTTGCCGAGATGGAAGCGGGCCACCGGATCGTAGGGGCGGCCGCCCTTGGCCGTCGTCAGCAGGTAGCGCGCCGCCAGGCGCAGCAGTCCGTGCTGCAGCGAGCGTGTCAGGCGCGCATCCTGGCTCCAGCGGCTGTCGGCGAGCAGGCTCTGCAGGTCGCTGGCGCTGGCCGGTGGCAGGGTGTCCGCCGGCAGGTGGCGTCCGATGCGCGCGAGGTCGGCCGGACTGAATGCCTTCTGCCAGGCCTCGGGGTTCTTCTCGGCCCAGCGGCGGAAGGTCGGCAGCGGCGACAGGGTGGCGAAACTGACCAGCCGCGGATAATCGCGTTTGAGGTCGTCGACCACCCGTTTGAGCAGGAAGTTGCCGAAAGAGACGCCGCGCAGGCCGGCCTGGGTGTTCGAGATCGAGTAGAAGATCGCCGTCGTCGCGCGTTCGGCGTCGAATACCGGCGCGTGCTCGTCGAGCAACGCCTGCACGTTGTCGGCCAGGCGGTCGACGAGCGCCACCTCGACGAAGATCAGCGGCTCCATCGGCATGCGTGGATGGAAGAAGGCGTAACATCGTCGGTCGGAATCGAGCCGGTTCTTGAGGTCGCTCCACGAACGGATCTCGTGCACCGCCTCGTACTCGATCAGTTTTTCCAGCAGTGCTGCCGGCGAGTTCCAGGTGATTCGCTGCAGTTCGAGAAAGCCGACATCGAACCAGGCACCCAGCCGCGATTCGAGTTCACGGTCGAGCGAGCGCAGCGCCGGATCCTGCGTCGCGTAGCGCAGCAGGTCGGCGCGCAGGTCGACGAGGAACTTGACGCCCTGCGGCAGGGCATTGAACTGCGTCAGGATGCGCAGTCGCGTCGAGCGCATGGCGTTGCGCAGCGCCGATTCGGCGGCCCATTGCTGGTCGCTGCCGACGGCCGCCTGGTAACCTGCGTGCGCTTCGGCCACCCGCTGCGGATCGGGCCCGAATTCGGTGGCGACGAGTCGCAGGAAGGTCGCACGTCCCTCGTCGTCGAGATGCTGGTAGGCGCTGGCCAGACGGCCCGCGCGTTGCCTGGCCGAGATCTCGCCACCGACACCGCCGGCGCATTCGTGCAGGAGCGCGCGTACCTGCACCAGTTGCTTGCCCGCGAGGCCACGCGACGAGCCCCCTTCGGCGAGCAGCGTTCGCACACGGCGCAGCCCGCGCACCACCATACTTTCTGCCATTTCGTTCTCCTTGGCCGCGGTCCGGCAGCAGGGCAGCTCAGGCGCGCTGGCGGCCCGCGGCGACGATCAACATGATGCCGGCAGCGATCATCGGCAGTGACAGCCACTGCCCCATGCTGACGGTGTGGGAAAAGCCGAAAATCCCTGCGTCCGGCGAGCGAAAATACTCGGCCACCCAGCGCAGGATTCCGTAGCCGACGAGAAAGGCGCCCGAGACGGCGCCGCGCGGTCTCTCGTGGCGCGCGTAGAGCCAGAGCACGACGAACAGGACGAGGCCTTCGAGCCCGGCCTGATAGAGCTGCGAGGGGTGGCGCGGCAATTCGTCAACCGCCGGGAAGACCATCGCCCAGGGCAGCGAGGGATCGGCCGCACGGCCCCACAGCTCGCCGTTGATGAAGTTGCCGATACGCCCGGCAGCGAGGCCGAGCGGCACCAGGGGCGCGATGAAGTCGGTGACTGCGAGCCACTGGCGGGCGGTCTTGCGGGCGTACAGCGCCATCGCCAGTAGGACGCCGACCAGGCCGCCGTGGAACGACATGCCGCCGCGCCAGACAGCCAGGATCTGCAGCGGCTCGCTCAGGTAGTAGCCCGGCTCGTAGAACAGGACCTGCCCGAGACGGCCACCGGCGATCACGCCGACAACCCCGTAAAACAGCAGGTCGTCGAGCTGCTGCACGGTCCAGCCCGAGCGGGCGAACTGCGGCTGATGCAGCAGCCGGTACTTGCCGAGCCACCAGAACTGGACGAACGCGACGAGATACATCAGCCCGTACCAGTGCACACTCAGCGGGCCGAGCGAGACGGCGACTGGGTCGAACTGCGGATGGGTCAACACGGTGCCAACACCCCGGGGGCTTTCGGATAGAATCGGCATTATAGCCCGTCGCTTCGAGGCGGGTTCCCGAATGGAGATCCGCCATGCCGCACTATCGTTCACGCACCTCGACCCACGGCCGCAACATGGCCGGTGCGCGCGCCCTCTGGCGTGCCACCGGCATGGCCGATGGCGATTTCGGAAAGCCGATCATCGCCGTCGTCAATTCCTTCACCCAGTTCGTTCCCGGGCATGTGCACCTCAAGGACCTCGGGCAGTTGGTGGCACGCGAGATCGAGGCCGCCGGCGGCGTGGCGAAGGAATTCAATACCATCGCCATTGACGACGGCATCGCCATGGGGCATGACGGCATGCTCTATTCGTTGCCCTCGCGTGACCTGATCGCCGATTCGGTCGAGTACATGGTCAATGCCCACTGTGCCGACGCCATGGTGTGCATCTCGAATTGCGACAAGATCACTCCCGGCATGTTGATGGCGGCGATGCGCGTGAACCTCCCGACGATCTTCGTCTCCGGTGGACCGATGGAGGCCGGCAAGGTGCAATGGGGTGGCAAGGTGGTGGCGATCGACCTCGTGGACGCGATGGTCAAGGGCGGCGACAGCAACTGCTCCGACGCCGAGGTCGAGGCCTTCGAGCGCTCGGCATGTCCGACCTGCGGCTCCTGTTCGGGCATGTTCACCGCCAATTCGATGAACTGCCTGACCGAGGCGCTCGGCTTTTCCCTGCCCGGCAACGGCAGCCTGCTGGCCACGCATGCCGATCGTCGCGGGTTGTTTCTCCAGGCCGGCCGCCAGATCGTCGACCTCTGTCGGCGCTACTACGAGAACGACGACGCTTCGGTTCTGCCCCGTTCGATCGGCAGCCTGGCCGCCTTCGAGAACGCCATGGCGCTCGACGTGTCGATGGGCGGCTCGACGAACACGGTGCTGCACATCCTGGCAGCGGCGCAGGAGGGCGGCGTCGATTTCACGATGGACGACATCGACCGCATCTCGCGCCGCGTACCCTGCCTGGCGAAGGTCGCACCGGCAACGCCGGACTACCACATGGAGGACGTGCACCGCGCCGGCGGCATCTTCGCGATCCTCGGCGAACTCGACCGTGCCGGCCTGCTCCACCGCGACGTGCCGACGGTGCATGCGGCGACGCTCGGCGAAGCGATCGATCGCTGGGACGTGCTGCGCGCGCGGGAGGATGCGGTGGGCGAGTTCTACCGGGCGGCACCGGGCGGCATTCCGACGCAGACGGCGTTCTCGCAGAACCGGCGTTATGCCGATCTCGACCTCGACCGCGCCGGCGGCTGCATCCGCAACGTCGCGAACGCCTATTCGCAGGACGGCGGCCTCGCCGTTCTCTACGGCAACATCGCCAGCGATGGCTGCATCGTCAAGACCGCCGGCGTTGACGCCAGCATCTGGGTGTTCAGCGGGCGGGCGCGGGTCTTCGAAAGCCAGGACGATGCGGTGCAGGCGATCCTCGGCGACCAGGTGCAGGCGGGCGAGGTGGTGGTGATTCGCTACGAAGGGCCGAAAGGCGGCCCGGGCATGCAGGAAATGCTCTACCCGACGTCCTACCTCAAGTCGAAGGGGCTGGGCAAGGCCTGCGCCCTGCTGACCGATGGCCGCTTCTCCGGCGGCACCTCGGGTCTGTCGATCGGCCATGTCTCGCCGGAGGCTGCCGAGGGGGGGGCGATCGGTCTCGTCGAAGAGGGCGACCTGATCGAGATCGACATTCCCGGCCGTCGCATCCATCTCGCCGTCGCTGATGCCGAGTTGGCGCGGCGGCGGGCGGCAATGGATGCGCGCGGCGAATCCGCCTGGCAACCGGCGGCTGCCCGCCCACGCGTCGTGTCGCGGGCCCTGCAGGCCTATGCGCTGATGGCGACCTCGGCCGCCACTGGTGCCGTCCGTGATCTCGGGCAACTGCGAGGCGCCTGACGGCCGGTCGCGGGTACGCAGTCGTCACCTTCGCGAGGTCAACGCCGGTCAGCGTGCCGCGTTAACCCCGCAGGTCCCAGGTGCTCTGCTTTTGGGACGGCGGCGACCGGCTCGCGAGGCTTTGCAAGCGGGTCAAACTGAAATATGATCGGAGGGTGGCAAACCCTTTACCTGAACGGAGTGTGAGCATGAGAGCGATCTACGCGTGCCTGCTGGCGGCTGCCGGCGTGATGTCTGCTGGTGCGGTCCAGGCTGATGAGGCCCTGGCCAAGTCCAAGAACTGCCTGTCTTGCCATCAGGTCGACAAGAAGGTGGTCGGCCCGTCGTACAAGGACGTGGCCAAGAAATACACGGCCAAGGATGAGGCCATGCTCGCCGAGAAGGTGATCAAGGGTGGCAAGGGGGTCTGGGGACCGGTGCCGATGCCGCCGAATCCCTCCGTCACTCCCGCCGAAGCCACCAAGCTCGTCAAGTGGATTCTCAGCCAGAAGTGATGGTTGAGGCAGCAGAGAAACCGGCCAATCGCCGGTTTCTCGTTTCTGCAGCATCAATGACACGCGCAACGACGTTCCGGGCGGCCGTATGCCGGTTGACAAGTTCCTGATGGGCTTGGACAATCGCGCGTTCGCTGGCCCCGTAAGACGACAATACTGGAGATGAACCGATGAAAGACGCACGCATTCCTGGTGTACTGATAGTTCTGGCCGCCTCTGTGGCGATGATCGGCTGCGGGAAGAAGGAGGAACCCAAGGCCGCTGCTCCCGCTCCCGCACCCGCCGCTGCACCGGCGCCGGCGCCGAAGCCGGAGATGGTCGTCAAGATCGGCCACGTCGCCCCGCTGACCGGGCCGATCGCCCACCTGGGCAAGGACAACGAGAACGGTGCCCGTCTCGCGGTCGACGATGCCAATGCCAAGAAGCTCGAGATCGACGGCAAGGTGGTCAAGTTCGAACTGCTCGGCGAGGATGATCAGGCCGATCCGAAGACCGGCACGGTCGTGGCCCAGAAACTGGTCGACGCCAAGGTCGCCGGTGTCGTCGGGCACCTCAACTCGGGTACGACGATCCCGGCGTCGGCGATCTACAACCAGGCAGGTCTGCCGCAGATTTCGCCTTCGGCGACCAATCCCAAGTACACGCAACAGGGCTTCAACACGACCTTCCGCGTCATGGCCAACGACATCCAGCAGGGTTCGGTGGTCGGTAGCTACGCCGTCAAGGACATGGGTGCGAAGAAGGTCGCGATCATCGACGACCGTACCGCGTACGGCCAGGGTCTCGCCGACGAGGTCGAGAAGGCTGCCAAGGCGGCTGGTGCGAACATCGTCGCACGCGAGTTCACCACCGACAAGGCGACCGATTTCAAGGCCATCCTGACCAAGATCAAGGCCAAGAATCCGGATGTGATCTTCCTCGGCGGCATGGACGCGATCGGCGGGCCGATGCTCAAGCAGATCAAGGAACTCGGCATCAAGGCAAAATTCACCACCGGTGACGGTGGCTGCTCGCCCGAGCTGATCAAGCTCGCCGGCGCCGCCTCGGAAGGCGTCATCTGCACGCAGGCCGGACTGCCGGTGGACAAGCTGCCGAATGGCCAGAAGTTCGTCGAGGATTTCACGAAGAAGTATGGCCAGATCCAGATCTATTCGCCGTACAGCTACGATGCGGTGATGGTCCTGGTTGACGCGATGAAGCGGGCCAATTCCGCCGATCCCGTCAAGTATCTGCCGGAAGTTGGCAAGACCTCTTACGACGGCGTGACCGGCAAGGTCGAGTTCGACGAGAAGGGCGACATCAAGAACGGCGCGATCACCGTCTTTGAAATCAAGGACGGCAAGCTGGTGACCCTGAAGAGCGAGGGTGGCACCGTGGCGGCCGCAGCAGCTCCGGCCGCAGCTCCGGCCGCAGCTCCCGAAGCCAAGAAGTAAGGCCAGCCGGGCAAACCGGCAGGGAGGGAATGGCGCACATGCCATTCCCTCCTTTTCGCTGTGTCCGCGGTTGCTCGGTCGTCTCGGGAAGTGTTCCCGGACCGTCGGGCGCTGGTTCCACGAATCGGATACTCTGGTTCGCCCATAGCGCCTCGTTGCGGAAAGCCTGACCATGGACACTCTCCTGCAGCAACTGATCAACGGCCTCACCCTCGGAGCCGTCTACGCGCTCGTCGCGCTCGGTTACACGATGGTTTATGGCATCATCGGGCTGATCAACTTTGCCCATGGTGAAGTCGTCATGATCGGCACGATGGTGGCGTTCACGGTCATCGTCTCACTGGCTGGCAGTGGCATGCCGCCGCTGCTCATTCTCGGCATCGGCCTGCTGGTGGCGGTCGTTGCCTGCATGGTGCTGGGCTGGGGTCTCGAACGCGTTGCCTATCGGCCGTTGCGCCATGCCCCGAGACTGACCCCGCTGATCACGGCGATCGGCATGTCGATTGTCCTGCAGAACGTCGCAATGATCATCTGGGGTCGCAACTACATCACCTTTCCGCCGATGATCGACAAGCAGATCTACGAGTTCGGCGGGGCCAGCTTCACCAACGTGCAGGTGGCGATCGTCGTTCTCGCCGCACTGGTGATGATCGGACTGACCTATCTCGTGCAGCGGACGCGCATGGGCATGGCGATGCGGGCGACGGCGCAGAACCAGCACGTCGCGTTGCTGATGGGTGTCGACATCAACCGCGTGATTGCCATGGCGTTCATCATCGGCTCGGCTCTCGGTGCTCTGGCGGGCTGCATGGTCGGCTCGTACTACGAGATCGCGCATTACCAGATGGGCTTCATGCTCGGCCTGAAGGCGTTCACGGCGGCCGTGCTCGGCGGCATCGGCAACATGGCGGGGGCGATGGCCGGCGGCCTGCTGCTGGGAATCATCGAGGCCCTCGGCGCCGGCTACATCGGTGACCTGACCGGCAACTTCCTCGGCAGCCACTACCAGGACATCTTCGCCTTCATGGTGCTGATCATCGTGCTGATGTTCCGTCCTTCGGGATTGTTCGGCGAGCGTACAGGAGACCGTGCATGAACGGTCCGTCAACGAAGCGTCCATACTGGCGGCAGCACTGGTTGGGCCTCCTGCTGGTCGTCGGGGTGCTGTTGGCCGTTCCCTTTGTCGCCGCCCTTGGCGGGCAGGCCTGGGTACGGATCGCCAACTTTGCGATTCTCTACGTTTTCCTGGCGCTGGGTCTCAACATCGTCGTCGGCTATGCTGGCCTGCTGGACCTCGGTTACGTTGCCTTCTACGCGGTGGGGGCCTACTGCTACGCGCTGCTGGCGTCACCCCACTTCGGTATCCACCTGCCATTCTGGGTGATTCTCCCTTGCGGGGCGGCGCTTGCCTGTCTGTTCGGTGTCCTGCTCGGGGCACCGACGCTGAAGCTGCGTGGCGACTATCTGGCGATCGTCACGCTGGGTTTCGGCGAGATCATCCGCATCTTCATGAACAACCTCAACGCCCCGATCAACATTACGAACGGTGCGCAGGGGATCACGCTGATCGACCCGGTACGCATCGGGGATTTTTCGTTCGCACGGACGAGTACCTTTTTCGGCATTTCCATCTCCGGTCCGCAGAAGTATTACTTCCTGCTGGTCGCGCTGGCGGTGTTGGTCATCGTCGTGAACATCCGCTTGCAGAATTCGCGCATCGGCAGGGCGTGGCAGGCGATTCGCGAGGATGAAGTGGCCGCCAAGGCCTGCGGCATCAACACCCGCAACATCAAGTTGCTGGCCTTTGCCATGGGTGCTTCATTCGGCGGCATCGCTGGCGGCGTCTTTGCCGCGATGCAGGGTTTCGTCAGCCCGGAGAGCTTCTCGCTGATGGAGTCGATCACGATTCTCGCGATGGTAGTGCTTGGCGGCATGGGACACATTCCCGGCGTGATTCTCGGTGCCATTCTGCTCACCGGGTTGCCAGAGGCGCTGCGCTACGGTATCGAGCCGCTGCAGCAGGCGGTCTTCGGACGCATGATCATCGACCCCGAGAGCCTGCGCATGCTCGTCTTCGGGCTGGCTCTGGTACTCGTCATGCGTTTCCGTCCGGCCGGCCTGTGGCCTTCGTCGCTGCGTCGTCGCGAACTTGCCGAGGCGACGGACTGAGCATGGCAGAGCAGCAGACACTTCTCGCGGCACATGAGGTTGCCAAGCATTTCGGCGGCGTCAAGGCGCTGCACGACGTTTCCCTGACCATCCATCGCGGTGAGATCTACGGTCTGATCGGGCCGAACGGCGCCGGCAAGACGACCTTTTTCAACTGCCTGACCGGTCTCTACCGGAACGAGAGCGGTCACTTCCTCTTCGATGGCGTCCGGCTCGAGGCGGACGCGCCGCACAAGGCTGCCGAGGTCGGCATTGCCCGGACGTTCCAGAACATTCGCCTGTTCGGCAACATGACGGCGCTCGAGAACGTCATGGTTGGGCGCCATCTGCGCACCCGCGCGGGCGTCTTCGGCGCGATCAGCCGCAACTCCGCGACACGCGGCGAAGAGGCGGCGATCGCGCGCCGGGCCGACGAACTGCTGCACTACGTGGGCATCCAGGAGCGGGCACATGATTATGCGCGGCACCTGTCCTACGGCGATCAGAGACGGCTCGAGATTGCCCGCGCGCTCGCCACCGAACCCAAGCTGCTGGCGCTCGACGAGCCGGCGGCGGGGATGAACGGTACCGAGACGGAAGCATTGCGGGTGCTGGTGGAAGGCATTCGTCGCGACGGTGTGACGGTCCTGCTCATCGAGCATGATGTCAAACTGGTGATGGGGCTGTGCGACCGGGTTGCGGTTCTTGATTATGGCGAGAAGATCTGCGAAGACGTGCCGGCCGTGGTGCAGAAGGATCCGCGCGTCATCGAGGCCTACCTCGGTGGCTAGGCGACGCGAGGGAAGCGGATGAACATGCTCGAAGTCAACGGCTTGCGGGTTTCCTACGGCGGCATTCAGGCGGTTCGCGGCATCAACTTTCACGTCAGCGAGGGCGAGATGGTGGCCCTGATCGGTGCCAACGGTGCCGGCAAGAGCAGTACCCTGCGGGCGCTGGCGCGCCTGCTCGAACCTGCCGGTGGCAATGTGCGCTACCGCGGCAAGGATCTTCTGCAGGTGCCGCCGCATGGTCTGGTGACCGAGGGCATCGCGCTCGTACCGGAAGGCAGGGGGGTCTTCCCGCGCATGACGACGCTCGAGAACCTGTACATGGGTGCCTATGCCCGCAGCGACAGGGCGGCGGTGGCGCGGGATCTCGAACATGTGCTTGGGCTCTTCCCCCGGCTCAAGGAGAGAGCGCAGCAGGTCGCGGGAACGCTGTCCGGTGGCGAACAGCAGATGCTGGCGATCGGTCGCGCGTTGATGAGCAAGCCGCGCCTGCTGTTGCTTGACGAGCCGTCGATGGGGCTCGCACCGATCATGGTGCAGAAGATCTTCGAGGTGATCCGTGCCGTCGCCAGCGAGGGAATGACCATTCTCCTCGTCGAGCAGAACGCCAAACTGGCGCTGGAAGTCAGTCAGCGCGGCTACGTCATGGAAAGCGGCGAGATCACGGTGACCGACGAATCCAGCCGACTGCTGGCCGACCCGAAGGTGCGTGCCGCGTATCTGGGCGAATAGCCCGCCGGGCCGCCACGGTTCACTGACTCGATGCCGGTTCAGAACTCCATCGCGTCGGCAAAAGCCAGTGCCTGCAACTGCGCGCCGTTGAACTGCAGCGCCGTCAGCCCGAGCATCGCCGCCTGCTCGGCGATGGCCCGGCCATCACCCTTCTCGCTGGCCAGCGCCAGCTCAAGAAAGGGCTGGTAACGGCCGCCGTTGCCGAGCAGGGCGTCGGAAATCGGCTCGGGCAAGCGCATCGCTTCGAGAATCTGCTCCATGCCGAGACCCAGCAGTGCGTCAAGCAGCGAGAACGCGCCGGTGATGAACAGGTTGTCATACTCCGACTTGTCGACCAGGCCGGTGGCCAGAAGCTCCATCAGGCGGGCTCGGACCAGAGCCGTGTGCATCAGCGCCGGTGCCATCGGATCCTTGCTGGCCGTGGCCAGCAGCAGCGACAGCCAGCGATTGAGCTTTTCGTAGCCCAGCATCGTCACCGCATGCCGAAACGACTGGATCTCGCAGGAGAGGCCGAAGCCGGCCGAATTGATGTAGCGCAGCAGCCGGTAGGAGATCGCCACGTCCTGCTTCAGTGCTGCCTCGATCTCCCGGATCTCGGCGTTGTTGCGCACCAGGTTGAGCAGGCGCATGATGTTCGCTTGGCTGGCGCTGAGTGTCTTGGCCGGGACGCCGCTGGGCGTGGTGAAGAACCAGCCGGCAGCCGCAGTCACACCAGCGTCCATGCTGGCGCGAAAGTCGGCCGTCGTCGGCACCTGGAAGGCGATGCCCATGCCGTGGCTTCTGGTGCGCGCAGCGAGAAGCTTGAGCTGGGCGTTGCTCAGCGATTGCGTATCGAAGCCGATGAAGCGGTACTGCAGCCCGACCGACAGCGCCTGCGCCGCCTGCGGGTCGAAATGCAGACAGATCGTCGGTTGCCAGGTCTGGATGGCGGCGATCAGGTCCGGACCGTGCTCGCCGATCAGGCAGGCCGCCGGCAGCTCGATCGTCACGTTCTCGGGTGCCGACCAGTCGAGCAGGCGGGCATCGATGGTGGCTGCCGGGCAACTGACGAACAGCGGTTTGCCGCCCGTGGGCCAGACGCTGGCGAGCGAGTCGAGCGCCATCACCGCGGCCGGCATGCCGCCGTCTGCGACGAGATGCAGCAGCAGGCGGGTGGCGATGATCCGGCTCTGCCGGTTGACCAGTGGCTGGCGCGACAGGTAGACCTCAGTCATGCGGTGGTACCTTCATCTCCGGCAGAGTGCCGGTGGCGATCGCCTGTTGCGTATCGGGCGCGTAATCGAAGGAGTCGGCGAAGAACTCGTCGGCCGGCAACCGGCAGTGGGCAGGAAAATCCCTGCGGGCGGCAGCAACCATCGCCGGTGCGCCGCAGACATAGGCCTGGTGCTGGGACAGGTCGGGGTGGTCCTGCATCGCCGCCGCGTGCACCAGGCCCGTGCGGCCATGCCAGCCATCGGCGGGCGGCGACTCGGAGAGGACCGGGACGAAGCGGATCCAGGGATGCTGCGCCGCCCATTGCTGTGCCAGTTGCAGGAGGTAGAGGTCGGTCCGCTGGCGCGCACCCCAGTAGATGTCCATGGGCCGCGTGCTGCGCTGCGCCAGAGCGTGCTCCACGATCGCCTTGATCGGCGCGAAGCCGGTACCGCCGGCGACCAGCAGCGCCGGCTTCGGCGAGTCGTCGCGCAGAAAGAAGCTGCCCATTGGGCCGCGCAGGCGCAGCAGGTCGCGCTCCCGCATGCTGCTGAAGACGTGTTCGGTGAACTGGCCACCCGCTATGCGGCGGACGTGCAGTTGCAGCAGGCTGTCGTCGTGCGGCGCATTGGCGAGCGAGAACGACCGTCGCTTGCCATCCCTGAGCAGGATGTCGACGTACTGGCCGGCGAGGAACTGCAGACGCTCGCTGCTCGGCAACCGCAGTTCAACGATCATCACGTCCGGAGTCGCACGCAGGAGCCGGTGTACGCGCGCCGGCAGGGTGCGGATCGGTACGTCGGCGAGTGAGCTGACTTCCCGGCTCTCGATGCAGAGGTCGGTTCTCGCCGTGGCGCAGCAGAGGAGGGCGAAGCCGGCAAGCCGGTCGGCTTCGCCAAGAACGTCGGCAGACGCGTTGCCGTGCGCCACCTCGCCGCTGAGAATCCTGCCGCGACAGTTGCCGCAGACACCATCGCGGCAGCCGTACGGCAGGTTCAGTCCTTGCCGGAGTGCGGCGGCGAGGATGCTTTCGTCCGCGGCGACGGAGAAGGCATGCCCGCTCGGCTTTACAACCACCTGGTGATCCATTGTCTCTCCGTCAGGGTCCCGATCCGGTAGAATCATGTGGTGCGAAGACTATTGATCGTTGGTTGCGGTGACGTGGCGCGCCGCATGCTGCCCCATCTGCTCGGCCATTACCGTGTCATGGCGCTGGTACGCGATCGCGAGCAGTGCGCCTTCTGGCGCGAACAGGGTGCCAGACCGCTTCTGGCTGACCTCGATCGACCACAAAGCCTGCGGCGAATCGCCGGACTGGCCGATCTCGTCGTGCATCTGGCGCCGCCACCGAGTCATGACGGCAGGCGCCCGGCGGGTGACAGCCGCGATCCCCGGACACGCTCGCTGCTGGCAGCTCTGGCCCGGGGCAGGAGTCTACCACAGCGAATCGTGTATATAAGCACCAGCGGCGTTTACGGCGATTGCGCCGGCGCGCTGGTTGACGAGACGCGGCCCTTGCGGCCGACTACCGCCCGCGCTGGCCGCCGTGTCGACGCCGAACGGCGCTTGCGCCTTCTGGGCCGGCGCGGCGTCATCGTCAGCATCCTGCGGGCGCCCGGCATTTACGCCGCCGACCGCCTGCCGATCGAGCGGCTGCGCAAGGGCAGCCCGGCACTGTGTGATGCCGAGGACGTGTATACCAACCACATCCATGCCGAGGATCTGGCGCTGCTGGCCTGTGCCGCGCTGCGCTACGGACGGAGCAACCGGACGTACAACGCGAGCGACGATTCGCGCATCAAGATGGGCGAGTATTTCGACCTCGTGGCGGATCACTTCGAGCTGCCGCGGGTCCCGCGCGTTTCGCGGCGCCAGGCGGAAGACCTGCTGTCGCCGCTGCAGCTGTCGTTCATGACTGAGTCACGCCGTCTGCTCAATCGACGTGCCCGGGAAGAGCTGCGTGCGCGCCTGCGCTACCCGCAGGTCGCTGATGGCGTTGCCGCTGCCGCGAGAGAAAGGAGCGACCGATGCTGACGGTCAAGGTGCTGCATCTGTGGATGGTGGTGAGCTGGTTCGCGGGGTTGTTCTACCTGCCGCGGATCTTCGTGAATCTGGCGATGGTGCCGCCAGGCAGCGAGGCCGAGCGGCAGCGGCTGCTGTTGATGGCCGGCAAGCTGTATCGCTTCATGACGCCGATCGGCGTGCTTGCCGTCGCCCTGGGTCTCTGGCTATGGTTCGGCTTTGGCTTCGGCGGCGGTTGGCTGCACGCGAAGACGGCGCTGGTGGTGTTGCTGGTCGCCTATCATGCCTACTGTGGACGTTTGCTGCGCGACTTCGCGGCGGAGCGCAATCGGCGCGGCCACGTCTGGTATCGCTGGTTCAACGAGTTGCCGGTGCTGCTGTTGCTGGCAGTGACCTACCTCGCAGTGGTCAAGCCCTTCTAGCCAGGAGCAGCGAACGACGATGGAAGAATTCTTTGCCAGTTGCCCGCGCGGCCTGGAACATCTGCTGGCCGAAGACCTGGCGGCGGCCGGTGCCGGTGCGATCACGGAGATCGCCGGCGGCGTGCATTTCAGCGGCGACTGGCCGGTCTGTTACCGCGCCAATCTCGACTCGCGGATTGCCACCCGCATCCTCTGGCGGGTCGCGCGGGCGCCCTATGCCAGCGAAGACGACGTCTACCGTCTGGCGCTGGAAACGCCGTGGCCACGCTGGTTCCTGACGCGGCAGACGATCCGGGTCGATGTCACGGCGCAGAAGAGTCCGCTGAAGAGCATCGAGTTCGTCACGCTGCGGATCAAGGACGCCGTCTGCGACCGTTTCCGACGCGAGGCGGGCAGTCGGCCGAGCGTCGACACGCGCCAGCCGGACGTCAGGATTCAGGCGTTCCTCAGCCACAACGAATGCACCCTGTATGTCGATACCTCGGGCGCGCCGCTGCATCAGCGCGGCTTCCGGCAAAAGACCGTCGATGCGCCGCTGAAGGAGAACCTTGCCGCCGGCATCCTTCGGCTCAGCGGCTGGCAGCCCGGCATACCCCTGCTCGACCCGATGTGCGGCAGTGGCACCTTTCTTCTCGAGGCGGCCCAGATGGCGCTCGGCCGGGCCCCCGGCGCGCGGCGCGAATTCGCCTTTCAGCGCCTGCGCCAGTTTCAGCCGGAGCTCTGGCAGGGGCTTCTCGAGGGGGCACGGGCCGGGGAGTGTGCGGCGACCGAGATGGCCATATTCGGCAGCGACATCTCGCCGGTGGCGGTACGCGCAACGCTTGCCAATCTCGATCGCGCCGGTCTCCTGCCGGCGGTGCATCTCACGGCCGGCGATCTGCTCGCGATCGAGGCACCGGCGGCGAGCGGCATCATGGTCAGCAACCCGCCTTACGGCGAGCGGGTTTCCGACGACGATGAACTGGCTCGTTTCTACCCGTTGCTCGGCAGTGCCCTGAAGCGTCGTTTCGCCGGCTGGACGTGCTGCCTGATCAGCGCCGATACGCGTCTGCCGAAGTTGGTGCGGTTGACACCGAGCCGCAAGACGCCGCTGTTCAACGGTGCCCTGGAGTGCCGGCTTTACGAGTTCCGCATGGTCGCCGGCAGCAACCGCCGCTGAGGGATCGTCGCGACATCATGGCCCGCAGGCTTCACTCGACGATGCCGAGGTGACCGAGCCCGGCGGTGAGATCGCGGTCCTTCGACTCCTTGCCATACAGCTTGATCTGCAGCCGCAGGTCGTTGAGCGAGTCGGCGTTGCGCAGGGCATCCGTATAGGTGATCAGTCCGGCCTCGTAGAGGTCGAAGAGCGCCTGGTCGAAGGTCTGCATGCCGAGTTCGCGCGACCGCTTCATGACGTCCTTGATCTCCTGTACCTGGCCCTTGAAGATGAGGTCGGAAATGAGCGGCGAGTTGAGCATGATCTCGATCGCTGGCACGCGTCCCTTGCCGTCCTTCTTTGGCAGCAGGCGCTGTGACACGAGGGCACGCAGGTTGAGCGACAGGTCCATCAGCAACTGGTGCCGGCGCTCCTCGGGGAAGAAGTTGATCACCCGGTCGATGGCCTGGTTGGCGCTGTTGGCGTGCAGGGTCGCCAGGCAGAGGTGCCCGGTTTCGGCGAAGGCGATGGCATAGTCCATGGTCGCCCGATCGCGAATCTCGCCCATCATGATCACGTTCGGTGCCTGGCGCAGGGTGTTCTTGAGTGCCACTTCCCAGTTGTCGGTATCGACGCCGATCTCGCGCTGGGTGAGGATCGATTTCTTGTGCTCATGCACGAACTCGATCGGATCCTCGATGGTGATGATGTGTCCCTGGCTGTTCTGGTTGCGGTGGTCGAGCAGTGCCGCGAGCGAGGTCGTCTTGCCGGTGCCGGTGCCGCCGACGAAGACGACGAGACCGCGCAGGGTCATCGCGATGTCCTTGAGTACTGGCGGCAGCCCGAGTTCGTCCAGCGTTGGCACGACCAGATTGATCGTCCGGCAGACCACAGCGACGCGTCCCTGCTGTACCAGGGCATTGACGCGGAAGCGACCGATGCCGGCGGGCGAGATGGCGAAGTTGCACTCCTTGGTGGCCTCGAACTCGGATGCCTGACGGTCGTTCATCAGCGCGCGGGCCAGTTCCGCCGAGTGCTGCGGCAGCAGCGGCTGGCTCGACACCGGGATCACCTTGCCATCGACCTTGATCGCCGGCGGAAAGTTGGCGGTGATGAAGAGGTCTGATCCATGCTTCTGGACCATCAGGCGCAGCAGTTCGTGCATGAACTTCAAAGCCTGATCGTTTTCCATGCGGAACCTCCTGATTGAACGGCTGGCTATGCGCCAGGGATGGCGTCCTTGTTGGCCGCCTTCAGGCGCGCCTCGGGTGCCGATACGATGTTGCGCCTGACGAGCTCGATCAGTGCCTGGTCGAGCGTCTGCATGCCGAACTGCTGCCCGGTCTGCAACGCGGAGTACATCTGCGCCACCTTGTTCTCGCGGATCAGGTTGCGGATCGCCGGCGTGCCGATCAGGATTTCGTGTGCCGCGACCCGCCCCTGCCCGTCCTTGGTCTTCATCAGGGTCTGCGAGATGACCGCACGCAGCGACTCGGAGAGCATCGAGCGGACCATTTCCTTCTCGGCTGCCGGAAAGACGTCAATGATGCGGTCGATCGTCTTCGCCGCGCTTGAGGTATGCAGGGTGGCGAAAACCAGATGACCGGTCTCGGCGCCGGTGAGTGCGAGGCGGATGGTTTCGAGGTCGCGCATCTCGCCGACGAGAATGACGTCCGGGTCCTCGCGCAGCGCCGATCGCAGGGCGTTCTGGAACGACAGCGTATGCGGCCCCACCTCGCGCTGGTTGATCAGGCATCGTTTCGGCTGGTGCACGAACTCGATCGGATCCTCGACGGTGAGGATGTGATGGTAGGCGTTCTCGTTGACGTGGTTGATCATCGCCGCCAGGGTGGTCGACTTGCCGGAGCCGGTCGGGCCGGTGACGAGGACGATGCCACGGGGATACTCCGAGATATCCTTGAAGATGCGTGGGCAGTTGAGGTCCTCGAGGGTCAGCACCTTCGACGGAATCGTCCGGAAGACCGCACCCGCGCCCCGGTTGTGCACGAAGGCATTGACGCGAAAGCGGGCGAGGTTGGGAATCTCGAACGAGAAGTCGCACTCCCGCGTATCCTCGTACTGTTTGCGCTGTGCGTCGCTCATGATGTCGTACACCATGCCGTGCACGAGCTTGTGTTCCATCGCCGGCAGGTTGATCCGCCGGACATCCCCGTTGACCCGGATGATCGGTGGCAGACCGGACGAGAGATGGAGATCGGAAGCCTTGTTCTTGACGCTGAAAGCCAGCAGTTCGGTGATGTCCATCCGGTTCGGTCCTCAGGCGGTGGGCAGGGCGCGGTGTTATACTGCGAACAACCTGCGCGACGCCCGATTATGACCACACTTCCTGCCAAGCTGCAAGCCGTACGCGCGCGAATCGCCGACGCCGCGCGGCTCTACGGTCGTGACCCGGCGGCCATCCAGTTGCTCGCCGTGAGCAAGAGCTGGCCGGCGGCTGCGCTGCGCGAGCTGGCTGCAGCCGGCCACAAGGCCTTCGGCGAGAGCTATGTGCAGGAAGCGCTCGGCAAGATCGATGAACTGCGCGACCTGGGGATCGAGTGGCATTTCATCGGTGCGCTGCAGGCCAACAAGACCCGCCTGGTGGCCGAATCCTTCGACTGGGTGCACTCCGTCGATGAGCTGCGGATTGCCCAGCGACTCGCTGCGCAACGGCCGGCGACGAAGCCTCCGCTGTCGGTCTGTCTGCAGGTCAACATCAGTGGTGAGGCGAGCAAGGGTGGCGTTTCGCCGGCCGCCCTGCTGCCTCTGGCGCGGGCGGTCGCTGCGCTGCCCGGACTCCGCCTGCGTGGCCTGATGACGGTTCCGGCGGCGAGCGACGACTTCGCCGAGCAGCGACGCGCATTCCGTCGCCTGGGGGAACTTTGTCAGCGTTTGCGGGCCGATGGTTTGTCGCTTGACTGCCTGTCGATGGGCATGTCGCACGATCTCGAGGCGGCCATTGCAGAAGGCGCGACCCTGCTGCGGGTGGGTACGGCAATTTTTGGTGAGAGACGATGAAGATCACGTTCCTTGGTGGTGGCAACATGGCGAATGCACTGATTGGCGGGCTGGTGAAGACCGGCTTCGCGGCGTCGGACATCGCGGTCATCGAGCTGGGCGCGCAGGGGCGCGCCAGGCTGCGTCTGGCCTACGGCGTGCGCTGCTATGAGGAAGCCAGTGCGGTCGCGCTCGATTGCGACGCCATCCTGCTGTCGGTGAAGCCGCAGCAGATGCGGGAAGCCTGTTCACCGCTGCTGCCGTTCCTCAGGCAGCAGCTGGTCATCAGCATCGCCGCCGGTCTGCGACTGGCGGATGTCTCGCGCTGGCTCGGTGGCTACGGCAAGATCGTCCGTGCAATGCCCAACACGCCCGCCCTGATCGGCGCCGGGGTGACCGGGCTGTGTGCCATGACCGCCGTCTCGATGGCCGAGAGGCTGGGCGCGGAACGGATCCTGCAGGCGGTCGGCAGCACGCTCTGGATTGCCGACGAGGAGAAGATGGACGCGGTGACGGCGATCTCCGGGAGTGGTCCGGCATACGTCTTCCTGTTCATCGAGGCGCTGCAGCAGGCGGCCGGCGACCTCGGCCTGACGCCCGCGCAGTCGCGGCAACTGTCGATCGATACGGTTCTCGGCGCCGCCAAGCTCGCTGCCCAGTCCGACGAGGCGGCCTGTGTGCTGCGCGAGCGAGTGACTTCGAAAGGCGGCACGACCGAAGCGGCGCTGCGGACGATGGAGCAGCGCTGTGTCAAGGAAGGCTTCATCGCCGGCGTGCTGGCTGCCAACTCGCGCGGTCGGGAACTCGGTGAGCTGCTGGGTCAGGATGGGTGATGATCGCCGCGGCCGGCCTCTTCCTGCTCGATGCGCTGCTGTCCTTCCTGACCGTCGCGCTGCTGCTGCGGTTCTTCATGCAGGCTTGCCGGGTGTCCTTCAACAATCAGCTCGGCACCTTCGTCGTCGAGCTGAGCAACTGGCTCGTCAGGCCGCTGCGCAGGGCCCTGCCCGGGTTCTACGGACTCGACCTGGCAAGCCTGTTGCCGGCATACCTGTTGCAGGTCGTTTTCGCATTGGCGGTGCTCCTCGTGCGTGGGGGCATTGACGGCGCTGCCGCCGGGGTGTGGCTGCCGCTCGCCTTCTGGTATGGTCTTCTCGCCACGTTGCGTCTGGCCATCTACCTGCTGATCGCTGCGCTGCTGCTGCAGGCCGTGCTCTCCTGGGTCAGCCCGTATTCCCCCATCGGGCAGCCGGTATCGCAACTGACCAGGCCGGTCCTGCGCCCGATTCAGCGGCTGCTGCCGACCATTGCCGGCATCGACCTGTCACCGCTGATCGCCATCGTCTTCGCGCAGTTGCTGCTGATGTTCCTGTAAGCCGTGAGCCATTGGGCGCTGCAGGCTGCGGGGACACTGAGCCTGACGGTGCATGTCCAGCCGGGGGCGAAACGCAGCGAGGTGGCCGGCGAGCACGGCGATGCACTGAAGATTCGTCTCGCCGCCGCGGCCGTCGATGGCCGTGCGAATGCGGCCCTGGTCGAGTTCGTCGCGCAACGGCTCGACGTGCCGCGGGCGGCGGTGGCGATCCGCAGTGGTCAGAAGTCGCGGCGCAAGCTGTTGCTGGTCAGCGACCCGCCAGCCGACGCGGTGCTGCGCCTGCTCGGCGAGTGACACCGCAGGCTCTGTGGGCGAGTGGCCGGCCGCTTCAGCCCTCGAAGACCACCCGGCCGCCGACCAGCGTCAGGTGGACGCGGCCGCTGAGTTCGTAGCCGAGATAGGGCGTGTGCTTGCCCTGACTGCGCAAGGCCTCGGGGGTGACGCGCCAGGACCCGTCGGGATCGAAGATGCAGAGGTCGGCCGCCGCGCCGACGCCAAGAGAACCCGCTGCGATGCCGAGGATCGCCGCCGGATCGGAAGTGATGCGGGCGAGGGCCGAGAGCAGGGGTACCCGGGACTGCGTCGCCCAGAGCAGTGTCAACGGCAGCAGCAACTCCAGCGCCGAGGCGCCGGGCAGGGCTTCGGCGAACGGCAGCTGCTTGCCGTCGGCATCGACCGGGGTGTGGTCGGAACAGATCGCCGCGACGCCGTCGGCAACCGCGCTGCGCAGCGCGTCGCGGTCGCTGGCCGCGCGCAGCGGCGGGTCGAAACGTGCATTGCTGTCGAAGAAGCCGATGTCCATCTCGGACAGGTGCAGGTGGTGCACCGCGACGTCGCAGCTGACCGGCATGCCGCCGTCCCTGGCCGCTCGCACGAGGCCGATCGCTGCCGCCGACGAGAGGCGTGACAGATGCAGGCGGACGCCGGTGTGCGCCGCCAGTTGCAGCGCGGTCGCCGTGGCGATGCTTTCGGCGACGACCGGGATGCCGGTCAGGCCAAGCCGTGACGCCACTTCACCATCGTGCGCGACGCCGTCGCGGGCAAGGAAGTCATCCTGCGGCCGCAGGCGAACGGCATAGCCGAAGGTGGCCGCATACTGCATCGCGCGCAGCAGGAGTTGCGTGTCGACGATCGCCCGCTTGGCCTGCGAGAAAGCGATGCAGCCGGCACGTGCCAGGCCGTTCATCTCGGCGAGGCGCTCGCCGGCGAGTTGCTGCGTCAGGGCACCGATCGGGTAGACGCGCGCCAAACCAACCGTGTCGCTGCGCCTGACCAGTCGCTCGACCAGACCCGGCTCGTCGAGCGGCGGCTTGCTGTCGGGCGGGCAGGCGAGCGAGGTGACGCCGCCGGCGACGGCTGCCGCCAGTTCGGGCTCGATGGCGCCCAGCCGTGCCGAGAGATCGACCAGACCCGGGCAGACAATCATGCCGCCGGCGTCAATGACGCGCTGCGCCGTGAAGCCTGGTGGTGGCTGGCCGATTGCGGCGACGCGGCCACCGGCAACGAACACGTCGAGTCGTGCGTCGACCCCGTTGGCCGGATCGACCAGACGGCCATTGCGGATCTGCAGCGTTTGCTCGTTCATGCCTCAGTTCCCCGCCAGGATGCCCATGACCGCCATGCGCACGGCGATGCCGAAGGTCACCTGTGGCAGGATCACTGCCTGTGGTCCGTCGGCGACGTCGGAATCGATCTCGACGCCGCGATTCATCGGTCCTGGATGCATCACGATCGCATCCGGCCGCGCGAGCGCCAGGACCGCCGGCGTCAGCCCGTAGCAGCGGAAGTACTCGCGCGCCGACGGCAGCAGGGCACCATTCATGCGCTCGTTCTGCAGGCGGAGCATGATCACCACATCGCAATCGCGGATGGCGCTGCACAGATCGTGGCAGACGCGTACCCCCATCTTCTCGATGGCCGTCGGCAGCAGCGTCTGCGGGCCGACCGCGCGCACTTCGGCGGCGCCGAGCGTGGTCAGGGCGTGAATGTCCGAGCGCGCCACGCGCGAGTGCAGGATGTCGCCGACGATCGCCACCACGAGGTTGGCGAATTCGGTCTTGTAATGGCGGATGGTGTACATGTCGAGAAGTCCTTGCGTCGGGTGGGCATGACGCCCGTCGCCGGCGTTGACGACATGTACATCCTCGCGCCCGAGGCGGCGGAGGTGGTCGGCGATCAGGTGCGGCGCGCCGCTGGCTGCATGCCGGACGACGAACATGTCGGCGTGCATGGCCACCAGATTGTCGACCGTGTCGAGCAGGGTCTCGCCTTTGGCGGTCGACGAACGCGTGACGTCGAGATTGATGACGTCTGCCGAAAGGCGCTTGGCAGCGATCTCGAAGGTGGTGCGCGTGCGCGTCGAGTTCTCGAAGAAGACGTTGAAGACGCTCTTGCCGCGCAACAGGGGAACCTTCTTGACGTCCCGGTGGGACACCTTGAGGAAGCTCGACGCGGTGTCGAGAATCTGCGTGATCACCTCGCGTGGCAGACCCTCGATCGACAGCAGGTGGGTCAGCTCACCGTTGGCGTTGAGTTGGGGATTACGCATGTTCGTCCAGGCTCCACTGCAGTCGTCCGCTGTCATCCAGCGAGAGAACCAGTTCGGAGGACGGATCGAGATCGACTCGCCATGGGCAGAAGTCGGCGCAGATCGGGAGCTGGCGGCTGCCGCGATCGGCCAGGACGGCAAGCTGAATCCGCGCCGGGCGGCCATAATCGAAAAGCTCGTTGATTGCTGCGCGCGTCGTGCGGCCGGTGTACAGGACGTCGTCGACCAGGATCAGCCTCCGGCCCTCGACATCGAAAGGAATCGAGCTTGGCTTCACCCGCGGATGCAGCCCACGCGCGCGGTAGTCGTCGCGGTGGAAGGAAACGTCGATCAGACCGATCTCGGCATCCAGCCCGAGCAGCGTGTACAGGCGCTGGGCAACCCAGGCGCCGCCGCTGTGGATGCCGACGACGACCGTTTCCGGTTGCAGGTGTGGCCGGATCAGGTCGGCAAGTTGCACGCAAAGTGCTTCGGCATCGGGCAATGCGACGCCATGGGGTGTCTTCTGGGCGTTCATCCGAGTTCCCGGGTTGTCGCAGCAGGCGGCATGCGGTGGCCATCCGCGGCGGCATCGAAGTGGCCCTGCAGGATCAGTTGGGCGGCGACGGCATCGAGGTGCCGGCGTGCGTGGCGGGCGCCGTGCCCGGCTGCGCGCAGTTGTGCGGCGGCGTCCGCCGACGTCAGCCGCTCGTCGGCGTGCTCGACGATGAGACCGAAGCGGCCGCGCAACTGGTTGGCGAAGCGTGTGCAGCGCGCAGTCATTGCATGCGGCGTGCCGTCGAGCGCGAGCGGCTGGCCAACGACGAGACTGTCCGGCTGCCATTCGGCGATCAGCGCGGCGATGGCGGCAAAGCGCGCGGCGCTCGCTGCGGCGTCGATCGTCGTCAGCGCATGCGCCTGCTGCAGTTGCCAGTCGCCGACCGCAACTCCGATGCGCTTCTCGCCAAAATCGAAGGCGAGGACGGTTCCCCGCGGTCGCGCAGCCGCTTCAGGCATGCCCGGCTTCGTCGACGAGATTGGTCAGGCTGACGCCGAGCAGTTCGAGTGCCGACGGCAGTCGTTCCTCGTAGGGCAGTTCGAACAGGATGCGCAACTCGGCAGGTACCGTCAGCCAGGCGTTCTGTGCCAGTTCGTGCTCGATCTGGCCGGCGGACCAGCCCGCGTAGCCGAGCGTGACCATCAGGTCGCGCGGCTGGCCGCGCAGGGCGACCGCCTGCAGGATGTCGCGTGAACTGGTCAGACCGACGTGCTCATTGACCACCAGAGTGGACTGCCATTGGCCAACCGGGCGGTGCAGCACGAAGCCGCGGTCGGTCTGTACCGGGCCGCCGAACAAGACCGGCAGATTGGCGATTCCCTCTGCCTGCAGCGGCACGTCGATGCGCTCGAGCAGGCTGCCGAGACTCATGTCGATTGGCCGGTTGACGATCAGCCCGAGGGCGCCGCGGGGGTTGTGCTCGGCAACATAAACGAGCGACTTGGCGAAAAACGAGTCCACCATCGCCGGCATGGCAATGAGAAAATGATCGGTCAGATCGATAATTTGCATGTTGGTATTCTAATCGGCGCTGGCGGCCGACACAAAGGTAATCGGCGGTGGACTCGATTCTTGTCTGGTTTCGGCGGGACCTGCGCGATGACGATCAGGCGGCCCTGTGCGAGGCGTTGCGACGCGCGAGGCGGGTTCATTGCGTCTTCGTTTTCGATCGCGAGATCATCGATCCGCTGCGCCACACTGCTGATCGGCGCGTCGAGTTCATCCGCGAATCGTTGTTCGAACTCGACCACGCGCTGCGCGCGCGCGGCGGCGGACTGGTTGTCCGGCACGGCTGGGCGCGCGACGAGATTCCTCTGCTGGCGCGCGAACTGGGTGTGGCGGCGGTGTTCGCCAACCGGGATTACGAGCCGCAGGCCAAGCGACGTGACGCCGCAGTGGCGATGGCGCTGCGTCTGCACGGCATCGGTTTCGAGTCGTTCAAGGATCAGGCGCTGTTCGACGGCGAAGAGGTCCTGACCCAGGCCGGGCGGCCCCATACGGTGTTCACCCCCTACCGGAATGCCTGGCTGAAGCGGCTGAGCGAGGACGACTGGCAGCCGCACAGCGGCCACGGCGGTCGGCTGGTGGCTTCGCCGCTGGCGCTTGGCGTGCCTTCGCTGGCCGACCTCGGCTTTGCCGAATCCGGGCTGCAGGCACTGGGCATTGCTGCCGGCATGTCCGGCGGTCGGCAGCGGCTGCAGGATTTCGCCGGTCGCCTGGCCCTCTACCGGCAGCAGCGCGACTTTCCCGCGGTCAAGGGCGTTTCCTATCTCTCGGTGCACCTGCGCTTCGGCACGGTTTCAGTGCGGCAACTGGTGGCGCTGGCGATCGCCGCCGGCGCCTTGCGGCCAGGCGCCGAAGGCGCCGCGACCTGGTTGTCCGAACTCGTCTGGCGCGACTTCTACTTCATGATTCTCGACCGTTTTCCGCATGTCGTCGAGCGTTCCTTCCGGCCGGAGTACGACGCCATCACCTGGGAGCAGGGCGCTGCCGCCGAGCAGTCGTTCGCCGACTGGTGTGCCGGGCGGACGGGCTATCCGCTGGTCGACGCGGCCATGCGGCAGATCAACGGCACTGGCTACATGCACAACCGGCTGCGCATGCTGGTGGCTTCGTTCCTGACGAAGGATCTGGGCATCGACTGGCGCCTGGGCGAAGCCTACTTCGCCCGCCAGCTGAACGATTTCGACCTCGCGGCCAACAATGGCGGCTGGCAGTGGGCGGCCTCGACCGGCTGCGACGCGCAGCCCTGGTTCCGCATCTTCAATCCGGTCACGCAATCCGAGCGCTTCGATCCCGGCGGCCGGTTCATCCGCCGCTATCTACCCGAACTGGCGGCCGTTCCTGATCGCTTCATCCATGCGCCATGGCGCATGAGCGCCGCCGAGCAGGCAGCATGCGGCGTCCGCGTCGGTCGCGAGACGCCGGCGCCGCTGGTTGACCACGCCGAGGCGAGGCGCCGGACGCTGCAGCGCTACGCCGTCGTCAAGCGTGGCGCAGTTCCTGGACGTGGCCGCTGACCAGCCGCAGCAACTCGTCCTCCTGGAAGGGTTTGCCGAGATAGTGATTGACACCGAGTTCGAGCGCGTACTGCCGGTGCTTGTCCGCCGTGCGTGAGGTGATCATGATGATCGGCACGGTTCCCAGTCGCTTGTCGGCGCGAACGTTTCGCGTCAGCTCGAAACCATCCATGCGCGGCATCTCGATATCGACCAGCATCACGTCCGGAACGACGGCAACCATCTGCTCGAGCGCGTCGACGCCGTCCTTGGCGGTCATCACCTGGTAGCCCTCGCGTGCCAGCAGCCGGCTGGTGATCTTGCGCACGGTCAGCGAGTCGTCAACGATGATGATCGTCGGCACCGTTGCCGTGCTGCGATCGCCAGCCAGTGGCTGCCGTACCGTCGGTACCGGCGACACCGCTGGCGGCAGGCGGTCGCGGCTGGCGAGGGCGATCGGGTTGAGGATCAGCACGACCTGTCCGTTGCCGAGGACGGTGGCGCCGTCGATGCCAATCACCCGCGCCAGCTGGGCGCCGATGTTCTTGACGACGATTTCCTGGTTGCCGAGCAACTCGTCGACCTGCAGCGCCACTCGCTTGCTGCCGCTGCGCAACAGCAGCACCCAGTACTGCACATGCTTTTCGGGCAGTGCCTGCGGCTCGCCGAGAAGATGCGGCAGGTAGCTGAACGGGTAGCGGTTGCCGGTCCAGACCGCCTCGCGGGCATCGCGGATTCGTGACAGGCTCTTT
Organism: Candidatus Accumulibacter conexus; assembly: GCA_017592775.1. Lineage (GTDB taxonomy): Bacteria > Pseudomonadota > Gammaproteobacteria > Burkholderiales > Rhodocyclaceae > Accumulibacter > Accumulibacter conexus. The sequence continues at coordinate 11,537 of JAGFNJ010000004.1, read as the reverse complement.
TCCTTGAGGTCGAGCGCCTGCTCGATCATGGCCGCCGGGATGGCGTACTGGCGGTCGCCGGAGCGGACCAGCAGAGCCTTGGTGACGGCCAGCGTCAGCGGCAGGTAGAGCCGGAAGGTGGTTCCCTGGCCGGCGCTGGAAAGGACCTCGATGCGACCACCGAGGCTCGTCACCTCGCTCTTCAGGACGTCCATGCCGATCCCGCGACCGGCCAGCTGGGAAACCTGCGAGGCTGTCGAGATGCCGGGAGCAAAGATCAGGTCGATCACCCGCTCCGCGTTGTCGGCATCCTCGCCGCTCAACAGGCCGGAGCGGAGGCCGCGTTCGCGCAGCCGCTCGAGGTCGAGACCGGTGCCGTCATCGGCGATCGACAGGATGACCTCGTTCCCTTCCTGCACCAGCGTCAGCGTGATCTCGCCGATATCAGCCTTGCCCCTCGCCCGGCGCACCGGCGCATCCTCCAGGCCATGCGCCACGGCGTTGCGCAACACATGTTCCAGGGGCGCCAGCATCTTGTCGAGGACGCTGCGGTCGAGTTCGAGCTGCGCGCCGCGTATCTCCAGATTCGCCCGCTTGCCGGTGTCCTTGCTGGCCTGGCGAACGATGCGGTACAGGCGATCGGCAATGCTGGCGAACGGGACCATGCGCACCGACATCAGTTCCTGCTGCACCTCGCGATTCAGACGAGCCTGGGCGATGATCGCGGCGTTCGCGTCGTCGAGGTTCTTCAGCAGGTTCTGCTGCACGGTGGCGACGTCGTTCACAGATTCCGCCATCATCCGGGTCAGTTCCTGGAAACGCGTGAAGCGGTCGAACTCGAGCGGATCGAAGTCGGCGTGCTGCTCGTCGGTGACGGCGGTGCGCGACTGCATCTGCAGCTCGGCCTGAATCTCGATCTCGCGCAACTGCCGGCGCAGGCGAATCACGTTCTCCGTCAGGTCGAGCAGCGAAGCCTTGATCCCTCGCATTTCGCCTTCGATGCGCAAGCGGGCGATCGACAGTTCGCCGGCTTCGTTGACCAGCCGGTCGATCAGGTCGGCGCGCACGCGCAGGTTCGTCCGCTGCGCGGCAGTTTCGGCTTCTGCTTCCTGTCCCTCGGGGCGAGGAACGGCGATCGCCTGCTCGGCCTCGACTGCAGCGGCATCGGTGGCGGCGTCGCCGACCAGTTCGCGCGCTGCCGCATCGGAAATCTCGAGCGGCGTATCGGCCGTCTCGCCGCGCTGCAGCCTTTCGACAAGCTGGATGATCACGTCGAAAGCATTGTCGATGTCGTCGATCAGCTCGATCGGCGCGGCGCCAGCGTCCTGCGCTTCCTTCATGCGCGTTTCGATCGCATGCGTCAGGTTGCCGAGATTCATCGCGCCAGCCATGCGCGCGCTGCCCTTGAGACTGTGGAACAGGCGTGCCAGCCGGCGTACCGGCTCGGAATCGGTGGGGTTGCTGCGCCAGGCGCGCAGCTGTACCGCAATGTTCTGGTTGAGGTCGATGGCCTCCTCGATGAACAGTGGCAGCAGCTGTTCGTCGAACTCGTCCTGTACCATCGGCACTTCCGCCGCCGCGGCCACGGCCACGGCCGGGGCGATCGGCGCCAGTTCGACGGCCGGCGCCGCCTGGGCGAGCGCGGCGGCCGCCTCTTCCTCGGCGGTGGCTGTGGGCGGTTCGGCGCGCGCCTCTACGGCCAGTTCCGGGTAAAGCGAATCGAGCGCCGCGAGCAGACCGGGGATCGGCTCGGGCTCGTGCTCGCGGGCAACATCGGCGAGCATCAGCGCCAGTTCGGCGATCGCCTGCCGGACGGTCTCGATCGCCTCGAGGCTGTCGCGATCGGCGGCATGATTCCGTCGCACGAGGGCCAGTTCCAGTGCGTGGCCGAGATGCTTGATGGCTGCCAGGCCGACCGTTCCAGCGATGCCGGCGAGGGTGTGCGCGGCGCGGTACATTTCGTGGCTCGATGGCGCCGTCAGGTCGCCTTCAAGGCTCGAGAACTCGCGCTGCAGGGTGGCGAGGTGGGTCGCTGCCTCATCGCGGAAGATGCCGACCAATGCCGGTGCGATCGACAGGCGGGCACGTTCCGGCGCGACCGCCGGCCCCGTCGCGACGGCCGCCGTTGTCGGTGCGGCGTCGCCACCCGGTCGTTCGGCGACGCCCGTCACGGCAACGGTGTCACCGGCCGCAGCCAGTCCGGCGTCGTCACCCTCGCGCATGGCTGTAGCCAGTGCGCACATGCGGCGCACGTCGGGTAGCTCTCCGAGACCGGTCTTCAGATGTTCGACCCAGGCCGAGAACGCTGCGTAGGCCTGCCCGAGGAGGTCGAGGAGCTGCGCTGTCACCTCCAGTTCCTGTCGCAGCCAGAGGTTGAGGACCTGCTCGACCGACCACGCGGCCTCGCCGAGATCCTTCAGCCCGACCATTCGCCCGCTGCCCTTGAGGGTGTGCACCGAGCGCCGGAGGGCGGTCAGAACCTCGACGTCGTGCGGTTTCTGCTCGAGCAGTTGCAGGTTGTCGTGGATGCTGCCGAGGACCTCGTCGGCTTCCTCGAGGAAAATGCCCAGCAATTCGGCGTCGACTTCCTCCGCCGTCGCCTGTGAGAGCTGGATGGTTTCCGCCGAGGGTGGCGGCGCGAGCGGGACCTCGGGCTTGAGGGTGGCCATCGCCGCGTCGATCTGTGGCGCGGCGTCGCCACCGGCAGCCAGAGCCGAGAGCACATGCTTCGCCTGCTGTCCCAGTTCCTTGTCGGCAACCAGGTCGGCATCCTTCTGCAGTGCGGTCAGGTTCTGCGCCACCTCCTGCCGCAGCGCCACATCGCTCGGCTGTTCCTTGAGTGCGACGAGCAGCGCGTGTGCTTCGCGCTTCTGCTGCTCGACCTCCTGCTCGACCGTTGCGACTTCGGCTTCGACCGCGGCTGGCTCGCCGCTGGCCCGCATGCGGCTGACGAAAGCGTCGAAGTCCGTGGTGCCCGTCTGCATGGCGTCGACGAAGAAACCGATCAGCGACAGTTGCTCAGCCAAACGTTCGAAGTCGGCCTGTTGTGGTTCGTAAGCCGGATCCGAGAAGCGCGCGACTTCCGCCGTGCAGTGACGCAGGACGCCGACTGCGCCCTCATGACGCATCATCGTCAGGGCGCCGATGACCTGCCGCAACGGCGCATCGAGCTGTACCAGATCGCCTCGCTTGTCGGCGTCGCGGAAGAACCCGTCGAGGACCTGCTCGATCTGCGCGAGGTTGTTCGTGATCTCGCGCGCGACTTGGCCGACGAGCATCTTTTCCTGTGCCTGGCGCGACATCTCGTCGAGAGCCGGCAACTCCGACTCCGGCGGCAACGGTGTGCCGGCGATGCAGTCGCGGATCCTGGCGGCCATCACGTCGACCTGGTGCGTGAAGCTGCTGCCCAGATACTGGAGGTTCTCCTGCGCGTTCTGGGCAAGCAGGATGGCCGTCGCGTTCTCCATTGCCAGCGCTTCGCTGTGGCGCGCAGGGGCCTGCCCGAGGAAGGTGGCGACCTCGGCGATCGCCCGGGTCAGGCGCAGGAAGTCGGGTTGTCCGGCCTCCTCGGCGACGGCAGCCAGCGTTGCCGCGTTGGCACGGAAGACGGGCAGCGCCTGCGTGGTCCCCGCCGAGAAGCGGTTCCACGCCTCTTCGGTAGCGGTGATCGCGTCGCGAAGACGGCGCCGGACCGCATCCTCGGCGACCGGTGCCGGCGCGACCTCGGCTGCGATCAGGGCCGGCAGCCGGTAGGCCTGCTTGACCTTCTGCACCGTTCGATGGCTGCTTCTGGCGATGCCGACCAAATACAGCGCGTCGCGCATCAGCCGTTCGGCGACATTGCTCGAACCCTCCAGCAGGCGCCGCGTCTGCAGGTCGATGCGACTGCACAGCTGCCTGGCATCGGCATCCGGGGGCAGGGCGCCTTCGCCGAGGGCGGTCAGGAAGGCCGTCGCGACCCACCAGAAGGCACGTGCCGAGGGCATCTCCTGGATGGCCTCGATACGCTTGACGGCACTCAGCATCTCGGTTACCCCGGCACGCTCGCGCGGCGCGCGCAACCAGGCCAGCAGGCCGCGCTGGAAATGCGCCCGCTGCTGCCGCAGACGGTGCTCGAACGCGCTGCGTTCGAGCTGCTGTGCTGCTGTGCTGCGCGCCGGGGGGCGTACGCGCAGGTCGGGAAAGAAGAGATCGCTTGCCATCACCCGGCTCTGTCCGCGTGCCGCCTGCAGCTCGCGGTAGAGCGGCAGCAGGCGCAGGGGCTGATTGGGCTGGCCGCTGATCAGGTCGTCGAGATAGTGGCGGAGAGCCGTCAGGGAGCGATGAACGAGGCTGACCGCTGCGGCATCGACCGGCTGCTGCTGCTTCTCCAGCACTTCGAGGAGGAACTCCATCGCCTCTGCCACCTGCGTGACGCCGTCGAGGCCGACGATCGTCAGCGCCCCCTGGACCTGGTGCAGGTGCGTCCGGCAGAACCTGATCTGCTGGCGATCTCCCTGAGCGTCAGGGCTGTCGGCAGGGAAACCCTGCAGCGCCTGCTCGGCGCGGTCGAGCGCGAGGTCTATCTCGCTCTTGACCCAGGTCAGCGGGCCGATGTCGAAATCAGTCGGGGCATTCATCCGCGGCAATCTCTCCAGTCAGGCACTCAGGAGACCTTGAAGCCGGCCACCGAGCCCTTGAGTTCGGTCGCCAGTCCGGCCAGTTCGCCGATCGCCGTCGCCGTCTTCTGCGTTCCGGCAGTCGTCTGCCCGGTGACCAGAAGGATTTCCTGCATCTTGCGCGCCACCCTGGTTGCCGAATCGGCGGCCTGGCGGGTGGCGCCCGAGATGTTCTCGATCAGGTCGGTCAGTGTTCTCGTCACCGCGCCGATCTCCGCCAGCGCCTGGCCAGCGGCATCGGACAGCCGGGCTCCCTCGACGACGCCGCGGGTCGACTCTTCCATCGCCGAAACCGTGTCCTGGGTATCCGTCTGGATCGTCCTGACGATCGCTCCGATCTGCTTCGTTGCCTCGGCGGAGCGTTCGGCGAGCCTTTGCACTTCCTCGGCGACGACCGTGAAGCCGCGTCCGGCCTCGCCAGCCGAGGCAGCCTGGATGGCGGCGTTCAGCGCCAGGACGTTGGTCTGCTCGGTGATGTCCGAGATCAGCTCGACGATCTCGCCGATCTCCTGCGAGGATTCACCGAGACGCTTGATCCGCTTGGAGGTCTCCTGGATCTGCTCGCGGATGCGATTCATGCCGGTGATCGAATCCTCGACGGCCTGCGCCCCCTTGCCGGCGGCTGCCAGCGACTGCCGCGCGACCTTGGCCGACTGCTTCGCGTCGCCGGAGACGCCGGTCATCGTCGACGCCACGCCGAGGACCGACTGACCGGCCGACTTGATCTCCGCTGCCTGGCGCTCGGCAGCGGCGAGCAGTTCGCTCGAGGTCTGCTGCGCCAGTTCGGTTGCCTGCGTCACGCGGCCGGCGGCATCGTTGATGCGCCCCACCAGAAGACGCAACTCTTCGATGGTGTAGTTGATCGAGTCGGCGATGGCACCGGTGATGTCCTCGGAGACCGTCGCCGTCACCGTCAGATCACCGTCGGCCAGATCGCCCAGCTCATTCATCAGGCGCAGGATCGCGTCCTGGTTCTGCCGGTTGATGGCCTCGGTGTCGCGCCTGCCGCGTTCGGCTTCCTCAGCCTGCCGCTTGCTTTCGGCGAGGTAGGTTCTTGCCAGCAGCACGGCCAGTCCAATCGCCAGGCCGATCAGCACGACCATCAGGAGGCCGTAGAGGGCGCGGTTCAGTCCCCGATCCTGGTATGCCTGTGCCAGCTGGTCGGTGACCTGCAGCAGTTCCTCACTGTCGCGAAAGATCTGCGAGCCTGCCTGCTTGGCGATGATCAGGCGCTGCATGTTGCCGAGGATGCCACCCACCGCCGTCCGGTAATCGGCGAAGCTGGCGTCGAGTTCGACCAGCTTGGCCTTGGCTTCGGGGTCGGTCGTCGGGGCAATGCGCAGCGACTCGCTGCCCTTGCCGAGGGCGTGCACCGTATCGCGGAAGGTATTGGTGTCCTTGCCGAGGAGGAAGGCGACTTCCGGGTCGATCGCATCGCCGAGCAGGAGCGCGTTCGCATTCTTGGCGATCCGTTGCGTCAGCATCACGAGCTGGTTGGCCGCCGCGATGTCACGCGTACTGGCGTTGCCCTGCAACTTGACTGCGGCGAGCTGTTCTGCCAAGTCGAGCAGTTGCGGATTGCGGTCGTTGATCGAGGCGACTTCCTTGCCGAGTGAAACCAGGTTCTTCTCCATTTCGAGGAGACGGGCGGCATTGCGGTCGGTCTTCTCCCACACCGCCGCCAGTGCCTGGAGTTGCGGCTGAACGCGGCCCGGTGATGGCGGCACCCAGCCGGACGCCAGCTCACCGCCGTTGCTCAACCTTTCGATGTTGCCGGCAAAGCTGTCACGCGACTCGCGCAGCTGCCGGAATGCCGCCGGATCGCCGAGCAGGGCCAGGCTCGACGCCTTGGCCAGCCGCTGCGAGAGCATGCGCATGTCGCCAGCCGTCGCGATGTAGGCGGCGTTGTAGCCCGCCTGCCGGTTGTCGCGATAGACGACGACCGCAATCACCAGCATGACGAGAACGAGGGCGCCGCCAAGGATCTGCAGCCGCTTGGCAACCGGCAGGCGGGACAGGTGCAGCAAGGCCGTCGACCAGGGAATCGGCCGCCTCCCCTTGGCCGGCGCTCCCGTATCGAGAATCGTGCGGGTCGGCAGCGTTTCACCCGCCGCGTCCTGCAGGCGCGACAGGAAGGCCGGCAGCTTGAGTTTGAACGTCATCTTCCTCCTCCGGTTACGTTCCCACGACGAAGAACAGACTCGTCGTCACGTGCCCCGTGATCTGCAGCCGGCTCAAGCGGCTATGTCCATGAAGTTCTCGTCGGCCAACAGTTCGCGCACCTTGAGCTTCTTCCAGCACCGGCCCTCGTTGTCAGCATAGAGCTCCGGCGCCCAGGCCGGGGCGTCGTCGGTTGCGGGTTCCGGAGTCAGCGCGTCGACATTGCGCAGGCCGATCATGCGGTTCACCAGCAGGGCGGCGTTGCTGCCATGTCGGGTGCCGATCAGGAGCAGCCGCGAGCTGCTGTTGCGGGGCGTGGCCTCCTTGCCGGTGAAGGCTGCCAGGTCGACCACCGAGTACAGGTTGCCGCGTATGTTGGCGAGGCCAGCGAACCAGGGTTTGGTCAGTGGCACCGCGGTCAGCAGCGTCAGCGGCACGATCTCGCCCGAGTCCGCCAGGTCGAGCAGCCAGTAGTCCGCGCCTGCCTGCACGCCCAGCAGTCCCGCCGCCGTCTGCGTGCTCGTGCCGGCAAGACGTGCCGCCAGGTAGGACTGAAACTCATGCAGTCGGATCTTCTTGCTCATTCGTCGGCTACCATTTCACAGGGCTGCGATCTTGGCCAGCAACTCCTGGCCGTTCACGGGCTTGACCATGTAGTCGTGGGCGCCCTGACGCAAACCCCAGATCTTGTCGGTTTCCTGGCCTTTGGTCGTGCATACGATGACCGGAATGCTGCGTGTCGCCGGATCGCGTGTCAGCGTCCTTGTCGCCTGGTAGCCATTGAGGCCGGGCATGACGACGTCCATCAGGATCAGGTCGGGCAGTTCGCTGCGCGCCTTGGCGATTCCTTCTTCCCCGTTTTCAGCGGTAATGACCTGGTAACCGTTGCTGGTCAGCAGTTCATTGAGGACGTAGCGTTCGGTTGGTGAATCATCAACGACGAGGATCTTCCTGATGGTCATCGCGCCTGGCCTCTGCAAGTAGCCGTACCGGTGGACACGCTGCCGTTCGTTCAGGCCGCTGCCGGCGCGAAGGCGGCGACAGTCTGCAGCAGGCTGTCCTTGGTGAACGGCTTCGTCAGATAATGGTCCGAGCCGACCATGCGGCCACGGGCGCGGTCGAAAAGACCGTCGCGCGACGACAGCATGATCACCGGTGTCGAGCGGAAACGCTGATTCTTCTTGATCAGGGCGCAGGTCTGGTAGCCATCGAGCCGTGGCATGACGATATCGCAGAAAATCACCTCCGGCTGGTGATCGGCCACCTTCGCCAGCGCGTCGAAACCATCTTCGGCGAGCAATACCTGGCAGCCTGCCTGCACGAGAAAAATCTCGGCGCTGCGCCGGATCGTGTTGCTGTCGTCGATGACCATCACCTTGACACCGCGCAGCTTGTCAGCTTCAGCCAACTCTCTCCTCCAGTACGTTCCGGGTGATCGTCATGAGCTGTCCAAGCCCCGGAATCCTCATCATTTCCTGCCGCCGGTACTATACCGCATTGTGCTCAGATTTCGACCATCTCGAAGTCTTCCTTGCGCGCCCCGCATTCCGGACAGGTCCAGTTGATCGGCAGGTCGCGCCAGCGCGTGCCGGCCGGAATGCCGTCATCCGGCAGGCCGGCCGCTTCATCGTAAATGAAGCCGCAGGTGAGACACATCCAGGTCTGATACTGCTCGTAACTGTCACTGTGCATGGCGGGTATGGAATTTCGAGTAAAATCGTCGGAGAAACGCATCGATTCTAGCCAATCCCCGGTGTTGATGCCAAGGGTTTCTCCTCCGATACCGGCAGCCGAGGCCATCGCCCCGTCATGAACCAGCGCTCTGCAACGCCGTCGCCGCCGATCGTCCTCACCTTTGCCGCCAGCGATCCATCCGGCGGGGCGGGGATGCAGGCCGACCTGATGACCTTGTCGGCGTTGGGTTGCCACCCCTTGTCGGTGCTGACGGCGCTGACCGTCCAGGATACGGTCGGCGTCGCCAGCGTTCTCGCCGTCGATGCCGCCAGCGTCGAGGAACAGGCGCGCACGCTGCTCGAGGACATGCCGGTGGCGGCGTTCAAGATCGGTCTTCTCGGCAGCATAGAGAACATCGCCGTGATCGCCGGTATCGTCGCCGACTATCCTGCCTTGCCGCTGATCGTCGATCCCGTTCTCGCGTCCGGCAGGGGTGACGAGTTCGCCGACGACGAGATGATCGCCGGCCTCTGCGAACTGCTGCTGCCCGTGACGACGATCCTCACCCCCAACTCGCTCGAGGCTCGTCGCCTGGTACATGGAACGGGTGGCTTCGACGAGGGTGACGAAGGTGACGAAGGTGACGACAGGCTGCAACCGACCCTTGCCGATTGCGCGCAGCAACTGCTCGATCTGGGATGCCTGCACGTGCTGCTTACCGGCACGCACGCCAACACCGAGCGCGTGATCAACACGCTCTATCGGCAGGGTGTCGGACTGGTGCGCAGCGATGCCTGGAACCGCCTGCCCGGCAGCTACCATGGATCGGGTTGCACGCTCGCCTCGGCGATCGCCGCCAAGCTGGCTTGCGGTCTGGCCGTGGAGGATGCGGTCGCGGCCGCGCAGGATTACACGTGGCGGGCGCTGGCGGCCGGCTTCCGACCGGGCAAGGGCCAGTTCATTCCCGATCGCTTCTTTGCCAGCCGCCCGCCGCGTGTGGTGCTCGATGACTGAAGGGCAGCCGCTGCGCGGCCTTTACGCGATCACCCCGGATGGGCTCGGCGCCGACGGCGATCTCGCGGTCATCGCGGCGGCACTGCGCGGTGGCGCGCGTCTGGTGCAGTATCGGGACAAGGATGCCGATGCCGCCAGCCGGCTGGCGACTGCGCGCGCCCTGCGCCGGCTGTGCCGCCAGTTTGGCGCTCGTCTGCTGATCAACGACGACCTGGCGCTGGCGCTGGCGGTCGCAGCCGACGGCGTGCACCTCGGCGCCAGCGACGGCGACCTCGCTGCCGCCCGCCAGGCGCTGCCCGCCGGCTGCCTGCTCGGCGCTTCATGTTACGGCGATTTCGCACGGGCGCGGGCCGCGGTGTCGGCCGGAGCCGATTACGTCGCCTTCGGCGCCGTCTATCCGTCGGCCACCAAGCCGCTCGCCGCGCAGGCGGCGCTGTCGCTGTTTGCCCGCTGTCGCGCCGAACTCGGCGTGCCGAGCTGTGCCATCGGCGGCATCGCGCTGGGCAACGCGCCACCGCTGCTGGCTGCCGGAGCCGACATGCTGGCGGTGATCAGCGATCTTTTCGTGGCCGCCGACGTGCAGGCGCGTGCCGCAGCCTACCAATCCCTGTTCGAGGACAAGCCACGTGAATTCACGCAACCAGCAACTGTTTGAACGTGCGCAGGAGCACATTCCGGGTGGCGTCAATTCGCCGGTGCGGGCGTTTCGCTCGGTCGGCGGCACGCCGCGCTTCTTCGTCGCCGGTGCCGGCGCGCGCGTCACCGACGCCGACGGTGCCAGCTACATCGACTATGTCGGCTCGTGGGGGCCTCTGATCCTCGGCCATGCCCATCCCGCGGTCGTTGCCGCCGTCCGCGAGGCGGCGCTCGGAGGCCTGTCGTTCGGCGCGCCGACCGAGAGCGAGGTCGACATGGCGGAACTCCTGTGCCAGCTGCTGCCGTCACTCGAAATGGTGCGCCTGGTCAGTTCCGGCACCGAGGCGACGATGAGCGCCATCCGTCTCGCGCGTGGCTTCACCGGCCGCGACCTGCTGCTCAAGTTCGAGGGCTGCTACCACGGCCACTCCGACAGTCTGCTGGTGAAGGCGGGGTCGGGGCTGCTCACCCTCGGCAACCCGAGTTCGGCCGGTGTTCCCGCCGATCTGGCGCAGCACACGATGGTCCTCGACTACAACGACAGCGAGCAGGTCGCCGCGGCCTTCGAAGCCCATGGCGAGCGCATCGCGGCGGTGATCGTCGAGCCGGTCGCCGGCAACATGAACCTGATCGCGCCGCGCCCGCCGTTCCTGCAGACCTTGCGCGAACAGTGCAGCCGGCACGGAGCGGTGCTGATCTTCGACGAAGTGATGACCGGCTTTCGCGTCGGCCCGCGGGGCGCGCAGGGCCTCTACGGCATCACTCCCGACCTGACGACGCTGGGCAAGGTGATCGGCGGCGGCATGCCGGTCGGCGCCTTCGGCGGCCGGCGCGACATCATGGCCAGCATCGCGCCGCTCGGCCCGGTGTACCAGGCGGGCACGCTGTCGGGCAACCCGGTGGCGGTGGCTGCCGGCCTGGCGACGCTGCGACTGCTGCAGACCGAGGGTTTCCACGAACAACTGGCGGCACGCACGCGCGGCCTCTGCGACGGCCTGGCTGCGGCTGCCGCCCGCAACGGCGTGTCCTTTTCAGCGCAGTCGATCGGTGGCATGTTCGGCATCTACTTCCGTTCCGCCTGTCCGCAGAGCTACGCCGAAGTGATGCAGTCGGAGCAGCAGGACTTCAAGCGCTTCTTCCACGCCATGCTCACCGCCGGCCACTATTTCGCTCCGTCGGCTTTCGAAGCCGGCTTCGTCTCGGCGGCGCACTCGGCCGACGACATCGCGGCGACGGTGGCTGCCGCCGCGGAGGTCTTTCGCGACTGGTGAGGCCTGTCGCGCGGCGGCTCTCAAGAAACAGAACTGAAGGCGACCGTTTTCATGCGGCTGCCTGCAACGGGTTAATCTGGAAGCCGAGCGCGGCGGCGCGGCGCTTGAGTGCGGCGATATTTCGTTGGCGCTGTTGTTCTTCGTA
>JAGFNJ010000039.1 GCA_017592775.1 Candidatus Accumulibacter conexus | reverse complement strand
TTCCGGCGGCACCGGATCCAGCAGATTGCGAATCTGGTTATCGCAGGGAATCTCATGCACCCCGAACAGCGAAGAGGCATTGTTCCGCCCCAACTGCTTCTGCATCCTGACTTGGCTATCGAGGAAGGACGGACTTTGCGAGAAAAACACGGCGAAGGCCGACAGGGCCGCATCCTCCATCTCATAGCGCCGGGCGTTGCTCTGCTTGCGCCCGTCGGGCAAAGCCCGGAACGCATCCCGAACCTTCTCGATCAAGGCGACGGCAGGACTCGGCTGGGGGATGGGGGCAACGGTTGAAATGGGCTGGGCACCTGAAAATCATCAATACTTCGATCAAGTTCGAGGTTAACACCATAACGTACTGTTTACCAGCATTATTTTTAGAAAAGCCGGGGCTTTCCTCAATCTTCGTCGCCCAAGTCTGCGAATCCTCGTGCGCGAACCTACGCCAACAGCCGCCTTGCGTGGGTTTGAAATGAGAACTGCTGGTGCGTCCGCCGACTGGCGCCGCTGTCGCGCGAACAGTGTAGCATAGCGGCTTTGCGCTTTCCGGCGCCCGGAGGACCCTGCAAGAGATGGACATCTGTCGCTGATGGCGATTCCCTACGAGTTGCTCATCGGCCTGCGCTATACGCGGGCGAAGAAGCACAACCACTTCATTTCGTTCATCTCGCTCATCTCGATGTTCGGCATCGCCCTGGGCGTCGCCGCGCTGATCGTCGTCCTGTCGGTGATGAACGGTTTTCAGACCGAGTTGCGCTCGCGCATCCTCGCCGTCGTTTCGCATGTCCAGATCACCGGCGCCGGTGGCGAGATGGCGGGTTGGCAGCGGGTGGCGGAGATGGTCGCCGGCGAGCCGCACGTGATCGCCGCCGCGCCGTTCGTGCAGGGGCAGGGGATGCTCGCCTTCGGCGAAACCGTTCGCGGCGTTCTGGTACGCGGCATCCTTCCCGAGCAGGAGGACCGGGTGGCCGACTTCCGCCCGCACATGAAGGGCGGCCAGCTCGAGGCGCTGCAGCCCGACAGCTTCCACATCGTCCTCGGTTCCGAACTCGCGCGTGCCCTCGGCGTCCACGTTGGCGACCGGGTGACGCTGATCGCGCCGCAAGGGGTGGTCACCCCCGCCGGCGTCATGCCGCGGCTGCGCAGCTTCCTCGTCGCCGGCGTCTTCGAGGTCGGCATGTACGAGTACGACAGCGGCCTGGCGCTGGTTCATCTCGCCGACGCGCAACGGCTGTACCGCCTGGAGGACAAGGTCTCGGGCGTTCGCCTGAAGCTCGACGACCTCTTCGTCGCACCGCGCGTGGCGCGTTCGCTGGCCGGCAAGCTGGACGTCAATGCCTTCATCAGCGACTGGACACGCAGCCACGCCAATTTCTTCCGTGCCGTGCAGATCGAGAAGAACATGATGTTCATCATCCTGTCGCTGATCGTCGCCGTTGCCGCCTTCAACATCGTGTCGACGCTGGTGATGGCGGTGACCGACAAGCAGGCGGACATCGCCATTCTGCGCACACTCGGCGCCAGTCCGGGCAGCATCATGGCGGTGTTCATCGTGCAGGGGGCGCTGATCGGCTTCATCGGCCTCGGCATGGGGATCGCCGGTGGCGTCGCGCTGGCGCTCAACGTCGATGTCGTCGTTCCGTTCATCGAGCGCATGCTCGGCACGCAGTTCCTCGCCAAGGAGGTGTACTACATTTCCAGCCTGCCATCGGAACTGCAGTGGAGCGACGTGACGACGATCACCGGCGTCGCCTTCGTTCTCGCCCTGCTGGCGACGATCTACCCGAGCTGGCGCGCGGCGCGGGTCAACCCGGCGGCGGCCCTGCGTTATGAGTGAGGTCGTTCTCGCCTGCAAGGGTCTGCGCAAGGTTTACCGTCAGGGCAATAGCGAAGTACCGGTGCTGCTCGGCGTCGACCTCGAAGTGCGTGTCGGCGAGCGGCTGGCGATCGTCGGTGCTTCCGGTTCCGGGAAGAGCACTCTGCTGCATCTGCTCGGTGGTCTCGACGCCAGCAGTGGCGGCGAGGTGTTCCTGATGGGCAGCGACCTGCAGTCGATCGCCGATGCACAGCGCGGCCAGTTGCGCAACCGTCACCTCGGTTTCGTCTACCAGTTCCATCACCTGCTTGCCGAGTTCACGGCGCTCGAAAACGTCGCCATGCCGCTCTACATCCGGCGCCTGGCGAAGGACGAAGCGGAGGCGCGGGCGGCGGCGGTGCTCAACGAGGTCGGCCTCGGCCACCGTCTGCGCCACACGCCGGCCGAGCTTTCAGGTGGCGAGCGGCAGCGGGCGGCGATCGCCCGTGCGCTGGTCACCGAACCCGCCTGCGTTCTGGCCGACGAGCCGACCGGCAACCTCGACCGGCAGACCGCAGCCAGCGTCTTCGAGCTGATGCTGGCGCTCAACCGGTCGCGCCGGACGAGCTTCGTCATCGTCACCCACGATCCGGCACTCGCCGGCCGCGCCGAGCGCATCCTGACGCTGCGCGACGGTTGCCTGCATCCTGCCGGCGGCTAGACTGCGGTCGTGCGCGGCTCAACTTGTGGCTGTCGCTGCCGTTACAGGAAGGGCAGGAGAGCGTCAACAGAGACGAGGAGGAGAAAAAGACGAAGATGAAGACCGTATTCGCCCCGGCAATCGTGCTGCTGAATCGGCTCGGCTATCGCGCCAAGTTCGCCCTCATGGGCGTGCTCGCCCTGGTTGCCAGCGCCGTCCTGGTCTGGAACCTGTACCACAGCCTGCACCGCGTGATCGACAGTTCGCGCCTTGAGCTGGCAGGGGTGCAGGTCATCAAGCCGCTCACGCGCGCCGTGCAGCACCTGCAGGTGCACCGTGGATTGTCCGCCGGAGTCCTCAGTGGCAACGAGGAGATGGGGGAGCGGCGGGCGGCGCGGCAGGGTGAGGTCAGCGCGGCGCTGAAAGACATCGGCGAGAGCCTGTCGCCCAAGCTGGCGGCAAGCGAATCGTGGAAAAAGGTCCTCGAGGATTGGGCCAGCATCGAGAAGGACGGCCTCGACCTGATCCAGCGTGAGAACTTCCTCGCCCACAACCGGCTGATCGACGATCTCCTCACCTTCCACCGGACGGTGGCCGACGAATACGCGCTGACCAACGACCCCGAAATCGATGTCGCCTACCTGATCGACAGCGCCGTCGAGCGATCGCCACAGGCGACCGAGCGCATGGGCCAGCTGCGGGCGCTGGGCACCGGCGTGCTGACCCGCAAGCAGCCGCTGGCGCTGTCGCAACAGGTCGAGTTCACCGTCCTGCTGGCGGAACTCAATGTTGCCGTCAACGGACTGCGGCGCAACGTCGACAAGACCGCGCAATACCACCCGGCGCTCAAGTCGTCGCTGCTGGCTTCGGTTGCCGACATCGGCGACGCGGCGGCCAAGGTCACGGCGCTGGTCAACCAGGACATCCTCTCCGGCACCTTCGCGACCGCGCCGGGCGACTACTTCGCGTTGACCACCGCCTCGCTCGAGAAGGCGTACAAGGAGATATTCGAGACGGTGTTGCCGACACTCGAGCGTCTGCTGCAGGAACGCATCGACCGTGCCGAAGGCAAGCTTGCACTCAGCATCACGGTGTCGGTCCTCATCCTGATCCTCTATGGCTATGTCTCGGTCGCCCTCTACCTCGCGATCATCGGCAGCATCGACCGTCTGGCGGCGAACGCGCGCACGATCGCCACCGGCGATCTCGGCGTGCGGGTCGAACTCGGCACGCGGGATGAGCTGAAGCTGGTCGGCGACAGCCTCAACGACATGTTGTCTGCATTCCGTGGGCTGCTGCAGAACGTCCATGGTGGAGCGCGGGAGGTTCTCGCAGCGACGCGGAAGCTGGCGGCGTCGGCGGCCCACATCAAGGGCGGCAGCGAGCAGCAGAGCCAAGCCGCCGCGACCATGGCAAACGCAATCGAGGAGATGCGCGCGCGCATCGAACGCCTGTCGGCGGATTCCCGCGACGCCGACCACATCGCCAGCCGGGCCGGCGAGCTGTCGGTTGAAGGGGGCCGGGCGGTCGGCGACGTGGTGCGCGAGATCGAGCGCATCGCCGAGGTCGTCAAGCAATCGGCGGCAATCGTCGGCGAACTCGGCAGCCGATCCGAGCGCATCTCGGCAATCGTCAGCGTGATCAAGGAGATCGCTGACCAGACCAACCTGCTGGCGCTCAATGCGGCCATCGAGGCGGCGCGTGCCGGCGAGTCGGGGCGCGGCTTCGCCGTCGTCGCCGACGAAGTGCGCAAACTCGCCGAGCGGACGGCTCGCTCGACGCAGGAAATCTCGGAGATGATCACCGCCATCCAGAGCGGCACGCAGGACGCCGTCGCGAGCATGAAGCTCGGCGTCAGTCGAGTTGCCGAAGGGGTCACGCTGGCGACGCGGGCCGGCCAGTCGATCGCCGAGATCGGCGGCAATGCGGCGCAGGTGGTGAGCAAGGTGGCCGGCATCTCGCAGGCCCTGCATGAGCAGAACGCGGCCAGCAGCGACATTGCGCGCAACGTCGACAGCGTTGCCCGCATGGCGGAAGCGAACAATGCGGCGGTGGCCGGCAATGCCGGTACGGCGAAGCAGCTCGAACAGCTGTCGGCAAGTCTGGAGAGCGAGGTGAGTCGCTTCCGCCTCGGCTGAGCCTCGGGTTGCCGCCGTTCCTGCAGCACTGGCCGTCGCCACGCAGGGACGTCGGCAGGCGGCCGCAACAATCTGCTCTAATGCGCCATGCGCAGCAACATCCTCGCTTTTGCCGTCGGCGTCGGCCTCCTGCAGTTGCAGGAGGCCCTGCCGTCCTGGCCACTGCTCGCCGCCCTGCTGCTGGCCGCCCTGCCTCTGCTCTCGCCGGCCTGCCGGCGCAACAGGTGGGGACGGGTCGTCGCGCTGCTCGCCAGTGCCCTGCTCGGTTTCTCCTGGGCAGCGCTGCTCGCCGAGCAGCGCTTGCGCGATCAGCTGCCGGCAGCCTGGGAGGGGCGCGACGTGCAGGTGGTCGGTGTCGTCGCCGCACTGCCGCACGGCTTCGAGCGTGGTGAGCGCTTCGCCTTCACTGTCGAAGCGGTGGAGACACCCGCTGCCGTCGTGCCGCAGCGGATCATGCTTTCCTGGTATCACGGCTGGCTCGAGGACGAGTGGCGCGAAGGTTTGAAGATCCGTCCTGGCGAGCGCTGGCGCTTCACCGTCCGCCTCAAGCGCCCGCACGGCAATGCCAATCCTCTGGCTTTCGACTACGAGGCCTGGCTGTTCGAACGTGGCCTGCGGGCCACCGGTTACGTTCGCCCGCAGGCCAGCGCGCAACGCCTCGACGATTTCGTGCTGCACCCCGCCTATGTCATCGAGCGGCTGCGCGACCGCGTGCGCCGCTCCTTCTCCGAGGTGCTCGGTGACGCCGCCTACGCCGGCGTCCTCGTCGCGCTCGCGGTCGGCGACCAGCAGGCGATTCCGGGCGAGCAGTGGCGGCTCTTCCGGCAGACCGGGGTGACCCACCTGATGTCGATTTCCGGGCTGCATGTCACCATGGTGGCGGCATTGATCGGCGTTCTGGTCGGCTGGCTGTGGCGGCGCAGCGAGCGGCTGCTGCTCGCCGTGCCGGCGCAGAAGGCGGCGATCGCTGCCGGCTGGGTGGCGGCCTTCGCCTATGCGCTGCTCGCCGGCTTCGCCGTGCCGGCGCAGCGCACCCTCTACATGCTGACGGTGGTCGCGCTGGCGCTGTGGTCGGGGCGCAACCTCGGCGCCAGTCGCAGCCTGTTGCTGGCCTTGCTGCTCGTGCTGCTGCTCGACCCGTGGGCGGTTCTGGCACCGGGTTTCTGGCTCTCGTTTGCCGCCGTCGCGCTGCTGTTCTTCGTCGGCACTGCGCGCCTCGGTAGCGGGCGCGGCTGGCGGGCGGCGCTGGCCACCTGGGGCGCGACGCAGTGGGCGGTGACGATCGGCACGCTGCCGCTGCTGCTGCTCCTGTTTCAGCAGTTTTCGCTCGTGTCGCCGCTGGCCAATGCCCTGGCCATCCCGCTGGTGAGCTTCCTGATCACGCCGCTGGCGCTGCTGTTCGTCGTCGTCCCCTGGTCGCCCCTGCTCGTCGTTGCGCACGAGTTGCTGAGCGTCCTGATGTCGGGCCTCGACTGGCTGGCAGCCTGGCCACTGTGGGAGCAGCCGGCACCACCGCTGGCGGCGACGCTGCTGGCGCTGCTGGGTGTCGCCTGGCTGTTGCTGCCGCGCGGCTTTCCCGCCCGCTGGCTGGGTCTGTGCCTGCTGCTGCCGGCACTCTTCTGGCCAGCGGCGCGGCCAGCCCCGGGCGAGGCCTGGGTCGAGGTGCTGGATGTTGGCCAGGGCCTGGCGGTCGTCGTCCGTACCGCCGACCACAGCCTGCTCTACGACGCCGGTCCGCTGTACAGCGCCGAATCCGACGCCGGTCAGCGCATCATCGTTCCCTACCTGCGCGCGCACGGCGTGCGGCGAATCGATACGCTCGTCGTCACCCACCGTGACAAGGATCATTCCGGCGGCGTCGTCGCCGTCGAGGAAGTGCTGCCGATCGGCCGCCGGCTGTCGTCAGTGCCCGAACTGCAGCCCGAGCGCTGTGTCGCCGGCCAGTCCTGGGAGTGGGACGGGGTGCGGTTCACCATTCTCCATCCGGCCGCTGCCGACTACGAGCGCAAGGCCGTGCGAAGCAACAACATGAGCTGCGTGCTGCACGTCAGCAACGCCCACGGCAGCGTTCTGCTCACCGCCGACATCGAGGCGCGCGACGAACAGGCGCTGCTCGCACGTGCCGCCGCCCACCTGCACAGCGACGTTCTGCTGGTGCCGCATCACGGCAGTGGCACCTCGTCGACGCCGTCGTTCATCGCTGCCGTCGGCGCGCGCGAGGCGATCATCCCGGTCGGCTACCGCAACCGCTTCCAGCATCCGCGGGCCGACGTCGTCGACCGCTACGCCGGCAGCCGGCTGTGGCGGACCGATCGTGATGGCGCCGTGCGCGTCAGGCTGGCGGCAGCAGGGCTGTCTTTGACGGCATACCGCGACGAGTATCGGCGCTACTGGCATGGGCAGTGATTCAGCGGCTCGCTCGGGTTGAACGGCTGCTGCGGAAAGCCCGCTGCCGCGCTGTCTGGCCTCGCGGACAAGCCGCTACGCTCCGTGTCGCGCCCGCCCGGGGATGCGTAGGTGCTATTGTGGCGTTCCCACTGGAGAGCCCCCCGTCATGAAAATCTGGGTCGATGCCGATGCCTGCCCCGCGGCGATCAAGGACATCCTGTATCGGGCGGCGAACCGCGTGCAGGTCCATCTGACGCTGATCGCCAACCAGATGTTGCGGCCGCCGCCGTCACCCTGGATCCGCGCGTTGCAGGTGCCGGCAGGATTCGATGTCGCTGATCGCCGTATCGTCGAGGAGGTGGCGGCAGGCGACCTCGTCATCACCGCCGATGTGCCGCTGGCGGCGCAGGCGATCGCCAAAGGTGCGCGCGTGCTCGATCCGCGTGGCGAGTTGCTCGATGCCGGCAACATCGATGAGCGGCTGGGACTGCGCAATTTCCTCGAGGGTCTGCGCAGCAGCGGCGTGGACACCGGCGGACCGGCGGCCTTCTCGGCAGGCGACCGGCAGGCCTTCGCCAATCAGCTCGACCGCCTGCTGGCGAGCCAGCGGTGTCTCCGGCCGCCGGCCGCCGGCTGAGCGGACAGCGAATGTGGTCAACCTGCCGGGCCACCGGGCGGCGATGACGACGCCATCGGCACCTCGGCTGCCCGGGCTACGGTGAGCCGTCCGAACCTGCGATCAGCCTCGCCGTCCTGGCCGACGCCGCGCAACGTCCCTGCCGCTACCGTCGACGATTCCTGCAGCTGGCACGGCATCGCGACGCGAAGCAGGAACTCGGCTATGCCAGCGAGGCAACACCGCCGACCTCAGCGCGGCGGATTGACCACCACGTACTGGACGTCGCTGCCGACATACTGCGGCTGATACCAAGTGCTGCCGCACTGCTGATAGACGACTCCGTTGTAGTTGTAGGGCGCGCAGTTGGCGGGAACCGTGCGGACGACGGAACCGACGACGGCGGCGGTGACGGCGACGGTGGCGGTGACGGCCGCGGCGGTGGCGACGGGATGATAGTTGTCATTCCATCCACCACCACGACGATCGACGTCCACGTTGACGTTGCGGTTCACGTTGACGTTGTTGACGCTGGTGTTGCGGACGTTGGTGGCGCGCACGTCGCGCTGGCTGTTGTTGACCTGCACGTCGCGTCCACCGCCACGTCCCCCCTGGTGACCGCCGCCGCCACCGCCGCCACCGCGTGCCTCGGCCAGCGGAGCCAGCGCGAAGCTGGCGAGGAGGAGTGCGCTCAGGGGAGCCAGGAACAGTCTGCCCGATGTCTTCTGCATGATGACTCTCCTTTACTTGGTGTTCAGCGGACGGATGCCGATGGCCTGAGCATCCCTGGGCGGGGTGAACTTGAAGATCGTGTCCTTGAAGCCTGGCTTCAGGTTCCAGGCGAGGTAGGAGACGGATTGCGGTCGGGCCTCGTCAGTCCGATTGGTGATCACCAGCTTGCGCGGCAGTGGCGACTCGCCGGTCCTGATCCAGATCTGCCAATCGACCTTGCCCTGGCGAAACGCGTAGTGATCGCACAGGTCCGGGCCGATGAGGTCCTGACCGGCATTCATCGCCGATTCGATCCGGTCAAGCGGCGCCGCATCGGTTCCCCAGAGGAACAGATCCGACAGCGGAACCTGCACGCCGTACCTGGCTTCGAGCTGGTCGATCATGCCGCCGATGGTGTCGGCCACTTCCGCAGTGGCGTAGTATTTGAGCGCCGGCGTGTAGAGGGTGGCGGAGCGATCCTGATAGATCAGTTCACGTTCGGCGCGGGCACTCCACATGCGGGCGCGCAGTTTATTCGGGCGCTGCACCTGAACCTCGGCCGACGCATTCTGCTGCAGCTTCTGACCATCCTCGAGCACCGTTTCCGATGACAGTTCGGTCCTGACCTGAAAGCGCTGCAGCGTTTGCAGGTAAGCGCCCATTTTCCTGAGCGCCTGGATCGAGGCCGGGTCAACCGCATTGCCGGCGAGCTGCGAGGTCGCTGGCGGGGCCGGTTCGGCGCCGATGCCGGGTGCCGCGAGCGAAAGTGCCAGCAAGCCGAGTACGAGTGGGTGTTGTCGCATGGTGAGGTCTCCTGGGTTGGGGAAAGCAGGCGATCAAGTGGCTGCGGCACTTCCCGGGGTGGGAGCGGGCCAATGCCGGCGGGGCTCCGGCGGTCAATGGCCCATGCCGGCAGGCCATGTTACAGCACGGGTCACGGGCGGTCGAGCACTGGGCTGCGTCACCTGACCTGCACCGCTCGCCCAGTGCGCCACTTTCGCTACGGCGGACGCGCCTTGCCCTGCCAGCGAGTCGGTGCTTGCGTTCAACCGACAGGGTTCCTGTCTTCAGTGGACCGACCGCCGTGGTCGACCGCGGCGCCGGCCGGTAGCGCCGGCTCTTCGCCCGGCTGAGCAAGTGATCATGAAATCCTTGGCTTGGCGATACCGTACTTGGAATGGTCTGCTACCATCGATGCATCATGATCGATCTCAAGCCGCTGCTACCCGCACGCGCGCCTGCCAGGCGCCGCAACGTTGCGCGCGATGCCGAGGCGCTCGATCTCGGTCAGCCGGCTCTCTCGCTCCGGACGTGAGCCAGATCGTCGTTGCCGGGCAGGCGCTGGAATACCGGCGCATCGCCGCATCGCGCGCGCAGCGGCCGACGCTCGTCTTTCTTCACGAGGCACTCGGCAGCCTGTCGTCGTGGCGGGATTTCCCGGCGCGGGTAGCGCAGGCGACCGGTTGCGGTGCTCTGGTCTGGTCGCGTGCGGGGCATGGGAACTCGTCGCCGCCAGCGTTGCCGCGGACGCCACGCTACCTGCACGAGGAGGCGCTGCAGCGCCTGCCGTCCCTGCTCGCGGTGCTCGCCATCGCGCGACCGTTGCTCGTCGGCCACAGCGACGGCGGCTCGATCGCTTTGCTGCATGCCGCTGCGTCGCCGCAGGACGTGGCGGGCGTGGTCGTCCTGGCGCCGCACGAGTTCGTCGAGGAGAAAGCGCTGGCAGGGATCCGGCGCGCCGGCGAGCTGTTTGCCGGCAGCGACTGGCGGCACCTGCTCGCCCGTCACCATCGCGATGCCGAGGCCGTCTTTCGTTCCTGGCACGATACCTGGTTGGCACCCGAATTTCTTGGCTGGGACATCACCGGTTGCCTGCCGGCGATCCGCTGCCCGCTGCTCGCCATCCAGGGCGAAGACGACGAGTACGCGACGATGCGCCAGATCGAGTGCATCGCCGATGCGGCGCCCGACGTCACGCTGCTCAAGCTCGCGCATTGCGGGCACTCGCCGCAGCGCGATCAGCCGGAGGCCGTCATCGAGGCCATCGTGCGGCTTGTCGAGCGGCTCGGCAGCTCGCAGACGGGCTGACGACAGCACTTCCGGCATCCCGCCAGTCCACGCTGAGCCGGGCTATCGCCGCAGGTACGACAGGGCCTTCGGCAGTACGACGTTGTTGCCGAAGGCGTCCTCGCCGTAACCGCAGCGGGCAAGGACGTCGAGGTCGGCGAGGACGCGCTTGTCGCCGATGAAGGTCACCGTCAGGTCGGTGCGGATTTCGAGCTGGCCCGTCGCCTGCAACTGGGCGATCTCGGCCACGCTGTTCTCGAGAACGCTGCCCTGACGGCGGCCGAGCTGGTCGGAGAACTCGAGGGGCTGGCGGTAAAGCATGATCTTCCCCTCGCCGGCAAGGCGATGCACGATCGCCAGAACGGCGGCCGCGATGGCTTGCGGTGCGCAGAAGTCGGCGCAATCGGGATGGACGCGGGCGATTTCCGATGCCAGCCAGCGGCGCTTGCGGGCGTTGATCGTCTCGTTGGCGCGAAAGAGTTCGAAGGGCGAGGCGGCATCGAAGAGGCTGTCGTCCAGTTGCATCTGCACCGAACTGCCGTAGTAGGCGACGATGCGCGCCACCAGGTTGGACGGGCGGACGTGGAAGCCGCGATAGCTGGGCACCGGCACGTCGAGGCGTCCCGGCTCGGCGTAGCGGCCGAGGATACCGTGGCAGAGGCGCTGGCCGCCTGCCAGGTAGTCGCTCGAGAAGACCATGGCGTAGCCGAAAAGGGTTGCCATGGTGGCATCGGTGTCCACCACCGGCCGTTCGCGCAGAACGGCGTCGGCAGTGCGCGGACTGGCGTGACGTTCGTAGTAGTGGGCGAGGTCGGTGGCGATTTCGAGCAGGTGATAGATGACGCTGGCGTGGCCGCGCAGGATCGGCAGGTCGTCGTCGCCGCTTTCTCTGGACGTGCCGGCAACGTACGTGTCGTAGAGGGACTGCAGGTTGTGGAAGCGAAAGGTCAGCTGGCGCAGACGTTCCTCGCTGACCGGGTCGGGGAAGCAGGCGGCATAGTCCTCCGGGGCGACCAGCGCCGCCGTGCGCAGCAGGTCACCATCGACTGCGAGATTGAGGAATTCCGTTGCCAGACGGGGGACCGTGGTGGCCGTGTCGCAGGTGATCCGGTCGCCGCGGTCGCGGGCAAGGCGGCCGGCCGGCTGGGCGTCGTCGCTGTCGGGGGGCTGCGGAGTGGTCGCCGGCAGCTCGATGCCGACTGCCTGCGCTTCCTCGACCAGAGCGGCAGCGACTGCGGCGATGACCTCAGTCAGCAGCCGCAGTCGCTCGGTGGTCGCGGCCGGGAAATCGCCCGCTACCGGCAGGAGCCGGTAGCTCGACAGGCGGCGCTGCATGTAGGCGAGAACCTCGCCGATGCGGGCGAAGTTCTTCAGCGAAGCCACCAGGGCGCGGAACCTGCTCCAGCAATGATTCTGGGGTGCGCCATACTCGTCCAGAAGCGTCTCCATCTGCCCGGCCTCCAGCAGCAGGCGCCCCACAAGAGGCCGCGTCAGGGGCGCTTCGCCGGCACGCATGGCGGCCAGTCTGCCGGACAGTTCGAGCAGAGTTCCGCCACGCTGGCGGACCAGGGCGCAGAACTCGCGGTCGTCGATCACGGCCTCGTCCGCCGTACTGGCTGCGCAAATGGGTGGTGTCGATCCGTCCAATTCGTTGTCCCTTCGTCCGGCGTCGATTGCCGGGCTGGCGGGCGACATTCTGCGACGAATTGGCCTCGGGCGGCACAACAAAGTTACGGTGCGAGCCGCCAGTAGCCGGGCCATTGGCGTGGCTGCTGCGCCGTCCCGGTGGACTTCCGGGTCAGGGAATCAGCTGCTCCTGCCGTTCCCCTGCCCCGGCGACCACCGGCTGGTACCGCGCCCTCACTTGACCGTGACGATGTCACCCTTCATCGGTGCCAGGATGGCGATCAACTCGCCCTGCTCCTTTGCTCTGAAGTGTTTGAAACATCACAGCACGCCGCTGCGATGTTCCCGTGATACGAGAGGAGTCGCCCTGTGGATGCGGGATGGCCGCTACCGCCCGCGCGGGCCCATGCGCCACGGTGGCTTCGGTGAGCGGCGCCGACAGGCATCCGGCCGGATGGCTGCCGACGTCCCTGTGGATGGCTCAGGGCTGCGGTGCGGATTGGCACAGGCAGTCGTAGAGTGCGGTGAACTCGGCGCTGAGCTTGTGCCGCGGATCGAGATGGATCATTGGTCTGGCCAGGTGATGCGATTCCCGGATCTTGACCGACGCGGACAGGAAGGTGGAAAGGACCGGTAGCCCCTCGGCGCGCAGTTCATCGACCAACTGCAACGGCAGATTGGCGCGCGCCTGGTACTGGTTGACGACGATGCCTTCGATCCGTAGTGCATGATTGTGGTCACTCTGGATCTCGCGCACGCTGTCGAGCAGGGAATAGAGCGCGCGCCGCGAGAAGTCGTCGCAGTCGAAGGGAATCAGGCAGCGGTCGGCAGCGATCAGCGCCGAGCGGGTGAAAAAGTTGAGCGCCGGCGGGGTATCGATGTAGACCTCGTCGTAGCCTTCGAGCTTCTCCAGCGCCTCGCGCAGCTTGTACATCTTGTAGCGTGACTCCAGCTTGAACTGGACTTCTTCCAGGCGCCCGTCCGATGGCAGCACCGCCAGGTTGGGGTATGGTGTCGGCACGACATAGGCGGCGAGCGCTTCGGGAAACAGCTTGTAGCCCAGGATGTCATCGAAGAAATTGGCGAGCGTCTTCTTCTGTTCGTCGAGGGCGGGCCCCAGCACGTAGCGTGACGCATTGGCCTGCGGGTCGAGGTCGATCAGTAGCGTACGCCGACCGCGTCCGGCGGCAACCGCCGCCAGGTTGCAGGTGATGGTCGATTTGCCGACACCGCCCTTCTGGTTGAAGATCACTCTGCGCACGGCATTCACCCCGGTCATCGTAAGGAATTTCCGCAAGTGTAGCCAAGTCGAGAAGCGACGTCGACTGCGCATCGCGCCGGCGGCGCGCAGCGTCCAGGTGGCAGGTGTTGGCCGGCCTCAGAACGCGTCGGCGAGCACCCGATTCAACCAGCCACCGATGTCTTCCAGCTCCTCCAGGCAGACCGAATGCGCCGTCGCGTAGCCATGCCACTGCAGCTTGTAGCCTTGCGCCTGCAGCAGCCTGGCCGACCGCTTGCCGAGATCGTACGGGATCACGGGGTCGGCGCGGCCATGGGCCATGAAGATCGGGACGTCGCTGTTGGCCGCTTGCGCTTCGGTCGCCAGCGTGTCCGCTTGCGGCAGGTAGCAGGAAAGCGCGAGGATTCCGGCCAGTCGCCGCGAGTGCCGCAGACCGCTGTGCAAGGCAATGACGCCGCCTTGGGAGAAGCCGGCCAGGACGATCCGTCCGTCCGGGATGCCGCGCGCATTCTCGCGCGCGAGCAGTGCCTCGATCTGTCGTGCCGATTCGCGAACGTGCTCGCCTTCCTCGCGGCCTGGCGCGAAATCGGGCGAGACGATGTCGTACCAGGCGCGCATCACGAAGCCACCATTGATCGTGACGGGCCGCATCGGCGCGTGCGGGAACACGAAGCGCACGGCTGGCAGTTGATCGAAGTCGAACTCATCGACAATCGGCTCGAAGTCGTGCCCGTCGGCACCGAGGCCGTGCAACCAGATGATGGCGCACTGCGGCGACTCGCCGGTCGTTCGTTCGACCGTTGGCAGCACAGTGGCCGTGGCCGCTGCAGTTGGCTCACCGTCGATCATCGCGCAAGGCTCCGGAAGTTGTCGTGGGCCGGCATTCTAGCACCCTGGAGAGTCGTCCCGCAGTGCGGGGCGACGGTTCAGGACTTGCGGATCTGTCCCATCACCGCCCGCGTGATGGCCGTTGTGCCGTCCTGCCCACCGAATTCGATCGGGCAGACGAGCGTCAGCGCCTTCTCGACGGCGTGCTCGATGATGCGCGCGCCGTGCGCCAGCCGGGGTTCACCATGGCGGTCGGCGAGCCAGTCGAGCATCAGCGCCGCCGACAGTATCTGTGCCACCGGGTTGGCGATGCCCTGGCCGGCGATGTCGGGTGCGCTGCCATGGGCAGGCTGGAAGACGGCATGCTGGTCGCCGATATCGGCCGAGGGAACCAGGCCGAGGCTGCCAACGAGGCCCGCGGCGAGATCGGACAGAATGCCGCCGAAGGCGTTCTCGGTAAGGAGAACGTCGAAATCCCATGGCGACCGCACCAAGTTCATGGCGGTGGCATCGACGTAGGCATGCGCCGCTTGCGTCTCCGGGTGAGCGGCTGCCACTTCATCGAAGAGCTTGCGAAAAAAAGCCATCGACACCAGCGCGTTGGCCTTGTCGACGCAGAGGACCCGGCCGGGCCGCCGCCTGTTCCTGGCACGCCGGGCAGCGACGTGGAACGCGAACTCGGCGATCCGGCGACTGCCACGGCGCGAGATCGTCATTGTCTCGCGGGCGATGCTGTCGTCTTCAACGGTGCCGCGCAGGCGCGGTTGCAGGAGGCCCTCGCTCTGCTCGCGAATCAGGATCAGGTCGATCCGCGCCGCCCGTTTGTCGGTGAGGATGCGCGGCAGGCCAGGGTAGCTGCGTATCGGTCGCAAGCCGGCGTAGAGATCCATTGCCGCGCGCAGGTCGAAATGGGTCGCTATCTCGGTGCCGTCCGGGTAGCGCACGTCGGGGAGACCGATGGCGCCGAAGAGAACGGCGTCTGCCCGCTTGCACTCGTCAAGGCTTTCCTGCGAGAACGCGATGCCGGTCTTCTGGTAATGCGCCGCACCGCCTTCGAGGTGGCGGAAGTCGAAGGACAGACCCCCGAGTCGCTCACGCAGGACCTCGAGCACCTGCAGGCAGGCGCCGACGACCTCGGGGCCAATGCCGTCGCCCGGGAGAACGGCGATGCGGAAGCATGGATCTCGTTTCATCCTGTTGGTTCCTCTTCTTCAAGTTCGACCGACAACCGGCTGCCGGCTGGCAGACCGTGCCTGGCGCCGCGGTCCAGCCGCCGATGATACACCCCCCGTTCACGCAGCATGCTTGCAGCGGCGTGGGGCAGCCGTGCCGTGAGGTTGTCGCCTCGCCATCGAGGATCGGCAAACACCCACTTTGGTGGAAACGGCGACCGTCGGTCAAGATCAGTGCCGGGTCGATGGGCGGCGTCGTTCGTGTCCGACGGACGCTCAAGGCACTGCCCCGGCGACGGATCAGAGCAGCCCGACGTAGGCCCGTGTCAGCGGCTTGCCCCAGTACAGCGCGAGGAGTCCGGCGATTGCCAGATAGGGCCCGAAAGGGATCGGCACGCTGCGCCCGCGCCTGGTGAGGACGATCAGGGCGATGCCGACCACGGCGCCGAGGAACGACGACAGCAGGACGGTCAGGGGCAGGAGTTGCCAGCCGAGCCAGGCGCCGAGGGCAGCGAGCAGCTTGAAATCGCCGTAACCCATTCCTTCCTTACCGGTGACGAGCTTGAAGGCCCAGTAGATCAGCCACAGGAAGAGATAGCCGGCAACCGAGCCAATGACGGCCGACTGGAGATCGGTGAACGTGGCCGACAGGTTGAACAACAGTCCAGCCCAGAGCAACGGCAGGGTGATCGAGTCCGGCAGCAACTGCGTGTCGAAGTCGATGCAGGTCAGCGCGATGAGGCACCAGCTCATCAGCATGGCGCCCAGGACGTTCCATCCGGGTCCGAAATGATACGCGGCGAAGGCGCAGAGAAGAGCGCTGATGATCTCGACCAGCGGGTAGCGCAGCGGAATGCGGGCATTGCAGGCGGAGCAGCGACCGCGCAGCAGGAGCCAGCTGAGCACCGGGATGTTCTCGGCGGCGCTGATCTGGTGGGCACAGACCGGGCAGCGCGAGCGCGGCCTGAGCAGCGAGAACGGCTCCGCCGCCGGCGTCGGCTCCTCGCCGCGCAACTCGGCGCAGTGGGCGCGCCAGTCGCGCTCGATCATCCGCGGCAGGCGGTGGATGACGACATTGAGAAAACTGCCGACGAGCAGTCCGCTCAGGCCGCAGAAGAAGGTGAAAAGCGCAGGATCGACCTCGCCGGCGAGAATGCCCGGCATTACCCGACCACAGCACCCAGCTTGAAGATCGGCAGGTACATGGCGATCACCATGCCACCGATCAGGACGCCCAATACGACCATGATCATTGGTTCCATCAGGCTCGCCAGCGCCTCGACCGCATCGTCGACCTCCTGCTCGAAAAAGTCGGCCACCTTGCCGAGCATCGAGTCGAGAGCACCGGACTCCTCGCCGATCGCCACCATCTGATTGACCATGTTCGGGAACAGCTGTGTATTCTGCATCGCCGTCGTGAGATTGGTGCCGGTGCTCACTTCGTTCTGGATCTGGCGCGTGGCCGCCTTGTATACGTAGTTTCCGGCGGCGCCGCCGACTGACTCGAGGGATTCGACCAGAGGTACGCCAGCCGCGAACATGGTAGCCAGTGTCCGCGTCCAGCGGGCGATCACCGACTTGCGGATGACATCGCCAAATACCGGCAGCCGGAGGAAAAGGCGGTCGAAGGCGATCTGCATCGTCTCCGACCTCTTCCAGGTGTAGAAGAAGGCGTAGATCGACAGGCCGATGCCACCGAACAGCAGCCACCAGTACTCGACGACGAAATCCGACATGCCGATGACGATCAGCGTCGGCGTCGGCAGATCGGCACCGAAGCTCTTGAACACCTCCTTGAATGCCGGGATGACGAAGATCATGATCACCGCCGTGATGATGAAGGCAACGACGATGATGGCCACCGGGTAGAACATCGCAGCCTTGATCTTGGACTTGATGGCGATCATCTTTTCCTTGTAGGTGGCGAGGCGATCGAGGAGCGTTTCCAAGATGCCGGCCTGCTCACCGGCGGCCACCAGGTTGCAGTACAGCGCGTCGAACTGCACGGGATACTTGCGAAAGGCCTGCGACAGCGAACTTCCGGTCTCGACGTCGGCCTTGATGTCGAGCAGCAGTTTGCCGACAGCCGGGTTGTCGTGGCCACGGCCGACGATTTCGAAGGTCTGCAGCAGGGGTACCCCGGCCTTCATCATCGTCGCCAACTGGCGGGTGAACAGCGTGATGTCCTTTTCGGTGATCGTGCGCCCGCCCCGGAAACGCTGACGGCTGATCTTGGTGACGAGAATGCCCTGCCGTCGCAGGGTGGCCTGCACGACGGTCTGGCTGGAGGCACGCTGCTCGCCGCGTACGACCTTGCCAGCCTTGTTCTTTCCCTCCCAGAGGAAAACGAACTCCTTGACTTCCGGTGCGATTTTCTTCGCAGGTTTTGCTGCAGTCGCCATTCTTCCCTCGTCTTCAAGCGTTGGTGCTGCCGAGAACCTCGTCGAGAGAGGTCAGCCCTTGCTTCACCTTCAGCAAGCCGGCACGGCGAAGATCGACCACGCCTTCTTCACGCGCCTGCAGCGCGATGTCGCGCTCGGTTCCGTTCGCCATGATGATGCGCTGGATTGCATCGGTGACCGGCATCACCTCGTAGAGGCCGACGCGTCCCTTGTAGCCGGTTCCCTTGCAGCGGTCACACTCGCCCGGACCGTAGAGGGTCCATGTTCCATCCAGATCGCCCTCGTCGAAGCCCGCGTTGAGCAGTGTCTCGACTGGCGTCGCCAGTTCCCTCTTGCAGGTGCAGAGGCGCCGGACCAGTCGCTGGGCGGTGATCAGCAGAATGCTCGAGGCCAGATTGAAGGTCGGGATCCCCATGTTCATCAGGCGCGTCAGAGTTGCCGGGGCGTCGTTGGTGTGCAGGGTCGATAGCACCATATGGCCGGTCTGAGCTGCCTTGATGGCGATCTCGGCGGTCTCGATGTCGCGGATTTCGCCGACCATGATGATGTCCGGATCCTGGCGAAGAAAGGCCCGCAGCGCGATCGGGAAGGTGAGCCCCGCTCTCTCGTCGACGTTGACCTGGTTGATTCCGGGCAGCGGGATCTCGGCGGGATCCTCCGCAGTCGCGATATTGACCCCGGGTCGATTGAGAATGTTGAGGCACGTGTACAGCGAAACCGTCTTGCCGGAACCGGTCGGGCCAGTCACCAGGATCATGCCGTAGGGGCGATGGATGGCCTCGAGCAGTATGGCCTTCTGTTCTTCCTCATAGCCGAGGGCTTCGATTCCCAGCGTTGCCGACGCCGGGTCGAGGATCCTGAGGACGATCTTCTCGCCATACATCGTCGGCAGCGTACTGACGCGAAAATCGATCGCCCGACTCTTCGACAGGACGAGGCGCATGCGCCCGTCCTGGGGAACCCGCTTCTCGGCGATGTTGAGACGCGAAATCACCTTGATCCGCGATGCGATCTTCTCCTTGATCACCAATGGTGGCGCAGCCACCTCGCGCAGCACTCCGTCGGTCCGGAAGCGGATGCGATAGCTCTTCTCGTAGGGCTCGAAATGGATGTCGGAAGCCCCTTCGCCGATGGCGTCGAGCAGCATCTTCTGGATGAAGCGAACGACCGGCGCGTCGTCGACTTCGAGCGCTGCCGCGTCATCTGCCTTCTCGGTGGCCTGCTCGTCGGTGAACTCGAGGTTGATGTCCTCGCTTGCCAGGCTGCGCAGGGTTTCCTCGGTCGACTCGGAAAGCCGGGTGACGAGGGGTGTGAGCTTGTTCTCCTCGACGATGACGGGATCCACCGCCAGCCCGGTCTGAAAGCGGATCTCGTCGAGTGCGCGCAGATTGGTCGGATCCGCAATCGCGACGGCGAGACGATTGCCCCGCTTGTGCAGAGGAACGACGCGATGGGTTGCGATCAGTTTGCGGTCGATCGCGTTCTTCTGGATGTGTGCGTCGTCGAAGGCAGCCAAGTCGAGCAGCGGATAGCCGAACTTGTCCGCGGCGAAGCGCGCCAGCTCAATGAAACTCGCCTTTCTCGCGGCAACCACCTCCTCGATCAGCGTTGTCTTCCGCGATGCTGCCTGGGCAAGCAGGGCCTCCGCCTCGGATTCCTTGAGTCGGCCGGCTTGGACCAGCGCACGGGCGAAGCCGCTAAGTGGTGATTGTTGCGGATTGGCTGCCATTGTTGTTTGCGATCGGACCCTGCAACGCGTTGTCGACCATCACATCCCGACTCCAGCAAGAGCCTCGCCCGATGATGCATTGGCTGAAGGCTTTTGTAAAGGCGCGCGGCCGATGTGGGGTCGCGCGCCAACGCTCGCCGGCCCGGCAGGCGCCGGGCCGGATCGCCCGCCCGTCGCCCACGACTTCCTGCGACGGGCGGGTGAAGAGCGGCGAGTGGGCCGGTCGGGTTACTTGTTCGCTGCGTCCACGACGACGAGCGCGGTCATGTCGACCACCCGACGCACGCTCGAGGTCGGTGCCAGCAGGTGTACCGGGCGGGCGGCGCCGAGCAGGATCGGGCCGACTGACATGCCATCGCCACCGGTCATCTTGAGCAGATTGTAGGAGATGTTGGCCGAGTCGAGGTTGGGCATGACGAGAACGTTCGCTTCGCCAGTGAGTGGGGACTGGGGGTCCGACTGCCGGCGAATCGCTTCGCTGAGCGCGCTCTCGCCGTGCATCTCGCCGTCGATCTCCAGTTCGGGTGCGCGGGCACGAACGAGCATCAGGGCTTCGGCGACCTTGCGCGCGGCAGCCGTCTGTGACGAGCCGAAGTTCGAATGCGACAGCAGAGCCACTTTCGGCCGGATCTTGAAACGGCGCACGGCATCGACTGCCATCAGCGTGATCTCGGCCAGCTGCTGCGCATCGGGGTCCTCATTGACATGTGTGTCGCAGAGGAAGAGCGCGCGACCAGGCAGCAGGACATGCGTCATCGCCGCCATGGTCGTGCACCCCGGCGCCTTGCCGATGATCTCGTCGACCTGCCGCAGGTGGTGCGCAAAGCGCCCGGAAAGCCCACAAATCATCCCGTCGGCGTGGCCCAGACGAACCAGCATGGCGCCGATGATGGTGTTGTCATTGCGCAGGCGCGATTTCGCGATATCGATCGTCACCCCGTGCCGCTTGCGCAACTCATGGTAGGCCGTCCAGCAGTCCCGGTAACGCGTGTCGCTGTTGGGATCGACCACCTCGAGCATCGAGCCGATGCGCAGCCTGGACCCGATGCGCTGCAGACGCGCGGCGATCACGTCGGGGCGGCCGATCAGGATCGGCCTCGTCAGACCCTCATTGAGAATCGTTTGCGCGGCACGCAGCATGCGCTCGTCCTCACCATCGGGATAGACGATGCGGGTCTTGCGTCCGCGTCTCGCCGCGGAGAAGATGGCGCGCATGCCGACACCGGTCTGGTAGACGAACTCGCGGAGTTTTTCGCGATAGGCAGTGAAGTCGGCGATTGGGCGGCTGGCGATGCCGGCACTCATTGCCGCCTGTGCCACCGCCGGTGCGATGGTGGTGATCAGTCGCGGATCGAAGGGCTTGGGAATCAGATAGTCGGGGCCGAAGGTGAGCAGCTCGCCGGGATAGGCCATCGCCACTTCATCGCTGACTTCCTGTTGCGCCATTTCTGCCAGCGCCTTGACGCAGGCCATCTTCATCTGCTCGTTGATGCCGCGCGCGCCGACATCGAGCGCGCCGCGGAAGATGAAGGGGAAGCACAGGACATTGTTCACCTGGTTCGGGTAGTCGGAGCGACCAGTGGCGATGATCACGTCCGGGCGCACCTCCCGCGCCAGTTCGGGCATGATCTCCGGGGTCGGGTTCGCCAGCGCGAAGACGATCGGCTGCGCCGCCATGCGCGCCAGCATCTCCGGTTGCAGCAGCCCGGCAGCCGAAAGTCCGAGGAACACGTCGGCACCGTCAATCGCATCGGCGAGGGTGCGCGCCTCGGTGTCGCGGGCGTAGCGCGCCTTGGTCGGTTCCATGTCCGCGTCGCGCCCGACGTAGATCACCCCCTTGGAATCGCAGACAAGGATGTTCTCGCGCCGAACGCCGAGATCACACCACAGGTTGAGGCAGGAAATCGCCGCCGCGCCAGCCCCCGAGCAGACGACTTTCACCGCCGCCGCGTGCTTGCCGGTGATCTTGAGTGCGTTGAGAATCGCTGCCGCGGAGATGATCGCGGTGCCATGCTGGTCGTCGTGGAAGACCGGGATCGACATGCGCTCCTTGAGTCTGGCCTCGATGTAGAAGCACTCCGGGGCCTTGATGTCTTCCAGGTTGATGCCGCCGAGGGTCGGCTCCATGGCGGCGATCATGTCGATCAGGCGGTCGGGGTCGCTTTCCGCAAGTTCGATGTCAAAGACATCGATGCCGGCGAACTTCTTGAACAGGCAGCCCTTGCCCTCCATCACCGGCTTTGCAGCCAGCGGGCCGATGTTGCCGAGTCCGAGCACGGCGGTGCCGTTGGTGATGACGCCGACGAGATTGGCGCGCGAGGTGTACAGGCTCGACGCGTCGGCATCAGCGACGATCGCGTGGCATGCGTGGGCGACGCCGGGAGAATAGGCGAGCGCGAGATCGATCTGGTTGCTCAGCCCTTTGGTCGGCTGTACCGCGATCTTGCCGGGGGTCGGGTAACGGTGATACTCCAGGGCTGCCTCGCGCAGATCCGCCTGCCGTTGATCGTTTTCCATCGTGTCTCCTGACGCTTTGTCTGTCTGTCGTTGCTTCGGGCTGCAAATGTAGCCGAGGCGGGGCCTTTGCACCAACCGGATGTCGCCGCATTGCGTGGCGCAAGGGCCTGCACAGCGCCCAATGCGGCAAAAACACGACAGATTCGCCCCTGTCATGCGGCGTGCTGCCGCTTGTTGCCTGAGCGGGGCCCGTAAACTCGCGGGGAGGGGCGAGGCATGCCCTGCACGGCGTCCGTCCGCTGCAGCGCACTGCACCGACCCAGGCCGAGCGCGCGAACAATAGACGGGCGCGCGTTGCAGACCTCGCCGCGGTAGAATGTCCGGCAAACCCGCAACCGTGATGCCATGGGGCTTGTTCTCGAAGTTGCGAGACGCGTTCGACTATCAATGGGAGATGATGAATGGGCCAGACCGCCACCAGTAACCTTCGCACCGTCGCTCTCGTCGGCCATGGTGCTGCCGGCAAGACCTCGCTTGCCGAGAGCCTGCTCGCCGCCGCCGGGGCCATCAGCAGCCGCGGCAGTGTCGAGAAGGGCAGCACCGTCTGCGATTTCGATCCGCAGGAGAAGGAACTCGGGCACTCCCTGAATGCGGCTCTGGCCAGTTTCTCGTGGCAGGGCGTGCACGTGCACCTGGTCGACACGCCTGGTTTCCCGGACTTCGCCGGGCAGGCGATCGGTGCCCTGGCGGCTGTGGACACGGCACTGGTGGTGATCAATGCGCAGAATGGTATCGAACTCACCAGCGAACGGATGATGCGCTTGGCTGCCGCCCGCGGCGTCTGCCGGATGATCGTCATCAACAAGATCGACGCCGAGAACGTCAACCTGCCGGCGCTGGTCGCCAGCATCCGCGAGCGCTTCGGCCGCGAATGCATGCTGCTCGACCTGCCCGCCAAGCAGGGCAGCGAGGTCGTCGAGGTTCTCGGTCATGATGATGGCGACAGCGATTTCGAGTCGGTGGCCGCGGCGCACCGCGCGCTGATCGACCAGATCGTCGAGGAGGACGAGGATCTCCTGGCACGCTACCTCGAGGAAGGTGTTGATCCGACCCTCGAAGAACTCCATGTGCCTTTCGAGCGGGCGCTGCGCGCCGGCCACCTGGTGCCGATCCTCTTTGTCTCGGCGCGGACCGGTGCTGGTATTCCGCAGCTCCTCGACGTCCTCGCCCGGCTGGCGCCCAACCCGAGCGAAGGCAACCCGCCGCCGTTCTACCGTGGTGAACCGGGCGGTCCGAGCGAGGCGTTCCAGGCCGAGCCGGATCCGCAGAAGCACGTCCTGGCGCACGTCTTCAAGGTCGTCAGCGATCCGTTCATCGGCAAGGTGGGTGTCTTCCGCGTCCATCAGGGAACCATCCGCAAGGACTCGCAACTTTTCGTCGGCGACGGCAAGCGGCCGTTCAAGGTCGGCCACATCTATCGCCTGCAGGGCAAGGAGTACATCGAGGTGGACAGCCTCGTTCCCGGTGATCTGGGCGCGATTGCCAAGGTCGATGAGATCGAGTTCGATTGCGTCCTGCACGACTCGCATGACGAGGATCACATCCATCTGGTGCCGCTCGAGTTCCCGCAGCCGATGCAGGGTCTGGCGGTGCATGCGCGGCGCAAGGCCGACGAACAGCGCCTGTTCGAGATTCTGCACAAGCTCGAGGTCGAAGATCCCTGCTTCAAGGTCGAACGTCATCCGACGACCAACGAGACGGTCATCCGCGGCATCGGAGAGATGCACCTGCGCGCCAAACTCAACCGTCTGGCGCAGCAGTACAAGCTGGAGCTCGACACCAAGCCGCCGCAGATCGCCTACCGCGAAGCCATCACGGCCAGCGCCGAGGGTCACTGTCGGCACAAGAAGCAGAGTGGTGGTGCCGGCCAGTTCGGCGAAGTGATGCTGCGTGTCGAGCCGCTCGAGCGCGGCGCCGGTTTCGAGTTCGTCGATATCGTCAAGGGCGGCGTGATCCCCGGCGTGTTCATGGCGGCGGTCGAGAAGGGTGTTCGCCAGGCGCTTGCCGACGGCGTCGTCGCCGGCTTTCCGGTCGAGGACCTGCGGGTCATCGTCCATGACGGCAAGTCGCACCCGGTTGACGGCAAGGACATCGCGTTCTTCACCGCCGGCCGCAAGGCAACGGTCGAGGCGATCCGCGCCGCCAAGCCCATCATCCTCGAACCGGTCGTCGATATCGAGATCCTCGCACCGGATTCGATGACCGGCGACGTCACCGGTGACCTGTCGAGCAAGCGCGGCCACCTGACGGGCACGCAGCCGCGCGGCGTGGGTGTCATGGCGATCAGCGGCGAGGTGCCGCTGGCGGAACTTGAAGGCTATCAGTCGCGCCTCAAGTCGCTGACCGCCGGACAGGGTTCGTACAGCATCGCCTTTTCCCACTACGCGCAGGTACCTCCGGCAACGCAGCAGCAACTCGCGGCGCAACACAAGGTCGTCGAGGAGGACTAGCGGCGGCTGACAACGGCGGCGCGTGCCCGTGGACAAGGCCTTCAAGCTGTCGCACTGGTTCCTGCCGCTGGCGCGGCGCGTGCTCTACGCCTGGGTGCGCACCACGGTCTTCCCGGCGAGCCGGCAGGAACTGCAGCTCGATCCGGCGAAGCCGGTGTGCTACGTGCTGCAGGACAGGCACCTCTCCAATCTCCTGCTGCTCCTCGAGGAGTCGCGGCGGGCCGGTCTGCCACGAGCCGACTCGCCGCTGCTGGTCGGCAGGCAGCGCTGGCCGCGCTCGTTCTTTTTCCTCAACCGCGATCGCAGCCTGGCTGGCAGGGCGCGCAATGGTGACAGCTATTCGGCCTTGCTGGCCGGCCTGATGCATGAGGCCGTCGCTGATCCGCAGATGGACGTCCAGTTGGTGCCGGTGGTGATTCTCTGGGGACGCAGTCCCGACAAACAGGATTCGGTTCTCAAGGCGCTGTTCTCGGAAACCTGGCGCCCGCCGGGCGCCTGGCGACAACTGGCGGCAATCCTGTTGCATGGCCGCAGTGTTCTGGTGCGCTACAACCCGCCGCTGTCGCTCCGCCATCTCCTGCAGGGCGGGCTCGACGAGGAGCAGGCGCTGCGCAAGCTGGCGCGCGTCCTGCGCGTGCATTTCCGCCGCCAGCGGCAGATGGCGATCGGTCCCGACCTGTCGCACCGCAACACGCAGGTGAACGCGGTGGTCGCCGGCGAACGGGTGCGCGCGGCGATCGAGGAGGAGGCGCTGACACACGGCATCCCGGTTGCCGAAGCAAGGGCGCGGGCCGGCCGCTTCGCGCTGGAAATCGCCTCCGATTACTCGTACGGGGTCGTGCGCGCTCTTGAGCTGTTCCTGTCCTGGCTATGGACGAGGCTCTACGACGGCATCGAACTGCACAACTTCGAAGCCGTCACACGCATCGCGGCCGGCCAGGAAATCGTCTATGTTCCCTGTCATCGAAGCCACGTCGATTACCTGTTGCTGTCGTACGTCATTCTCCGGCAGGGACTGACCCCGCCCCATATCGCTGCCGGAGCCAACCTCGATCTGCCGCTGATTGGCGGCTTGTTGCGTCGCGGGGGAGCGTTTTTCCTGCGCCGCAGTTTCAAGGGCGAACCCTTGTACGCTGCCGTGTTCCATGATTATCTCCATCTCATGCTGGCGCGCGGCTTTCCGGTCGAATACTTCATCGAGGGTGGACGCAGTCGCAGTGGCCGCATGCTGACTCCGAAGGCGGGGATACTCGGCATGACCGTCGAAAGCTTCATCCGCGAGCATGCACGACCACTGCTCTTCGTGCCGGTGTACATCGGCTACGAGAAGATCATCGAAGGCAGCACCTATCTCGGCGAACTGGCCGGCAAGCCGAAGCAGCGGGAGTCGCTCCTCGGCGTGCTGCGCAGCGTGCGTGCCATCAAGCGGGTGTTCGGCAAGGTGCACGTGAACTTTGGCCAGCCGCTTGCCTTGGCCGCTTTTCTCGACCAGCATCAACCGGACTGGCGAGACACGGCTGAGAACAGCGAGCCGCCATGGTCGCGCAGCGTCACCCGCAGGGCAGCAGCCGAACTGGCCAAGCGGATCAACGAGGCGGCGGTCCTCAACCCGGTCAATCTGATGGCGCTGGCGCTGCTGGCGACGCCCAAGCATACCGCCGACGAGCACGCGCTGCGGCGAATGATCGAGCATTATCAGGCGCTGGCCGGCGAGATTCCCTATGCGCCGAGCAGCATCCCCTGTGCGCTCGAAGCGGCGGCAGTCATCGCCTACAACGAACGCTTGACGGTCGTCGAGCGTTTCGCCGACCCGCTGGGCGATCTGATCCGTGCGCGTGACAGGCAGGCGCCGTTGCTCGCCTATTTCCGCAACAACGTCCTGCATCTCTTCGCATTGCCGGCGGTCATCGCCTGTCTGCTGAGTCTGAACCGCAAGCTCGACCGTGCCCGTGTGGCGCAGGCGGTCTGTGGCATCTGCGGGCTCATGCGGGCCGAACTCTTCCTTCGCTGGTCGAGCGATGAACTCGAGTCGGCAAGCGAGGCGGCGATTCGTGTCCTGGCGACGCGCCGGCTGTTGCTGTGCTCCGCGGGCGAGCAGGAGATCGCTGCGCCGGAGGCGATCAGCGAAGAGTTCGCCGAGTTGCATCTCCTCGGCGAGACCATCCGTCCGCTGCTCGAACGCCACTTCCTCACCCTCGCGCTGCTGCAGAGGCACGGCAGTGGCCAGACGACCCGGCGGCAACTGGAAGACAATTGCCATCTGCTGGCGCAGCGGCTGTCCCTGCTCTACGAGTTCAATACCTCCGAGCTTCCCGAGAAGGCGACCTTTTCGGCCTTCATCGGCAACCTCATCGAAGCCGAGTACCTGCGTGAGGAGGACGACGATCGGTTGTACTTCGACGAGCGGTTGATGACGCCGCTCGCACATTCCGAACTGGTTCTCTCGCTTGAAGCCCGGCAGGCAATCAGGCGGATCGCCGGTGCCGGAGCGCCTCGCCAGTAGTTCGTTTCGTCAGCACGATTGCAAATGAAACGGATTCCTTGTCGCCATGACGCACCGCGCCAACCACGGCCGTGGCCGCGGCGATGTCCAGGATTTGCAGCGCGACCTGGCGTGAGAGCAGGCGCGGTTTCGCGCCGCTGGTCTGGCGGAGCGAGTCAGCTGTCCAAGGGGAGCGGAGTCGCTCAGGCGCGACCGCGGCGCGCCGCCTGTTCGAGCCGTTCCTTCTCCGCCATGACCTTGTTGGCGTAGCCGGTTTCGGGATCATCAGGAGCGCCGCCGTAGTGCTGCAGACCTGCGGTCAGACTGCCGCGCCAGCGAATGGCCTCCTCGAGCACGTGCACGCCGACCTGGATGTTGGTGACCGGATCGAGAAATGGTGTTTCGCCCGCGCCCGCCGGGATCTTGTCCAGATGGTAGCCCGGCATCACCTGCATCAGTCCCTTGGCGCCAACCGGGCTTTCGGCGAAGGGATTGAAGCGCGATTCGATGCCGATGATGGCGATGATCAGCAGCGGATCGACACGCCGTTCGCGGCCTACCCGTTGTGCCGCCTCGAAGACCGGCACCAGGGCTTCCGGCGCCACGCGGTAGCGCCGCGAGACGGAGTCCAGAACCCGATGCAGGCGCGCGGTCAAGACCGGCTGTGTGGTCGCTCCGGCTTCGTCAGTCGCGGTTTCTGGCGGGGCGGCGGCCTCGCTGGTCACCAGCGGTTGCTCGTTGTCGGTGGCGTTGCCGTCGATCCAGTGTTTGAAGCTGCCGAGAAGCAGCATCAGCCCGACGATCATCAGGCTGTGCTGGAGAAGACTCAGGCTGACGTCGACACGACGCGCGGCGATGCCTTTCAATGCAATTGTTGCGGACATGCTCTCTCCTTCACTTTGGTCGCCGCGCAGGAAAAGCGACGCGACGATGGACGGTTGCAGGCGGGTGCAAAGCCTCGAATTCTTGGGGAGCGTAACCCCTGAGGCCGGAACTCTGTTCTCGGGAGAAGCTCGGGAACAGGGCGGCGAAGATGTAGCGAAGACGCTACGATGTGTCTGATTGCTACTGGAGGGCCTCGACTCTAGTGATTAATCACGCTTTGGTCAACCCCCCCGGGGCGAACGCGGGCGAATGCCCTTGCGCGCACTGGCGTTCGCCAGGCTGGAGAGCGGCCGCTCATCGCGTCATCGCCGGCAGCGGCGGCGGTGCGGCCAGTGCGCAGTGTGGCCGCCGGGCAAGGTCGTATAATCCTGGATTGCAGTCTTCGCACTGGTCTCCGGATGGCCGGCAAGCAGATGCTGATCAGCCGCTTCACCGATCCCGGGAGACCTCGCCGCTGCCGGCGCAGCGATCTCCGCCCGCGCGCGGCTGTGCGGCCGGCAGCACTGGCTGCTTGACGGAGTTGCCAATGGACGTTGCCCTGTTGCTGTTCCTGATCGTGCTCAACGGCATCCTTGCGATGTCCGAGATCGCGGTGGTTTCTTCGCGTCAGTCGCGCCTGCAGAAGCTGGCCGAGGATGGTTACTCGGGTGCCCGCTCGGCGCTGGCGTTGCAGCAGGAACCGTCGACCTTTCTGTCGACGGTCCAGGTCGGCATCACCACGGTCGGCATCCTCAGTGGTGCCATTGGCGAGGCGACGCTGGCAGCGCCGCTGGCCGACCGGTTGCGCTCGCTTGCCCCGCTCGCCCCGCATGCCGATGCGGTCGCCCTGACGGTGGTGGTGGTGGCTGTCACCTATTGCTCGGTGGTCGTCGGCGAACTGGTCCCCAAGCGTCTCGGCCTGCTGGCGCCGGAACGTGTGGCTTCTTTCGTCGCCGGGCCGATGGGCGTCGTGTCCCGGTTGGCAAAGCCGTTGGTATGGCTGCTCTCGTCCTCGTCCAGCCTGCTTCTGCGTTTGCTTGGCGCGCGCCGGACGCTGGACTCGACGGTCACCGATGACGAGATCAAGGTTCTCATGGGTCAGGGTGCCGAGGCGGGGGTTTTCCACGCCAGCGAGCAGGCCATCGTATCCAATGTCCTGCGTCTCGATGAGCAGCGGATCAGCGCCATCATGACCCATCGCAAGGACATCTACCTGCTCGACCTCAACGACAGCGAAGAGGAGATCCGCAAGCGTCTGGCGGAGAGCCCGTACCGACGCATCGTCGTTTGCCGGGACGGCCTCGACCAGATCGTCGGCGTCTTGCGGACCAGCGACCTGCTGCAGGGGGTCCTGCTCGGTCAGCCGCTGGCGGTCGAAGCGTTCGTCCGACCGGCTCTCTATGTTCCGGCGAGCGTGACAACGACCCAGTTGCTGGAGACCTTCCGGCGTGCGCATCAGCAGTGCGCGCTGATGGTGGACGAGTACGGCGGTGTGCAGGGCCTGGTGACGCTGACGGACGTACTGACCTCGATCGTCGGCGATCTGCCGACATCGGATGCCCCGGACGAACTGGATATCGTCGTCCGCGAGGATGGCTCGTGGCTGGCCGACGGCAGCGTGCCGATCGAGCGTCTCAAGGCCGTTCTCGGGATCCATCCGGAACTGCCGGGAGAAGAAGAGAACGCGTTCAATACCCTGGGCGGCTTCGTGATGTATGTCCTCGGCAAGGTTCCGCTGCCGGCCGATCACTTCGTTGTGGACGACCTGCGCTTCGAGGTGGTGGACATGGATCGCCACCGCGTCGACAAGGTGCTGATTGCTCGCGCCCCGGCTGCAGACCGACTGCCTGCCAGCGGCTGAGGTCTGCCGCGGTGCCGCTTCAGCCGCTGCCTTGTGCCCGCCAGTACTGGTAGCCAAGTGCCAGCCGGGCGCCGGCGATGATGGCGAACAGGCTGAGGAAGGAGCCGGCAGCGAGCGTCGAAACACCGCTGATTCCTTGCCCGATCGTGCATCCCAGTGCGACGACACCACCAAAGCCCATCAGCGCCGCGCCGACGAGATGGTTGGTGGTGTCCTCCAGATCGCGAAAGCCCTCCCAGCGGAAGCTGCCGCTGAGGAGCGCATGGCCGAGGCTGCCAACGACGACGCCGAGGGCACTGGCAATCGCGAAAGTCACCCGGCGACTGCTGTCGGACCACAGAAGCAGCAAGTCCAGCGTGTAAGCCTGGGGCGCGACGAAGGTCAGCGACTCCATGCGGCCGCTGTTGGTCGCGAGAAAGGCCTCCTGCAGCGTCTCCGGATCGTCGGCGAGATAGCCCAGATTTCCGCTGACGTACCAGCCGGCGACGACAAGCGCGCCAACGGTGACGCCGCCCAGGACTTGCGTGGCAGCAAGGCGGGGTCGCTGCAGGAGGGCGAGGGCCAGCAGGACGCCGCCAAGGAGTGCAGCACACGTCGCCGGCGTCGGTCCGGGCGTCAGCCCGAGGCTCGCGATCAGGTCCGGGAGGCCCTGCCCGGCAGGCAGATGCAGTGCGACGCCGTCGAGCACCTCGACGCGGAAAACGGCGAGCACGCCGCGCATCGACATGTAGGCGACCAGCCCGAGGACGATGGACACGACCACGGCTTTGACACTGCCGGCGCCGATGCGCACCAGCGTCCTTGCCGCGCAACCCGAGGCGAGAACCATGCCGAAGCCGAAACAGAGGCCGCCGACGAGATGGGACAGCCAGGTCAGGCTGCGACCGCGGTAGATCGACTTGTCGACATCGATGAGTCCCGTGGCGTGCAGCGCCGTCGTGCCCAGAATCGCGAGCGCAATCGCCAGTAGCCACATGCGCATGCGACCCCAGTCGCCGAGGTTGACGATGTCGGCAACGGCCCCCATGGTGCAGAAGCGCGTCCAGCTGGCGGTGGCACCAAACAACAGACCGATGGCGAAGGCGAGCCAGATGACGGTGGTGGCGGGGTCGGCAGTATTCATCGGCGCACTGCTGGAATCTTCCAGGGGGTGTAAGGGGTTGGATCGGCGACGCCGGCGGCGGCAAAGCCGGCGCGCCGCAGGCGGCACGAGTCGCACACGCCGCACGCGCGTCCGGCCGCGTCGGCCTGATAGCACGAGACGGTCAGGCTGTAGTCGAGCCCGAGGTCGAGGCCGCAGCGGATGATCTGGGACTTGCTGAGATCGATCAGCGGCGCATGAATGCGCAGCGGCGACCCTTCCACCGCAGCTTTGGTCGCCAGGTTGGCCAGCCGTTCGAACGCTGCGATGAACTCCGGGCGACAATCGGGATAGCCCGAGTAGTCCACCGCGTTGACGCCGATGAAGACATCCCGGCTTTGCAAGACCTCGGCCCAGGCGAGCGCCAGAGACAGCATGACGGTATTGCGCGCGGGTACATAGGTCGCCGGGATTCCGGGGCGGAGACCATCGACTGGCAGGGCCACGGTTTCGTCGGTCAGGGCGGAGCCGCCGAAGTCTTCGAGGTGCAGGCGCAGGACGCGATGCTCGCTGGCGGCCAGCGCCTGCGCAACGGCCGCCGCTGCCCGCAACTCGCTGCGGTGACGCTGCCCATAGTCGACCGACAGGCAGTAGCATGCAAAGCCGCTGGCACGGGCGATCGCCAGCGTCGTCGCCGAATCGAGACCCCCCGACAGGAGAACGACACAGCGTTGGCTTGCTTCTGACGGTGCTTCGCTCATGGAGCGAGAATATACCGCTTTCTGGCGGCACCGGGTCGTCGGGCGTCAACAGCGCTTCGTTGGGCGGGCGGCATCGCCGTCAAGCGCCGCTGCCGCCGCTTGCAGTCTGGCGTGCCCGGTTCTCGCGCCTTCGGCGTCGGCGCGCGTTGCGACAATGCCTCCGGACACCGGTGTCGCCAGGAGAGCCGTTCGTGCGTTGCAAGGCTTGACGGGGTTGGCGTTCGATGAGACAAAGCCAGGATCAGTCCCGGGCCCGCAGCGGCGCTGTGGGACGGGACGCCACTTCCCGGCGATGAGGACAGCCTTGCTTCTTGCCGATGCATGCGCATGGGGCGCTTGCCTGGGCTGCCGCAGGGGTCCTGCCAATCAACGAACAGGGTATCGCAATGAGGCCTTTCCACCTTTTCTGGGCAGTGCTTGCACTCCTGGCTGGCTGCAGCAATGGGGCAGGCACGCATTCGCCAACCGCCACCACGGAGATTCATCAACCCGAAGCCGTTTCCGGGCACAGCCGGCAGTTGGGCTGGCGTGGCGAGCGTTTCGCGGTGGCGACGGCAAACCCTCTGGCGAGCGAAGCGGGGGCGGCGATGCTGCGAGCGGGCGGTTCGGCGATCGACGCCGCGATCGCTGCGCAGATGGTCCTCGGCCTCGTCGAACCGCAGTCGAGCGGCATTGGTGGCGGCGCCTTCCTGCTGCATTATGATGGCCGGCAAAGCGTGGCTTTCGATGGCCGCGAGACGGCACCGGCGGCTGCCGGCGAGGATCTCTTCCTGCAGGCTGATGGCAAGCCGATGGGCTTTCATAAGGCAGTGATCGGTGGCCGAGCGGTCGGTGTTCCCGGAGCCGTGCGCATGCTCGAAACGGCGCATGCCGAGTACGGCCGACTGCCGTGGGCGAGCCTTTTCGAGCCCGCGATCCGGCTCGCCGAGCTGGGCTTTCCGGTCGGCCAGCGGCTGCATGCGTTGCTCCAGGCGGATCCCTACCTGCGCCTGGATCGCCAGGCCGCAGCCCATTTCTACGATCACACGGGGCAGCCGGTTGCGGTTGGCAGCACCCTGCGCAATCCGGAGCTTGCCGCAGTCATGCGCCGTATTGCCGGCGAGGGATCGCGCGCCCTGCACGAGGGCGAAATCGCGCAGGCGATCGTGCACAAGGTCCGCAGCCACCCGGACAACCCCGGCAAGCTGAGCCTGGGCGACCTCGCAGCATATCAACCGCAGCGGCGACTGCCCTATTGCAGCGGCTACGCGCCGCCACAGCCGACGGCGCCACGCCGCTACCGCATCTGCGGCTTTCCGCCCCCCGGTTCGGGAGCGATCGCGATTGCGCAGATTCTCGGTATCCTCGGCAACACTGTTGCTCGCTCTCTGTCCCTTGCCGACCCGCAGTGGATGCACTACTACAGCGAGGCCTCGCGTCTCGCCTTTGCCGATCGCGCGCGCTACGTCGCGGATCCGGCCTTTGTTGCTGCACCTGCCGGCAGTTGGCATTCGCTGGTCGCGCCCGACTACCTTGCCGCCCGTGCGCAGCTGATCAAGGCTGACAGTAGCATGAAAGTGGCCGCGCCGGGTGTCCCGGAAGCGCTGACGACGCAGCAGCAGCCGTCGATGCCGGAACA
This sequence comes from Candidatus Accumulibacter conexus, assembly GCA_017592775.1. Lineage (GTDB taxonomy): Bacteria > Pseudomonadota > Gammaproteobacteria > Burkholderiales > Rhodocyclaceae > Accumulibacter > Accumulibacter conexus. The sequence continues at coordinate 18,263 of JAGFNJ010000039.1, read as the reverse complement.
GGTCGAGTACGGGACTTCGCATCTCAGCATCGTCGACGGTCTTGGCAATGCGCTGGCGATGACCAGCACCATCGAGGACGCCTTTGGCGCTCGCCAGATGGTGCGCGGCTTCCTGCTCAACAACCAGCTCAGCGATTTCTCGTTCCTGCCCAGGGACGATCGTGGGCTGCCGATTGCCAATCGCGTCGAGCCAGGAAAGCGGCCTCGATCATCGATGAGTCCGACGCTCGTCTTCGACGAAGAGACGGGTGAACTGGTCCTCAGCGGCGGGTCGCCTGGCGGCGCGCTGATCATCCATTACACGGCAAAACTCCTGCTGGCGACGCTGAACTGGCAATTGACACCGCAGGAGGCGATCGACCTGCCCAATTTCGGCTCGCTCAACGGTCCGACCCTGCTCGAGGAAGGGCGTTTCCCGCCCGTCTTCGTCGACGACCTCGGATCGCTGGGCCATGAAGTCAGTCAGATCGGCATGAGCAGCGGATTGCAGGCGATCAGCAGGGGTGTCCGCGGTCTCAGCGGCGGTGCGGATCCTCGGCGAGAGGGTCGGGTGGTCGGTGAATGAGGGGGCGAGCAGACGCGGTGCCGCCGTTGCCACTGCTCCGTCGAGGCACCTGCTGGTCATGGCGGCTTCGCTGACGCCACGGCTCCTGGCGGTACTCGTCGCGTTCGTCACGGGCTGCGCCAGCAATGGCGGCTACGAGTCGCGACCATCGCCGCCGCTGCCCACTGCCCAGCCCACGGCTGCAGCAGCGGCAGCGCAGCGCGAGGCGCGACCGCCGGCACCAGCAGCCGCCACCGCCGGGGTGGCTCCACCGTCCGGTTCGGCGCCGCTGTCTTCCGCCTCCAGTGAGCGCGCGGTACGGACTCTCGTCAGCCGTCTGCTGCCCGCGAACGTGACGGACCGTAGCGGTTGGGCAGGTGACATCACGACGGCCTTCATCGCCCTGCGCATTGCCATGACCCCGGAACGGCTCTGCGCGGCGATCGCGGTCATCGGCCAGGAATCAGGCTTCCAGTCGGACCCGCCGGTGCCTGGCTTGTCAAGGATCGTCTGGCAACAGCTGCAGCAGCGGCGAGAGAGGTATGGCATCCCGACCGCCGTTCTTGACCTGGCACTGCTCAAGCCGTCGCCGGATGGGCGCAGCTACCGGGCACGCATCGATGCCCTGCGCACCGAGGCGCAGATGAACGCCCTGTACGAAGACATGAGTTCGGAACTGCCTGGCGGCAGGACACTGCTGGCTGGCTTCAATCCCGTTCGCACGGGTGGTCCGATGCAGGTCAGCGTCGCCTTTGCCGAGGAACATGTTCGCGAGAAGCCGTATCCTTATCCAACCCGCGACAGTGTCCGCAACGAGGTGTTCACACGCCGCGGTGGCGTCTATTTCGGAATCGCGGCGCTGCTCGACCATCCGGTCAGCTACAGCCAGATGATCCATCGCTTTGCCGATTTCAACGCCGGCCGATACAGCAGTCGCAACGCGGCGTTTCAGGACGCTCTGGCTCGGGTATCCGGCCAGAGGCTTTCGCTTGATGGCGATCTGCTTCGTTATCGGGCGGGCGGACTGCCAGCGGGCGAAGCCAGCGAAACACAGCGTGCCATGCTGTCGCTACGCGCGCGCCTGGACCTCGGAGAGGGGGCGATCCAGCGCGATCTCGGGCTGGAGAAGTCCTTCGCCTTCGAGCAGACGCCCCTCTACCTGCGGCTCTACGCGCTTGCAGATGCGACGACAGGCGAGCGACGGCCGCGCGAGATGATTCCGCGGATCGCGCTGAAGAGCCCGAAGATCACCCGCCCCTTGACGACCGAGTGGTTTGCGCGCCGCGTTGACGCCCGTTACCGCGAGTGTCTCGACCGAGGAGACGCATGAGCGGCGGTGACAAAATCCTCGCCAGACGGCCGCCGCGGCCGCCGCTGCCATCGCTTCACACCAGGTTGCAGTTTTCGCGGAGGAAATCGATGGCATCGGCAAGAGTCGTGTCGGCGGCATCGAGCAGCGCCGTCTGCGCGTCGGGAAAGAAGTCCTTCCACAGCGTCTCGAGGTCGTCCTGCAGGGCGTAGGGCGCCAGCGCACGAATCAGGCCAAGCACCGGCAGTCGCTTGAAGCCATCGCGGCGGGCCTTGCGGATCAGCGCGCGCGCCGCCGTCTTGCTGAGGACCGTTTGCGCCGGCATGTCTGCGGCGAGGCAGGCGAAGACCGTCAGCAGGGAGCTGTCGTCAGTCTTGCCGGCGGTGATCCGCTGCCAGTCCGCGCAGGCTGCCGCATCGAAGAGTCCGGCGTCCTCGGGGCCGAAATCGCGCAGGTGGTAGAGCGGTTCGAGTTCCTGCAGCAGTTGCGCGAGCGGCCGCGAGTGGTCGGCAATTCGCGGCAGGTCCTCACTCTCGATCCTCTGCAGCTCGTGCTGGACGACCGGCAGATAGCTCTTGGGCAACTCCTGCAGAAGCCTCGCGAGCAGTTTGCGCCCCTTGCCCGGAACGCCGTGTTTCCGGATCGCTTCGAGCATCTGCAGCAGATCGCCGGCGGTGGGAATGGCCAGCGGCCCGCTGCAACTGAGATGAACGAGCAGGACGCTGCGGATCACGCTCTCGACAGCGACTGTCGACAGCTCCGCGGCGGCCACGCCGAGTCGCTCGGCCAACCACAGCGCCACCGTGATCGACAACTGATGGCCTTGCCGTTTGGCCAGGGCCTGGCGATAGTCTGGCAGGCTGCGCAGCGACCACTCGGCGAGGAACTCTTTCTGCGGCTGTTTGACGAGGATGCCGTAGGAGCTGTCCTCAGGCATTGCCCAGAGCTTCTTCAGCATCTCGGAGCCACCACGCGAATGCGAAAGAAAGCTGTTGTCGCGCAGCGAGCGGGCGGCGAGGTCGAGGTCACTGCCACTGTTCTCCTCGAGGAACAGGCTCACGAGGTTGACGATGCGCGTCCGCGCCTCCTCGATGTTCGGACGCAGGTAACGGGTTCCGAAGAAGTCTGCGATCTGCACCAGACCCTTCGCTCCGTCGTTCACGATGCTGGCCAGCCTGTGCCGATCGATGACACCGCTGCCCACTCCGTGCACCAGCGCTCGCTCGAAGAAGGGGCGCTGGTCGAAAAGCGTCAGCTGCTGGCGGTCTGCCACCGGCTCCGACATCGCCTGTCCGTCGCCTCTCTGCGCGTTGGTCAGCGGGTGCGCGATCAGAGAGCCGACTCTTCGTCGGGATCGCCGAAGGCCGGCCGGGCCGCCGGCGCCGGCGCCTGCGTGGCAGCGGCTGCCTGCTGCTGTTCTTCGGCACGCGCCCGGGCGCGGAGGATCAGCAGCACCTCACGGAAGATCTCCGGCTGCTGGTAGCGGAGCGTCCACGCCAGCTCCATCCAGTCGTGATCGCTGACCTCGCTGTGGCTGAGGAAGGGCCCGCCGATGTTCTCGTCCGAAAGCGCGTCGAGCCGCTCGTCGTCACTCAGCTCGTCGAGGGAGTCGTCGCCGTCGGCAAAGAAGTCGAAGACGCCACTGCGAAAGAAATGCTCGAGGTTCTCCGCCCGTTCATGCAGGTAATCGGCCAGCACCTCGCTGCCACCCTCCAGTTCGCCGATGGCGGCGAGGAACTCGCCCGGGTCAGCACCGGCACGAAAGACCACCGAGTTGATCATGCCGTGCAGGCGTTCATGGCTGATGTCGCCGTAGCGCTTTTCGAGAACGACTGCACGGGCGAACTGCTCGGGCGATACCAGCAGGTTCACCACCGATTCGCGTGCGGAGTCGAAATCACGCAGCACCGCCAGCAAGTCCTTGGCGGGAAAATCGTCAAGCGCCAGCACGAGTGCCTGATCACCTTCCGTCTCGACCAGCGACACGAGGGCGGCTTCCGCGCCGACGATGTCGCCAACGCGGACCAGCCTCTCCGCTCTGGCCAGCACCGGGTGCGTCATCAGTTGTCTCCCGAGAAGCGATCCTTGCGGTCGAAGCCCTGCTCGGACAACCAGTCGGCACCAGCTTCTTCCAGGTCGATGTCGAGATCGGCGTCGTCTTCGTCATCGCCATCGCCGGGCGGCTGCCGCCGAGCACCTTCGGCGGATGAATCCGTACTCGCCCCGCGCAGGAACTCGAGGCAGGCGGTGACGACGAGGAAGCGCTCGCCGTTGGCATCCTTGAGAACCACCTGTGCCAGATCGGCTGCCCAGGGCTCGAGCGACACCGAAGACAACAGGGTCTGCCACGCAGGCAAGTCCTCCGGCTCCAGCGCGGCGATGTCGGCCATCACCGCCGGGTTGGCGAAACTGAAACCGCCGTGAAAGGCCACAGCGACCATTTCCGGGTTGCACTCGATCATCGGCAGCAGTTGCCGGATCTGGCTGCGCTTTGCCTGCAGCCGGCTGGTCAGGATGTCGTGGCCGGCCGAATCGGTCATCAGGTCATCAAGCTCGGCGTCGTAGGCCGACCGCAGTTCCTCGAAATATCGCGATACTCTCATTGCAGGACTCCTTCGATGTAGTGCTGCCAGATCTCCAGCGCCGTCTCCTGAGGCTTGTCGAGCAGGTTGCGGCGCCGGTTCTCATCATAGGCGAACCTTTGACCCGGATCAGCGAGGACATCGTAGGCTTCCTGGACCTCGCGAAATTTCTCGCTGGCCTCGGGCGCCGCGTTTCGGTCGGGGTGGAACTGCAGCGCCTTGCGGCGATAGGCCGTCCTGACCGCTTCACCCGTCGCGTCGCTGGCAAGACCCAGTATGGCGTAGTAGTCCTTCATTCCTCTCTCGTGCAGCCTCTGCGTCGGCAAATCAGCCTACTGCGTGCCCGTTCCGCGGCATTGGCTGCTTGCCATCTCGCCGCCGATCGACCGTCCCGTCACGCGCTTGCGCTTCGCAACGGGGCCTGCTGGCGACGATTGCACCACGACTTCTCAGGCCTCCGCTGCCGGCGCCAGCCGGAGGCGCTGCCAGAGCGTCCTCGTCAGGTCGACCTGGTTGAGCGTATAGAAGTGCAGGCCGGGTGCGCCGGCGGCAAGCAGTCTCTCACACAACTGCGTCACGACGTCGAGACCGAAGGCACGAATCGACACCCTGTCGTCGCCGTAGCTCTCGAGGCGCTTGCGCATCCAGCGCGGGATCTCGGCGCCACAATTGTCCGAGAAGCGTGCCAGGCTGCTGAAGCTGGAAATGGGCATGATGCCGGGAACGATCGGCACATTGATGCCGATTGCCTGGCACTCGTCGATGAAGTGCGAGTAGGCGTCGAAGTTGTAGAAGTACTGGGTGATCGCCGAGTCCGCACCGGCATCGATCTTGCGCTTGAACGCCAGCAGATCGTCGAGCGGGCTCTTCGCCTGCGGGTGGTACTCCGGGTAGGCGGCAACCTCGATGTGGAACCAGGATCCGGTCTCCGAGCGAATGAACTCGACGAGTTCGTTGGCGTAGCGAAAGCTCCCCGGTCTTGCCATGCCCGACGGCAGGTCGCCGCGCAGGGCGACGAGGTGGCGGATGCCGTGCGCCCGATACTGGTCGAGGATGCTGCGGATGCTGGCGCGGGTCGAGCCGATGCACGACAGGTGGGGTGCCGCTTGGTGGCCCTCGTGCTGGATCTCGAGGACGGTTTCGAGGGTGCGGTCGCGTGTTGAACCACCCGCGCCAAAGGTGACGGAGAAAAATCTCGGCTTCAGGCGCGCCATCTGGGCACGTGCAGCACGCAGCTTTTCGGCACCCTCCGGCGTTTGCGGCGGGAACAGTTCAAGGCTGAAGGTGGGGACGGTCGTGGTCATCAGCAGGCTATTTCGCGCCCTTGTCGGCGGGCAGGAAGGAGGAAAGGATTGACGAGAAGATGCTGTACAGGATGGCGCCGAAAAACGCCGGCCAGAAACCGCCGACGACGAAGCCTTCGAGCATCGACCCGGCAAGCCAGAACATCAGGCCGTTGAGGACGAAGAGGAAGAGCCCGAGCGTCAGCAGCGTGGCCGGCAGCGTCAGGAGGATCAACAGGGGCCGCAGCACGGTATTCACCAGTCCGAGGACCAAGGCTGCGAGGAGCGCCGAAGCGAACGATGCCACCTCGATCGATGGCATCAGGTAGGCGACGGCGAGCAGCGCGCAGGCGTTGAGCAGCCAGATCAGGAGCAGTCGCATGCCGGTCCCCGGTTGTCCTGCCGTATCAGTAGCGGTAGTGGTCCGACTTGTACGGCCCCTCCTTGGCGACGCCGATGTAGCGCGCCTGCTCGTCGGTGAGTTCGCTCAGTTGCGCATTGAGCTTCTTGAGCTGCAGGCGGGCGACCTTTTCGTCGAGGTGCTTGGGCAGCGTGTAGACGCCGATCGGGTACTCGGCATTGCGCGTGAACAGCTCGATCTGGGCGATCGTCTGGTTGGCGAACGATGAACTCATGACGTAGGAAGGATGACCGGTGCCGCAGCCGAGGTTCACCAGGCGACCCTTGGCCAGCAGGATGATGCGCTTGCCATCGGGAAAGATCACGTGGTCCACCTGCGGTTTGATCTCTTCCCAGGCGTACCCTTCGATCGAGGCAACGTCGATTTCGTTGTCGAAGTGTCCGATGTTGCAGACGATCGCCTGGTCCTTCATCTTCTGCATGTGTTCATGGGTGATCACGTGATAGTTGCCGGTACAGGTGACGAAAATGTCCGCCTTGTCGGCCGCATAGTCCATCGTCACCACCCGGTAGCCCTCCATGGCCGCCTGCAGGGCGCAGATCGGGTCGATCTCGGTGACCCAGACCTGCGCCGAGAGCGCGCGCATGGCCTGCGCCGATCCCTTGCCGACGTCGCCGTAACCGGCGATCAGGGCAACCTTGCCGGCGATCATCACGTCGGTCGCGCGCTTGATTCCGTCAACCAGCGATTCGCGGCAGCCGTACAGGTTGTCGAACTTCGACTTCGTGACCGAGTCGTTGACGTTGATTGCCGGAAAGCGCAGTTCGCCCTTGGCGTGCATCTGGTAGAGGCGGTGAACGCCGGTGGTCGTCTCCTCGGTGACGCCCTTGACCGCTGCCAGGCGACGCGAGTACCAGCCCGGGTCGCTCGCCAGTTTCGCCCGGATCGCCGCGAAGAGGATGGTTTCCTCCTCTGATGCCGGCTTCGCCAGAACGGAAGCATCGTTTTCGGCTCGCGCACCCAGATGGAGCAGCAAGGTGGCGTCGCCGCCATCGTCGAGGATCATGTTGCTGTAGCCGCCGTCGGGCCATTCGAAGATGCGGTGCGTGTATTCCCAGTAGTCGGCAAGGGACTCTCCCTTGACGGCGAAGACCGCGACGCCGTCGGCGGCGATGGCTGCCGCAGCGTGATCCTGGGTCGAGAAGATGTTGCACGACGCCCAGCGCACCTCGGCACCGAGCGCCGTCAGCGTCTCGATCAGTACGGCGGTCTGGATGGTCATGTGCAGCGAGCCGGTGATGCGCGCGCCCGTCAGGGGCCGCTGCGCAGCGAACTCCTCGCGAATCGCCATCAGCCCCGGCATTTCGGTCTCGGCGATGCGGATTTCCTTGCGGCCCCAGGCGGCAAGGCCGAGGTCAGCAATCACATGATCCTGATTGTGAGTAACAGTGTCCGACACAGTAAGGCTCCTTGATAACTGTGACCGGGGGAGGAAGCGCTGGTGCAGGACGGCGGCAGGGAATTCCCCGCGCCCACCCCGTGCTGCCAACCCCGGTACGGGTTGGTGGGATGAGCGCCGTTTGATGAATCCGAGCCTGAAACTGTGGGACGACAGCCTTGCAGCGCTCCTCGGATTGGCACCGATTATATACCGGGTTCACGAGAAGGGCGAGCGCCAGCTTTTCAGTCTTTCAGTAGGCCAGCGAGTCGTAAGCCCGGCGCGCTCCCTGAATCTCGACGCTGACCTGATTCGGAGCACAGATGGCGATTTCTCCCGGACGCGCCAGCCATCCCTGGCGGACGCAATACTGTCTCGGGCTCGGGTCGGCGGCAATCCGAACGCGACGACGGTCGACGAGCACCGTCGTCACGCCCATAGGTCCCGGGACATCGAGGCGGCGATCATGCCGCAGATCGAGTTCGGAAAAAAGCTCGCCCCCACGCCTGACGACGGCTTTGTCGGCGCCCCCCGCCTGCCACGCCAGCGGAAAGGATGCGACCACGCCAGCCAGGCCCAGCGCGATCAGCAACCAGTCGCCCCGCTTCAGCAGGGCAACCCAGCCGATCACGGATTGCTGCCGGGCAGTGGATTCGGCGCTGCCAGCTCGCGGTGCCTGACGAGTACACGCGCACAGTCGCGGAACTCGCGCGCCAACCATTCGGCGAAATAAACCGACCGATGCTGACCACCGGTGCAGCCGATGGCCACGGTCAGGTAGTTGCGACTGTCCTGAACGTATGCCGGCAGCCAGGCGCGAACGAAGTGGGCAATGTCGGAGCGCATGCGCAGTACGTCGGCTTCGGCCTCGAGAAAGTCGACCACCGCTGCGTCGCGCCCGGTCAGTGGTCGCAGGTTGGGGTCGTAGTGCGGATTGGGCAGGCAGCGAACGTCGAACACCAGGTCGGCGTCAAGCGGAAGGCCGTTCTTGAAGCCGAAGGATTCGAAGAGCAACGTCAGTCCGCGGCAGGGATCGCTGGCAATGGTGCTCTTGACGAACTGACGCACCCATTCCCGCAGTGCAGCGGGTTTCACTCCGCTGGTGTCGATGTGGTGGCCCAGTGCCCAGAGGCCGGCCAAGTGGCCGCGTTCGGCTGCGATGGCTTCGGTCAAGGTCAACTGGTCGCTGGCAAGAGGATGCCGGCGGCGGGTCTCCGAATAGCGCTTGATCAGCGTGGCATCCTGCGCATCGAGGAACAGGAACTGCAGATCGAGATCCTGTTGGCGCAGAGCGTCGAGTTGCAGCGGCAGCGTCGCCACGCTGTTGCCACCGCGGATGTCGATGACGACGCCGACCTTGTCGTATCCCTGCAGATCCAGTTGCCCGACCAGCAGCTGCAACAACTGCGCGGGCAGGTTGTCGACGCAGTAGTAGTCCGCGTCCTCGAGCACCTTGAGGGCGATCGATTTGCCGGAACCGGACAGGCCGCTGATGAGAACGAGATGCATGTTGGCAAGCATAGCGGATGGCCGGCCGCACGGGCAAGCTGCGCTGCATTAAACTCCCGGTTCCCAGCGGACGGAGCGGGTTCATGAGCATTCTCAGCATTCCCTTTGTCGACGAACTCGCGGCGCTGCGTCGCGACATCCATGCGCACCCGGAACTCGCCTTTGGCGAGTTCCGTACGGCCGATCTGGTCGCTCGCGAACTGGAGCGCTACGGCCTCGAGGTCGATCGTGGCTTGGCGGGTACGGGTGTCGTCGGTATCCTGCGCAAGGGCAGCAGCAGTCGCGGCATCGGGCTTCGCGCCGACATGGACGCTCTGCCGCTGCACGAGAAGAACGACTTTCCGCACCGGTCGCGCAATCCCGGGCAGATGCACGCCTGCGGGCACGACGGTCACACGGCGATTCTCCTCGGCGCGGCGCGCTACATGGCTGCGCAGCGGGATGAGCTGACGATCGACGGCTGCGTGTACTTCATTTTCCAGCCAGCCGAGGAGTCCGAGGGGGGGGCGGCGGTCATGATCAGCGATGGCCTGTTCGACCGGTTTCCGATGGCGTGCGTGTTTGGTCTCCACAACTGGCCGGGATTGCCGGTGGGACAGATGGCGGTGATGCCGGGGCCGGTCATGGCCGGTACCTGTGCCTTCGAGATCGCAGTGCGCGGGCATGGCTGTCATGCCGCGATGCCGCAACAGGGGGTCGACACACTGGTCACCGCGAGCCAGCTGGTCCTCGCGCTGCAGACGGTTGTTGCCCGCAACGTGCATCCCTGCGAGTCGGCGGTGGTCAGCGTCACGCAGATTCACGCCGGCGAAGCCTGGAACATCATCCCGGACGATGCCATCCTGCGTGGAACGATCCGCAGCTTCAAGGCAGAGGTCCAGGAACTCGTTGAACGTGCCATCGAGCGGCTCTGCAGTGGCATCGCGAGCGCCTTCGGCGCGCAGATCTCGGTTCGCTTCGACCACCGCTATCCGCCAACGGTCAACAGTCCGGCGGAAAGCGAACTCTGTCGCCGGGTTGCCACGCGGCTGCTCGGTACCGAGAATGTACGTACCAGCGAATTGCCGTCGATGGGCGCGGAAGACTTCGCCTACATGCTCGGCGAGAAGCCGGGGTGCTACGTCTGGCTGGGTAATGGTCCGGGTACGGGCGGCTGTACGCTGCACAATCCGCACTATGACTTCAACGACGAAATCCTGCCGCTTGGTGTGAGCTATTGGGTGCGGCTGGCCGAGAGCGTGCTGGGCGATGCGCCGGCAGACGCTGCAGAGTGATTTTTGCTACACTCGTGCGGTAGATGGGCAGGCATCATTGGCCCTCAGCTCCCTGCGTTGGCTGGGCCAAGCCGGGTGCGGGAGCACGACGAAAAGATGGCAGGGAGCACCTGGTGCAGTGTCAGGTGCTCCCTGAGTTCAGGCCGAAGCCCGAACTCCAAGACCATAAAAGGAGAACAGCATGCGCAGTCTAGGAAAGTGGGCTTACAGAGAGCTTACGCCGGCGGCCTCGGGGCCGTGATGCCATGCGCATTCTTCTTGCCGAAGACGACAGGATCATTGCTGATGGTCTCTGTCGTTCCCTGCGCCTCGGCGGCTATGCGATCGATTGTGCCGACAACGGCATCGACGCTGAGACGGCCCTATTGACCAACACGTACGACCTCCTGATTCTTGATCTTGGTCTGCCGAAGTTGCCTGGCCTGGAGGTGCTGCGGCGGCTACGGGCGCGCAAGGCGAACACGCCGGTGCTGATCCTGACCGCGCTGGACGCGATCGACGACCGGGTCAAGGGCCTCGATCTCGGTGCCGACGACTACATGGCGAAGCCTTTCGAACTGGCCGAACTGGAGGCGCGCGTGCGCGCGCTGGCCCGTCGCTCGTCCGGGACGACCAGGATCATCGAATGTGGCACGCTGGCTTTTGACCAGACGGACCGCTGTGCACTGGTCAATGGCGAGAGACTCGATCTGTCGGCGCGTGAACTCGGTATCCTGGAGATACTGCTGACGCGCGCCAATCGGCTGGTCAGCAAGGACCATCTCGTCGATCATCTGTGTGGCTGGGGCGAGGAAGTGAGCCACAATGCGATCGAGGTCTATGTTCACCGTCTGCGCCGGAAGCTGGAATCGACTGGTGTCAACATCACCACCGTGCGCGGGCTAGGCTATTATCTTGAGAAGCCTGCGGACGAGAGAAAACCCTGACATCCAGCGTTCGCTGTTCGGCGAGATTCTCGACTGGATGTTGGCGCCGCTGCTGTTCGTCTGGCCGATCAGCATCGCGCTGACGCACTACTTCGCCAACAATGTCGCCAGCTACCCATACGATCAGGCTCTGCGCGAACACGTGGCGGCTCTCTCGCGGCAGGTCACTTTTGCCGATGGTGAGCCGCGTCTGGCGCTGCCTGGTCTGGCCGAGGTGTTTCTCCGCGCGGACGAGATCGACACCGTTTACTTCCACCTGCTCGATGGCGACGGCAGGCTGCTGGCAGGCGACCCGGAGTTGCCCGTCCCGGCGAACCCTGGCAGCCTGGCGCGCGGCGAGTTCGGCGAAGCGCAACTGCGCGACGACGAGTACCGCGGTCAGCCGATGCGGATTGCCTACCTCTATCTGCCGCAGCCGGGAGAGCCTGCAGACTCGGGAGAGCGTCGAGGGGTGTTCGTCGAGGTTGGCGAGACGACCGAGAAACGCGCCCAGCTGGCCAACAAGATCATTGCCAGTGTCATCGTGCCGCAGTTTGTCATCATTCCACTGGCCGTCGTCCTGGTGTGGTTCGGGCTGTCGCAGGGCCTGCGTCCGTTGACCCGGCTGCGCAACCGCATCGAAGCGCGTCGCGAGGCCGACCTGTCACCGATCTCGCTCGGCCGTGTTCCCGAGGAACTGCGGCCGCTTACCGAAGCTTTCAACTCGATCCTCGCCCGCATGCATCAGAACGTCAGTGCCCAGAGGCGTTTCATCGCCGATGCCGCGCATCAGATGCGGACTCCGCTGACAGGGTTGAAGACGCAGGCGCAACTGGCGATGCGTGAGACCGATCCAGGCGAGCTGAGGCACGCCCTGCGCCAGATCCTGACGGGCGCCGATCGCGCTTCGCATCTGGTCGACCAGTTGCTGGCGCTGGCCCGGGCCGAGGCCAGCGATCAGGCCCAGCAGGCGCTGCTGCCGCTGGACCTCGATCATCTGCTGCGCGAGGTCGTTGAAACGTGGGTGATCCGCGCACTCGAAAAGCGCATCGATCTTGGTTACGAGCATGCTGGCAAGGTGCTGATCGACGGCAATGCCTTCCTGCTGCGTGAAATGATCAACAATCTGCTGGACAATGCGCTGCGCTACACGCCGTTTGGCGGGCGGGTCACCGCACGCGTCGCCGCCCTCGGTGACTTCGTCGTGCTCGAGATCGAGGACAACGGACCGGGGATTTCCGAGGACGAGTCGCTGAAGGTGTTTGACCGCTTTTACCGCGGCGAGGGAACGGACGTGGAGGGCAGTGGCCTCGGGCTGGCGATCGTCCGCGAGATCGCGGAAGTTCACAAGGCGGCTGCCAGCCTGCGACCGAGAGCGCGAAGCGCCGGCGACGGGGAAGCGATCGGCTGTGTCGCGCGCATCGTCTTTCCCGCCCACCGTCCGCCGCGACAACTGGTACAGGAACCGGTGCAGACGGGCTTCGCCTGAGGACTTCTACCGGCGGGCTTGGCCGCGACGCATCCGCTTAGGCACGACGAAAGCCGGCTGCGATTGGTCGGCCTGGCTGCGTCCAGGTGCGGTTGCGCGGCCCCGCCGCGAGCCGCCATCGTCGCATGTTTGTCTGCAGGCGTGACCGGGCGGCTGAAGACACGCCGGGTGCGGCTCACTCAGGCGAGTGCACGCAGGTAAGCAGGAGCGAACTCGGTCACGAAGTCCCAGAAGGCTCCCAGGGCGGGCGTCAGATGTTTGCTCTTGTGACGGACAATGTGCCAGCGGCGCATGACCGGGGTACCCTCGACATCAAGAACATGCAGCCGGCCGGCAGTCAGCTCGAGGCCAAGGGTGTGTGCGGAAATGAAACTGATTCCCAGGCCAGCCACGACAGCTTGCTTGATGGCCTCGTTGCTGGCCATTTCCATGCCGATCCTGGGTCGGACCGAGTGTTCGTGAAAGAACTCCTCCATCGCCGAGCGGGTTCCCGATCCGGACTCGCGGACGATCAGCGTTTCGTCCCCGAGGTCCTCGACCATCAGCGCGGGGACGCCCACCAGCGGGTGTCCCCTGCCGGCGACGATCACCAGCGGGTGTGGGGCAAACGCGACGGCGATGGCGTCAAGGTCCGCCGGCGGGCGTCCCATGATTGCCAGGTCAACCTCGTTGTTGGCCAGCAGGCGACTGACCGTGTCACGGTTGTCGATCAGCAGGCGCAGCCGGACATCCGGCTGCGCCTTGCGGAACTCGGCCAGCAGGCCCGGGGCGAAGTATTCGGCTGTGCTGGCGACGGCGACTGCAATACGCCCGCCCTTGAGTCCTTTGAGTGCCAGCAGTGCCTCGTCCGCCTCTTTGAGTGACTGCAGGATCTGGCGTGTGTGGCCAAGCAGAATCTCGCCCGCTTCGGTCAAAAAGACCCGCTTGCCAATCCTCTCGAACAGCAGCGTGCCGCTGACATCCTCGAGTTGCTTGATTTGCAGCGAGATCGCCGCATGCGTCAGATGCAGCTTCTCCGCTGCCCGAGCAAAGGAGAGGTGGCTCGCGGCGACCGAGAAGATCTGGAGCTGGCGTATGGTGGCGTTTCTCATCGATTAGCTTTCATTAAACAAACAAAGAAGTATGTTTAACTAGTTCTTTTGTTGCGGACGGCTAGAATGGGGGCCAGTCGCAGCCCGAGCTGGATTCGTGATTCCTGGAGCAAGGCCATGTTATGCGGACGGACCAACGTTAACAAGTTCCTCGTTGAAGAGCAGCGGCGCAACCCGGCGCTCATCGGTGACCTGTCGATGCTCATCAGTGATGTCGTACGTTCCTGCAAGGCGATCGCGCAAGGGGTTTCGCGAGGTTCGTTGGCTGGTGTACTCGGCGACGAGGGAAGCCGGAACGTTCAGGGTGAGGTGCAGAAGAAGCTCGATGTGCTGGCCAACCAGGCTTTCCTCCACCATTGTGAATGGGGAGGGCATCTGCGGGCGATGGCATCGGAGGAAATGGAAGATATCCATCCGATTCCCCGCGAACACCCGCGCGGCAACTATCTGCTGGTTTTCGACCCACTCGACGGCTCTTCCAACATCGACGTCAACCTGTCGGTGGGCAGCATCTTCTCGGTCCTTCGCTGCCCCGAAACCGGCAGCGGGGAGATGCCGACAACAGCGGATTTCCTGCAGTGTGGCAGCCGCCAGGTGGCAGCCGGCTACGCGCTGTACGGTCCGTCGACGATGCTTGTGCTGACCGTCGGCAATGGAACGCACGGTTTCACGCTCGACCGCGACATTGGCGAGTTCCTGCTCACGCATCCCGATCTGGTGATCGCGCCCGACACCCGCGAGTTCGCGATCAACGCTTCCAACGAGCGTTTCTGGGAACCCCCCGTGCAACGCTATGTCGCCGAGTGCCTGCAAGGCAACACCGGTGTCCGCGGCAAGGACTTCAACATGCGCTGGGTGGCATCGTTGGTTGCCGAGGTCCACCGCATCCTGATGCGCGGCGGTGTCTTCATGTATCCCCGGGACAGCAAGGACATGTCGAAACCCGGCCGTCTGCGTCTGCTGTATGAGGCCAACCCGATGGCGATGATCGTTGCCCAGGCAGGCGGCCAGGCTTCGACGGGCGACGAGAGGATCCTCGATGTGCAGCCGACCAGCCTGCATGAACGCGTGCCGGTGATTCTCGGTTCGCGCAATGAGGTCGAACGGATCGAGCGCTACCATCGCGAGCATGAAACCGGCGAGGATCAACCGTTTCGCTCGCCACTGTTCTCGACCCGGACCCTCTTTCGGGACGACTGAGAGATTGTGCGACGAAGCGGCGCGAACAGGCGGGGACACAAGGCGCCGCCGAGCCAGCAACGAGGGACATCGAGTCGATGGCCGACGAGTCAGCGAGCCGGCAACGCCGCTGACTGGCCGCGCAGCAGATTTGTTCACAAGCACTGAGAGTGCCGGGCAGAGCCCGGAGATCCTCACCAAGAAACGGAGTCACAGCTCATGTCGATCAAGAATCCAGTCATCGCCATCACCGGTTCGTCGGGCGCCGGGACGACGTCGGTCACGCGCTCCTTTCAACACATTTTCAGGCGCGAACAGCTAAACGCCGCGATCATCGAAGGCGACAGCTTCCATCGTTACGATCGGCAGGGAATGCGCGACCAGATGGCCGAGCGCGCTCTTGCCGGCGACCACCATTTCAGCCATTTTGGCCCCGAGGCCAACCTGTTGAGTGAGTTGGAGGTGTTGTTCCGCGAATACGGCGAGACCGGTCGCGGCAAGAGCCGCCACTATGTTCACGATGACGCCGAAGCGCTGCGCTTTGGTTCGCCCCCGGGAACCTTCACCGATTGGTCGGAACTGCCCGCTGACACCGATCTGCTCTTCTACGAAGGGCTGCATGGTGCCGCTACGACCGACACCGTCGACATCGGCCGCCATGTCGATCTGTGCATCGGCGTCGTGCCGATCATCAACCTCGAGTGGATCCAGAAGCTCCATCGCGACAAGGCACAGCGCGGCTACTCGACGGAAGCGGTCATGGACACCATCCTGCGCCGGATGCCGGACTACATCAACTACATCTGCCCGCAGTTCTCCCGGACGCACGTCAATTTTCAGCGGGTGCCGACGGTCGATACCTCGAATCCCTTCATTGCCCAGGACATTCCGACGCAGGATGAAAGCATGCTGGTGATCCGCTTCGCCAACCCCAGGGGGATCGATTTCTCCTACCTGTTGAGCATGCTGCACGACTCGTTCATGTCGCGGCCGAACATCATCGTCTGCCCTGGCGGCAAGATGGGGCTGGCGATGCAGATCATCTTCACGCCGATGATCCTGCAACTCATGGACCGCAAGCGCCGGCAGCGCTGAACACGGACCGCAGCAGCGGGTTTTCATACCCTGACCGAAGGAGATCGTCTTGCCCACCGAATCCCGCAAGTTCCGCCGGCGCTGCGCCAACGCACTGCGCTTCCTCGCCATCGACGCCGTGCAGGTGGCGAACTCCGGCCATCCAGGGATGCCAATGGGTATGGCCGATATTGCCGAAGTGCTGTGGCGACGCCACCTCAAGCACAATCCGGACCATCCGGGCTGGGTGAACCGTGACCGTTTCGTCCTCTCCAACGGGCACGGCTCGATGCTGCTCTACGCCCTGCTGCATCTGTCTGGCTACGATCTGTCGCTGGCCGACCTGCGACGCTTCCGGCAGTTGCATTCGAAGACTCCAGGACACCCCGAGTTCGGCGTGACGCCCGGCGTAGAGACGACCACCGGGCCGCTCGGGCAGGGCCTGGCCAACGCGGTCGGAATGGCGGTCGCCGAGCGGTTGCTGGCGGAGAGCTTCAACCGGCCTGGTCACCAGGTCGTTGACCACTACACCTATGCCTTCGTCGGCGATGGCTGTCTGATGGAAGGCGTATCGCATGAGGCATGTTCGTTGGCTGGACGCCTGTCGCTGTCGAAACTGATCGTTTTCTACGACGACAATGACATTTCGATCGACGGTCACGTGCAGCCTTGGTTCGCCGACGATACCGCCAAGCGCTTCGAAGCCTACGGCTGGCGGGTCGTGCCCCACTGCGATGGCCACGACGTCGATTCGATCGAAGCCGCGATTCGCGTTGCCAAGACCGCCACCGGGCGACCGACCCTGATCTGCTGCAAGACGATGATCGGTTTTGGCTCGCCCAACAAGGGTGGTACGCACGATGTTCACGGCGCGCCCCTGGGCGCCGCCGAAATCGCCAACACGCGACGCCAGCTCGAGTGGCCGTACGCTCCGTTCGAGGTGCCGGCGGATGTGCGCGCGGGTTGGGATGCACGTGCCAAGGGTGAGGCTGCCGAATACGCGTGGAATGCGAGCTTCGAGTCCTATCGCGACTCCTTTCCTGAGCTGGCTGGCGAGTTCGAGCGCCGGATGCGCGGCGATCTGCCTGCCGACTGGCATACGCAGGTGGACGCGCTGCTCGACCGTTGGTCGAGGCAGGCGCCGGCGGTCGCCACACGCAAGGCGTCGCAGGATGTCATCGAGACCCTTGCCCCCGGCCTGCCCGAACTGCTTGGCGGCTCGGCCGACCTGACCGGTTCGAACCTGACCAACTGGAGTGGAACCAGACCCGCCAATCGCGAGGTCGCCGGCAACTACATCAGCTATGGCGTGCGCGAGTTCGCCATGACGGCAATCGCCAACGGCATCGCGCTGCACGGGGGATTCATCCCGTATACGGCGACCTTCCTCGTCTTCTCCGATTACGCGCGCAACGCCATTCGTCTGGCGGCGCTGATGAAGCAGCGACAGGTGATGGTCTATACGCACGACTCGATCGGACTTGGTGAGGATGGTCCGACACACCAGCCGATCGAACAGGCGGCCTCGCTGCGGCTGATTCCGGGGCTAGACGTCTGGCGGCCAGCCGATTCACTCGAGACCGCCGTCGCCTGGATCGCCGCTCTCGAGCGTGGCGATGGACCTTCGTGCCTGCTGCTGTCGCGACAGAACCTGCCGGTCCTGTCACGTCCTGTGCAGCAGATCGCCGACATCAGGCGTGGCGGCTATGTCCTGAGCGAAGCCGCGGGCGGTGCGGCACGACTCGTCCTGCTGGCCACGGGCTCGGAGGTCAGCTTGGTCCTCGAGGCGCAGGCCGTGCTGCAGCAGCAGGGCGTTCCGGCCCGTGTCGTCGCCATGCCCTGCACTCAGCGTTTCGACCGGCAGTTACCAGCCTACCGCCAGGCTGTGCTGCCGCCGGCGACGCCAATACTGGCCGTCGAGGCTGCGCATCCCGATCTGTGGTGGAAGTACGTGGGCAATGCTGGCGCGGTGATCGGCATCGACCGCTTCGGCGAATCGGCGCCGGCGGCCGCTCTGTACGAGTTCTTCGGCATTACCGTCAACGCGATCGTTGCGCGCGCGCAGGGTCTGCCTGGCGTGGTTGGCGGCTGAAACCACCCTCAGACAACCTGATCTCGGCGCCATGACGCCTGCACAAGTGGCGTCAGGAATGCACAGTAAGTCATGGGGTTAGCGCCGGGATCAGGCACTGGAGAGGATTTCTGCTCAGGAGCGGGGCAGATAT
>JAGFNJ010000038.1 GCA_017592775.1 Candidatus Accumulibacter conexus | reverse complement strand
CCTGCTGCCCTCCCGCCGTACCTTCTTCGAACACCTGCGCGCCTTGCTACAGTACCTGCCGTTCGATGACTGGGATCACCTCATGCGCTTCATGCAGCAGCGCCTCGCTCCCAACGCCCCAGACACCAGCTGATTGACCCCTTCCAACAGTCTCTACCCTCACCGCCCGCTACCATGGAATCTGAAATGAGAACTGCTGCGCGCGCAGCGCGGCCCGTTTTTTTTTGGTCGTTCTGGTAGTCTACGCGCGCCGGGTGGCGACATCCGGCCAGGCAGTCTGGAGAGGTCGTGCGCGGCGGCTCGTGGAACAATCACCGGGACAATGCGCGCTGTGGCATCCGCAACAGGAATCACCCGGACAACCGCAATGACAACATCGGTTTTCGCGTGCTGTTGCGTTCTTCCCATGTTCTTCCGCCCCTTCTTCTGGTTCCGCCGCCTGGCGGAACGGCGCGCGGGCATCACCATGCCGCGCGTGTTCCGGAAATGCCGGCCGACCCGCGACAGCGGCTTTGCCGGCCGAGGCGAAGGAAGAAGAACAGCGCCAGACCCGTCTGGTCCGCGCGCAGGCCGCAAGGCAGGGCGACAGCGGGGCATTGCCCGCGCCGGGCGCATAGAGAAGCACGGGTACGGCCAGGCCAGCAAGCCCGCCGTACCCGCCCCGACCCGGCGCACGAAGCCGCGCGACGATTGCAGCGAGCAGCGCGGCATCGCCGGCGCAGCCGCCGATCAGACTCATCGCCCGCGCGATCGCCGCGGGCAGCGCCGCTGCCGCTGCGACCGGACGCGGTCTGGCGAATCCAGCCGCCGAGCAGGCGGCCAATCCCGGCGACGATGCGGCTCGCGTGCTCGTACTGACCACTGCCCAGCCAATCCCACTGCCCAGCCAATCCCACTGCCCAGCCAATCCCACTGCCCAGCCAATCCCACTGCCGTGCCAGGCGCAGGTAGAGCCGCAGCTTGTTGAGCTGCGCGTCGGCGGCGCCAGCCTCAGGCTGAGCCGCGAGCGCGCCCGAACGCTCGTTTCCGCGCAGCTCGACGCTCTGCGTGCCTCCCTGAAGGCAGCCGAGATAGGCGCCCAGGTGACCGACGATCAGGCCCTTGTCAGCTGGATCGCTGCCCGCGAGATCGTAGTAGTTCTTGACGATCTGCGTGTGGATCATGGCGCCGGCGTGGCCACCATCGATCTTGACCGCCTCGGCGGCACTGCAGCGAAACGCACACCGGCGCCGCTAACGCTGAGGTTGCGTACCCGGAACGCGTCGAACGTGCCCCCACGGGATTGAGTATGCTGCCCCCGAATTGGGAATTGAACTGTCCCCCGAATTGGAATTGCGCACCCGTGAATCGCGCAGAGTCGGGGACCCGAAGCGACCGAGTTCACAGAAGACAGGGATCAAAGGGGAGGAACCGGGGGAGAATGCAGCACCATCCGAAAGCCGATGTGGTCGTACCGATCCTCGGGTTGCTCCCAGTTACGCGCGCCGCACCGAGCGATGTCTCGCTGAAAGTCCCACGAGCCACCTCGCAAGACGCGGTCCTCGCCGTTGCCAGTCTTCAAGTCTTCGCGCCCCCCATCAGCCAACAGGGATGAGTATGGAGCAGCTAGGCTACGGGTCCACTCCCAAACGTTGCCAACCACGTCGAAAAGGCCGAAGCGATTGGGGGGAAAGCAGCCAACTACCGACGTGTCGCCGATCGCGGAACCAAATTGGTTGGCCCAGTTCGGATCAAGGTCGTCGCCCCACGGAAAAACTGCCCCTAGCAAGCCGCCCCTTGCCGCTTTCTCCCACTCCAACTCGCTCGGCAGTGCGACTTGCCACCTGTGCTGGCGCACGAGTGTGGCGACCGGGCTGGCCGCGAGTACCGGCGAAGCCGCCAGGACTCCGTTAAGCCAATGGCACCAAGCCTGAGCCTCGTGCCAGTTCACCCAGCGCACGGGCCGACTGTCCGGGTCGGCCAGCGCGTTGATCTCGCCGATCGAAAAACTGGTTGCCTCAACGAAAGCTCTAAACTGCGCCACCGTTACGGGATAGCGCGCGACATAGAACTCAGAAGTTGGCGTAGCCAGATCGCTGATCTCGCGCTCGTCTACGCCGTAGCCAGTGATCCTGACGAGCCGCTGAACGTCTCTGCGACGTGTGCCGATCATGAAGTTCGGGTCGGCCGCGATGCGTACGAAACCCAGCATATCGTCAGCCGGAAGATGGAAGCGATTCTCGTCAAAACGGGGGTCGCCCAGTTGGGCCAACCGGTCACCTGCCCGGGCACGAACAGCCGGCCTTGAGTTCCTGAGCGCATCGAGGTCGTTCAAGAGAGCGACGATCCGATGGGCGCAATGGGCACGCAGTGGCTCGCCACTATCACGCCACTCGGTGGCCGCCGTCGCCGCCAACTCCACTGCCGCGAATCGGGCGTTGGCCTCGCCAGTGGTTTCCGTCAGAGCCCGCAGCAGCTCGCGAGTTGAGCGCGCGGCCCGTGTCGCTTGATAGCCCGCAAGTAGCAGAATCGGCTCACGCCACCAAGAGTCATCAAATCGCCCGGTGAGAAATGAGAGCATTGCGTCGCGGCTGTCGCGACCGATGACTTCGCTCAGGTAGCGGGCAACGAGGAACTCCTGCAAGGCGAGATGTAGGAAGCGATAGGCACCAGCCCGCTCTTCTAGCACACTGCCCCGATGCCTTGCTTGACGAACGAAGTCTTGGATGCGTGGCTGAAACTCCGGTTCTGTTTCGACGATCGCACGCAGAGCCGGCTCCTCGATCTCGCGCCCTTGGTCGGCACCCTGCTGGTGCATGTGGAAGGCAAGATGCTGCGCCATATCGCGGTACAACGTCCAGTCGAGCGACAACTCGCGCTTGTCGCTCTCGTCATGGCCGTAGTCGACCTGCAGCAGCGCGTTGATCGCCTTGTCGAAGAGATCGGCACGCTGCTCGGGTAGCGTGCGGTTGTTGAGATGCACGATCAGCAGCAGCCGCACCAGCAGCGGGCTGTCGACCAGCAACGGTGCGCTCTCTCCAAGCCGCCGACGGCGGTCGGCCTCGAGTCGGCGGATGCTGGTGAGCAAGTCTTCACTGCGTTCGTGCCGGCGGACGCTGTCCTGTGGGTGGATGCAGGCGTATGCCTGCCGCACCATTGGCGCGACGTGCTCGTCGTAGTCGAGCGGCCGCACGTCGATCTGCCGGAAATCGCCTCCGAGCGCCGTGCCGCCGCTGCGCCAGGCGATCGTGCGGCAGGTGACGACGACGCGCATCGCGCGCCGGCCGCCGACGAGATTCTCGACGGCCTGACGGACTTCGGCACGCTCGCCCTCGTTCGCCACTTCGTCTAACCCGTCGAGCAGCAGGAGGACGTTTCGCCCCTCGTGGAGCAGCCGAACAAAGAAGTCGGCCGGGAGGTCGAACGGCGCTTCCCTGCTAATTAGATGATACGAGATGAAGTGGGCCAAGGTTCGTTCGCGCGCCAGCGCATCCGCCGGCAAGTGGCGGCGATAGCGGGCGAACGAGGCAAGCGGCACGAGAATCGGCAGCGGGAGTTCGTTCGGCGCCATCGTCAAACCGAGACGCGATCGAGCCGGCTCGGGTGCCCTGGCCAGCAGGGAGGAAGCCAGCGCCCAAGCCATATGAAGCAGCACGGTGGTCTTACCAGAACCCGGCCCCCCAATGATCGCGACGCGATTACCGTAGCCGAGAACCTCGCTCAGCAGAAGGTCCGACTCGCTGCTGTCGTATCCGCCAACAGGAACCGAATCCGACAGACCCGCGTGCCGCCCGATAGTTTCGCGCCGCCCCGCAGACCGTCCATGCACGTGGTCGGCCAAAGGCAAGACTCGAGCGCGAAGCGGTACGTAAGCCGTCTCGAGTGGCAAGACTATCACCGGTGACGAACCCGCACGTTCAATTCCGCGCAGCTCGATGCTCTGCGTGCGCTCTTGCAGCCAGGCGAGATAGGCGCCAACTTGGCTGGCGATCAGGCGCTTGCCGGCAGGATCGCTGCCCGCGGCGTGACAGTAGTGGTTAACGATCTCGGTGTGGATGACGATGGCGCCGCTGTTGTCCCCGTCGATCTTGACCGCGCTGCTGAGCGCGTCGCCGTTGCCCTGCGCCAAGGCGCCACTACCCGTGACCTCGCCCTGCCGCACGCCGGAGGCAAGTGGCGCCGCGGGCAGCGATTGCCCCCCGACCCGTTTGGCCCCGCTCGCGTCGGTCAGGGGAGTGCCGGCCGCGATCGCGGCTGCGGCTGCCTCAAAGGTTGCGGCATCTATGAACCCTGCCGCCAACGCCTGCCGAAGCCCCTCGATTTGTCCCTGCCCCTGTTCACTCATAGTTCCCCCGTCCTCCAGCGCCACGGCACCGGCTGCACCACTCTGCCCCGCTACGCACCCCGTAGCACCCAGCCCCCCGCACCCAACGCCTCACGGCAACTGCCGGGCGATCAGCTCCTTCATGATCTCGTTGCTGCCGCCGTAGATGCGCGCGGCGCGGGCGTCGGTCCAGGCGCGGGCGATCGGGTAGTCGAGCATGCAGCCGTTGCCGCCGTGCAGTTGCAGGCAGGCGTCGAGCACCTTGCACTGCAGGTCGGTGCACCAGTATTTGGCCATCGACGCCGCCGTCGCGTCGAGTTCGCCGCGGACGAAGAGTTCGATGCAGTGGTCGACGAAGACGCGCGCCACCTGCACCTCGGTCAGCGCCTCGGCGAGCGTGAAGCGGGTGTTCTGGAACTGCATGATTTCCTGCCCGAAGGCCTGGCGTTCGCGGCAGTAGCGGCTGGTCCATTCGATCGCCGCTTCCGCCTGCGCGACGGCCGTGATGGCGATCTGCAGCCGCTCCCACGGCAGCTCGTTCATCAGGTGGGCGAAGCCGCCGTTCTCGTCGCCGAGCAGGTGGTCGAGCGGCACCCGCACGTCGTCGAAGAAGAGTTCGCCGGTGTCCTGCGCGCGCATGCCGATCTTCTTCAACCGCCGCCCGCGACTGCAGCCGGGCCAGCGCATGTCGACCAGCAGCAGGCTGATCCCCTTGCCGGCGGCGGCCGGATCGGTCTTGGCGACGACGACGACGAGGTCGCAGAGCGAGCCGTTGGTGATGAAGGTCTTGCCGCCGTTGAGGACGTAGTGCCCGCCGTCGCGCAGCGCCGTCGTGCGCAGCCCCTGCAGGTCGGAGCCGGCGCCGGGCTCGGTCATGGCGATGGCACCGATCAGCTCGCCGCTCGCCATTCGCGGCAGGTACTGCTGGCGGATCGCCGCGCTGCCGTAGTGCAGCAGGTAGGGGGCGACGATCTCCGAATGCAGCGACCAGCCGAGCAGGTTCTGCACCGCGTTGCGCGCGAGTTGCTCGAAGAGGACGACGCTGTACAGCTTGTCGGCGGCGGCGCCGCCGTACTCCTCGGGCAGCGACGAGCAGAGGAAGCCGGCGGCGGCGGCGCGCAGCCACAGTTCGCGGTCGACGAAGCCCTGCTCTTCAAAGCGCTCGTAGTGTGGCGCCACCTCGAGCGCGATGAAGCGGTCGAGCGCCGCCGCATACTGCCGGTGGCCGTCGTCGAAGAGGGTACGGGCGATCGCCATCGGAGTTCGCGCGCGACTAGATGCGGAAGCCGCCGCCGCAGACGAGCAGCTCGCCGGAGACGTAGTTGGCTTCCGGGTAGCAGAGCATGACGATGGCGCCCGCCGCCTCTTCCGGCGTGCCGCCACGGCCGAGCGGGATCATCGCCGCCATCTGTTTCAGCAGGTCGGGATTGACGCCGGCCTTGATCTGCCGGCCCTCGATGTCGAGCACCGCGTCGCCGGCGGCGGCACTCGTCAGCCGCGTGTTGATCAGACCGAAGGCGACGCAGTTCACGTTCACGCGATAGCGCCCCCATTCCTTCGCCAGCGTGCGCGTCAGGCCGACGATGCCGGCCTTGGCGGCGGCGTAGTTGGCCTGCCCGGCGTTGCCGCCGACCCCGGCGATCGACGACACATTGACCACCTTGCGGAAGGTTTCCTGGCCGCTGTCGCTCTCGCTCTTGGCGGCGGCGCGGAAGAAGTCGGCCGCCGCGCGCAGGATGCGGAAGGGCGCCGTCAGATGGACGTCGAGCATCGCCTGCCATTGCTCGTCGCTCATCTTCTGGACAACGTTGTCCCAGGTGTAACCGGCGTTGTTGATGATGATGTCGAGGCCGCCGAACTGGCTGAGCGCCGTCTGCACGAAGCGCTCGGCGAAATCGGCGGCGGTGACGCTGCCGACGCAGGCGACCGCCTGGCCGCCGGCAGCGACGATGTCGTTGACGGTCTCCGCAGCCGGTGCGGTGTCGACATCATTGACCACCACATGCGCGCCCTCCGCCGCCAGCTTGAGCGCCACCGCGCGACCGATGCCGCGGCCGGAACCGCTGACGATCGCCACCTTGCCTGCGAGTTTTGCCATGAATTGCTCCCTGTCGATTGAAACCGCCTCCGGCGACGGTCACCGGGGGGGCGCGCTGCGTCCCGCCGCCGGGCTGCCACGTCGTTGCCCTGCGGCGGCTCAGGCAGCCCGCTGGTAGAGCGTCACGACGCAGGCGCCGCCGAGCCCGAGATTGTGCTGCAGCGCGATGCGGGCGCCCGCCACCTGCCGTTCGCCGGCTTCGCCGCGCAACTGCTCGACCAGTTCGGCGCACTGCGCGAGCCCGGTGGCGCCGAGCGGATGCCCCTTGCACAGCAGGCCGCCCGAGGGGTTCGTCACCACCCTGCCGCCGTAGCTGTTGTCGCCGTCGGCGACGAATTGCTCGGCGCCACCCTCCGGGCACAGGCGCAGCGCCTCGTAGCTGATGACCTCGTTCTGGGCGAAGCAGTCGTGCAGCTCGACGACGTCGATGTCGCCGGGACCGATCCCCGCCTGCTCGTAGACGAGGTCGGCGGCCTCGCGGCTCATGTCGGCGCCGACCAGCGCCAGCATGCTGCGCTTGTCGAAGGTTCCCGGGCGGTCGGTGGTCATCGCCTGTGCGGCGATCACCACCCGCCGGTCGAGATTGCGGCGGGCGGCAAAGGCGGGCGAGACGACGATCGCCGCCGCCGCGCCGCAGGTCGGCGGGCAGGCCATCAGCCGCGTCATGCCGGCCTCGGCACAGATCAGCGGCGCCGCCAGCACCTCTTCCTCGGTCACCACCTTGCGCAGCAGCGCGCCGGGGTTGTGCGCGGCGTGCCGGCTGGCTTTGGCGCGCACGCGCGCGAAGAGGCTCGCCGTCGCGCCGTGGCGCTGCATGTATTCGACGCCGGCGCCGCCGAAGTAGCGCAGCGCCAGCGGCACCGGGTAGGGAGCGATCTCGGCGCAGAGTTCGTCGAAACGCGCGAAGGGCGACGGCCGGTCGCTCCAGTGCTCGGTCAGCGCGCCGGGCCGCATCTGCTCGAAGCCGAGCGCGAGGACGCAGTCCAGCACGCCGGACTCGACCAGTTGCCGCGCCAGGAAGAGCGCGGTCGATCCG
Organism: Candidatus Accumulibacter conexus; assembly: GCA_017592775.1. GTDB lineage: Bacteria > Pseudomonadota > Gammaproteobacteria > Burkholderiales > Rhodocyclaceae > Accumulibacter > Accumulibacter conexus. The sequence goes on along the minus strand of JAGFNJ010000038.1, from coordinate 45,281 downwards.
GTCGAACAGTTGTTGTTGACATTGACGATCGGGATGCCACTCATGCCGACGCCGTAGAGCGCGCGCTGGCCAGAGGTCGAATCGCCATAGACGTAGCCGACGATCGCCTGCTGCACGTCTTCATAACCCAGGCCGGCATCGGCGAGCGCCCGCCGCGTCGCCGCCGCGGCCATCAGATCATAGCTCTCGGTCGCCCCCGGCTTGCCGAAGGGTATCGCGCCGACACCCGCCACCACCGCTTTTCCCTGCATCGCCTGCTCCTTCCGGTTTCCTGCGCCGCGGCTACTGCGCCGGCTTGACGCCACGCAGCACGGCAAAGCGATCGGCGATCAGCTTCGCCCACTTGTCGAAGGCGTTCTGCGCGTACGCCCAGGCCTGGAACGAGTTCATGTAACCCTTGACCCAGGTGTCGGTCGCACCCTCGGCACCCTCCTCGACCGCCGCCGCGTACTTGCGGCCGATCTGCGCGTCGGCGCATTCGGCGAGGATCTGGTTCGTCGCGCCGTCGGTGAACTGGATCTCCATCCCCGTCTCGCCGAGGTACGGCGTCGACCCGGCCGGCCTGCCGCTGGCCGGACCGGAGGCCAGTTCGGCGGTGAAGGCGTAAGGGATCGCCGTTCCCATCAGGCTGCGGCTGACCTGCGTCGGCACCAGGTTGGTCAGTGCGATGCGCAGCACGATGACCCCCGGACCCGGCTGCTCGACGACCTGCATCTGCGGCTTCAGCGCCTTGACCAGCGAGGCGTGGAAGTAGTCGACGAGCGCCTTCAGCTCGGTCGGATCGATCCCCTGTTGCTGGTCGGCCTTGAGGGTGACGACGATGCGGTTGATCAGCACCTTGTCGTAGGCCTTGAGGTCGAGCCCGGGCTGCCGCCAGCAGAGGGTGCCCTCGGCCCCCGGCGACGGTGCCAGCGCCTTGTAGTCGGTGAGGAAGCCGCTGCGCGTGATGCGCGCCGGGTCGCTGACCGTGACGTTGGTCGCCGGGCTGGCGCAGCCGGCGAGCAGCAGCGCTGCCGCCAGGCAGCGGACGGCGGTACCGCGCAGACGGTGGGGTGGCTGCTGGAACGAAGGGCTGCTCGGTGCAGCGGCGGGATCGACGCGATGCTCAGCTTTCATGATCGTTTCTCTCGTGGGGAAGGCGGACATTGTACCGCCGCAGCACGCCGTTCCGACAGACGGCGACCTCGGCGCCCGGAACGCCATTGCGTTGCCCGGCGGTCGCTCGATTGCGGTGGCACCGGTTCAGGCGCCTGCGAGATGCCGGCGGCGGCTGCCTGAACACGCATCGCTGCGGCAAGTCTCGGCGGTGCTCGGGGGTGGGGGGGAAAGTCGGGCGCTCGGCTAGTCGACCGCTGGCAGCGCAGCCCCGCTCAACACGGCGCGAAGAAACCGCGCTCCGTTCTCCGGGCGCAGGTAGTGCCGATAGGCAGCAACCCCGAACCGGGACGGCGCCAGGTAGTAAAAGGTGTCGGAGATTTCGCCCTCACGGTCGAAGCTGACGCCTGGAGCATCGGCCAGGATGGCTTCCCGGCGCCCGGATTCCATCGTCGCGAACATGACGACGTAGGCCACGTACTCACTGGCGCGCACGCTGAGGGTGTTGCCCGGAGCATTGCACCACGCCAGGGCGTGGGCGATCTCGTGCGCCACCAGGCTGTGGTAAAGGGTCCGGTCGATGCTCTGGCCCAGCCAGCGTCCGCGGTCGCTGGCCGCCCGCCAGGACAGTACCTTGACCTGCGTGTCTGCAGCGTTGAAGCAGCCGAGCACGTTGTCACCGTTCTCCGACGGCATCCTGTCGACCAGAAGCACGGTGATGGCCGCAGTTCGCGACAAGCCGATGTTGCGGAAGAATCCGGAAACGGAACGCGCCGCGGCGCACACAGCCAGGGTGTCTTCGGTCGTTCCGCCGTCGACGCGAACGTCCCCGGACCGGCAGTCGTGCGAGCGGTGGGCATCGCGCTCCGGCTCGAGACCGGGGACGCCGCATGCCGAGGCCGCGAGCAGCAGGAGCAACGGCAGGCACCGCACAGGCGTCACGCTACGCGGTCCGGTGGCAAGGCATGCGTGCGAGCCGACAAACGACGGCGCGGCGACGGCAGGTCGGCATCAGCGCGCCGGAGCCGCTTCGGGAACGTCGCGCCGCCCGGGCAGCTTCATGTAGATGCGCTGGCCGCCGGCAGCCGAACGGGTGAAGACCGACGACGGTGCCGCCTTGCGGGTGAGCGTGTTGCCCTGATAGAGCTGATGAAACTGCGTCACGAGCTGGACGTAGTTCATCGTCTCCGGGTACGGGGGCACCTTGTTGCGGTGCTGCTGCACGGCTCCCTGACCGGCGTTGTACGCGGCCAGAACCAGTTGCGGCTCGTTCGGGAACAGCTTGCCGAGATCGCGCAGGTAGCGCGCGCCGATGCGGATGTTGGTCTTCGGATCGGCCAGCTTTTCCTCCAGGCTCTGCTGCCGATCGCCCTGCAGGCCGTACTGCCCGGCGGTCGCCGGCATCACCTGCATCAGCCCGATGGCGCCCTTGGGCGAGACGGCGTCTGGATTGAAGGCGGATTCGGCAGCCATCACGGCCTTCAGCAGCGCGGCATCGACGGCGAACTCGTCGCTCGCGCGCTTGATCAGCGGTTCGAACTTCTTCAGGTTGGGATGCTGCGACAGGTAGCGCAGCAGCTCCGGCTTGCCTGGCCCGCTCAGTGCCGACAGCGACGTGCGCGCGGCGTCGCCCTGCAGGAAGAGCTTGTAACGCGAATCGAGTTGTTCGGCCGCGAAGTGCGCGATCCCCTGCTCGTCGACGTAGCCCCAGATGCTGGCGGCGGCGCCTGCCGGCAACAAGCCATGCAGCAGCACCAGCAACACGCCGCAGAGCGCGGCCCGCCAGCCCTGGCGCCGGCGACCGACGGCCCGGACTGCACGCGCGATTGCGACTGCTGGTGGATGGATACAGGATGTCATGCGGGATTTGCCTTCAGCGCTGCCGCCTCGCCGGCTTGCAGGACGCTGCGGCTGGCATGCGGCGGCGGGATCGACGGCCGTCGATGCCCGGATCGGCGCAACAGCCCGAGTATGCCCGGCGGCTGCGAGCGCTGTCAATCGCCCCCTCGCCCGGCATCAGCGCGGCAGGGCAATCCATCGCCTGCAACGCGCAGCGGCAGACTCGGGTAAACTCGCGCCTTCGCCACCGGCACTGCCGCCGGTCTCCCGCAACCCGTTCCCGACTTCCGATCGACAGCCATGGCTCAATATGTATTCACGATGAACCGCGTGGGCAAGATCGTCCCGCCCAAGCGCCAGATCATCAAGGACATCTCGCTCTCCTTCTTCCCTGGCGCCAAGATCGGCCTGCTCGGCCTCAACGGCTCCGGCAAGTCGACCGTGCTGCGCATCATGGCCGGCGTCGACCGCGACATCATCGGCGAAGCGACGCCGATGCCCGGGCTGAAGATCGGCTACCTGCCGCAGGAACCGCAGCTCGACCCGGACAAGACCGTTCGCCAGGAGGTCGAGTCGGGACTCGGCGAGGCATTTGCCGCACAGGCGATGCTCGACGCCGTCTATGCCGCCTACGCCGAGCCCGACGCCGACTTCGACAAGCTCGCCGAGGAGCAGGCGCGGCTCGAGGCGATCATCGCCAGCAGCGGCGCCGACCTCGACAACCAGCTCGAACTCGCCGCCGACGCGCTGCGCCTGCCGCCTTGGGAGGCGCTGATCGGCAATCTCTCCGGTGGCGAGAAGCGCCGCGTCGCGCTCTGCAAGCTGCTGCTCTCGAAGCCCGACATGCTGCTGCTCGACGAGCCGACCAACCACCTCGACGCGGAATCGGTCGAGTGGCTCGAGCAGTTCCTCGTCCGCTTCCCCGGCACCGTCGTCGCCGTGACGCACGACCGCTACTTCCTCGACAACGCCGCCGAGTGGATCCTCGAACTCGACCGCGGCCAGGGAATCCCGTGGAAGGGCAACTACTCGAGCTGGCTCGAGCAGAAGGAAGCACGCCTGGAGACCGAATCGCGCCAGGAAGCCGGGCGCATCAAGGCGATGAAGCAGGAACTCGAATGGGTGCGACAGAACCCCAAGGCGCGGCAGGCGAAGAGCAAGGCGCGGCTGGCGCGCTTCGAGGAGCTGTCGAGCGTCGAGTACCAGAAGCGCAACGAGACGCAGGAGATCTTCATCCCGGTCGGCGAGCGCCTCGGCAGCAAGGTGATCGAGTTCCGCAATGTCAGCAAGTCGTTCGGCGACCGCCTGCTGCTCGACCGGCTCAGCTTCAGCGTGCCGCCGGGAGCGATCGTCGGCATCATCGGCCCGAACGGTGCCGGCAAGTCGACACTGTTCCGCATGCTCACCGGCAGCGAGCGGCCCGATTCGGGCGAGATCGCGATCGGCGAGACGGTCCGCCTCGCCTACGTGGACCAGAGCCGCGACTGCCTCGACGGCAACAAGACGGTCTTCGAGGAGGTCTCGGGCGGCGCCGATACCCTCACGGTCGGAAAGTACGAAACCTCGGCGCGCGCCTACATCGGCCGCTTCAACTTCAAGGGCGCCGACCAGCAGAAGCAGGTCGGCCAGCTTTCGGGCGGCGAACGCGGCCGCCTGCACATGGCGAAGACGCTGATCGCCGGCGGCAACGTCCTCCTCCTCGACGAGCCGTCGAACGACCTCGACGTCGAAACCCTGCGCGCGCTCGAGGATGCGCTGCTCGAGTTCGCCGGCTGCGTCCTCGTCATCTCGCACGACCGCTGGTTCCTCGACCGCATCTGCTCGCACATCCTCGCCTGCGAGGGCGATTCGCAATGGACCGTCTTCAACGGCAACTATCACGAATACGAGGAAGACAAGCGACGCCGCCTCGGCGACGAGGCCGCCCGCCCGAAACGGATCCGCTACCGGCCGATCACGCGCTGAGGCGCTGCGGTGGGCTACGGTCCGGGTCGTTACGGGAATGGAAGCACCCGACGACCGGGCGCGCCATTCTCGATGGCGCGTAGACCGCTGGGGCAAGTGCTCCGCGCCAACGGCTCGAGTCTCTGGACAACCCGCGCCCCGGTGACTAAGCTGGCGTCGGCAAAGAGGTTTTTCCCTCGACGGGTGCCGGCTCCGCCGCGACTGCGAGGGGTCGTCCCCGGTCGCGTCTGGTGCATATTCCGCTGACCATGGTGTCTACCGCGCAACGTCTCGGGGTGTTGATGGAAGAAAGTCGTTGTTCATCAGACCGTTGCGCTGGAGACTCGGGGTTATGCACCGGCTCGCGGCGCAGGCTGCACCAGCGAACGCCCCTCGGGTCGGCCGGATCTGCACCGGATTTGGTGTTCACTAAACGTTAGGGCTAAAGGTAATCCATGAGCATAAGCAAAGACTTATCGGAAAAGTCGATTAGTGCTGCCATCTCTGCAATAGAGATATACAACAAGCCTGACTTTTCATACCGAGAAGAAGCTTTTTCTCTTCTCATGGTAAACGCCTGGGAGTTGTTGCTCAAAGCAAAATGGTTGGCTGACAGAAATGAAGATGTTTCTACGCTATATATCGTTGATACCGAGAGCCCTGATGGCACAAAGTACAAACTAAGTCGAAGTAAGAATCCAGTTACCCATGGAGTTCATTTTTTATCAGCAAGGTTGCTTGAGGATGCCGACTCAGGTTTGGACAAACCGTGCCATGACAATATACAAGCTTTAATTGAAATCAGGGATAATTCCGCCCACTTCATAAACAAAGACATATATTTTGGTAGAAGAATTCTTGAAATTGGCACCGCTGCCTTGAGAAACTATGTGCAACTGGGTATGGAGTGGTTTCAGTTAGACTTGACTCGTTACAATTTTTTTCTAATGCCAATTTCCTTTTATCACGGCTTTGAAGCAGTTCAGCCTGCTGTCGATGCCTTATACCCAGAGCAAGTCACACGCCTTCTCAAATATCTAGACAATCTCCAGCAAGAAGATGCAGCATTAGAGGAAATATCAACTCAACACGTAGCGCTAAGACTGGAAACGAGGCTAGTTAGGGGTAATAAAGCTGAAGCACTTGAATTCAAGTGGACGAATGATCCAACTGCACCATCAGTCGCATTGCGCGAAGAAGACGTGACAAAGAATTACCCATTAACATATCGAGATCTAACAGATGCAATGAGAAGGCGATATTCAAACTTCCTTGAAAATCGTCAATACCATAAACTGCGCAGCGAGATCGAAAAAGAGAACAAATATTGCCTTGTCAGGTTGCTAAATCCAAACAATCCCAACAGCTCAAAGCAGCGATTTTTTAATCCAAATATATTCCAAGAGTTTGATAAATATTATGAACGTAGGAAAAAGCCCTAACATGGCGCTCAAGCGGGACAAGCCAAATGCTGCGCATTTGTCTTGCCCCTTAGCTCTGCGTTAGACCTCCATACCGCATATGCCCGGTTGGTACACGATTAGCTGCGAAGATTGCGGCACCGAGATCCACGCCCATGAGGACTGGGACAATCCACCGCGCATCTGTAAGTCATGCAAAGCAGAGCGCGCAGCCCAGTGGTATGAAGTCCGGTGCGAAGAATGTGGTACGTCGATCAGTGTGCACCGTGATTGGGACAATCCGCCACGTATCTGCAAATCCTGCAAGGAAACCAAAGCAGCGCAGTGGTACGAGGTGCGATGCGCTGACTGCGGATGTTCTATGCAGGTCCATCGCGACTGGGATAACCCGCCAAAGATTTGTAAGGCGTGCAAGGCTGCGAGTGACGCTCAGTGGTACGAACGAAGGTGCGAGGATTGCCGTACTACGATGCGCGTACATCGAGATTGGCAGCCGGCGCCGCGAGTTTGTAAAGCCTGCAAGGAGAAGCGCGCTGCGAAGTGGTATGAAGTCCGATGTGGTGACTGCGGCACGCCTATGGAAGTGCACCGGGACTGGGACTCGCCTCCAAAGATATGCAAAAGCTGCAAAGCTAAGCGCGATGCTCTTTGGTATGAAAGACCGTGCAAGTACTGCGGCCGTTCGATCAAGATAAATCGACAGTGGCCTTCGCCGCCCGACTATCACGAAGAATGCGCTTGGTATGAGAAACCCTGCGACATCTGCGGCCGAGCAATGAAGATTCATCGGGCCTGGGAAAAGCCGCCACGTTCACACAAGGAGTGCGTAGCCGCGTTCGCACCAAAGCAGGTGCCGTGTTCTCAGTGCGGGAAGTCATTTACGGTTTCGACCTCGACTCAACTGAAATGTAGAGAAAAAGGCTGGCAGCTTCCGCGTCGGTGCGAAGAGTGCAAGCATGATTCTCTGCTGATCAAGGGGGCGATTGGGGCGTTGCGAGATCAGTTCCCATTTGCTCTCGAAACCAAGATTGAGCAACGAGGAATCATATTTACCGACAAAGTCGCAATTGTCCGAAACAAACGGACCGGTGACGTTGTGGCTGAAGTAAAGATGGATACTGAGGGATTGATTTTTGTAGATCGAATCGCCGTTGCCATCGATCCGAAGACTGGGCAGCGCTTCTCGAAGACAAAGGAAGGTGAAGAGGGATTTATATTTACCAAACGGACTGCGGATACCTTTGATGCCAAGAGCGGGAAGCATACGCACCGCACAAAGATGGAGGAGAGAGGCATCATCTTTCCAGAGAAAGTCGCGGAGACGAGGCGTCGGGATGGAGGGAATAAGGAGAAGACCGTCACGCGCATTCGCGACAAGGGCTTTATCTTCCGCAACATTGTCGCGGATACCGATAAAGACAAAGACAAATGAAATCGCCTTCCAATTCCAGAAAGAGGGCTAACCCTGCGGTGCAGGGGACGCTGCGCGATAAAGCGTCGCGCAGCGCCCCTGACCTTGAACGTTGAACTAAAGCGCTGCGCGCTGGAGTAGGCCCCCCGGCGCGTCGGTCTCCGCCCTCTTTCGGCTCGAGCTTTCGTTCTCGCGGTCGAGGGCTCGACGCCCCCTTTCCCAACTCACTCGTTAATCCTCGATCCTCCTCGCTGCGGGGGACGTCCCCGCAGCAATCGAGGAGATGGTCATGAGTGAGCTGCGTGAACGAATGAGCAACGCGATGTGCCTGCGTGGACTGGCGGCACGGACGCAGGAAGCCTATATCGGCGCGGTGGCGGATCTGGCGGTGTTCTATCATCGGTCGCCGGCCGAGCTGCGGGTCGAGGAGGTGCAGGCGTACCTGCTGCACCTGATTCGCGACCGCAAGCTCGCCTACGCCAGTGTCAACCAGGCATCGTGTGCGCTGCGCTTCCTCTATCGGCGGGTGCTCGGTCGTGCGGAAGCCGGTTTCGACATCCCGATGGCGAAGGTGCCCAAACGCCTGCCGCAGATCCTCTCGCGCGAAGAGGTCGCGCGCCTGATCGACGCGGCGCGAACGCTGCGCGGGCGAACGCTGCTGATGACCACCTACGCCGCCGGCTTGCGGGTGTCCGAAGTGTGCCGCCTGCAGGTCCGTGACATCGAGAGCGCCGCCGATCGCATGTGCCTCAAGGTGTGTGCCACGGCAAGGGCGGCAAGGATCGCTACACGCTGCTGTCGCCGCGTCTGCTCGCGGCCCTGCGGACGTACTGGCGCGACACCCGGCCGCAGCGGTGGTTGTTCGGCAACCGCACCGGCAGCGGCCCGATGGAGATCCAGACCGCGCAGCGGATCTACTACGCGGCGCGCAACGCCGCCGGCATCGCCCCGGAAGGCGGCATCCACGGTCTTCGCCACGCCTTCGCCACGCACCTGCTCGAAGGCGGCGTCGATCTCTACAGCATCGGCCGGCTCCTCGGCCATGATCATCTGTCGACGACCGCGCGCTACCTGCATCTGGCACGCTCGAAACTGACCGGCAACACCTCGCCGCTGGAACTGCTTGCTCCGCTGACTTGAGTCGGCGCCGGTGACGCTGGCCGAGATCTTCCGCCGGCACGGGCCGGCGTACCTCGCCAGCCACGTCCTGTCGTCGGCCAAGGCGAAGGTCTGGCGGGCGATCGTCGCCTGTCGCACGGCCGTACTCGGCGGCCACGTCGAGACCTGCGACTGCTGCGGTGTGACGCGACACGTCCATCACTCGTGCCGCAACCGCCACTGCCCGCAGTGCCAGACCCGAGCCAGGGAGGAGTGGCTGGCGAAACGGCGCCAGGAGCTGTTGCCGGTGCCGTACTTCCATCTGGTGTTCACCCTGCCGCATGCGCTGCACGCGCTGATCGGTCAGCGCTCGCGGGTGATCTACGAGATGCTTTTTGCCGCCTCCTCGGCCACCCTCGGCGAGTTCGGCGCCAATCCGCGCTGGCTGGGCGGCAAGCTGGCGTTCTCGCTGGTGCTGCATACCTGGAAGCAGGACCTCGGGCGGCACGTGCATGTGCACGCCCTGGTCGCCGGCGGGGCGCTGACCCCCGCCGGGGAGTGGAAGTCGCCGAAGCGCGGCTTCCTGTTTCCGGTCAAGGCGCTGTCGCGGGTCTTCCGCGGCCAGTTCATCGCGGCGCTGGGCGAGGCCCGAGGCGCCGGCCAGCCGTTGGCCGAAGCGCTCGCCGGCGAGAAGGTCTGGCGCGCCCTGCGCCAGCAGTTGCTGCGGCACGACTGGGTGGTCTACGCGAAACAGCCGCTCGGTGGGCCGGAGCAGGTGCTCGAGTACCTCGCTCGCTACACGCATCGCGTGGCGATCTCGAACGAGCGTCTCGTCGGCATGGACGAGACCGCAGTGCGCTTCCGGGTGCGCGCGACGCCGGGCAAACGCGTGCTCCGGTTGCCGCCCGCGGAGTTCATCGAGCGCTTCCTGCTGCACGTGTTGCCGGGCGGTTTCAAGCGGATTCGGCACTATGGCCTGCTGGCGCCGGCAGCGAAGGCAACGAAGCTGGCGCTGGCACGGCAGGCGTTGTCGGTGCCGGCGCCCGATCCGCTGGTCACGGCGACGGTGGAGGAGTTCCTGCAGCGCGTCGGACGCGCCGCGTGGGCGCGCTGTCCGCACTGCGGCGCGGGTCGGTTCGTGCCGACGGCGGTGATTCCGCCGCTGCGTCAGGCGATGCCGCAGGGCGCCTCGGTTCGTGGCCCGCCATGAGAAGCACCAAGGCGTGGCAAGGGACTTGCTGTGGGCGATGGCGGTGCCGGCTGCCAGGGGGTGGCGCGTCACCGGCTCGTCGAGGGCTCCATTTCCGCGCTGCTCGCCGTCGGTGGGAGTGTCTGGTTCGTTGCAGTTACCTGCCGGCGAGCGCGGTACGCCCGCCGTCTGCCTCGGGCCCAGCCGTCTGGGTCTTGCCCGTGACTTGACCGGCGGCACCGGACGCTTACAATCCCCATGAGTACCGCCGTCGAGGCGCTTCAGTCCAACGACGTTTATCTGCCGCGGATGCGCCAGCGGCAAGGCCGGACGCTTTCGGCGCGGCAGATAAACGCTATTCGTTAGAACTGAACTAACCCACTCCCCACTCCGAGGCCAGAAACATGCTAGAGATCATACCAAGTGGCCGTAATTGGCAATTCAATACAGTTGCATTCATAGAGCAACGATCGTCACAAGAATATATAGACCCGCAATATTTAATTGAAAACAAAAACGAGCTTCGATCAAGCCCATACTTGATAATCTCTGCGCCGGGAGCGGTTGGTAAAAGCGCGTTCGGGAAGTATCTTTCGAACACTAAAAATGCAATGCTGTGGGATTTAGCCAAGCTGCGCCTCGGTAGTAATACGTTTATCGGCAGCATTATTGAGGCGGTAGGCCCGCAGCAGCTTACCGACTTTCTTGATTCGATAAGAAAAGGGCATACCACCCTTGTATTCGATGCTCTAGATGAGGCGGAACTACATAGCGGCTGGAGCGGTGTGCAAAGCTTTATAAAGGATGTTATCACCTACACAAGCGAAGCAATTCCAGCTTCTGTGGTTTTTCTGGCACGTCGAGATACAGCTGAACTACTAGAGGTGGCACTTAGCGAACTCCTCTCTGAGAACAGAATGTTTTCAACTGCTAAGATTGGTTTCTTTAGCAAATCAGCTGCCACTAAGTTTATCCTGGCCCAGGTCAAGCACCATAAAGGCGCAGAATTCCTCACCAAAAATCAGAAAATAATTGAACGCAAAGCCATCGAAGCCATCTCGATGTCCATATTCGATGAGCAACCAATTGCCAGTCTGGATGACTGGCGGTCCAATGAACAGGAAAGATTTTTTGGGTACGCGCCGGTATTACAAACCATTGCACGGTTAATTTCCGACTCTGACAATCCTTACACGCTATCATTTCAGCAGACCGGCTCAAGATACTCGTCAATCGTTTCTAATATCTTATCAATCATACTTAATCGCGAGCAGTCGAAACTTATTGAGGCAGCCAAACAGCGCTTCGCACCTGACACAGTGGATTCTGTAAGAAACGCTATCTACACAGGAGATGATCAGCAAAACAGGATACTTAGCCTCATGGTGGGAGATACCAGTGCCGCCTATGCGATTCCTGCCACCATCCAGGCAGATGTCGCGCGCACGCTGTCAGATATGATCCGAGGATTTCTACCTCAGCATCCTTTCCTAAACGGTAATGAGTTTGCTGGTCCGGCCTTCAGAGACTACATCCTCGCTAATGGTCTTCTTTCATCAGATGCGCGCCTTGCTTGCGAAATCTGGATTGACACGAATCGGCCCCTATTTACCCCGATTTTCGCAGGCGTGTATGCCACAAGAGGCGTGGGTGAGGCTAATTCGGACGACATTGAAATCCTCTATGAATCTGCCAACGCAGGGGCAGTCACGAGTCAAAGTAGCCTCTACCTGTATGTCAGCGCAGATGACGCAAGCAGAATTTCAGTGGAAATTTCTAGTGATGAATCAGACCCTCTAGGGGAACATCTAGTATTTAGAGCCCCCCGCACTGAGACAATCATTTTTAATCGACACCTCAACAACGCACATATTGTATTCGATGGGACACTTCGTCTTGGTAACCGCGACCAGGAATTTGAAGTCACAGAAAGTGAGGTAATTGCCAAGGAGATTCGGCTAGAAAGCAATCATATTCGCGTTCGATCCACAAAGAAAAATGCTTCACACCTTGAGGCGGAGTCTGCGACTTGGCCTGCCATTTTACGAATCGAGACCACATCAGATGATTTACTGACCGTGAGTTGGCCGCACTCGACAAGTTTTCCCTGGACTCACTACTCATCCGAGTCGGCTGTAGCAAAGTCCGTAGTAGACGCAAATACAACCCTACACGTGGTTGCGCGAATCCTTGGCTGGTTCAGGAAAGACCGACGTGAAGAATACGGTCGGTATCGAGACCTTATAGTCAAGCATGTGGTTGGTCAAAGCCCAACAGCCCGCCACGCCCTTGGATATCTAAACTCGATTGGCGCTCTCTATGAAAGGGGCAACTTGTACTTCATAGATAGTGATGTATTGGACAAGCATGAGGTGTCATGGCAAAAAATCAGAAGTGGCACCGTTTCTCCCACTGTGATTCTGTCAGTTGAACAATATCTTCGAACAAACCCGAATCCACCTCAGTTCTAACTCGCGCTTCGAGTGGGACAGGGCAAAAGCCGGCTTCGCCAGCTTTCGCCCTGCCCCTCAAGCTAAACGTTAGCCCTCACATGGAGGTTCAGCCTCATGACCGATATTGAACAGAAGTACTCGCTGTTTGGTTTGACAGAAGACACTCGCACCAAGCTCGTTCAACTGACCAAGCTTGCTTCACTATCAACGGTGCAGCAGCGCCGCGTAGTGGTCGAGACAGTGGTCGTTCAAGATGGCAACCGCATGGTCATCGATAAGGAGGAACGCAGTGCCTAACTGGTCGGAACTCGTCAAGGAAATTGGGCAACTCGGCAGCCCATTCGATATCCTCCGCCGCAAATACATTGCTGATCTTGCTCGGTACACCAAGAGGAACGTAATCTGCTACTACAGCGGCTGGCTACAGAAGCCGGATCTGGGCATGATGGCCGCAGTTAACGATAACGACAAGAATGGCCTAATGACCACGATCAACGGACTAGAAGTGTCTAAAGGGCTTGATCTCATCCTGCACACTCCTGGTGGCGACACGGCCGCAACCGAATCCATCGTTGACTATCTCTGGAGCAAATTCCAAGGAGACATCCGCTGTTTTGTTCCGCAGATGGCAATGTCCGCCGGAACCATGATTGCTTGTTCCTGTAAAGAAATCTGGATGGGAAAGCAGTCTTCCCTTGGCCCGATCGACCCCCAATTCGGAAATATTCCCGCCCACGGAGTCATTGAGGAGTTTGACCGTGCCTACAACGAGATCGTCAACGATCCACGTACGGTTCCTGTGTGGCAAGCGGTCATCGCGAAATATCCGCCTGCCTTCATCGGCGAGTGCAAGAAGGCTGTGGAGTGGTCTACCTCGCTGGTTGATGCTTGGCTAAAGAGGAACATGCTGTCATCCGCAACAAATCGAGACGACGTTGCCGCTTCGATACTTAGGGAACTTGGTGATCACTCCGTCAATCTGGCGCACAACCGTCACTTGTCCGCCGCCAAGTGTAAAGAGATCGGCCTGACAGTTTTCGACCTTGAGTCTGATCAGAAATTGCAGGACAAAGTTCTGTCGGTCCATCACATCTATTTCCACACTCTCTCAAGCACGCCAGCATTCAAGATCATCGAGAACCAGAATGGGATGGCATTCATACTCCAGGCACAACAAGTCATGATGGCCGCGCCTTCAGGGTTGCCGCCCATGGGGTTACCTCAATTTGCTGCCGTACCTCAGCCGCAGCCACCAGCCGTTGAGCCTACTGGCAATGCGCCCGCTGAGGGCTCTCAAGAAACACACCCCAAGTGATTGATTGGTAATGGTTCGTTCACGCGGTTTGTGGAATGGTGATGAGTTTCAGGCCGAGTTTTTCGGCGCGCTGGGAGAGTTGTCGGACGACTCGTTCGCGGTAGCGTTCCTCGAAGTAGTCCTGGCCTTGGTCGGTGTATTCCTCGCCCTTGGTCAGCAGGGTGTAGATCAGGCGAGCGAGCTTATGGGCGGCGGCGGTGACGGCCTTGGGCTTGTCCATGCGCGCGCACATGCGGCGGAAGTAGGCGCCCAGAGCCGACTGGCTGGTGCGCAGGGCGGCAGCGGCGAGACGCAAGGCCTGGGCGGCTCGATTGGCGACCCGCCTGGTCTTGCCGCTGATCACTTTGCTGCCGGTGATCCTGGTCCCTGGGCACAAGCCCAGCCAAGCGGCGAAATGCTTGACCGTCGGAAAGCGTGACATGTCCGGCCCGACTTCGGAGATCACCGTCAGCGCCGTTGTGATGTCGATGCCATCGATGCGGGTGAGATCGACGCCGCACATCTTGAACATCAACTCGCGCAGATTGAACTTCGGCGCGTTGCGGGCGCAGCCGCGACGCTTGGCCTTGTCCGGCTCGGCGTCGTGAACCTGCAGCCGCTTCATCTGGGCTTCGATCTCGGCATCGCACTCGGTCAGCTGGGTGCCGATGAAGTCGAACAGGGCCAGCGCCTGCTTGAGCGCGAACAGGTGTTCGGCGCGCCAGTTGCCTTGCAGGCTCTTGGCGATCTCCTCCCGGCTGGCCCGGATGCGCGCATTCTTCATCGCCGCCAGCACTTGGCCGTCGCGCTCGCCGCCAACGATGGCGCGCAGGATCTTCTGACCCGTTTCGCCAACGACATCCGAGATCACGTTGGCGAGCTGGATGTTCATCTGTGTCAGCGCCTTCTGCATGTGCTGAACATGGCGGCCCTGGCTTCGCAGCAGCATCTCACGCTGGCGCGACAGCGAACGCAGCGCGCAGACGCCGTCGGCAGGGCGGAAGGCACCCCGCAGCAAACCATAGGTCATCAGCTGTTGCAGCCATTGGCAATCCAGCACGTCGGACTTGCGCCCGGAGACATTCTTCACATGCCGGGCATTGACCAGCAACACCGTGAAACCGCGGGCGTCCAGAAGCTCGAACAGCGGGATCCAGTAGATACCGGTCGATTCGATGGCCACGGTGTCCACGCCACAGTCCTTGAGCCAGTCGGCCAGGCGTTCGAGGTCCGCGGTGAAGCTCTTGAATTCGCGCACCGGCTCATCATCCCGGTCGGGCGGCACAGCGACGCAATGCGAGGCGCTGCCGATGTCGACACCGGCCGCATTGGGGTGGGTGAGGGTCAGTGCGGCGCGGCCTTTGCCGAGCTTGGCACTCATGCTGCGATTGCGTTGCGCCATGGCTTGCTCCATCATTCGTTGCGGAATGTGGCGCTACCTCGGGTGCGTCGTCTTGCTCACTCTCTCAATCGGGATATCGATCCGGTGGCTGCGAACCGCAGGACCCATTCACCAATGTCGATGACGTCACCCAGGACCACGCCAACCCGCGGGCAATTCACACCATTGCTGCATCGGTCTTCCGTAGCGCCGCATTCCACCTGGCCACACACCGCTCACCTCGTGTTTCTTCGGGACGATTTGCGGCCGCGGCCCGATTACTTCGCTAACCCTTCGTTGCACCCGACAGCCTCCAGCGGGCTTCGCCCGCTTCCAGCTGCGGGTGAACTCAAACGTTAGGCCGCGCAAAACTGCTGCATTAACCTGCTCACACGAGGAGCGACAAGATGACCAGTTCCATACGTACATGCCTCTGGTTCCGTGACGGTCGCGGTCGTGAGGCCGCAGAGTTTTATTGCGCTCTGATTCCGGGAAGCCGGATCGAAGCGACCTTCGATATCTCCGGAGATGGCGCTTCCTGGCTAATCGACTTCACGCTGGGCGGGGTGCCGTATCAGATACTCGATGCAGGACCGATGTTCACCCTAACCGAGGCAGTGTCGATTTCGGTCGAGACGGACGATCAGGCAGAGACCGATAGGCTTTGGGCAGCGCTAACCACAAATGGCGGGGAGGAGAGCCACTGCGGCTGGCTCAAGGATCGCTACGGGGTGTCGTGGCAGGTTTTCCCGAGGCGGCTGACAGAATTGACATTAAGGGCCGACAAGAAGGTGTCTGCCAAGGCGATCGCGGCGATGATGAAGCAAAAGAAGATCGACATCGCCGAAATCGAAGCGGCGGTTCGTACCTAGAAGTCTCTGGCCTAACAATTCATTCAAGCCGACGCCGCTTCGCGGCGCGGCTTAACTCAGGCGTTGGGCGTCTTAATCAATCTACTTTTTCGAGGATTTTATGCTCCAAGGTAATCAGCTTCCGCTAGAGCGTTGCCCGCACTGCAATGTGGCGAAGCCGCATATGCATCGCCATTGGGGACCAGCCGCATCGAAAAATCATGCAGATCAGAATGCGACTGCATGGTCCGTTTATCGGTGTAATACGTGCGGTGGAATGATCATGGCTGTTTCGCCAGGAAGTCATGCCAATGCCATCGTTAGGATATGGCCGACGCCAATTGAGATTGCAGAAGAACTTCCCGAGAGAGCTCGCGAATTTTTATCACAGGCCGTAGCCAGCCTTCATGCTCCTGCGGGAGCAGTAATGCTTACAGCCAGTTCAGTTGATGCCATGCTTAAAGCCAAGGGCCTAAAGGATGGCACTCTAAATTCCAGAATTGAAGCGGCTGCCAAAGATCATTTAATTACCGCGGAAATGGCCGCATGGGCTCACGAAATAAGACTGGATGCAAACGACCAGCGACACGCGGATGAAGGAGCTGCATTGCCGAGTGCAGCGGACGCAACAAAGGCGATCGAGTTTGCGAATGCGCTTGCACAGTTCTTATTCGTACTTCCCGCTCGAGTCGAACGCGGACGTAAATCATAACGTGCAGACGCCCAACCCTTCCATCGAGAGGGACCGCCTATCGGCGGCCCCTCATGTCCAACGTTGCGCGTCATCGGGTGTGGTGACCTGAGTGCCTTGACGCATTGAGACTGTGTCGCGTGCAAGAATGCGATTCGACGAAACAACCTGCGCAAGGGGTGCCCAGATGAGGATTGGCAAGGCAATCTCTGTATCTGCACTGTTCTTCACGCTCGCCCTGACCAACCTTCCGACCTCCGCAGAAGGGCGCGGTGGCGTCTCGGGCACCCCCACCGCCGCGGACACGGCGTTTCCCGCATGGGCCTATCCTTGGGATCCGAATGTCGAGCTGCCTCCCGGAGATGATGAGCCGCGGCGGGTGCCAGGCAGCTCGGCAACTTTCTCGATGGCGCAGGCGCGGGATCTGTATTTCGCGCCCGACTGGCATCCGGATGATCACCCTCCAATGCCGGAAATCGTGGCTCGCGGTCGAAAGCCCGCTGTCCGTGCTTGCGGGTCGTGTCACCGTACAGAGGGGACCGGTGGGCCTGAAAACGCGAGCCTCGCTGGACTGCCGGCCGCCTATATCCTGCAGCAGCTTGCGGACTTCAAGAGCGGCGCCAGGAAGGCGTCCGGTCCAGCCAGGGGTCCGGTTCTGCTGATGCTGGCAAACGCGAAAGCGCTCACGGAAGAAGAGATGCAAGTGGCAGCCGACTATTTTTCCCGGTTGAAGCCCAAAGCCCTCATCACGGTCATCGAAACTGATGTTGTGCCGATGCCCCGTCTGAATCGAAACCACTATGTCGCGTTGACCTCTGGCGAGAAAGAGCTGATCGGTCAGCGCATCGTCGAGGTACCGGTAGATGCGGAGCGATTCGAACTTCGTGATGCACGTTCGCCATTCATCGCGTACGCCCCGGCTGGAAGCATTGCACGAGGCGAGGCGCTGGCGAGGACCGGTGGTAACGGCAAAACCGTCGCGTGTGCCACCTGTCACGGTCCCGAGCTCAAAGGCGTCGGACCAATACCCTCGATTGCCGGCCGATCGCCGAGCTACGTGGTGCGGCAACTCCATGACTTCAAGGCCGGCACGCGGGCGGGTAGCCTGAGCGCTCTGATGCGGCCCACGGTCGCGAAGTTGACCGCCGAGGACATGGTCGCGCTGGCGGCCTATCTCGCATCATTGGCGCCGTGAGCCATCTTCTGCATCAGACGATTTCTCGGGCCGGACAGGAAGTGAGGCATGGTGCTGACCATGGCGCCGACGCAACGGTGGGCAATCCGTAGTGCCAGGGCGAGCCGCCCAGCCGGATTCCTCGCACCGCTTGAACTTCCAGCCGTGCGCAAGGACACACTGGTGGGGACTGGCGGTGGAGGCAGGCGTACCCCGACTGCGACCCACGGCGACAGTCGCCATTAACCGGGGGATCGACGAACTCCAGGCGGACGCAGGGCACGGCGGCGAGCACGGCCAGCGGCAGGCAGCACTTTGCTGGTCGGGAGCCATTGACGATTTCGCAGGACTCGGGAGAAGCGGAGCAAGCCGATGAAATCCCTGCACGAGCTCTTTCGCATCGGCCTCGGCCCCTCGAGCAGCCACACCATGGGGCCGCGCTTTGCCGCCGCGGCGTTCAAGGCCGCCAACCCGACGGCGGCACGCGTGCGCGTCACGCTCTACGGCACGCTTGCCGCCACCGGCCGGGGCCACCTGACCGATCTGGCGGTCAGCGCACCGTTCTCGCCGACGCCGGTCGACATCGTCTGGCTGCCCGCCCTGTCGTTGCCGCGTCACCCCAACGGGATGCAGTTCGAGGCACTCGACGCCGGCGGCGGCGTGCTGGCGGCGCGCGTCGTGTACTCCGTTGGCGGCGGCGCCCTGCTCGACGAGGACGGGCAGCCCGACGGCGGCGGCGAGGTCTATCCGCATGCCGGCATGGACGCGGTTCTTGACGAGACCGAACGCGAAGGCCTGTGCATCTGGGAGATCGTCGACCGCCACGAAGGGCCGGCGATCTGGTCCCACCTGGCCAGCGTCTGGGAAAGCATGCAGCGGACGATGGCGGCCGGCCTGAACGCCGAAGGGCGTTTGCCCGGGACACTGCACGTGCCACGCAAGGCTTCGGCCTATCACGCCCGCGCGCAGAGCCTCGCGGGCTACTTCGGCCAGACCGCTCTGCAGTTCGCCTACGCACTGGCGGTGTCGGAAGAGAATGCCGCCGGCGGCGAGGTGGTGACGGCGCCGACCTGCGGTGCCTGCGGCGTGTTGCCCGCGGTCCTCTTCTTCCTGCAACGGAATGCGCGGCTGCCGGACGGGAAGATTCACCGCGCGCTGGCGACGGCCGGGATGATCGGCAACATCGTCAAGCGCAACGCGTCGATCTCGGGAGCCGAAGTCGGCTGCCAGGGCGAAGTCGGAACGGCCTGCGCGATGGCCGCCGGCGCCGCCGCGCAACTCCTGGGGGGTTCGGTACGGCAGATCGAGTATGCGGCGGAGATGGGACTGGAACATCATCTCGGACTGACCTGCGACCCGATCGGCGGCTATGTGCAGATTCCCTGCATCGAACGCAATGCCATCGCCGCCGTCCGCGCTGTCGACTGCGCGGCCTACGCCCTGCTCTCGGACGGCCACCACATCGTCTCTTTCGACGAGGTGGTCCGTACGATGTGGGAGACGGGTCGCGACCTCAAGGCGAGTTACCGCGAGACCGCACGCGGTGGCCTGGCGCGGGTCCACGCCCTGCGCAGGAAGGACGCCAGGAGTTTCCACGGCATGGGCAGTTGAGCGCAGCGACCGCAGTGCGGCCTGCTGTGCACCGCCGATCGCCGGTCGACCGGCCCTTGAGCAGCCGGCCCGGACGACGTGAGCGCGCCGCACGGCGGGCGCTGCCGGCTTCGGCACGGCGCTCTGCATCCGGCCGCCGCTCTGCCACGTAAGTGGCATGGGGGCCGTCGCTCGCAACCGGCGACCGTTGCCCCGGACCCACGCACCGACGGAGGATCGGCAGATGACTTGCGCACAGGCCGCACCGGCGACCGCCACCCCAGTGGCTGCGCCGACTGGCGCCGTGGTGTTGACCGGCGGCACCGGCTATCTGGGGACGCACCTCGCGGAACGACTTCTGGCGCGCGGACACCGCGTCCGGCTCCTCGTGCGCAGCGCCGCCGCCGGGCGCGCCGCCACAGGCGCCGAGGTCATCATCGGCAACGCGCTCGACAGCGAGTCGATCGCCACCGCCCTGCAACCCGGTGACACCCTGGTTCATCTGGTCGGTACGGCGCACCCCAATCCGGCCAAGGCAGCGGAATTCGAGGCGGTCGATCTGGCGTCGATCCGCGCCGCGGCCAGCGCGGCGTCGCGGACGGGCATCGCCCACCTGGTCTACGTCAGCGTCGCGCAGCCGGCGCCCGTGATGCGCGCCTACCTCGCCGCCCGGGCCGCCGGCGAGGCGGCGGTCGCCGTGAGCGGCGTGCGCGCGACCATCCTGCGTCCCTGGTACGTCGTTGGCCCGGGGCATCGCTGGCCGATCATCCTGACGCCACTCTACGCCCTTGCCGCGTGCGTTCCGCGCTGGCACCCGGCAGCCGAGCGGCTCGGGCTGGTCAGTCTGGAACAGATGACGCAGGCGCTGGTTCGTGCCGTCGAAAAGCCACCGGCGTCTGCCATCGAGATCGTGGACGTACCGGGAATTCGCGCCGCAGCCTGACTCCGCTTCGCTGTCGGCGAATGCTCGCCAGCGCCGTCCGTGAAGCGGAACTCAAGCTCTGCCGCATCGGACCACCGGGAACCGACGCTGGTGCGTTGGCGACCGGCGCACAGTTGGACCCGCCGTCAGGGAACGGCGGAGATCGGGCAATTCAGTGTACTGTCCCGGGAACAAGTCTTCACTTTGCCGAGGCGTGGCCACCCGGCCGTCCGCCACGCCCCCGCTGCGTCAACGGCGCCGCAACCGGCGTGACGCGACGCAGGCCGCTCCCCGGCGGCTGCGTGTAGGGTACGAGTTGCTTCCTGCCGTTGCCGATCAGGTCGGCACGCCCCATCTGCCGCAGCGCTTCGCGCAGCAGCGGCCAGTTGTCGGGGTCGTGGTAGCGCAGGAAGGCCTTGTGCAGGCGGCGCTGGCGGGCGCCGCGGGCGGTCTCGACGCTGCCGGAGGCGTGCCCCACCTTGTGCAGCGGGTTGCGGCGACTGTGATACATGGCGGTGGCGAGCGCCATCGGCGTCGGCAGGAAGGTCTGCACCTGATCGAGGCGGAAGTTGTTGCGCTTCAGCCAGAGTGCGAGGTTGAGCATGTCGGCGTCGGTGGTTCCCGGATGCGCGGCAATGAAGTAGGGAATCAGGTACTGCTCCTTGCCGGCTTCCTTCGAGAACTTCTCGAACATCAGCCGGAACTGCTCGTAGGAACTCATCCCTGGTTTCATCATGTGCGCCAGCGGTCCCTCCTCGGTGTGTTCCGGGGCGATCTTCAGGTAGCCGCCGACATGGTGCCGCACGAGTTCGCGGACGTACTCGGGGTCGCGCACGGCAAGGTCGTAACGCAGGCCGGAGCTGATCAGCACCTTCTTCACCCCGGGCAGCGCCCGCGCCTTGCGATAGAGCTGCAGCAGCGGCGTGTGGTCGGTGTCCAGATTCTCGCAGATGCCGGGGAAGACGCACGACAGGCGGCGGCAGGCCGACTCGATCTGCCGGTCCTTGCACGCGAGGCGGTACATGTTCGCCGTCGGTCCGCCGAGATCGGAGATGATGCCGGTGAAGCCCGGCGTGCGGTCGCGGATCTCCTCGATCTCGCGCAGGATCGACTGCTCCGATCGGCTCTGGATGATCCGCCCCTCGTGCTCGGTGATCGAGCAGAAGGTGCAGCCGCCGAAGCAGCCGCGCATGATGTTGACCGAGAAGCGGATCATCTCGAAGGCGGGAATCTTCGCCTCGCCGTAGGACGGATGCGGCCGACGCTGGAACGGCGCGGCGAAGACGCCGTCCATCTCGGCAGTGGTGAGCGGGATCGGTGGCGGGTTGAGCCAGACGTCGCGCTCGCCGTGCGTCTGCACCAGCGCACGCGCGTTGCCCGGGTTCGATTCGAGATGGAAGACGCGCGAGGCATGCGCATAGAGCACCGGGTCGGCCGCCACCTGCTCGTACGACGGCAGGCGGATCGCCGTCTGTGCCCGGGCCAGCTTCGGCATGCGCATGTAGGACTGCAGGTGGAACTGGACGACCTGGACGACCTGGCCGCCCGCCGCGGCCGCTCCTGCTGCCGCCTTGCCGGCGCCGTCGGCACAGGCCGCGCCATCGGCAGCGGCGGCGGTCATGGCGTAGGGATCGGCGTGGCGAATCAGGACTCCGGGCGTATCGACGCTCGTCGAGTCGATCTCGCTCCAGCCCTCGCCCGGCAACCAGCCACGCGGCACCATGAAGGCGCTGCCGCGCAGGTCGCGGATGTCGCCGATCCTCTCGCCGGCCGCGAGGCGGTGGGCGAGTTCGACGACCGCCCGCTCGGCGTTGCCGAAGAGCAGCAGGTCGGCTTTCGAATCGGGCAGCACCGAGCGCCGCACCTTGTCCGACCAATAGTCGTAGTGGGCGATTCGCCGCAGGCTGGCCTCGATCGATCCGATGACGACGTTGCTGCCGGCAAAGGCCTCGCGACAGCGCTGCGCGTAGACCACCAGCGCGCAGTCCGGCCGCCGGTTGGCTTCGCCGTTCGGCGTATACGCATCGTCCGAGCGCGGCTTGCGGTCGGCCGTGTAGCGATTGACCATCGAATCCATGTTGCCGGCGGTGACGCCGAAGAACAGGTTCGGCCGGCCGAGGGCGCGGAAAGCGGCCGCCGACCGCCAGTCGGGCTGGCTGATGATGCCGACGCGGAACCCCTGCGCCTCGAGCAGGCGGCCGATCAGCGCCATGCCGAAGCTCGGATGGTCGATGTAGGCGTCGCCAGTGACGAGGATGATGTCGCAGGAAT
Organism: Candidatus Accumulibacter conexus; assembly: GCA_017592775.1. GTDB lineage: Bacteria > Pseudomonadota > Gammaproteobacteria > Burkholderiales > Rhodocyclaceae > Accumulibacter > Accumulibacter conexus. Next base: position 22,657 of record JAGFNJ010000038.1, on the reverse strand, counting down.
CCCAGCCAAGCGCATCCATCTCGCTGCGCGACATCGGCAGGAAAGGCGCCGTGCCGAAACGGCTGGCCCAGTGTTTCCGCCACGAGAAGAGGCTGCGCGGGGCGGTGGCGGCGATTGCTGCGTGTTGAGCGTTCATGGGGCGGCGATTCTACAGCAAGCGCCACCGCCCGCCGGCAGGACCCGCCGCGCCCGCAATCAGCGGCGGTGACCAGCGGCAACGGCATTGACCGCCGGCACTGCGGTGGAGACGGCCGACAGCGCGGCCGACAGCGCCCTGCAGACGCCGCTCAGCGCCCGCCCCGGGCGCGGATCGCCGCCGCGATGTCGCGCGCGAGCGCGGCAATCGCCCGGCTGTGCGCCGCCGCCAGTGCGTCGTAGTCGCCGCCCTCGCCTGCCGGCGCCGCTTCACGCAGCGTGCTGCGGCCGCTTGTCGCCGTACCGCCGGCCGCCGTGCTGCGGACCACCCAGACGGCGTCGAGGACGCTCCCCTGGCCGCGGACCGAGTCGAAGCGCTGGATATCGACGCTGACCCGGTACGCCGGGTCGAAGCTCTCGGCCAGCGGCCCGCTGACGACTCGCGGCGTGCCGAGCAGGATCGCCAGGTCGTCCGCCAGCGTGCGTGCGATGCTGCTCGACAGCGGCGCCGCCCAGCGGTTGAACTCGTCGACGAACACCCGGTTGGCGCCCCTGTGGACGACGAACTGTGGCCGGTCCACCGCTGCCGGCACGGCGACGCTGTCGACCGCCACCGCGTCGCGCAACGGCGGACTCGCCGTGTCGGGAACGGCCGTCGCCGCCAGCGCGTAGAAGCGGGCTGGCGGCGACGCGCAACCCGTCAGCGCCAGCGACAGGGCCAGAACCAGGCCGACGATTCCTCCTGCATGCGCTCCGATCATTCCTGTGTCTCCTTGCTCTTGCCCCGCAGCAGCGCCTCCGGATGACGCTCGAGATAGTCGGCCAGGACGCGGATCGACTGCGCCGCGCGCCGGACCTCGACGACGGTCGCCTGCAACTCGGTCATCATCTGCGAGTCGGGCGCGACCGCCTTGCCGGCGCCGTCGAAGGTGCGTTCGGCTGCCGCCAGCGTTCGCCGCGTCTCGGCGATGGTGCTCGCCAGCTCCGGCGTCAGCTCGCCATCCCAGCGCTTCACCAGCGCATCGACATCCTGCAGCGTTTTCGCCAGCGTCGCCAGCGACTGCTGCAGATCCCTGCCGATCGCCTCGAGCGGCATCCCTTCGATCTTCGCCAGGATGTTCGTCAGGCGCGCCTCGATGTCGGTGAAACTGCCCTTGACCGACGGGAAGACCGGCGGATCGCTCTGCCAGTCGATCTTCGCCTTCGGCGCCTGCGGCACGTAGGTGAGCGCGACGTAGAGCTGGCCGGTGAGCAGGCTGCCGGTCTGCAACTGCGCCCGCAGGCCGCGCGCCACCAGCCCGTCCATCAATGCGTGCCGCACCGCCGGGGTGATCGTCTTGCTGCCGCCAGTGAGCACCTGCGGATCGGCAAGTACGTCGAGGAAGCGCTGCGGATACGCCGCCACCAGAACGCGCGCGCGCACCGAGACGTCCTTCTTCCGCCGATCCGCTTCCAGCCGGATCGAAACGACCTCGCCGACCGGCATGCCGAGGAAGGTCATCGGCGCACCGACCGCCAGCCCGCGCACCGACTCGTCAAAGTGCAGGACATAGCGGATCGAGCCGCGCTCCGGCGCCTTCATGGCCGACACCTGGTCGCCGAAGAGATCGAAGGTCGTGTCGGCCGCCGCCGGCTCGGCATCGGCGTCGTCCGCCGGCGTATCGAAGGCCAGGCCGCCAATCAGGATCGAGGTCAGCGACTCGGTCCGCACGTCGAGGCCGTCGGCGTTGAGCGAGACGTCGAGTCCGCTTGCCTGCCAGAAGCGTGTCTCGTTCTTGACGTAGCGATCGTAGGGAGCGTTGACGAAGACCCGGATCGTCAGCCCGCGGCCATCGTCGTCGAGCTTGTACGACGCCACCTGGCCGACCTGCAGGCGCCGGAAGTAGATCGGCGTACCGAAGTCGAGCGAGCCGAGGTTGGCCGCGGTCAGCCGGAAATAACGCCCTGGCGCATTGGCGGCGACCACCGGCGGCACCGCCAGCGCCGTGAACGAGCGCACCCGCTCGCTGCCCGTGCCGATCTGCATGCCGATGTACGAACCCGAAAGCAGGGTTCCGAGGCCGCTGACGCCGCCGGCCGCGATGCGCGCACTGACGACCCAGAAGGCCGTGCCTTCGACCAGCCAGTCGCGCGCCGCCGGCGCCATCTGCACGCTGGCGAGAATCCGTTGCCGATCCGGCGCGACGCGCAGCGATTCGATGCGGCCGACGTCGACACCGTTGTACTTCACCGTCGTCTTGCCGGCCTCGAGGCCATCCGCCGAGGCGAAGCTGATCTCGATCGTCGGTCCCTCGGCGAGCAGCTTCTGCACGGCGATCCAGCCACCGAGCAGGGCAGCGATGATCGGGATGATCCACACCGCCGACAGACGGCTGCGCTTGCGCGCCGTCACCTCCGCCAGCGGCAGCTCGGCAACCTGCGGCGCCGCCTCTCGTTCAGCCATCTCCGTGCCTCTCCTGTTGCGGCAGATCCCAGATCAGCCGCGGGTCGAAACTGTTCACCGCCAGCATCGTCACGACGACGACGCCGGCGAAGAAGATGACGCCTGCGCCCGGCTCGACCCACATCAGCGGCCGCAACTGGATCAGCGCGACGACGAAGGTGTCGACGAAGACGTCGAGCATCGACCAGCGGCCGATGAACCTCAGCAGGCGATACAGGCGGACGCGCTGTGCGTTCGACCGCACCGAACCGCGCTGCACCGTCAGCAGCAGGTAGGCGAGCGCGATCAGCTTGCCGAGCGGGATGGTGACGCTGGCGACGAAGACGACGATCGCCAGTGGCCACGACGTCGGCGACCAGAGTTCGACGACGCCCTGCATGATCGTGTCGCTGACGGCGCCGAGCGGCGTGTTGGTGGTCATCACCGGCAGCAGGTTGGCGGGCACGTAGAGGACCAGCGCGGTGATCGCCAGCGCCCAGCTGCGCTCGATGCTCGCCGGCCGCCGGCTGTGCAGCCGCTCGCCGCAGCGCGGACAGTGGTCGACGCCGCCGGCCGCCGGCAGCCGGACGACGAGGCCGCAGGCCTCGCAACCGGCGAGCCCGAGCGCGCGCGCGCTGACGAACCCGGCAGTGCTCATCGCAGCGCCCTGGCGCCGCCGCCCTGGTCGCTGCCGGCGGCCCATTCGATCCGCTCCCAGGCGAGACGCGGATCGAAGGTCGCTGCCATCGCCGCCAGCAGGAAGACCAGAGAACCGAGGACGAACAGCGCCAACCCGGGAATGACCGTCGCCAGCTCGGCAATCTTGATCAGCGCGACAAGCACGCCGAGCAGCATGATCTCGATCATGCTCCATTCACGGACGAACTCGTAGCCATGCAACAGCGTCGCCACCCAGTGCGGCGCCGGCGGCCGGCGAACGGCCAGCACCACCAGCAGCAGGCAGGCAATCTCGACTGCCGGCGCGATGACGGCGGCGAAGAGGACGAGCATCGCCACCACCTGGCTGCCCTCGCGCCACATCGCGACGACGCCGCCGACGACGGTCGTGAACGCCTCGCGGCCGGCAACCGAAAGGCCGAGCATCGGCACCACGTTGGCGATCAGCAGCAGGATGGCGGCGGCCAGCGCCAGCGCCAGCGTCCGCTCGAGCGAGTCCGGCTTGTGTCGCCAGAGCGGCGCCCGGCAGCGCGCGCAGCGCGCCGTTTGGCGCAGCGGCACCAGCGGCAGCCGCTGCAGCAGGTCGCAGTCGGGGCAGGCCACCAGTCCGCGGTCGGCGACCGCGGCATCAGCGACGGCGGCCCCGGTCGTCGCCGGCCGGCCGGCGGGCGCCATCAGTCGGCTCTCCCGCTGGTCGTCATGGCGCCAGTTGCTGCAGGACGGCGCGCAGCGGAGCATCGGAAACGCCGATCACCCCGTGATAGGGCTGATCCATCTCGAGGATCAGGAAGATCGCTGCCGCGATCGACAGCGCCACCAGCAGGTTGACCGCCATGATCGTCCGGCTGACCGCTGCGAAGAGGTTGATGCCGAAGCAGATGATCACCAGCCAGAGGAGCAGCACGGTGAGCAGCGGGATCGTCGTCGTGCTGCTGCTCTGGCTGCTCACGACACCGCCTGCCTGCGCCAGATTGCCGGTGAGCTGCAGCGCCCGCGCCAGTGCCGCCTGCTCTGCCGTACCGGCTGGCGACAGCGCGCGCAGCATCTTCTCCAGCTCGTGGCAGCCACGGCCACCGCCCTCCGGCAACGCGCGATGCTCCCACAGGCGGGCGATCTCGGCCGAAACCAGCGCGTGCAAGCGGGCACGGGCCGGGTCGCCTGCCGGACCGAGTTCGCGCAGGTTGGCGTCGAGCTGCATGATCTGTGCCGCCGCCGCCTCGATCTCGCGTGAAACGGCGTCGAAAGACTGCATCTTCGAGGAAATGATCAGGCTCATCAGCAGCGCCGCCAGTGTTGACAGGAAGCCGATGCCGATGCGCACCATCCATTTCGTGTCCTCGTCGAGATGGCGGCCGGGCAGCCGGTCGCGCAGGAGGGTGCCGGCGAGCGCACCGCCGAGCACCGCCAGCGCAACGAGGGGAGCGATGACGAAGGGGTTCATCTGCCGCAGCGCCGGCGCTGCGGGCGGACACCCCGCAGCGTGCGGTGGATCATCGTCTGGTCATGGCTGGTCACGCGCTCTCCTCCTCGCAGCCTGGCGCACCGGCAGTGGCTGCCGCCGGCCGGCGCCTGCCCGGCAGTCGCCGGCCAAGGCCGATTCTACTCCGTTGCCGCGCTGTGCTGGCTGCCGCCGTGCCAACCGGACGCCACTTCGCGGCGCCTGCCGCGAGGCGGCGCCGCAGGCGCCGAGCGCCCGTAAGCTTTCGCCCCGGCCGGCGACCAATCGGCTACCATCCCGACCCACCTGCCCTGGAGCACGCCGCATGCACCGCCGTACCCTGCTGCAACGATTGTCCGTCACCCTCCTCCTGCTCGCCGGCCTGGTCGCGCCGCTGCATGCCGCCGAGCCGCCACTGCGTTTCGGCGTCGGCCTCTTCCAGCCCGACCGCGAGAAGAACGACGCCACCTACCGGCCGCTCGCCGAGTTCCTGGCGCAACGGCTGGCGCGGCCGGTCGAGCTGCGCACCGTCGATAGCTGGGAAGGGCTCGCCAAGTCGCTCGCCAACGGCGAGACCGACATCGCCCTGCTCGGACCCTGGGGCTACGTCCTCGCCAACCATGAGGCTGGCGCGCAGGCCGTCGCCACCATCCTCTACGACGGCAAACCGGAGTACTTCGCGATCATCATCACCCATCCGGCATCGGGAATCACCTCGCTGGCCGACCTCAAGGGCCGCACCTTCGCCTTCGGTGACAAAGGATCGACCTCCGGCTACCTGATCCCGCTGCACCATTTCATGCAGCAGGGAATCGATCCGGCGCGCCACTTCGGCCGCGTCCTGCACACCGCGCACCAGGCGATCGAGAAACAGGTCAGCGAGCGCGTGCTCGATGCTGGCGCCGACTACAACCGCAACCGCAACGCGATGATCGAGCAGGGGCTGATCCGCGCCGAGGATTCGAAGATCATCTGGACCTCGCCACCGCTGCCGAACGACGCCGTCGCCGTGAACAGCAGCCTGGCGCGCGACGCCGCCTTCGTCCGCCGGCTGCGCGACGCGCTGGCCGACGTCGGGCCGGCGCTGAAGACGCAGCCGAAGCTGCTACCGGCACACTACACCGGCTTTGTCACCAGCGACAACGCCTTCTACAAACCGATCCGCGACGCCGGACTGGCGACCGGCAAGCTGCGCGCCCGATGAGCCGGGTGGCCGACATGGCGCCGACGGTCGGCCGCGCCGACGGCGGCCGACTGGGTTTTCTCGCGCTCGGACTGGGCTACCTGCTACTGATCGCCGTCTGCCTGTGGAGCTTGGCCGCCAGCGGCGACCTCAGCGGCGGCCGCAACCCGCTCGCCAACCTGCAGAAGACCTTCGCCGAGTTCGCCTCGCCAAGCTTCCTCGATCTCTGGTTCGGCAACCCGCGACTCGAGTACCGCAGCGACGATGGCAGCCTGCTGCGCGTCGAGGACCGGCGCAGCGTCGAGGCGGCTTTCCTCGGCGAACTCGCGCAGGCGAGCTGGACGACCTTCCGCATCGCCACCCTCGGCTCGCTGCTCGGCGCCCTGCTCGGCCTGCCGCTGGCGCTGCTGACGGCGCGCAACCTCGGCGCGCCGCGCGCCGCCGCCTGGCTCGCCAAGGCCGTGCTCGACGGCATGCGATCGATCCACACGCTGGTCTTCGGCCTCGTCCTCGTCGGCATCGTCGGCCTCGGACCGAGCGCCGGCATCCTCGCCATCGCGCTGCACTCGTCGGGCACCTACGGCAAGCTCTTCGCCGAGTCGATCGAGAGCCTCGACATGGCGGCGATCGATGCCGTCTGCGGCGTCGGCGCCAGCCCGCTGCAGGTCTTCTTCAACGCCGTCTGGCCGTCGGTGCTGCCACAGTTCGTCTCCAGCCACCTCTACGTCTGGGAGTTCAACATCCGCGATTCGACCATCCTCGGCATCGTCGGCGCCGGCGGCCTCGGCCTGCTGATCAGCGAAGCGACCGCGCTCTTCCAGTGGGGGCGGCTGTCGACGATCCTGCTCGTCGTCGTCCTGCTGGTCGCCTCCTTCGACGCGCTCAGCCGGCGGATCAGGCAGGAACTGCAATGAACAGCTCCGTCGCCATCGCTGCCGCTGCCGGCAACCACGGGTCGCCGGTCATCGAGTTGCGCGGCGTCCGCTGCACGGCCGGCGGGCGGACGCTGCTGGCGATCGATTCGCTCGCCATCACAGCCGGCGAGCGGGTCGCCATCGTCGGCCACAACGGCGCCGGCAAGTCGACGCTGCTGAAACTCCTCAGCGGCTTCGTCACCCGCGGCGATGGGGTCGTCAGCGTCCTCGGGCAGCGGCTGCCACCGCCGTCGGCGACCGATCTGCGGACGCTGCGCCGCGACGTCGGGCAGGTGATGCAGGGGCTGCACCTCGTCGCCCGCCTGTCGGCGCTCGACAACGTCCTCGTCGGCTGCCTCGGCAGGGTCGGCGGCTGGCGCAGTTGGACACGCTGCTTTGCCGCGGACGAGGTCGCCGCCGCCCGCCAGGCGCTGCACGCAGTCGGCCTCGGCGATCGCTGCGCGACGCGCGCCGATCGCCTCTCGGGTGGCGAGCGACAGAAGGTGGCGATCGCCCGCCTGCTGCTGCAACGGCCACGGCTGATCCTCGCCGACGAGCCGACGGCGGCGCTCGATCCGGCGGCGGCCGGCGAAGTCTGCGCGCTGCTGGCGAACGCGGCCGGCGCGGATGCCGGCGTGACGCTGCTCAGCGTCGTACACAGCCCTGCCCTGCTGCCGCAGCTCTGCGAGCGCGTCATCGGCCTCGCCCATGGCCGCATCGCCTTCGACCTGCCGCTGGCGGCGGTCGGCGACGACGAACTCGCCAGGCTCTATCACGCGCCGGCGCTGCCGCGACCACTGCCCGCAGCCGACGCGACGGCAGCCGTGCCGACCGGAGCGGCTGCGGCGGCCGGAATGGCGCCCGGTTCGTGATGCGATGCGAGCAGTAGGGCGCTTCCAGCCGCCCGCTTGCCGCTTCGGCGCGACAGTCCCAGTATGCACACCCGATCCGCTGGTGAGGGAGAGGCCGCTTGCTGAGGTGCAAGGGCCCACCAGACTGATCCCCACATGCCACCTGCGGCGCCAGCGGCGGAGTCGCTCGGGTCCCGGCGCACGGCGGCAATCTCGTCGGACTCCTCGCGGTCTCCAGCGCCAACGCCCAGCGCCGTTCGCAGAGCGGCTGGGACGGCAATCTGGCCTTTGCTGGCAAGGATTGCAGTGCTCATGGGCGTACCTTTCCTGCAGGTTCCCTGACTGGCCGCAAGGAGGACGCCCACGCACGCTCGCGACCAGCCAGGCCAAGTGAGTCGCGCCTGCAGCGCAGGAAAGCCGGTTCGCCCTGCTGGCCGGAGCCGGCCAATGGGTCGCTGAACCCACGCTCGACCTCGCGAAATTGGGCTCTGGCCCCTGCGCGTGATTTCTGCCCCGGAATGGTCGATGCCGACGCAGCAAGAAGAGGAGGAAATCGAGAACTGTGGCGGAGTCAGGAACCCTCGGCGAGCAGGCTCTCGTACGGAATCTTCAGCCCGTCGTGCAGCCGTTTGACCATCCGCAGGCTGAGTGGCCGCTTGCGGTTCAGGACCTCGGACACCCGCCCACTCGAACCGATGAAAGGCTCCAGGTCACGAGGCGTCAGCCCCTCTTGTTCCATGCGGAACTTGATCGCCGCCACCGGGTCTGCGGGCCCGAAGTCGCAGCGCTTGTTCTCGTAGGCCTCGACCAAGGTCACCAGAACGTCGCGTTCATCGGCCTGCAGCGTGCCCTCCTCGGCCTGGAAAACCGTCTCCAGACTGCGGAACACTTCCTTCAGGTCGTCGTCGTTTCGGATCGGCCCAATAGTCATTCACGCTCTCCACGTCGATGCGGTCGTACTGTGCATGCGTCCCGACGAACATCACCCAGACAATCCCCGCCTGATACTGCACTTCCACCACGAGCCGGTACTTGTTGCCGCCCACGTTGAATACCACGCGGTTGTTGCCGCAGATGCTCGCGCTGGCGAACTGATCCTTGATGTCCTGTGGTGTGCGCCACTTCGCTCCGAGTGCCTCTTCGTACCCACTTTGAAGCGGGCCTCGCGCATCGGCGCAACCCGGGCGCTCCCAGAACTTCTGCAGGCTGCTCTTGGCAATGACCCTCATCACGCAGAGCATCTCCCGTCTTGGGAGAATGGTCAACGCAGCAAGCCTGCTGGCTGAGGTGTCACAGGCATCGGGTCACTGCCGCGAGCCACCCGGAGGATCTGCGGCAGTGGCGTGTCGGATCTCCCATCCTTGTCCGGCACGGCGGCAGCGAGCGGCGCGGCTGCGCCGGCGGCCGTCACGCCGGGTCCGTGATGGCAACTGCACCCGCCTGGACATCATGGCCGTTCGCGCGGGAGCAGCAGTCTGCGGACAGACTTTCCGCCAGGCGACGGGCGCAACTGCGACGCATGCCGCAACGCCGCCGCAGCCGCAGCCGAAGCTGTACGCCGCAGGCGCCGGCATCATTGCGGAGCATGGAACATGACTCCACAATGGCAACCATGATCGAGCGCATTCTCTCCTCGGCACTTCGCGATGCCCCGGCGTACACTCCCGCCGTGGCGCTGGTCGGACCGCGCGACACAGGCAAGACGACGCTCGCGCTGGCGGCCACCGGGGATGCGATCGATCTCGACCTCGAGTTGGAACGTGACCGCGCGCGACTCGACCCGGCCGCAATCCACCTGAGCGATCATCTCGACAAGCTGGTGATCCCGGACGAGGGGCGCCCCGCGCCTGGTCTGTTTCCGGTGTCGCGCGGTCTGATTGACTGTAGCCGGCGCGCCGGGCGCGCAGCGAAGCTCGCCGGAACGGCTTCATCGACCGGCGCCTCGCGCCGCGAGCAATGACGAAGACTGCCGGCCGCGTCTGCCCGCTGGCCTACCGCTACGGCGCCGCCGCACTCGCGCGTGCGCCCGAGCGGGTGGTCGACACCCTCTATGTCGTCGGCGGCCTGTACGGCAACCTGCCGGCGCTGGCGCGCGTCAGCGCCCTGTTCGCCGCCGAACGGGGTAGCGCCGCTCTCTGTTTCAACGGCGACTTCAACTGGTTCAACGTCGACGAAGCCAGCTTCGTCGCGATCAATGAGGTGGTGCTCGCCAACGACGCGATCGTCGGCAACGTCGAGGCCGAACTCGTCGCACCGCAGGCTGGCGCCGGCTGTGGCTGCGCTTATCCGGAATCGGTCGACGACGCGGTCGTCGAGCGCTCGAACCGCATCCACGCCCGCCTGCAGGCGACCGCCACACGCCATCCGGCGATCGTCGGGGCACTGGCGAAGCTGCCGATGTTCGCCCGCTACCGTGTCGGTGAGGCGGCGGCCGCCGTCGTTCATGGCGACGCCGACTCGCTCGCCGGCTGGCGCTTCGCTGCCGCCGCGCTCGACGACGCGAACAACCGGCAGTGGATCGACCAGGCATTCACCGCCGCCGCGGTCGATGTCTTCGCCAGCACGCACACCTGCCTGCCGGCGCTGCGCTCGTTCGGCGACGGCCGCCAGCCGCGCGTCGTCATCAACAACGGCGCGGCGGGGATGCCCAATTTCGCCGGCGAGCAGGACGGGCTGCTGACCCGGATTGCCCTCTCGCCGTCGCCGCACCCGACGCTCTACGGCCTGCGTGCGGCCGGACTGCATGTCGACGCGCTGCCGATCGTCTTCGACGGCGGGCGCTGGCAGGAGCAGTTTCTCGCCAACTGGCCACCTGGTTCGGCTGCCTGGTTGTCGTACTTCGCGCGCATCCGCAACGGGCCACCGTTCAGCCGGCAGCAGGCGATGCCGCCTGCCTGCCAGCCGCCGGTGTAGCCGGGACGAGCGGCAACGGCCCCAGGTGATCTCCAGAAATGGCCGTGGCGAGTGTCATCGCGTCACGGTCAGCCGCAGACCGACACGATCAGGGCACCGACGGCTCGGCGGCTTCCCGGTTCGCCGGGTTCGCTCCGGTTGTCGGGCTTCGTTCCTCAGCCCAACTGAACGCCATGAACGATCAGACCGATCAACATGATGAAGACCTCCCCGCCGAGATCGATTTTTCGCATGGGCGGCGTGGCCAGTTCCACCGACCCCAGACCCGTTTGAATCTACCGGTGTATCTGGAAGCCGACGTGGAAGCCTATCTGCTTGTCTGCGCCCGCGCCCGCGGCGTCGACGTTGGCCAACTCGTCAACGAGCTGCTGAAAAAGGATATCGAGTTGATCGAAGCCGCCCGGTAGCATGGATTGAAGCGGACAGCGGCCGTGAGCCAGCCGCTGGCGTGGCGCACCGCAGCGGCAAGGGCCTCAGCTGCCGCTACCGAGGATGCGGCCGACCTGGTCGAAGAACAGGCAATAGACGGCGATCGGCAATGGCAGGCCGAGCAGCGTGCCGCTGAGGTAGGCGCGAAACGGGATTCCCGACAGGCCAAGGGCGACGTTGAGCGCCGGCATCGTCTGGAACATCAGGCGCAGACCGGCGACCGCCAGCTCAGGCGAGGAATCGAGCTGCGCGAAGAGCTGCCGCGCCCACGGCTGGTGGAATTCGCGCAGCGCGTTGCCGCCGATCCGGCGGACGACGAGGAAGGTCGTGGCGCAGGCGGTGGCGGCGGCGAGGTACGTGAGCACGCCGCCGGTCGCCGGTCCGAGCGCCACCACCGCCGCCGCCAGGAAGAGCCAGCCGGGAACCTGCAGCAGGTTGCCGAGGGCGAACAGGCCGACGAAGATCAGGAAGCCCCACACCGGGTGCAGCAGCAGGCGTTGCCGGATCGCCTCGACGCTGAAATGCTCGCCGGCCCCGAGCAGCGCGAAGCCGGCGGCGAGCAGCGTCAGGAAGGCGAAGACGGCAAGCAGGCGGCCGTGCCGCACGAGCAGCGCGCTGCCGCGCTGGCCAGCAGTCATCGCGGCGTCGCCGGCAACCGTGCGCGCCGGCTGCGGGAGTCGGCGGCAGCGGCCGACTGCAGCGCCGGACGGGCCGTGCAACCGCCGCCGGCCGCGCGGCACGCTTCGCGCCACCGGCAGCGGCTCTGGCTCATGTCCGCAGCGCCGGCAGCGGCGTTCCCTTCGGGACGAAGGCGAGCGCGACGCCGTTGTTGCAGTAGCGCTTGCCGGTCGGTGGCGGGCCGTCGTTGAAGACGTGACCCTGGTGGCCACCGCAACGCGCGCAGTGGTACTCGGTGCGCGGGTAGATCAGCTTGTAGTCGGTCGAGGTGCCGAGCGCACCCGGCAGCGGCTGCCAGAAGCTCGGCCAGCCGGTACCGCTGTCGTACTTGCTGGCGCTGTCGAACAGTGGGTTGGAACAGGCGGCGCAGACGTAGGTGCCGGCACGCTTCTCGTCGTTCAGCGGACTGCTGCCGGCGCGCTCGGTGCCCTCCTCGAACAGCACCTGGTAGGCCGCCGGCGACACGAGCTGCTTCCATTCGGCGCTGGTCTTTTGCAGCGGGAAGCTGCGCCCGGCGCCGCCGGCAACGGTGAAGGGCAGCATGCCGAGGCCAAACAGGGCGCCGGCGCCGGTGATCAGTTGTCTGCGGTTCATCGTTTTTCTTCTCCATTTGGGCAGGACAGGCTCTGCAGCCCAGGCCTCTTCGACCACGCTGCAGCGCAAATGGTGCCACTTGGCGCCATTCTCGTGCCGTTTGCTACCGTTTCGTCGCCCGCGCCGGCTCTTTCCTTACAACGCGCCGCGCACGCGGCCACGCTTTCGCTACACTCGTCGACCTCGCGCCCGGAAACTGCCCAGCCTGCAAGCCATGCCCTCCTCCGAATCCGGCCGCCCAGGCGAGATCCTGCTCGTCGGCGGCGGCCACAGCCACGTCATCGTCCTGCGCGAACTCGGGTTGCAGCCGCTTGCCGGCGCCCGCCTGACGGTCGTCTCGAGCTCCGCCCGCACCCCCTACTCCGGCATGCTGCCCGGCTACGTCGCCGGGCATTACGACTTCGACCAGGTGCACATCGACCTGCCGCGGCTGGCGGCCTTCGCCGGCGCCCGCTTCGTCGCCGACGAGGTGACCGGCATCGATCGCGGCGCCCGCCTGGCGCACTGCCGCAGCGGCCGCAGCCTGTCATGGGATCTGCTGTCGATCAACGTCGGCTCGACGCCGCGCATCGACCTCGGCGCCGAAGGCAGCATGCACGTCGTCCCGGTGAAGCCGATCAGCGGCTTCAACGAGCGCTGGCTGGCGCTGCTGCAACGTGCGCGGCTGCTCGCCGCTGCCGGCGACGCGGCGGCACAACCGCTGACGATCGCCGTCGTCGGCGGCGGTGCCGCCGGCGTCGAGCTGCTGCTCGCCATGCAGCACCGCCTGCGGCAGGAGTTCGCGCAGCTGCACGCCGACCCCGAACGGCTGCGCTGGCACCTGCTGACGCGCGACACGGACATCCTGGCGACGCACTCGCGCGCCGTGCGGCACCAGTTTCGCCGCGTGCTGACGGCGCGTGGCGTGCAACTGCACCTCGCCGCTACCGTCGATGACGCCGGTGCCGGCTGGCTGCAGTGGCAGGGGACGAACGGCGCCGAGCGGCTGGCCGCCGACGAGGTGGTCTGGGTGACCCGCGCCGGCGGCGCAGCGTGGCTGCGCGACAGCGGCCTGGCGGTCGATGACGACGGTTTCCTGCGCGTCGGCGAGACGCTGCAGGTGGCGGACGAAACGCGCATCTTCGCTGCCGGTGACTGCGCGTCGATGATCGACCATCCGCGCGAGAAGGCGGGCGTCTTCGCCGTCCGCATGGGCCAGCCGCTGGCCGGCAACCTGCGCCGCGCCGTCGCCGGCGGCACGCTCATCCACTTCCGCCCGCAGCGCCGCTGGCTGGCGCTGATCAGCACCGGCGACCGCTGTGCCGTCGCCTCGCGCGGCGCCTTCTCTGCCGCCGGACGCTGGGTCTGGCACTGGAAGGACTGGATCGACCGCCGCTTCATGCGTCTCTTCGCCGATCTGCCCGGAGGAAGCGCGTGAAGCCGCCGGCCGACGCAGCCAGGCAATTCGGGTGCGGGCGATGAAGACGATCGGCCTCATCGGCGGCATGAGCTGGGAATCGACGCTGCCCTACTACCGGCAGATCAACGAGGAGGTCCGCGCCCGTCTCGGCGGCCTGCACTCGGCGAAGCTGATCCTCTACAGCGTCGATTTCCACGACGTCGAGCGGCTGCAGGAGACAGGCGACTGGGATGCCGCCGGCGCCCTGCTGGCGCGGACCGCGGTCGCGCTGCAGGCGGCCGGGGCCGACTTCCTGCTGCTGTGCACCAACACCATGCACCGTGTCGCCGCCGAAATCGAAGCGGCGGTGACGATCCCCCTGCTGCACATCGCCGACGCGACGGCGACGGCGGTCGCGGATTCGGGCCACCACACCGTCGGCCTGCTCGGCACCCGCTTCACGATGGAGGAAGCCTTCTACCGCGACCGCCTGCAACAGCACCACGGCCTGCGCGTCGTCGTTCCCGCCGCCGCCGCGCGTGCCGCCGTCCATCGCATCATCTACGACGAACTCTGCCGCGGCATCATCCGCCACGAGTCGCGCGAACTCTACCGCAAGGTGATCGACGAGCTGGCAGCGCAGGGGGCGCAGGCGGTCATCCTCGGCTGCACCGAGATCGCGCTGCTCGTCGGTGCCAACGATTCTCCGCTGCCTCTGTTCGACACCGCCGCGATCCACGCGCAGGCGGCGGTCGACCGGGCTCTGGCCTGAAGCTGCGGCAGTCGCTGCCGCAGCGCCGCAACCATCGCCGCGGCGCCCGCCGGTCGGTCGGGCGGTGTCGCAACGACCGGGGCGCCCGCGGCCGCGCCCCGATGGCGCGTAAGTTCTCGCCGACGACAGCGACGAAACATCATCAGCACCGACAATACCGGCACCGCCGGGCACGCCCCAGCGCACGCAACCACAGCCCAGGAATGAGCATGAACAGCAAGAAGATCGTCATCCTCGCCGTCATCGCCGTCGCCGTCGTCGCCTACTTCCAGCTCGGACTCGGCCAGTATCTCAGCCTCGATGCGCTGAAGGCGCAGCAGGCGGCGCTCGGCGATTACCATCGGCAGCACCCGTGGCAGGTTGCCGGCCTCTATCTCCTCGCCTACGTCGCGGTCACCGCGCTGTCGCTGCCCGGCGCCGCGCTGATGACCCTCGCCGGTGGCGCCATCTTCGGCGTGCTCTGGGGCACCGTCATCGTCTCCTTTGCCTCGTCGATCGGTGCCACGCTGGCCTTTCTCGCCGCGCGCTTCCTGCTCCGCGACTGGGTCGGCGGGCGCTTCGGCGAACGCCTCAAGGCGGTGGATGAAGGCATCCGGCGGGACGGTCCGTTCTATCTGTTCACGCTGCGGCTGATCCCGGTCTTCCCCTTCTTCCTGGTCAATCTGCTGCTCGGACTGACGGCGATGAAGGCGCGCACCTTCTACTGGGTCAGTCAGGTCGGCATGCTCGCCGGCACCGTCGTGTACGTCAATGCCGGCACGCAACTGGCGCGCATCGATTCACTGGCCGGCATCGTCTCGCCCGGCCTGCTCGCCTCGTTCGCGCTGCTTGGTCTGTTTCCCCTGCTGGCGCGCAAGATCGTCGACGCGGGGCAGGCGCGCAAGGTCTACGCCGGCTGGCAGAGACCGCCGCGCTTCGACCGCAACCTGGTGGTCATCGGCGCCGGCAGCGCCGGCCTCGTCACTTCCTACATCGCCGCTGCCGTCAAGGCCAGGGTGACCCTGGTCGAGAAGCACCGCATGGGCGGCGACTGCCTGAACACCGGCTGCGTGCCGTCGAAAGCGCTGATCCGTTCGGCCAAGCTGCTGTCGCACATCGCCCGCGCGCGCGAGTTCGGCATTGCCGAGGCCACAGCACGCTTCGACTTCGCCGAGGTGATGGAACGTGTGCAGCGGATCATCCGTACCGTCGAGCCGCACGACTCGGTCGAGCGCTACAGCCAGCTCGGCGTCGATGTGGTCGAGGGCTCGGCGCGAATCGTCTCGCCGTGGCAGGTCGAGATCAGCCGCCACGACGGCACGACGCAGACGCTCAGCACGCGCAGCATCGTCATCGCCACCGGTGCGCGGCCCTTCGTGCCACCGCTGCCGGGGATCGATGCGGTCGGTTACCTGACATCGGATACCGTCTGGGACCTGCGCCAGTTGCCGCGCCGCCTGCTCGTTCTCGGCGGCGGGCCGATCGGCTCCGAGTTGACGCAGACCTTCGCCCGCCTCGGCGCGCAGGTGACGCAGGTCGAGCGTGGTCCGCGCATCATGCCGCGCGAGGATCCCGAGGTGTCGGCGATGGTCGCCGAACGCTTTCGCGCCGAGGGCGTGCGGCTGCTGCTCGAGCACCAGGCGAAGGAGTTCGTCATCGAGCAGGGCGAGAAGATCCTGGTCGCCGAACATGCCGGCAGCGCGGTCCGCATCCCCTTCGACGGCTTGCTGGTGGCGCTCGGCCGCGTCGGCAACCTCAGCGGCTACGGCCTCGAGGAACTCGGCATCCCGGGTGAGCGCACGGTCGCGATCAACGAATTCCTGCAGACGCGCTACCCGAACATCTATGCCGCCGGCGACGTCGCCGGGCCGTTCCAGTTCACCCACACCGCCGCGCACCAGGCGTGGTACGCCGCAGTCAACGCCCTCTTCGCGCCGTTTCGCAAGTTCCGCGCCGACTACTCGGTGATCCCGTGGTCGACCTTCGTCGAGCCCGAGGTCGCCCGCGTCGGCCTCAACGAGCAGGAGGCGAAGGAGCGCGGAATCGCCTACGAGGTCTCGCGCTACGACATCGACGACCTCGACCGCGCGATCGCCGACGGCGAGGCACATGGCTTCATCAAGGTGCTGACCGTTCCCGGCAAGGACCGCATCCTCGGCGTGACGATCGTCGGCGAGCACGCCGGCGACCTCATCGCCGAATACGTCCTGGCGATGAAGCAGGGAATCGGGCTCAACCGCATCCTCGGCACGATCCACATCTACCCGACGCTCGCCGAGGCGAACAAGTACGTCGCCGGCGTCTGGAAGAAGGCGCACGCGCCGGCAGAGCTGCTGCGCTGGGTCGAACGCTGGCACACCTGGCGGCGGGGCGGCGGCTGAGAGCTTGTGAAGAAATCGTCGCGAGCAGGCCGCGATGGAGCGAACGGTCATGACTTGCGCACACCCCTGATGATGAAAGTCATGACCGTTTCCCCCGATTCGCGAGTCGCTGACGCGACTTGCACATCAACGACGAGACAGATCAATAGGACGGTCGCCAACAGGCATCCGAGTTTGGCAGCGGAACGGCGAGTCGGTGGCGGGTGCCGGACTATCATCCCGCGCGATGCCGCAGTAACATGGGCATTCACGCAGTCACCCGCGCTTCAGCCGCTCTTCCGTGCCCAACAAGAAAAGCCTCTCCGAGCGCGACATCTGCACCCAGTACATCACCCCTGCCCTGCAGCGGGCAGGCTGGGACTTCGCCACTCAGGTGCGTGAAGAAGTAAGCTTCACCAAGGGCCGCGTCATCGTGCGCGGCAAGCTGCACACGCGGGGCAAGCAGAAGCGGGCCGACTACATCCTCTACTACGCCCCCAACCTGCCCATCGCCGTCATCGAGGCCAAGGACAACAACCATAGCGTCGGCGACGGCATGCAGCAGGTGCTGGGTTACGCTGAGACGCTCGACCTCCCCTTCGCCATCAGCAGCAACGGCGACGCTTTCCTCGTGCACGACCGCACCGGCCAACACGCCCCCATCGAGCAGCAAATGGCGATCGACGCTTTCCCGACGCCAGACGAGCTCTGGCAACGCTACTGCGCCTGGAAGGGCATCGCCGGCCCCGAAAAGCGGGTCACGGTCGAGACGCCCTACTACGACGACGGCAGTGGCAAGACCGCGCGCTATTACCAGATCAACGCCATCAACCGGACGATCGAAGCCATCGCCCGCGGACAGCAGCGCATCCTGCTGGTCATGGCCACCGGCACCGGCAAGACCTACACCGCCTTCCAGATCATCTGGCGGCTGTGGAAGTCGAAAGCCAGAAAACGCATCCTTTTCCTCGTCGACCGCAACATCCTCGCTGACCAGGCCCGCACCAACGACTTCAAGCCCTTCGGCCAGGCGATGACCAAAATCGTCAACCGGCAGGCCAACAAGGCCTTCGAGATCTACCTGTCGCTCTATCAGGCGGTCACCGGCAATGAAGAAGAAAAGAACATCTACAAGCAGTTCTCGCCCGATTTCTTCGACCTGATCGTCATCGACGAATGCCATCGCGGCAGCGCCGCCGAAGACTCGGCGTGGCGCGAGATTCTCGATTACTTCTCCGGCGCCACCCATATCGGCCTGACCGCCACGCCCAAGGAAACGAAGGACGTCTCCAACATCCACTACTTCGGCGAGCCGGTTTACACCTACTCGCTGCGCCAGGGCATCGACGACGGCTTCCTCGCCCCCTACAAGGTCGTGCGCATCGACATCGACAAGGACCTGCAGGGCTGGCGGCCCAGCCAGGGGCAGACCGACAGGCACGGCAAGCTGATCGAAGACCGCATCTACAACCAGAAGGACTTCGACCGCAGCCTCGTGCTGGAGAAGCGCACCGAACTCGTCGCCGGCAAGATCACCGAATTCCTCAAGGCCACCGACCCCTTCGCCAAGACCATCGTCTTCTGCGAGGACATCGACCACGCCGAGCGCATGCGCCAGGCGCTGACCAACCTCAACCCCGAGCGCATCGCCGAGAACCGCAAGTACGTCATGCGCATCACCGGCGACGAACAGGAAGGCAAGGCCGAACTCGACAACTTCATCGACCCGGAGAGCCGCTACCCGGTCATCGCCACCACCAGCAAGCTGATGACCACCGGCGTCGACGCGCAGACCTGCAAGCTCATCGTCCTCGACCAGCGCATCCAGTCGATGACCGAATTCAAGCAGATCATCGGCCGCGGCACCCGCATCAACGAGGACTTCGACAAGTACTGGTTCACCATCATGGACTTCAAGAAGGCCACGGAGCTGTTTGCCGACCCGGATTTCGACGGCCCCGCCGAGCAAATCCATGAACCCAAGGGTGATGACCCTCCTGTTCCGCCGGACCCTCCCCCCGCTGACGATGACATTCCGCCCGGCGAAACTCCCCCCGAGCCGCCATTCCCTCCCCAACCTCGGGGCGAAAAGCGCATCAAGTACGTCGTCGGCGGCGAGGTCACCGTCTACGTGGTCGCCGAGCGCGTCCAGTACTACGGCCCGGACGGCAAGCTGATCACCGAGTCGCTCAAGGACTACACGCGCAAGGCCGTGCGCAAGGAGTACGCCTCGGTCGATGATTTCCTGCGCCGCTGGACCGGCGCCGAGCGCAAGAAGGCAGTCATCGACGAACTCGAAACCCAGGGCGTGCTCCTCGAAGCACTGGCCGAGGAAGTCGGCAAGAAACAGGGCAAGGCTTTCGACCCCTTCGACCTGATCTGCCACGTCGCCTTCGACCGCCCGCCGCTGTCGCGCAAGGAGCGCGCCGAACAGCTCAGGAAGCGCGACGTCTTCACCAGGTATGGCGACCAGGCCCGCGCCGTCCTCGACGCCCTGCTCGTCAAGTACGCCGACACCGGCATCGAGAGCATCGAAGACATCAAGATTCTGACGCTTGATCCATTTTCCAGGCTGGGGACCGCGCCGGAACTGGTTGCCGCCTTTGGCGGCAAGTCCGGCTACCTCAAGGCCGTTCAGGAACTTGAACAGCAACTTTACGCATAGGGAAAAGGAAGCAGCAGCATGGGGAAAGCCAGTCGTCGCAAGGTCGCAGCGCGGACAAGGGAATTGTTGAATGCCACACAATCGAGACTGAAGGCATGGGGGGTCGATCATCCACTGGTGATTCGCAGCGATTTGCCGCAGGAGCAGAAGATTTCCAACGGCATCAGCAAAATCCTCGACAGCGAAGTCGGTGAGGATGCGTCGCTGGACGAATACCGCCATCGGGCGAAGGCAATCGTTCTTGCATGGAATGTCAGCCTGTTGCCCCTGGAAGAGCAGGCGAATACGCTGAAGAATCTTGGCGACTTCGCTCGAAAAACCGACCCGGGTGGTGCGGCGGCGGCGCAGGCAGAGCTTCTGCGGCTGATCGAAAAAAAGCGCCTCATGTTTCCCGACGACAAGCGCTTCATTGTTTCGTGTGACCTGCAGCTTGTCGGCAACAAGGTGCATGTGACGGCAGCGGCGATTTCGGCGCCACCGCAGCGTTCCGCCACGTCCTGAGCCCTGGCTCATGTCCCTCTCCACCACCATCAAATCCATCCAGGACATCATGCGCAAGGATGTTGGCGTCGATGGCGACGCGCAGCGCATCGGCCAGCTCGTCTGGATGTTCTTCCTCAAGATCTACGACGACAAGGAAACCGAGTACGAGCTGCTCGAAGCGAATGATGGCGACTACCGTTCGCCGATCCCCGAGCGGCTGCGGTGGCGCAACTGGGCGGCCGACCCCGAGGGCATGACCGGCGACGAGCTGCTCGACTTCATCAACATCCGGCTCTTCCCCACCCTCAAGAACCTGCAGCCGGCGCATGCCGACCGGCGCGGCTTCGTCATCCGCAGCGTCTTCGAGGATGCCTACAACTACATGAAGTCCGGCCACCTGATGCGCCAGGTGATCAACAGGATCGTCGCCGGCGTCGACTTCAACAAGGCGCAGGACCGTCACCTCTTCGGCGACCTCTACGAACAGATCCTGCGCGACCTGCAGAATGCCGGCAACGCCGGCGAGTATTACACGCCGCGTCCGGTCACCCAATTCATGGTCGATGCGGTCGCCCCCCGATTGGGCGAGAAAATCCTCGACCCCGCCTGCGGCACCGGCGGCTTCCTCACCTGCGCCATCGAACACGTACGCAAGCAACACGTCAGGACGGTCGAAGACGAGCAACTCCTGCAGCGCTGCATCAACGGCGTCGAGAAGAAGCCGCTGCCGCACCTGCTGTGCACCACCAACATGATCCTGCACGGGCTGGACGTGCCGACCAACGTCCGCCACGACAACACCCTCGCCCGCCCGCTGCGCGACTACGGCCCGCGCGACCGCGTCGATGTCATCGTCACCAACCCGCCCTTCGGCGGCATGGAAGAAGACGGCATCGAGAGCAACTTCCCCGCCACCTTCCGCACCCGCGAAACCGCCGACCTCTTCCTCGTCCTCATCATGCACCTGCTCAAGGACGGCGGCCGCGCCGCGCTGGTGCTGCCCGACGGCACGCTGTTCGGCGAAGGCATCAAGACGCGCATCAAGGAGCAACTGCTCGAAACCTGCAACCTGCACACCATCGTCCGCCTGCCCAACGGCGTCTTCAACCCCTACACCGGCATCAGGACCAACCTGCTCTTCTTCACCAAGGGCACGCCGACACGGGACGTCTGGTTCTACGAACACCCCTACCCGCCAGGCGTGAAGAGCTACAACAAGACCAAGCCCATGCGCATCGAGGAGTTCGCAGCCGAGAAGGCCTGGTGGAACAACCGGGTCGAGAACGAATTCGCCTGGAAGGTCAGCGCCGCCGACATCAAGGCGCGCAACTACAACCTCGACATCAAGAATCCCCACAGCCCGGATGCTGTGGTGCATGATCCGGAAACGTTGCTCGCCGAATATGTCGCCCTGCAAGCGAAAATTGGCGAGACGCGGGCTAAACTGAAGGGCGTACTGGCCGCCGCCCTGCAAGGAGAAAACTGACCATGCCCATCATCAGCCGGTTTCTCGGCATCGTGATTACGATGCTCTGGAACGACCATGCGCCACCCCACTTTCATGCGAAATATGGCGAATTCGAAATCACGGTCGAGATCGAAACCGGCATTGTTGAAGGAAAATTTCCACCGCGCGCGCTTCGTCATGTGCTCGAATGGCGTGAATTGCACAAGGTAGAATTGATGAACGACTGGGAACTGTGCCGTCAGGCGCAAATGCCCAAGCCTATCGAGCCGCTGGAGTAAGACCATGATCCTGCACATCACCGCTGTCGAATATCTGGACGATTACAAACTGGCCGTCACTTTCGACAACGGTCGTTCCGGCGTTGCCGATCTTGCCGATGCACTGGGTCAGGGGGTATTTCTGCCACTGAAGGACATCGAGCAATTTCGCCAGGTCAGGGTGGATGGCGAGCTGAAAACCATCGTCTGGCCAAATGGCGCCGACCTTGCGCCGGAATATGTGTATTTCCAGGCATTCAAGGATGACCCGAAACTACTCCCGCAATTCGAAGCTTGGGGCTATACCGGGGAGTCTGCGGCGTAGAACAGCCATGAACCCTTACGTCAAAGACCTGACCCCACTGCCGGACTATCGTTTGTTGCTGTACTTCGAAAACGGCGAAACCCGGATTTTCGATGCTGCGCCTTACCTCGAAAAGGGTGTATTCACGCGCATCCGGCACCCCGGCCTGTTCGGTCTTGCCAAGGTGGTGGCCGGCTCCGTCGAATGGCCGGGTGAAGTCGACCTGAGTTACGACACGCTCTACCTGGAATCGAAGCCGGTCGCGCACGCCGAGGCGACCTGATTCGCCATGGCCACGCTGAACGTTGATGTACCGGACGAATTGGCCGAGGAGTTCAATCGCCTGTTTGCCAATGTCGACCCGGATGCACTCGTGACCACCTTGCTGGTCGACTTGCTCGACCGAATCAGACGGTTGCCCTCTGCCCGGCAGGTGATCGCAGACAATCCAGACCTGCCCATCGGTTTCGTGCTCGATCTGCTCGAAGCCAGGGCTGAAGGACGCCAATCCGCCATGCCGTTCTTGCCCGTCATGGCGCTACGTTACCCTATTGTCATTACCGAATTAATGGAAGTAAGCTCCTGCCACGAGGTTTCTTGGTAGGACATCCGTTGAGGAGGTGGATCAGAGTGAAAGCGGCGAGTGCACAACAGGAAAGCCTGAGGCGAGAGGCGGTCAAGCTGAGACATCAGTTTGCGCAGGGAAGTAGGGGAATCTTCTCCGGGGTGTTGCCGGCATCGAAGGTGGCGGAGGTG
>JAGFNJ010000037.1 GCA_017592775.1 Candidatus Accumulibacter conexus | reverse complement strand
ACGCCATGGCGCAGGGTCGCGAGCGAACCGTTCTGGTCCATCCATTTGCACAGATCGCCGAGGATCTGCTCGCCGGTCTTGTCCCCGTGCAGAGCCTCCAGCTTCCGCAAACGAGATTCGCCAGACGTCGTCTGGAGAATGGCGGCGAGCATGAACTCGGAGAAAATGGCGAGGCCGCGGTGAAAGCTCTTGCGGTCGACGGATACGTACCGGTTCCGGAGGAGGTGCGCTTCGATGACGGTCTCGAAGGCGTCTTCGGTGTGAGTCTCGGCAAACATGGTCACCCAAACCCTCAGGCTGGCTCATGTTCCATCAGGTAGAGGGTCCGCTGTTCCCGCCCGCTACCCTGTGTCTCCTCGATCTCTTCCAGGCAACTGAATCGGTAGTTGCTCTCCAGCTTCAGACCGGCGAGGCTGGGACCTCCTTCCAGAGTCCTTCCGGAGAAGTCGCCTTCCTCAGTCGCGACGCGCCAAGAGCCGCTGTCCACGTCCGCTTTTCTCAATACTCCGACGAGCACCACGGCTTCCGAACCCAGATTGGATACACCGGAGAGGAGGTCGACCAGAGGCCCCACTTGCGCCTCAGCGACCGCGTGAGCCCGAGGTTCACTGAACTCCGGCTCTGCCCAGGAGTAGCGGAACCCCGTCCTGTTCTGGACCAGGAACTGCAGAAGTCGAAGATAGGCGCCCGCAAGGTGGCCGCGATGGGCTTTGACCGTTTCGAGTGTTTGGTGGGGATCGGCCACGGCCGCGAAGAGGCGGTCAACCCGGTCCATCGCGCGGGACAGCTCGCTCTGGCCGAAGAGGTCCGGCACCCGCGAAGCCTCCAACACGACGCGGAACGATCCAGGCGCTGCGGCCACGACCACATCCAAGAGATGCGCGTCCGTCTGCTCCACGTTGCGCCGACTGGCAGGCGCCAACTCCCGGAGGGCTGCTCGATAGGCGTGCTTCACCATCGTCTGCACGTGCGTGAGGAGACCAGCAAGCGTTCCGGCATGAATGCGGTGTCCCCGGGCAGCTTCCGGCGGCTCCACTGCGATGTCGAGCACAAGATTATGGCGTGCCCTCGCTTCGCTGAGGATCTCTGCTGTCGCCGGTTGGTCATGGAGCAAGAAACCGGGCTCGGGCAGAGCGTCGAAGTCGGCCAGGGGCGAGGCCTGAGGAACGAGCGGCAGGGGATCGCCGAGGCCTCCGCTCGGTGCAGCCAGGTACCAAGCATCCTCCGGCCTTGCGAGAAGCAAGTCGCGGAGGTCCAGCGTGGCGAGTCGAAATTGTCGTAGCCGCTCGGGCTCGACGCCCGCCACGAGGTAGCGGTCTCGCCCGTCTTCCGGGTCCACCATAACGGCGATGTAATGGCCCCCAATGGCATCGCGAGCCTCGAATACCTGGGGGCCGTCGTAGTAATACAGCGTGGCGGTGTGGCGAATCGTCTTCATGAGCTCTCCACGCAGCACTGGGCGAGGATGTCGAAGTCAGCAGATGGCCACCATGTATGGTGAGACTGGGGCCCCGTGTGCAAAATCCGCCCAGCGCCGCGGTCGAGGCCGACTCGACACACCCAGGTGCCGCGGAAGCGCGGCAGTTTGCGCACCTTGTCACAGCCCGACCGGTCGGCAAACACGGAGAGGCCCCGGGCCTGGCATTCGGACACGTTGAAAGTCGCCTCCGGTCTCTGATCACGCTGAGAGCGGAAATCGTCCCACGTCGGCGGGTTGGAGCGGATCACGCGGAAGACATCTCTCGCCCCGGCCCCGCAAGCCCTGCCGATCGGCCTGACGCAAAGCGTCGAAGCCTGGCGCAGCGCGCGACTCATTCACACTCGCGCCACGGGTCGAATAGCGCAACTCGCGTCTTCGCATAGTCGCCGCTGTCCCGCGTGACCACCGTCAGGCCATGATGCAGCGCCGTTGCGGCAATGATGAGGTCGGGCTGTGAAAACGCATGGCCAGTCTTGCGGCCCTCTTCGACCAGCAGCCGCCACGTAAACATGATGTCTTCAGTGACGGGAAGAATTCGCTCCTCGAACATGGGCCGCACCTTGTGAGTCAGCCATCCGTTCAGTTCGGCGCAGCGGTTGGCGTCGGCAACCAGTTCAATGCCGAAGCGGATTTCGGCCAGAGTGACGGTGCTGACAAACAGGACATCGAGCGGTTGCCCCGCGACGAAGGCCGCCACTTGCGGTGCGGGCCGGGGGCGTCGCAGTTCGGACAGGACGTTCGTATCGAGCAGCCAACCCGTCACAGGCTCACGTCCCGCACTGGCATCGGTACGCGCGCGGGTTCGATGTCGATGTCGCGGTGCGGCGAGGCTTGCAACGCGTCGATCAATGCTTGCCCGGTGCGAATGCCCTTGAGACGGCGAAACTCTTCGGCGGCGATGACGACGACCTCATCGCGGCCATGCACGGTGACATGCTGCGGCCCCTCGCTGCGTACCAGACGCACCAACTCGCTGAAACGAGCTTTGGCGTCCTGAAGCGGCCAGTGACCAGGGCGCACAAGCGTCGGCTTTGGCGGATAAGATGGCGGCTTTGATAAACTGGTCATGCTGACCATGAATAGCATGGATGCCAGCCCCCTTCCAGCATTCGTCTAATCTTGACCCATGAGCGCGATGAACATATCCCTACCTGACGCACTCAAGTCCTTCGTCGATGAGCAGGTCAGTCAAGGCTTCTACGGCACGAGCAGCGAGTACGTGCGCGAACTGATCCGCAGGGACCAGGATCGCCTGCAACTGCGCGGCCTCCTGCTCGCGGGCGCAGCGTCCGGACCTGCAGCACCGGCCGATCCTGCCTACTTCGAGGGGCTGCGTGATCGGGTGCGCAAGGCGGCGAAGGACGGCGCGCACGGGTGACGGCCAAGCCAGTGGTACCGCGTGAACTGGCCAACCGGGACGTTGATGACGCGATTGCCTGCTGCCTCAGCGAAGACGCTGAACAGGCAGCGCTCGGCTTCATTGATGCCGTCGAGCAAGCCTATGCGCACATCGCTCGCCAGCCGGCTACCGGATCGCCGCGCTACGCCCACGAATTGAACCTGCCCGGCCTGCGTTTCTGGCCGCTGGCACGACATCCCCACCTTGTGTTCTACATCGAGCGCCCGCAACACATCGACGTCTGGCGCGTGCTGCACGCCAGCGCGACATCCCGGCGTGGATGCACGAGCCCGAGAACATCTGAGTCGCACGCAGGCAAGAGGGCTCCACTTTACCGTTCCGGAATTCTGACTCCTGGGGGCTTCGCTCACACCGCCGCCCATTCCGCGGAGAGCAGGGCGGCCTGCTCCAGCACGGTTGCCGTTGCCTTCTCCTGCTTGTCCGGCGGATAGCCGTAGCGCCTGAGAATCCGCTTCACCAGCACGCGCAATTGCGCACGGACATTCTCGCGCAGCGTCCAGTCGATGGTCACATTGGCGCGCACGGTCTTCACCAGCTCCTGCGCGATCGTGCGCAGCGTTTCGTCGCCGAGCACCTTGACCGCGCTGTCGTTGGTTTCCAGCGCGTCGTAGAACGCCAGTTCGTCGTCGGAGAGCCGCAGCGCCCTGCCGCGTGCGTGCGCCTCGCGCATCTCCCTGGCCAGCCCGATCAACTCCTCGATGACCTGCGCCGCCTCGATCGCCCGATTCTGGTAGCGGCGGATCGTCTGCTCCAGCATCTCGGCGAACGAGCGCGCCTGGACGACGTTCTTGCGCCGGCGGGCCGCCAGTTCGCCCTTGAGCAGCTTCTGCAGCAGTTCCACCGCGAGGTTGCGCTGCGGCATGCCGCGCACCTCGGCCAGGAACTCCTCGGAGAGGATCGAGATGTCGGGCTTGGCGAGCCCTGCCGCGGCGAAGATGTCGATCACGCCTGCCGGCGCCACCGCGCGCGCGATGATCTGCCGCACGGCGTGTTCGATGTCCTCTTCGGGCCGTGAATCGCCGGGCGCGCGCTTGGCGAGGACCGCCCTTACCGCCTGGAAGAACGCCACGTCGTCGCGGA
Source organism: Candidatus Accumulibacter conexus (assembly GCA_017592775.1). Taxonomy (GTDB): domain Bacteria; phylum Pseudomonadota; class Gammaproteobacteria; order Burkholderiales; family Rhodocyclaceae; genus Accumulibacter; species Accumulibacter conexus. The sequence goes on along the minus strand of JAGFNJ010000037.1, from coordinate 49,071 downwards.
TGCGCAGCGCCTCGGTGTGCGGCACCGCCAGCGCGAAGCCCTGCGACAGCTCGCGCACCGCGCCGACGCACCGCTCCTTGCCGTTCTCCTGCGCCAGAATGTGCTCCTGCGCGAGGGGCAGCAGGGCCAGCCGCTCCTGCGGCGTGCCGGTCGTCCAGTGAGACCAGTCGAAACCGTGGAAGAGTCCGCAGCAGACATCGTACTTCTCCAGCATCACGGCGACCGCTTCGTCCTGGTCCAGCGCCGTGCGCCCGGTGCCACCGCTCGCGGTGTACGTCGCCAGGGCCTCCCTCAGCTCCTGCGCGAGGCCGAGGTAGTCCACCACCAGCCCGCCGGGCTTGTCCCTGAACACGCGGTTGACACGTGCGATCGCCTGCATCAGACCGTGCCCATGCATCGGCTTGTCGATGTACATGGTATGCAGGCTCGGCGCGTCGAAGCCGGTGAGCCACATGTCGCGCACGAGGACGATCCTGAACGGGTCCTGCGGGTCGCGAAAGCGATTGGCCAGAGCCTCGCGCCGCGGCTTGCTGCGGATGTGCTGCTGCCAGTTCGCCGGGTCGGCGGCCGACCCGGTCATCACCACCTTGAGCGCTCCGTGCTCGTCGTCGGTGTCGTCCCAGCCTGGCCGCAGCCTGACGATCTCGCGATACAGCTCGACGCAGATGCGCCGGCTCATGCAGACGATCATCGCCTTGCCGTCCATCGCCTCGAGCCGCCTCTCGAAGTGCTCGACGATGTCCTTGGCCAACAGCTCCAGCCGCCTCTCGGCGCCGACCACGGCCTCGAGTTGCGCCCACCTGGTCTTGAGCCTTTCCTTGCGCTCGACCTCCTCGCCTTCGGTGGCCTCCTCGAAGCCAGGGTCGATCTTCGGCCGCTCGGCCTCGTCGAGCGCCAGCCTGGCCAGACGGCTCTCGTAGTAGATCGGCACCGTCGCGCCGTCCTGTACAGCGCGCTGGATGTCGTAGACGCTGATGTAGTCGCCGAACACCGCGCGCGTATTGGCGTCGGTCAGTTCGATCGGCGTGCCGGTGAAGCCGATGAACGAGGCGTGCGGCAGCGCGTCGCGCATGTGGCGCGCGTAGCCGTCGATGAAGTCATACTGGCTGCGGTGCGCCTCGTCGGCGATCACGACGATGTTGCGTCGGTCGGAGAGCGTCGGCTGGCGGTCGCCTTTCTCCTCGGGGAAGAACTTGTGGATGGTGGTGAACACCACCCCGCCCGCTGCCACGCTCAACAGCTCGCGCAGGTGCGCCCGACTCCCGGCCTGCATCGGCGGCTGGCGCAGCAGGTCCCGGCAGCGCGAGAAGGTGCCGAAGAGCTGGTCGTCGAGGTCGTTGCGGTCGGTGAGCACAACCAGCGTCGGGTTCTCCATCGCCGGCTCGCGGATGATTCGGCCGGCGTAGAACGCCATCGTCAGGCTCTTGCCCGAACCCTGCGTGTGCCACACGACGCCCACGCGACGGTCGCCGGGCCGGCCGCCCGGCTCGCGGCCGGCCTCATAACGCCCCTGTCCCGCCTGCAACTGCTGCGCTCCGCGCTGCAACTGCGCCGCGCGCAGCGTCTCGCCGACCGCGACCTGCACTGCGTGGAACTGGTGGTAGCCAGCCATTTTCTTGGTGATGCGACCGCCGTCGTCCTCAAAGACGATGAAATCGCGCAGCAGGTCGAGAAAGCGCCGCGGCGCACACAGGCCCGCGATCACCACCTGCAACTCGGGCAGGTGCGCATCGGCCAGGGTCTCCCCCGCGATCGTGCGCCAGGGCTTGAACCACTCGCGCCCGGCGCCAAGCGTGCCGACGCGCGCCTCCACGCCGTCGGAGACGGCAAGCAGCGCGTTCGGCGCGAACAGCGTCGGCACTCCGGTCTGGTAGGTCTGCAACTGCTGGAAAGCGCTCCAGATCGTGGCGTTCTCGGCAGCAGCGTTCTTCAGCTCCAACACGGCGAGCGGCAGGCCATTGACGAACAGCACCACATCCGGCCGACGCGTATGCTTGTTCTCGACGACGCTGAACTGGCTCACCGCCAGCCAGTCGTTGCCTGCCGGATCGTCGAAGTCGATCACCCGCGCCTGCGCACCACGGATGCTGCCGCCGGCGTCGCGGTACTCGACCGTCACGCCATCGACCAGCAGGCGGTGCAGGGCGCGGTTGCGAACGATCAGGTCGGCGCCTTCGGGCCGCGTCAGCTTGCGGAAGGCATCGTCCAGCGCTTCGGCCGGCAGCACCGGGTTGAGCCGCGCGAGCGCATCGCGCAGGCGCAGGGCCAGGACGACCTGCCCGTAGTCGTCGCGCTCGGCAGCGGGTTCGCCGGGGGCGATCCCGGCGCCACTGCGAACTCGCCAGCCGACACTTTCGAGCCACGCCAGCGCGGCCTGCTCGACAATGGATTCGGTGAATCCGCTCACGTGACCGGCTCCACGAGCATGTTCATCACCAGCCGGATCATCACCTCCTTGTCCGTCGGTGCGGATTCGGCCACCAGCAGCGCCAGCGCGGCCAGCCCGACATCGTTGATCACGGCCTCCCCGTTGCGGATCAGCCGCCCATTGCGGTGCAGGAACTCGACAAACAGGAACGAGCCGATGCGCTTGTTGCCATCGGAAAAGGGGTGGTTCTTGATGACGAAGTACAGCAGGTGCGCGGCTTTCGACTCGACGGTCGGGTATGCCGGCTCACCGAACACGCTCTGGTCGAGGTTGCCGAGCAAGGCGGCCAGCCCGTCGTCGCGCTCACGTCCGAACAGTTCGGTCGCCTCGCCGCGAGCGAGCAGATCCCGCTTGAGGCGCACGATGGCGGCACGCGCTTCGGGCGCCGGTGGCAGCAGGCCGCCGGCGGTGCCCTTCGGCTCGACCAGCAATCCCTCGTCGTAGCGCTGCAGGAGCAGGAAGGTCTGTGTGTAGCGGGCGATGACGTCGACCAGCCCGCGGCCCTGATCGGTACTCAGCACTTCGCCGGCGGCGGCCTTGCGCACGAGAGCGAGCGCGGCTTCCAGCTCGCGCGCGTTGTGCTCGAAGCGCTGGCGGTTGAGGGTGTAGCCCTGCACCAGGTGGTCGCGCAGCGTGTTGGTGGCCCATTGGCGGAAGCGCGTTCCCTGGGCAGACTTGACCCGGTAGCCGACGGAGATGATCACGTCTAGGTTGAAGTGGTCGACCTGGTACGTCTTCCCGTCGGCGGCAGTATGTGCAAATTTTGCACATACTGCTTCTACGTCGAGTTCTCCCTCCCGGAAGACGTTGCGGACGTGCTTGGTGATGACCGAACGCTCACGCCCGAACAGTTGGCTCATCTGCTCTTGCCGGAGCCAGACCGTGTCCCGCTCCAGGCGCACATCCACCCGGGCGGCACCGTCGGGCGCCTCGTAGACGAGGACTTCGCCGCGGGGGATATCCGCTTCGCCCGGGTTGGTCACCTTCGTGCTTCCTGACGCCCGGGAACGTAGGCCTTGGCCAGCGTATCGCCCGCGAAGGTGCACAAGTGCTTGAACCACTCGCGCCCGGCGCCGAGTGTGCCCACGCGCGCATACGACCCATCGGAAACGGCGAGCACCGCGTTCGGTGCGAACAGCACTGGCACCCGGGCTTGGTAACTCTGGAGTCGCGGGACGGCGCTCCAGATCGTCGCCTTCTCGGCAGCAGCGTTCTTGAGTTCCAACACCGCCAGCAGAACGCCGTCTACGCAGAGCACCACGTCCGGCAGCCACGAGTGCTTGTGCTCGACGACGCTGAACTGGTTCACCGCCAGCCAGTCGCTGCCTGCCGGGTCGTTGAAGTTGATCACCCGCGCCTGCGCGCCACGGATGCTGCCGCCGGCGTCGCGGTACTCAACCGTGACGCCGTCCACCAGCGGGCGATGCAGCGCGCGGTTGCGAACAATGATGTCCCAGCCTGCGGATCGCGTCAGTTTGCGGAGGGCGTCTTCCATTGCCGCGGCGGGCAGCGCCGGGTTTGGCCGCGCGAGCGCATGGCGCAGGCGCTGCGCCAGAACCACTTGCCCGAAGTCGCCGCGCTCGGCGGCAGGTTCTCCGGAAGCAATCTCGGCGCCGTTGCGGGCCTGCCAGCCCGCGCTGTCAAGCCACACCAGTGCGGCTTGCTCGACGACAGACTCCGTGAAGGTTGCTGAGCGCAGGTCCAAGGCCGTCACATCGATGGGTTTAGTACGGGGGTACGCGAGCACACCGTAAGAGCGTGCGATCCACGCGTCATAGCGACATAGAGGTTGCGTCGATCCAATCCGTCAGCGTTCAGGATAACAGCGACCTCCGCTTCGAGGCCCTTCAAGAGCAGGGTGCTGCCGACCGCCCGTCGCGGCAGCGGTCTTCCAAGAAGACGATTCTGTTCACGCATTCGGATCGCCGCATCATGAAGCGATACTCCGCCTGCTGAATCACACAACTGAAGAGCCTTGATGCAGGCTCTTAGGACCGCCGGGCGGTGAGTTCGGACTCCACCTTCCTTCCCGATCTCAACGAGGACGTCCACTGCAGCTCGATGGGACGGCGCCCGAAGGAATGCGACCGCAGCCTCTTCAACATGTGACGGAGGCCTTCTCGCGGTGCCGCGCATTAGAGAGTCCACGCGTCGGACCAAGTCCGCGGCACCTACGTTGCTCATCACGCGCTGGGCAAACTGTGCAAGTCGCTCCAGCGCATCAGGCGCGGTGAGGTCGAAGGTCCGTGCAAACGAGACCAGGTCTTTCAGGTCTACTGCTTCAACGGTTGTGGCGCCGGGCGTCTGGCTTGCAAACTGGCGTTGGCTCTCAGGGTTCGTGCTGTCGCCAATAATCAAGACGCACCCGCTTTCGTTTGGCGGGCGCACGCGCGCGGCAGCAAGTCGTCTCTGGTGGTCCTCCGTACCATCTAGTTCGACCCAGCTAACGGCCGGTGGCGCCGCACGAAGGTCAACGGATTCTCCTCGCAGCAGCCGTCCCCGCGCATCGAGCAGCCAGTTCCCAAGTGCCTCCGCGCCGGCGTTGATCCATCGCCACGGCGTGTCAAGCTCGCCGGCCAATGGGAAGTGCGCGCAGACCTGTTCGCGCCACTTCGCTAGAATGTCGGCACCAAACCCGAAGATCGCCTGCATCGGGTCTCCGAGTACGCAGAGCGGCAAGGTCTGGGCGGCATAGGCGACGGCCGTATGCTGGCGAATCGAGCAGTCCTGATACTCATCCACGATGAGTCGCGCATAGCTCGCGCCCAGTACGTCACTCACATGCCCTGCCTTCAGCAGGTTGATCGCCGCAACACGGATCTTCGGATAGTCCACGGCCGGATTCGCCAGCTCGAGAAGTGCCGGGTCATGAGCGCTTCGCGCGGGAAACGTCGCGATCAGCCGCATCGCCCACCCGTCGATCGTCGACAGCCGGTAAGCCTTTGGGGGGACGCCAGCGTAGTCAAGCCGTCCACGAAGCGCTGCGACCCCAGCGTTTGTGTGTGTCAGGACGAGGATCGGCTTTGGACTTGCGTGGCGAGTGAGCGCCTCCGCAATCAAGTGCGTCTTGCCACAGCCGGCAGGCGCGCTAACCGTGCCGCGGTCGATTGCAAGAAGGTCGATGTCACTGCCCGGCATTGCTAGTCCACGCGAACGCCTTCTCAACTAGCGCTCGAAATCCTACCTCCGCACTTTCTAGGTCGGGGCCGACGACATCCCGTGCCACGGCTTCCATCCATGTGACCGACTTGAACCAGCCGGCCTTTCTCGACCTCGCGGCCCTGCCGAGGATCTGCCGACTCTCAGTCGTGACGCCTTCGATAAGCGCCTCCATGCGGATGGCGTTTAAGTCCTTCCCATTCTGAGACGCTGACTTGATGTGCTCATTGACCAGTTCCTCGCCATGCAGTTCGATTGCACGGTCTATCAGTTTGTCGACGGCATCGTCGGTCAAACTCAGGAACAGCTCATCTTCCAGCGCGCGCCCCTCGCGCCACGCGACGACAGTGCCACCGATGGCGATGAAGGCGGCTTCCACGCCGGCAGTCGGTTTCTTGTCGTCGTCCCTGACGACGGCGGCCCGGTATCCCAAAGCACGGAACGCTGAGGCGCGCTTGAACGGCATGTCGGCATCGCCACCACCGCAATCAAGGAGGGCTGTGCCTTGAGCGGTAATCGCGTCGTAACCATTGGCCGCTCGATACTGATCGAGTCCTCGCACAAGGCCAACTTCGCTGGCGCCTTCGTAGACAATGACCGAAGGGGCGAGAAAGGCGTCTGGATACTTGCGGATCGTGCTTTGAATGTCATTCGCAGTTCCGACCTTCAGCACGTCGTGTTCTTCTGCCCCCGATCGTGTGACGAACAACTGGTTGCCGGCCAACTCCTGGAGCGCGACAGGTGAGTGCGTTGTCACGAATACCTGAAGCGGTGGCGGGGTCTCCTTGGCGCCCAGCGAGCCGAGCAGCCGGATGATTCGATGCGGCTCCAACCCATGTTCGAGTTCGTCTATCAAGATGATTGTGGCTCGTGTCGCCGCCTTCCGTTGAAGACCTGCGATAAGCAGGCGCGCTGAACCGATACCCAGCCCACGCAGTGGAATGCCTTCGGCGTCGTGTAAGGAGATGGTTCCGCCGCTGAACGACACCGAGTGCGCATCCAGCATGGCCTTGATGTTGTCGCCAATTGGAATTCCAAGCTCCTTCGCCGTTGTCGCGACGATGCCCAACGTTGCACCGAGTTGATCTTGCACTTCGTCGCCGAAGGCGGCCCTGGCATCACGCGCGGCCTTAGCCAAGGCCGCCGAAGCGTCCGCGCGTTCATCAGACACGCGGTTCAACACAGAGCCGCGCCGCCAGCTGAGATGGAAGTCAGCCATCACGCCAATCCGCGTGGGCGCAAGTCGCACACGGTCGCCCCAGCTTAGGTTTCGCTCAAGCCCCTGCGCTTCGGCGCGTGCCGAGATCAAAGACCAAGAAGGCTCCAGATCACTGCCAACCGTGAGTCTGACGGTCAACACGGTTTCAGCATCCTTCTCCGGTTCGTCCTCGATCAGCCCGGAATCTGCATAGAAGCCCCTGACGAACATGCCGTAGGTCTCGAGGTTCTTCAAACCGTCATCAAGCTCGCCGAGCGTGACAGAGATGCTGATAGGCGTCCCGACGTCCAACCGATGAAAGTCAGCATCAGTGAACTGAATGTTGCGGCGCGCACCCAAGCAGAGATCGATCGCGTCAAGTATTGACGACTTGCCACTATCACCCGGTCCGATGAGGCAATTGATGCCGTCGCTCGGACACCAGGCAAGTTGCCGAATTGATCTGAAGTGTGCGATTTCGAGTTTACGAATTCTGGACATCAGATGGCCCGCGCGGTAAGTCGTGCCGCATCTGGCACTCGGAGTTGACCTGAGATGAGCCGCCGCAGTAGCGCGTCTCGCAACCTCGCCAGCGTCGTCGCCTGTTCGTCGTTGTACCTTTTTCGGGCGAGGCATCCGCTTGCGAATCGTTCAAATGCATCGATAAGACCCATAGGTGGCAGTAGCGACGGCAGCGTGTGAACGTGGTTCCGGTTGAGAGTCGGTACGGCAGACCCCGCGTTGAACAGAGCGAAGTCGAGGCCCCGCAAGAGATGGAACGCGTACGCTGGCCTTGAGTGCCGGAACTCTTTCACCCAGAGCGACGTATTGAGCGGCCAGAAGTCTTCGGCGACATAGAACACCTTACCCAATACACCGCTTCGACCCGTGGTGACACCGGGGCCGCGGACCTTGAAGTCGCTGTGGGTGCCGCTCGGTCCACTTGCCGCGAGCACCGGGTACGCGCCTGAAGTGCGCTCTGTCGCAGGGAGATCGAAGCCCCTCTGCAGCACCAAGACACTATCGAGCGTCCCCACCCCCCACCCCTCCGGAATCTCGCCGAATTCGGAGTCGACGAGGCGGGCGGGGAAGAGGTCGGCTAGAGGCTTGGGGAGGCCGGGGTCGCGGCCTTCGGCCTTGGCGCGGACGGGGTCGAAGTCCACGAACCACGACTTGAAGAGCGCGCGCGCCATCGCCTCCAGCGTCTCGTTCATCCGCCGGTTCAGCTCGATCTTTTCTTCAATGGCGTCAAGCAGAGCGACCACCCTTCGCCGCTCCGTCGTTGGCGGCGGGACCGGGTAGGAAAGGAAGTCGCGGCGACTCAGAGCGACGACGGCGCTACCCATCGCGTGCCCAGCGCAGTAGTCTCTGTACTGCGGAGTGCGGAGAACCCAGTACACGTAAGTCGCGTCCTCTGGGTCTGGAGTCCGAAACACCAACTTCACGGTGTCCTGCGTAAGGCGTCCCGTTGGCACCAAAGATGGAACGCGCGCAACGGACCCGATCATCTTTCCATCTTTGGTCGCCCCTTTGAGTGACGCGTAAACGTCACCCGGAAACAGCATCAGCTCGTCGGGGCAGTCACCGCCGTACGTCTTGTAGTTGCCAGTCCGAAATCCACCTCCCGGCTCGATTGACCCAAGCCCCAGCAGCGCCGGGCCTGGTTCACCGACGAGTTGGCCCTTGTAGGTCGTACCTCGAACAAGAGTGACGTAGTCGCCAACCGTTGCTCGACGCGCGTCACCCGCCATACCCAAGCTCCTTCAGGTTGGCGGCGATCGCGGCATCCAGCTTCGCGGCCTCGTCCTGCTGCGCTCGCAACGTCGCGGTGAGCCGCTTCATCTTGTCCTCGAACGGCTCGCCATCGTCCTCCTGCGCCTCGGCGCCGACGTAGCGGCCGGGCGTAAGCACGTGGCCGTGCTTGCGCACCTCGTCCAGCTGCGCGCTTTTGCAAAAGCCGGGCACGTCGGCGTACTCACCCGCTTCCTTCTCGCCGCGCCAGGCGTGGTAGGTGTTGGCGATGCGGGAGATGTCCTCGTCGGGCAGCTCGCGGTGGGTGCGGTCCACCAGCGGGCCGAGCTTGCGGGCGTCGATGAAGAGAACCTGGCCGCGGCGGTCGCGGAAACGTGAAGCGCCTCCGGCTCGGGTGCCGTTCCTGCGGTCGCGCGCCAGGAACCACAGGCACGCGGGAATCTGCGTCGAGTAGAAGAGCTGGCCCGGCAGCGCGACCATGCAGTCAACGAGGTCGGCCTCGATCAGGTTCCTGCGGATCGCGCCCTCGCCGGACTGGTTGGACGACATCGAGCCGTTGGCCAGGACGAAGCCGGCCACGCCCGCGGGCGCGAGGTGGTGCACGATGTGCTGCACCCAGGCGAAGTTGGCGTTGCCCGGCGGCGGCGTGCCGTAATGCCAGCGCTTGTCGTCGCGCAGGCGCTCGCCACCCCAGTCGGAGATGTTGAACGGCGGGTTGGCGAGGATGAAGTCGGCCCTGAGGTCGGGGTGGCGGTCGTTCTGGAAGGTGTCGCCCTGCGCGATCTGGCCGGAGTCGATGCCGCGGATGGCGAGGTTCATGCGCGCCAGGCGCCAGGTGGTGTAGTTCGACTCCTGGCCGTAGATCGAGATGTCGGCCCTGGCCTTGGCGCCAGCGTTGCCGCCATGGCCGTTGCCCGTGGCGTGCGCGCGGATGAACTCCACCGACTGCACGAACATGCCGGAGGATCCGCAGCAGGGGTCGTACACCCGGCCGCGGTAGGGCTCGAGCATCTCGACCAGCAGCTTGACGACGCAGCGCGGCGTGTAGAACTCGCCGCCCTTCTTGCCCTCGGCGCTGGCGAACTGCGAGAGGAAGTACTCGTAGACGCGGCCGAGCACGTCCTTGGCGCGGCTGGCCTCGTCGCCGACCCGGATATTGCTGATCATGTCGATCAACTGGCCGAGGCGTTGCTTGTCGAGCGCTGGGCGGGCGTAGTCCTTGGGCAGCACGCCCTTGAGCGCCGGGTTGTCGCGCTCGATGCCGGCCATCGCGTCGTCGACGAGCTGGCCGATGGTGCTCTGGCGCGCCTGCGCCTTCAGGTGCGGCCAACGCGCCTCGGGCGGCACCCAGAAGATCGAGAGCGCGCGGTACTCGTCGGGGTCTTCGGGATCGGCGCCCTGCGCCTGTTCGGCCAGCAGCGCGGCGTGCTTCTCCTCGAAGGCGTCGGAGATGTACTTGAGGAACAGCAGGCCGAGGCAGACGTGCTTGTACTCGGCGGCGTCCATGCTGCCGCGCAGCGCGTCGGCCATCTGCCAGAGCTGGGCTTCGTAACCGACGTTGGCCGCGGTGCTGCCCGTCATGCCGGAATTGTCCTTGCGCTTTGCCAATGGCTACCTCATTTGATCGTTGTACCGGGGCGATGTCTCGGGCCTGCAGCGTTTGAGTTCACCGGCGTTGCGCGGCTTCATTGCGTAGCGTTCCCTGGAGCGACAGGTAGGGGTCGGGATATGGAATATGCATGCAAGACTTTGCGTGGGGACCCTGCCCGTATGCACACTTGGCAAGAACGTTCCAAACAAGACAGTTTGCTGCGCCATGGACCCGTCCCACAGACTTTCCGGCAGATGCGTCAGTGCCATCCCGGCGTTGGCAACGCCGGTGTCTAATGACCAGCCTGGCGATCGCCCCCCGCAAAACACTATAGCATGCGAGCGGAGCTGACCTGCGTTTGCCCGCGCCATCGACAGATCGCTGATGGTCAGGGCCATACCGTGCCGCCACCGGCCCCGCAAGCCCTGCCGATCGGCACGACGCGCAGCACCGGATCCAGGCGTTTGCCAAGTGCCTGTGCGCGGCTCATGGGGTAGATGCGGTCGGACGTGCGACACCATCGAGCAGCTTGATGAAGTTTCGTTTCGGCTTGAATTGCAGGCGCAGTTCGGCCAGGTAGTTGCCGAAGTCCCTCGACTGATCCAGCGCCTTCATCAGTCTGCCCACCTTCCGGATCAACCGCGTCGCTTCCTCGTAGGCCGCGTTGTTGGTGTCTTCCACGATCAGTGGCACGACGCGGCGGTAGAGGCTGACGGCATCCTCCGGGCGCCCGGCTTCCAGCTTGCCGGCCAGGGCGATCAGCAGGTGGCGATCGCAGATGCCCTGGTGGGCCGCCGCCCAAGCCGCGTCGAGGTCTTCTTCCCAAAGGGCGATCTCGACCCGCAGCGACTGGTTGGGGACCGACGGCTTCGGCTTCCAGCGGTTCGTCATCGCCGCCTCGCGGGCGATGCTGTCGTCGAGTCTGGTCAGTGCCAGTTCCCGCTGTACCGGCCAGATGCCGAGCTTGTCGGCGACCTCCTGCAGCTTGCTGAATGCTTGCAGACTGGGGTTCTCTTCGAACTGAACCCAGGTCAGAGCCAGCGCCTCGCCGTTGCGCTGACGTTCCAGGTAGGCGGCCACGAGAAAGTCGCGCAAGCGGTTGTCGGGACGCTCGGGAAACGCTTTCAGGCCACGTTCCGCCCATTCCAGCGCCTTGTCCGGCTGCCCGGCCTTGACCCAGATTTCGGCGATCGCGAGATAAGCATAGCCGGATGCAAGATCTCGCGCCTTGATCGCCACCAGTTCCTCGACGTCGCCGCTCGCCGTCGCCAGTTGCTCCATGACGCGCGTGATGCGGGCGCGGCTGACATCGTAGTGGTCCTTGCGGTCGCCCGGCTTGACCTTGCCCCATTCCGCCTCCGCCAGTTCCCGGTAGCGGCGCAGGCCGGCCTTGCCGAGAACGTCACGATAGGCATTGGCGTCGAAACTCCACAGGCTGAACGGCAGCGTCATCTCCAGGTGGAACAGGCGCTCGGCCAGTTCGGTCGGTTCCGGCCGCGCCATCCTGGACGCTTTGTGGTGCAGATCACCCAGGCGATGGACGATGCCGCCGACCTGGCCACTCGAGTCATCGACCTCCTCCAGTGCGGTCTCGACACACTCGATGGCGTACTCGAGCAGTTCGACCAGCATGGCGGCGGTGTCCGGCTTGAGCAGATCGGTCAGCGAATCCGCAACCTGGTCGATGCCACGGGCGAAAGTCGCCGCCTGCCGCCAATCGACAAAGCCGTGGCGGCGTGTCGCGTCGTCGATTGCCCGCCGGAAGGCGGTGGCCACGTCGCCGCCGGCGGCCGTGCGCTCGGCGTGCAGCCGCAGCGACTGATAAAGCTGGTCATCGCGCCGGGCGACGCCCAGCAACAGCTCGATCAAGGCTGCCGGTGGCTGCGTCGCCAGGTACGCCTCGATCTCACGCCACGGATTCCGCCGCCTGGCTCTTGCCGGTGTTGCCTCGGGTTTGTCCGGCGCGGCCTGCTCTGCCAACCATGCCAGGCCGACAGCGACGCAATGCTTGCAGAAATGGCCGGCCGCGGCACGCGGGCAGCTGCAGTCGCCAGCCAGCTCGCCGCGGTTGTCCCGCAGTTCGACCTGGTAGGTCTCGTTGCCCTCGACCAGTGCGGCGATCCGGTCGTCAGCCAGCCGCAATCGCCCGACCGCGCCGACGGAAAAATACGCTTCGCCACGCCGAAAGGCGCTGCTGCCAGCGAGACTTTCGAGCACGGTGGGGGTGATCAGACCGTCGTCCATGGCAAAGCCCTCCTTTTGGCCCGCGTCGATGAGTCGTTCAACTCGTCGGGTACTGCGTTCCCCCGCATTCGCTTGCCGCAGGATGCCACGTACCAGCAGGTCCGTGAAGTCACGCATCGCGGCAAGGATGGCGATGATCTTCTGCGCGTGGTGCAGGACGTAGTCGGTTTCCTGGCGCATTTGCATGAAGACGCGGACAGGAAGGGGTCAGCGGCAATCGTGTCTTCAGCGCCTCGCATTCCTGACACGGTTCCTGTGTCACTGTTGCTTCCTGGTCCGCTTCTCGGGCATTCCGGTGTCGGATGAATCATCAACCTGGGCTCCCGCTACGCCGCATGCCGCAGATGCATATCGACATGAATATCGTCATGGGAACAGAGCAGGCCGCCACGTTCCGTGCGTTCGATCAAGCCGAGGGCAACCAGCACGCTTGCATCTTCGTGCACTCGCTTTGTGTCCCGGGCGATACGACGCGCGAGTTCGCGCACCGGTACTTCGCCAGCGCCCTGCAGCGCATGAATCATCGCCCACCGACCTTCGGTCAGCTTGCCGAAAAATGCGGCTGCCGACTCGAAATTGAGCCGATCGCCCGGCGCAGAATCCGCCTCGAACGCCTTGCGTGCCGCTGCGCGCAGCGCTGCCTTCCAGTCAGGCTGCAGGGTGATGGTCAGTGCTCTCGCTTCCATCGCTCGACCTCCTCGATAAAGTCGTCGATCAACCGGTCGACTCCCTAAAGAGACGCAAGGCAACTCGGCAGACCCTGCATGGTGGTGATCGCCCTTGCCCCTCTCGTTGTCAACACCGACCACGCGCTTCCCGGCGGGGCGAACCGCTGCGCGATCTGCCGATCGCGATGACCGACCACCGGGACACGCGGATCACAGGCGATCGAGCGCGTTGCGCAGTTCGTCGGCCTGCACCTGCAGCGAACGCCGCGTCGCCTCATCCATTTTCGCCAGCTGCCGATAGACCATGCCGAGGCGCCGATTGGTCGAGAGCTTGCCGGCGTTGCGCGCAAAGAAGTCCCAGCAGAGCGAATTCGTTCCAGAACCATCCCGGCAGCGCCCGCGCGTGGCCGAGAAGTTCTGCTCGACATGGCGGGGCATGTGCGTCCAGTAGAAGCCGCGAATGTATTCGCGCCAGCCGATGATCTGCCGGATGAAGCCCTCGGCAGTTGCCAGCGAGACCGATCCAGCGCGCCAGGCAGCTTCGGCCCTGGCGACGACCTCGCGCGGGTCGAGCATCTTGGTGTTGAGTGCAAACGACAGCAGCGAGTGGAACATGCGCCAGGAGCGATGGCTCATTGCGTCCTGAAAGTCGCCGAAGTGGGGCAGGGCGTTCTCGATGAAAGCGTCGAGCTGCTGCAACGCTTCGCCGCGGTCGAGCGGCCAGGCCAGTCGTGCCGCATTCGCCTCGCCGAAGCTGTTGACGCCGGCGGCGACGATCGTCTGCCAGAGCGCGGAATGGTCGTGCGACGCCCGGCAGTCTGCCGGTTCGGAGGGTGCCCCAGGCCACGGCTTGCGGTTGTCCTGGTCGAAGTTCCACTGGCCGCCGACGGGTCGGCCAGCGCCATCGACCAGCACTCGATGCTGCACCCGCATGTGGCGGTAGAAGTGCTCCAGCAGCCATTGCTTGCGTTGCGAAAACAGCCGCGCCGCCTCGTCGCGCCGGGTGTAGAAGTGCTCGCTGTCCACCATTCGGCATGGGTGTCAACATCGCGCGAACGACCGCAATACCTGTTCCGCCAGCATGCGGCCGCTGAGCCACGCACCCTCCACCTTGCCACCGTTGAGCCAGTCGCCACAGAGCCCCAGGCCAGCATCCGGACGCCAGGCGCATCCTTCGGCGAGGGCCGGCTCGGTGTCGGCGTAACGCCAGCGGTGCGCAGTCCAGCTTTCCGGGGTCGGACCGCCGAGTTGGCCAAAGGCGTGCAGCAGCGTTGCTGCGACGCTTTCGGCATCTTCTTCCAGATGCGCCTCGCTCCATTCGGCGCGGGCATGCAGGAGCCACGTCTCGTCGCCGCTGCGCCCCGGCTTGCTGCTGTTGCGGGCGATCCAGCGCAGTGGGCCCTGATTGACGAAGGCGGCATCGAACGGCAGGTCGACCGGCGCCGCAAAGCGCAGCATCAGGGCCCAACAGGCGCGCATGACGGCACTGCTGGCCAGTGCCACCAGGTCGGGGGCGCGTTGCGGCAACAGGGTTGGCGCCTGCGGTGCAGGGGCGGCCAGCAGGACGACCGCAAAGTGGGGCTCGAGCCAGCCGTGTTCCGCCGAGAGGAGTTGCCAACCGGGCGCCTGCTGCCTGATCTGCCGGATGGTCGCCGGTGCCTGTACGCGCAGCGTGCGGGCCAGATGGCGGGCGGGTGCCGTCATGGCGGGAGTACCGACGAAGCGCTCGACCGTCGACTCGCGTCCTGCCGTCGCATCGCCATCGAACAGCCATAGCCTCGGCTGCCACTGGCCGGCGACCCCGGCCCGCTGCCAGCGCGCCACCTCGGCACGGAATTCCGGGTGGCGGGCGGTGAAATATTGTGCACCGTGATCGCATTGCCAGCCGTCGCCGCGACGGGTGCTCATGCGCCCGCCGACGCCGCGACCCTTGTCGAACAGACTGACTTCGAGGCCAGCCTGTTGCAGCAGCGTGGCGCAGGACAGGCCAGCGATGCCGGCACCGATCAGCGCCAGGTGGGGAGCAGCCTGCGCCCCGACGGCCTTGGTGCCAATGCCGGAGTGCGTCGAGGATCTTTCGAGTTCGTTCACGATTGTCCTGGACAAAATGGAATCTTGTACCTATTATAGCCATGAACGGACGTTGATCGATGGGTAGCTGGATCATTGTCCAGAGCAGGATGGTGTTCCGATCGCTCAGTCGGCTGCTGGCCGTGGCGGGCGTCCAGTCCAGTCCGGTTCTGGACAGCAGGTCAATCTGGAGAAGACATGTCGTGGAAAAGATAGCCTTGGTCACTGGAGCGGCTGGCGGCCTGGGTCAGTCGGTGGCGGCGAGCCTGGCAGAGGCAGGCTGGACGCTGATCGTGACCAGCCGGGACAGCGAGCGCCTGCGCCGCAGCTACGGCGACAGCCATCTGCAGGTGGTCGCTGACTGCTCCAGCGTGGCTGGATCGCAGCACATTTTCGAGGTGGCCAAAGCGCACCAGATGCTGCCGACGGCATTGGCGCACTGCGTCGGCAACATCCGCCTGGGTGCGTTGCACCGGATGGCGGACGCCGACTTCACGGCCTGCCTCAACGCCAATCTGATCAGCGCCTTCCATACTCTGGCGGCTTTCGTCGGTGCCTTGCGTGACGCCAAGTGTCCCGGCACGGCAGTGCTCGTCTCGTCGGCCGCCGCGCGCATCGGCACCCCTAATCACGAGGCGGTGGCGGCAGCGAAAGCCGGCGTCGAAGGGTTGGTGCGCAGCGCCGCGGCAACCTATGCGGGCTATGGCATCCGGATCAATGCCGTCGCTCCCGGCATCATGGACACGCCAGCCTCGACCGCGATTCTCGGCACCACGATGGGCCGCGAGGCGGCGGCTCGGCAGTACCCCTTGCCCGGCATCGGTTCCGCCGACGAACTGGCCGAACTGATGGTCTGGCTGCTCTCGGAGAAGGCTGTCCGGGTGACCGGCCAGGTGTGGTCGATGGACGCCGGCTTTTCCACTGTTCGGCCACTGGTCAGGTAAGACGGCATGGAGTACTCGGCGCCCGATCGCATTCCGCACAGCGCTGCCTGGCGCGGTGACGGCGGGCGGCTGACGTTCCTCCTCCCGGCAGCGGGTGCTTTCGCTGACGGCTGATGATCGCCCAAGACCCATCGAGCAAAGGAGCAACGATGAACGCCTTCAACAGACTCCCGGGATTCGTGCCGACGCCCGCCGGGCGGGAGCGCGACGTACTGCGCCTGCTGCCCCGCGTGCTCGTTTTCGGCACGCTGGTCCTGGCACTGCCGTCGCTTGCCGCCAGGACGTTTTTCGCTGCAGGGGAGGCGGCGGCATCGGCTCCGCTGCAGATGGTCGATATTCTCGCGATCAGTCTCGTGGTCCTGCACTGGACGATCGTGCTGACGGTGGCGATCGCTGCCTTCATCGTCATGGTGATGAAAGGTCCAGCCTATGTCGCGGACGGGTATCCCGTGGAGGATTCGGAAACCCCGGATCCGCCGGAGCCGCGTTAGCCGTCTTCCTGCCGCAGGAGGGTTCGCCACATGCTCCGGGCTGGGGTGGCAACAGATGGAAGCAGAGGCGACATGCGCGACGATGAGCCAAGCGATCACGCGGCGACCACCGCGGCCGTTCCCGGCGGCCGTGCTTCCCGGCTTCTCAGGCTGGGCACGCTTGCCGGTGGCGTTGCCGGCAGCATGTTGGCGGAGGGCGCTCGGCAGTTCGCCCAGGGCAAGCGTCCGCGAATCGCCGACCTGTTGCTGACGCCGGCCAACGCCCGCCGCGTTGCCGATCAGCTCGCGCAACTGCGTGGAGCGGCGATGAAGTTCGGGCAGCTGCTGTCGATGGATGCAGGCGACCTGCTGCCGCCGCATCTCGGCGAGATCCTGGCACGCTTGCGCGCCGACGCGCAGGCCATGCCGATGAGCCAACTGGTTGGCGTACTCGACGCCAACTGGGGAAAGGGTTGGGACCGTCACTTCCGGCGATTCAGCTTCACCCCGGTCGCGGCAGCGTCGATCGGACAGGTGCATCTCGCGGAAACGAAGGACGGGCGGCGTCTGGCGATCAAGGTTCAGTACCCCGGCATTCGCCGCAGCATCGACAGCGACATCGACAATGTCGCCAGCCTGCTGCGCGCTTCCGGCCTGCTCCCCGGCGGCCTTGATGTCGGTCCGCTGCTGTGTGAGGCGAAACGCCAGTTGCACGCCGAAGCCGATTATCTCGGCGAGGGTACCTGGCTCAGCCGCTATGCCGGACTGCTTGCCGACGCTCCCGAGTTCATGCTGCCCGAGGTACACGCCGATCTGACGACGGCGAGCGTCCTCGCCATGTCGTGCATGGGCGGCGTGCCGGTCGAGTCCCTGCTGCACGCCCCGCAGGCGGAGCGCGATCGTGTCGCCGGGCTGCTCTTTCGGCTCTTCTTCCGGGAGATCTTCGAATTCCGGTTGATCCAGACCGACCCGAATTTCGCCAACTATCGTTACGACTGCGCCAGCCGACGCTTGATTCTGCTCGACTTCGGAGCGACCCGCGACTATCCGGCAGTCATCGTCGACGCCTATCGCCGGCTGCTGGCGGGCGCCATCGTCAACGACCGGCAAGCGATGAGCGCAGCCGCCAGCGCCCACGATTTCGGGAGTTCGGACCTGCCAGCGCGCATGCGCGCCGCCGGCCTCGCCCTGAGCACTGAAAGAGATTCCTGGCATACGCCGCCGGCGGATGCGCTGTTCCTGCACCGCAAGGCCGGCGGTCTCTATCTGCTGGCGGCAAGGCTGAAGGCACGGGTCGATGTGGGCGCCCTGTTCCGGCCTTGGGCGTCGCCGCAGACGTCGCCTTGAAGCAGCAGAATGAGGAGGACCATGCGCAGGCTGCTCATCCTTTCACTGGCGGCGATGGCAAGCGCCCTGCCGGCGCGGGCCGATGAGCTGCCGTTGCCACTTGGCGAACTGGCGAGACCGGGCCGTGTGTTGATGCTGCGTCATGCCCATGCGCCGGGGTTCGGCGACCCGCCGGATTTCGTCATCGGCGACTGCTCCACGCAGCGCAATCTCGATGCCAGCGGCCGCGACCAGGCGCGACGGTTGGGCGCCCGTCTGCGTGTGGCCGGCCTGAGCAATGCGCGAGTCCTTTCGAGCCAGTGGTGCCGCGCGCTCGAAACGGCCCGCCTGCTGGCCCTCGGGCCGGTAGAGCCGTTGCCCGAGCTGAATTCCTTTTTCCAGCGGCCGGGCGACCGGCAAGCGATTCTGGACGGCTTGCGGGTGTTTCTCGCCCGCTTGCCAGTCGATGGCCAACCGGTGATCCTGGTCACCCATCAGGTCGTGGTGAACGCCTTTACCGACGCCACGCCACCCGCCGGTGGCGCCAGCATCTTTCAGCTCAACGGCACCGGGGCGCCAACATGGCTCGGCACCATCCCCGAAATTCGGTGACCGTATCTGAAACCCAAGCCGTGGGATGGCGTGCCGCTCCACGACAGGGTACGGCGGGCGTGATGCGCCCACCCGGGCAGCAGGTTGGGGGTCCTCGTCCGCTCGCCGGTGCGCGTACCCACGGCGTCTGCAGGCGGGCGGGCGGCTTGGACGAGCGGGCGCGCTTTCCTTGACAGTACAGCAACCCTTCCCTATACTGCGCGGCTCTTGAGGGTTGGTAGCTCAGTCGGTAGAGCAGTGGACTTTTAATCCATTGGTCGAGGGTTCGAATCCCTCCCGACCCACCAAGGAAGACAAGGCAGGAAGCCCGGCTCGCGAGGCCGGGCTTTTTGCTTTCTGGGGTGGCGCCAGGCGCGATTGTCAGCGTCAGCGCGTTCGCGGGCAATGGCGCTGCTGCTCCGCGCCACGCAGGGGCCTTGGCAGTTGGTTCTGGATACCCGGCTGCGGCTCGTCGCTCTCGGCCAGGCTGAGGGTCTGCCCTGGGACGCGGCTCTGCGCCCGCCAGCGGACGCCCCGGTAACTTCACCAGGACGCGGCACTGCGCTCGCAGCCGGGGTCATCGGTGGTACGGCGGGCTGCGGAACTGACTCCGCCCGCCCGCCGGTCTTGCTGCGGCAGCTCAGGCCGGGGTGGATGCTGGTCCGGGCGTGGCGCCACCCTCTTCGGCGGTGACCGCCTTCATCGACAGGCGGACGCGACCCTTTTCGTCGGCTTCGAGCACCTTGACGCGCACTTTCTGACCGTCCTTGAGGTAGTCGGCGACCGCGTTGACCCGCTCGTTGGCAATCTGCGAGATGTGCAGGAGACCGTCGCGCCCCGGCAGGATGCTGACGATGGCGCCGAAGTCGAGCAGCTTGAGCACCGTGCCGTCGTAGGTCTTGCCGACTTCGACATCGGCGGTGATCGACTCGATGCGTGCGCGGGCTGCGTTGGCGGCGTCGCCGCTGACCGAGGCGATGGTGATCGTGCCGTCGTCCTTGATGTCGATGGTCGTGCCGGTTTCTTCGGTGATGGCGCGAATCACCGCGCCGCCCTTGCCGATGACGTCGCGAATCTTCTCGGGGTTGATCTTCATCGTATACAGGCGCGGCGCGTAGGTCGAAACCTCCTCGCGGTGCCCGGCCATCGAACCCTGCATCTGCTTCAGGATGTGCAGGCGTGCTTCACCGGCCTGTGCCAGGGCAACCTGCATGATCTCCTTGGTGATGCCTTGGATCTTGATGTCCATCTGCAGCGCCGTCACGCCGGTCTCGGTGCCGGCAACCTTGAAGTCCATGTCGCCGAGGTGGTCCTCGTCACCGAGGATGTCGGTCAGGACGGCAACGCGGTTGCCTTCCTTGATCAGGCCCATGGCGATTCCGGCAACATGCGCCTTCAGCGGTACCCCGGCATCCATCAGCGCCAGCGAGGCGCCGCAGACACTTGCCATCGAACTCGAACCATTCGATTCGGTGATCTCGGAAACCACCCGGATGGTGTAGGAGAACTCCTCCGGCGACGGCAGTACCGCCAGCAGGGCGCGCTTGGCCAGTCGACCGTGGCCGATCTCGCGCCGCTTCGGCGAACCGACGCGGCCGCATTCACCGGTGGCGTAGGGCGGGAAGTTGTAGTGCAGCATGAAGCGCTCGCGATACTCGCCGGAAAGCGCGTCGATGATCTGCTCGTCGCGTCCGGTACCCAGCGTCGCGGCGACAATCGCCTGCGTCTCCCCGCGCGTGAAGAGGGCGGAGCCATGCGCGCGCGGCAGGACGCCTGAACGGATGGCGATCGGCCGGACGGTGCGCGTGTCGCGCCCGTCGATGCGCGGTTCGCCGGCGAGGATGCGGCCGCGAACGATGCGTGCCTCGGCGGCGTCGACCATGTGCCGGATGGCGTTGGCGTCCGGCGCGTCGTCGTCGGCGGTCAGCGTCTCGACGGCGTAGGCGGTGATCTCCTTGATTCGCTGCGTGCGCAGTTGCTTGCTGCTGATGCGGTAAGCCTCTTCGAGTTCGCTCTGGACGAGCCGGTCGAGCTTGCTGTGCACCGCCTCGTTGCGGGCGGCAGGGGTCCACTCCCACTCCGGCTTGCCGGCCTCGTCGGCCAACTCGTTGATCGCCTCGATGGCCGCCTGCATCTGCTGGTGGCCGAAGACGACGGCGCCCAGCATGACATCTTCGGGCAGTTCCTTGGCCTCCGATTCGACCATCAGCACGGCTACCTGCGTCCCCGCGACAACCAGATCGAGCTGGCTCGACTGCAACTGGTTGCTGGTCGGATTGAGAACATACTGGCCGTCGATGTAGCCGACTCGGGCGGCGCCGATCGGGCCATCGAACGGGATGCCCGAGATCGCCAGTGCCGCCGAGGCGCCGATCAGCGCCGGCACGTCGGGGTCGATCTCCGGGTCGAGCGACATCACCATCGCGACGACCTGCACCTCGTGGTAGAAGCCTTCCGGGAACAACGGGCGGAGCGGGCGATCGATCAGGCGCGACGTCAGCGTCTCCTTCTCGGAGGGGCGGCCTTCACGCTTGAAGAAGCCGCCGGGGATTCGCCCGGCCGCGTACGTCTTTTCGATGTAATCGACTGTCAGCGGGAAAAAATCCTGCCCCGGCCTGGCCGTGCGGTTGCCGACGACGGTGACCAGCACCACCGTCTCGCCCATGGAAACCAGTACGGCGCCGCCTGCCTGGCGCGCGATCTCCCCGGTTTCCAGCGTGACCTGTTGCGCGCCGTAGGCGAAGCTCTTCTTGACGATATTAAACATTTTTCCCTTTCTCGATAGTCTGGCGCGTGCCTGCCCACGACCCCGGCAGACAATTCAGCCGACGCGCCCATTTGCCAACCTGGCTGCTGCAGCACGAACAGCGGCCAGCCCACCTGGGGCTGGCCGCTGACGGCTTTCGAGTTGCCTGCACATGCCGACCGCGGTGCGGTTCGGTGAGCAGGCCTACTTGCGCAGGCCGAGACGCTGAATCAGGCTGCGGTACGAGTCAACGTTGGTGCGCTTGAGGTAGTCCAGCAACTTGCGGCGGCGGCTGACCATGCGCAGCAGCCCGCGACGCGAGTGATTGTCCTTCTTGTGTTCCTTGAAGTGGCCGGTGAGGTCGTTGATGCGGGCGGTCAGCAGAGCGACCTGGACTTCCGATGAGCCCGTGTCGCCAGCCACACGCTGGTAATCGGTCATGATCTGCGCTTTTTGCGCAACACTAATCGCCATGTCAAACTCTCTTTCCTTGGGATCGGCGTCGCCCCGGTTTGATAGAGCCAACGCCCGGTTGATGAATGTGCTGCATCGCTTGGCGAAGCGAACCGCGGATTCTATCCGCTGCCGACCGCAACGGCAAGGCTGCTGCACTCTTTCCGGGAATTGTCGCCGCTCGCCGCCGCGAGCGGGTCGTCCGTCGTCGCCGGCGGCTATGCCAGGGCCCGGCCAACGACTTCGCGCACGTCCGGCGACAGGCTGGCGCTCGCCTGCAGTTCGCCCAGTGCCGACGCGGCGTGCGCCTGCCGCTGCGCATCGAAGCGGCGCCAGCGGTCGAAGCGGCGTGTCAGGCGTGCTGCCACCTGCGGGTTGAAACGGTCGATCGCGCAGATCTGCCTGGCGAGGAAGCGGTAACCGCCGCCGGCGGCGGCATGGAAGCGGACGTGGTTGTTGCCGAAGCTGTTGAGCAGCGCATAGACCTTGTTCGGGTTGTGCAGGTCGAACGAGCGATGTGCGAGCAGGGCTTCGACGACCGCCAGGGTATCCGGCAGCCGGCTCGACGCCTGCACCGAGAGCCACTTGTCGATCACCAGCGCTTCGCCCTGCCAGCGTTCGTGGAAGGCTGCCAGTGCCTGGTGGCGCTGTTCGCAGTCGTGCTGCGCGAGGACCGCGAGGGCGGCGAACTGGTCACTCATGTTGTCTGCCGACGCAAACTGACGCATCGCCAACTGGTGCATGGCGACCGTTGCCAGCTCGCCGAGGTATCCCAGGCAGACGTTGCGCAATGCGCGCCGGCCGGCCGCTGCCGGCGTCGCCTCGTAGGGGCCGTCCGTCGCCAGCGACTGGTAGCAGTGCAGGAAGCTGTCGTGCAGCCGCTCGGCGAGGAAGCGGCGGAGCCCGTTGCGCGCGGCGTGCAGCGCGTCCGGGTCGACGACGGCCATTTCCTCGGCCAGCGTTGCCTCACCGGGCAGCGTCAGGACCTCGGCGGCAAAGGCGGGGTCGGTGTCGGCGTGCCGCAGGCTCTGTCCCAGGGCGTCGGCGAAGCCTGCCGGCCAGTGGGTGGCGCTGCCGGCGGCGACGTCGCCGGCAGCGGCGAGGATCAGCCGGCCGGCCAGGCGCTGTCCCGCTTCCCAGCGATTGAAGGGGTCGCTGTCGTGCGCAAGGAGGAAGTTCAGCTCGGCATCGCGCCATTCGCGGTCGAGGATCACCGGCGCCGAGAAGTCGCGCAGCAGCGATGGCACCGGTGGCGTCGGCACCCCTTCGAAGACGAACCGCTGCTCGTCCACGGTCAGCGACAGGATGCGTGTCGTCTGGCCGCAATCCGCCGTGTCGCCCTCGCCGGCGAGGTGCAGCGGCAGATCCTGGCCATCCGCACCGACGAGGCCGATCGCCACCGGGATGTGGCAGGGCGGCGCAGTCGCGCTGCCGGCGGGCCGTGCCTGCGACAACGTGAGGACGTAGCGCTGTCTGGCCGGGTCATGGTGGCCGTCGGCGCGCAGGTGCGGTGTGCCGGCCTGGTCGTACCAGAGCATGAACTGCCGCAGGTCGACGCCCGCTGCATCGGCCATGGCGGCGACGAAATCGTCACAGGTGACCGCCTGCCCGTCGTGGCGGCGGAAGTAGAGATCCATGCCGCGGCGGAAAGCCTGCCGGCCGATCAGCGTCTGCAGCATGCGCACCACCTCGGCGCCCTTCTCGTAGACGGTGCTGGTGTAGAAGTTGTTGATCTCGATGTACGAATCGGGACGAACCGGGTGCGCCATAGGGCCGGCGTCCTCGGGGAACTGGGTGGCGCGCAGCGCGCGTACGTCGCGAATCCGCGTCACCGCCCGGCCGTGCATGTCGGCGCCGAATTCCTGGTCGCGGAAGACGGTCAGCCCTTCCTTCAGCGACAGCTGGAACCAGTCGCGGCAGGTGACCCGGTTGCCGGTCCAGTTGTGGAAGTACTCGTGCGCGACGACGCGGTCGATGTTCTGGTAATCGCTGTCGGTGGCGGTGTCGGCCCGGGCAAGGACGTATTTGGTGTTGAAGATGTTCAGCCCTTTGTTCTCCATGGCGCCCATGTTGAAGTCGCCGACGGCGACGATCATGTAATGGTCGAGGTCGCATTCGAGGCCAAAGGCGTCCTCGTCCCAGCGCATCGAACGCTGCAGGGCGTCCATCGCGTGCGCACACTGGTCGAGCTTGCCCGGCTCGACGTAGACGGCGAGTTCGACCCGGCGGCCGCTGGCGGTGGTGAAGCGGTCACGCAGGACGTCGAGGCGGGCGGCGACGAGAGCGAAGAGATAGCATGGCTTGGGGAAGGGATCGTGCCAGCGTGCCCAGTGGCGATCCGGCCCCTCGTCGCCGCTGGCGACCGGGTTGCCGTTGGCCAGCAGGACCGGCAGGGTGGACCGGTCGGCGTGCAGGGTGACGACGTAGGTCGACATGATGTCCGGCCGGTCGGGAAACCAGGTGATGCGGCGGAAGCCCTGTGCCTCGCACTGCGTGAAGTAGCCGTCCTTCGACCGGTAGAGTCCGGACAGGCTGCCGTTGTGGTCGGCGTCGATGCGAACGCGCGTGCAGAGGAGCATCGTCTCCGGCGGATCGGCGATGGTCAGTGCCGTCTCGCTGCAATGGTACTCAGCAGCGGCGAGCGCTCTGCCGTCGATTGCCAGCGAGATCGTCTGCAGACCGTGGCCGTCGAGCTGCAATGGCTGCGCGGCGGTGACCGCCGGGTTCCGCCGCAGGTGCAGCCGACTGTCGACGAGCACTTCGCCGCTGCGAAAATCGATCTCGAGCTCGACGAGGTCGACGAGAAAGGGGGGCGGGGTATAGTCCTGACGATGGATTCTCTGCGGTTCTGGTGTGTTCATGGCTGCTGCATGTCCTGTTGGTGACGCCGTCGCGTCCGCGGCCGCGATCGGCCCCGTCATCCGCTGGCGATCGGTGGCGGGGACGTCGGCTCAGGGTTTGCCCAGGAGGCCGGTGTGGCGCAACTGGGTGGCGATTTCGCTCGCCATCTGGCGGTAGCCAGCGGCATTCGGGTGAATCGGGTCGGCTTTCAGCTTCGGGTCGGAGAGGATGCTGGCGACAACGCCCGGCAGCAGCGGCAGCTTTTCCTCGCTTGCCAGCTCGGCATAGAGTTTCGCGTCCGGCAACTGGCCGCTGACGGCGCCGAGCAGCGACAGCCGCGGCACGGCGACGAGAACGACCTCGGCATCCGCCTGCCGGCTGGCGCGGACGATCGCCCGCAGATCCTCCTTGACCTCCGCCTCCGGCCGTCGGCGGAGAAAGTCGTTGCCGCCGAGTTCGACGATCACCAGCCGCGGTCGGGTCGCCTGCAGGGTGTCGTCGATCCGCTCGCGTGCGGTCGCCGCGGTGTCGCCGGGCACGCCCGCATTGTGCACGCGCCAGCCGCTGCTCGCCGCCAGGTGGCTGGGGTAGTCCTCCCCCGGCCCGGCGCCGGTGCCGTGGGTGATGCTGTCGCCGAAGGCGAGGACCGGACTGCCGGCCGGCAGTGCCGCGAGTCGTGGCGATTTCCCGCAGCCGGCGAGACAGGCGAGGGCCAGCAGCAGGAGCAGGCGGATGATGGCGACGACGGACGGCTCGGTGTTGCGACGGTTCACGGCAGCTCGTCACGGTGCAGCAGGAAGACGTACTGGTCGCCGGCGCTGGTGTCGAGCCAGGTGAAGGGCGTGTCGGGGAAAGCGGCCTCGAGCGCTTCGCGGTTGTGGCCGATCTCCACCACCAGCAGACCGCCGGGCCCGAGGTGCTGCCTTGCGCCGCCGAGGATGGCGCGCGTCAGGTCGAGCCCATCGTCGCCGCTGGCGAGTGCCAGCTCCGGTTCGTGCCGGTACTCGGCCGGCAGGCTGGCCATCGATGCGGCCGAGACGTAGGGCGGATTGGCGATGATCAGGTCGTAGCGGCGACCGCCGAGGCTGGCGAAGAGGTCTCCCTGGACCAGGCGGACGCGGTCGCCGAGCGCGTAGTCGGCGATGTTGCGCCGGGCGACGGCGAGCGCGTCGGCAGAGACGTCGACGGCGTCCACACGGGCGGCAGGGAAAGCATGCGCGGCAATGATCGCCAGGCAGCCCGAGCCCGTGCACAGGTCGAGGACGCTGCCGATCGCGTCCGGCTCATCGATCCATGGCGCCAGTTGCTCGTGCAGCAGTTCGGCAATGAACGAACGCGGGACGATCACCCGCTCGTCGACGTAGAAACGATGCTCGCCGAGCCAGGCTTCGTTGCTCAGGTAGGCGGCCGGCAGCCGTTCGCTGACGCGGCGGTCGATCAGGCGCAGGGCGCCGGCGCGTTCGTCGCTGGTCAGGCGGGCGTCGAGGAAGGGCTCCAGCCGGTCGATTGGCAGGTGCAGGTGGTGCAGCAGGAGGTAGGCGGCTTCGTCCCAGGCGTTGTCCGATCCGTGACCGAAGAACAGCTTCGCCTCGTTGAAGCGACTGACGGCGAAGCGCAGCAGGTCGCGCAGCGTGAACAGCTCGTTGCCGTACCGCTCAGTCATGGGCGGGCAGCAACTGCTCGAGGATACGGCGGTAGATCGCTGCCAGCCGGGGCAGGGCGGCCATCTCGACGCATTCATTGACCTGGTGGATGGTGGCATTGACCGGGCCGATCTCGACCACCTGTGGACAGATGGCGGCGATGAAGCGGCCGTCGGAGGTGCCGCCGCTGGTCGACAGCGCGGGCGTGATCCCGGTCTCGGCGCCGATCGCCTGCTGCGCCGCTTCGATCAGCGCACCGCTGCCGGTCAGGAAGGGACTGGCGCCGAGC
Source organism: Candidatus Accumulibacter conexus (assembly GCA_017592775.1). GTDB lineage: Bacteria > Pseudomonadota > Gammaproteobacteria > Burkholderiales > Rhodocyclaceae > Accumulibacter > Accumulibacter conexus. The sequence continues at coordinate 22,658 of JAGFNJ010000037.1, read as the reverse complement.
GTCCAGCCGATGTCGTAGCTGAGGCCGGCGTCGTCGAGGACGGCGCAGAGGGCACGCTGCAGCTGCTCCGGCGTGCTGGCGGTGGCAAAGCGGAAATTGAAGTCGACGACGACGCTGCCCGGGATGACGTTGCCGGCGCCGGTTCCGCCATGGATGTTGGAGACCTGCCAGGTGGTCGGCGGGAAGAACGCGTTGCCTTCGTCCCAGACCATCGCCGCCAGCGTGGCGAGCGCCGGCGCCAGCAGGTGGATGGGGTTCTTCGCCAGGTGCGGGTAGGCGATGTGCCCCTGGATTCCCTTGACGGTGAGCCGGCCCGAGAGCGAGCCGCGGCGGCCGTTCTTGATCGTATCGCCGAGCCGGGCAGTGGCCGTCGGTTCGCCGACGATGCAGTAGTCGAGCACTTCGCCACGGCGGGCGAGGACATCGGTGACGGCGACCGTACCGTCGACCGCATCGCCTTCCTCGTCCGAGGTGAGCAGGAAGGCGAGCGAGCCCCGGCACTTTGGCCGGGCGACGACGAAGTCTTCCGCCGCCGTGACGAAAGCGGCGAGCGAGCCCTTCATGTCGGCGGCACCGCGGCCATAGAGCAGGCCATCGCGCTGCGTCGGCTGGAAAGGGTCGCTGTGCCACTCCGCCAGCGGTCCGCTGGGGACGACGTCGGTGTGGCCGGCGAAGCACAACAGCGGCCTCTGGTCGCCGCGGCGGGCCCAGAGGTTGCTCACCGCGCCGCGGCGGATGAACTCGCAGCGAAAGCCCGCCGGGCGCAGGCGTTCGGCGATCAGGTCGAGGCAGCCGGCGTCATCCGGGGTGATCGAACGGCGTCGGATCAACTGCGCGGCGAGTGCCACGGTCGCATCGTCGCCGGCTGGCGCGCGCGCTGCATCCTGGCCTGTTGGCGACGGCTCCTGCATCACCGCTCAGCCGCTGACGGCATCGTCCAGGCTCAGGGTGAACTCCTTGTACGACGGGCTGCCGGGATTGGTCGCCGCAGGATCGAAGCTGGGCTCGCGCGGTTTCTCGTCCATCGCGATGTTGCCGGCGGACTCATGGTTGTTGATCAGCCACGACAGGTTGGTCGGCGAGTCGGCGTTCTGCAGCGCTTCCTGCAGCGTGATCACCTCCGAGCGATAGAGCCGGAACAGATCCTGTTCGAAGGTCCGCGATCCGGGTGCCAGGCTCTGCTCCATCGCATCCTTCAGCGCCGTGATGTCGCCGGCCTCGATCAGCTCCTGGACATGGTAGCTGTTGAGCAGGACTTCGACGGCAGGTATCAGCATGCCGTCCTTCTTCTTCACCAGCCGCTGCGAAACGATCGCCTTCAGGGTGACCGACAAATCCATGTACAGGGTCGAGCGGGTGTCGATCGGGAAGAAGTTGATGACCCGGTTGAGCGCATGGTAGCTGTTGTTGGCGTGCAGCGTGCCGAGGCAGAGGTGGCCCGTCTGGGCGTAGGCGATCGCCGCCTGCATCGTCTCCCGGTCACGGATCTCGCCGATCAGGATGCAGTCGGGCGCCTGCCGCATGGCGTTCTTCAGCGCGTTCTCCCACCCCAGCGTATCCATGCCGATCTCGCGCTGGTTGACGATCGACTTCTTGTGCCGGAAGAGGTACTCGATCGGATCCTCGATGGTCAGGATGTGCCCGCTGCAGTTGCTGTTCCGGTAGTCGAGCATCGACGCCAGGGTGGTGGACTTGCCGGAGCCGGTCGAGCCGACGATCAGGATCAGCCCGCGTCGCTCCATCACCAGGTCGGCGAGCACCGGCGGCAGCATCAGCGACTCCAGCGTCGGGATGTTGCCCATCACGTAACGGATGACGATCGAGATCGAATTGCGCTGGCGGAACAGATTGATGCGGAAGTTGCCGAGCTTGGCGACGCCGAAGGAGAGGTTCATCTCCTTGGTCTTCTCGAAGGCCTCGACCTGCTGCGGATTAAGGAGTTCGGCGGCGATCTTGTCGATCATCGCCGGTTCCATGATCTGCTGGTTGATCGGGATGGTCGAGCCCTGGATCTTGATGTGGATCGGCGCGCCGGCGCAGATGAAGATGTCCGACGCCTGGCGTTCGGCCATCGCGTTGAAGAGTTTGTCGAGGATCATCTGCTGGCCGTTGCCTGGGGCTTGCCGGATCGAGTCAGTCGCCGCGCAGCAGGTCGTTGATGCTCGTCTTGGCGCGCGTCCTGGCGTCCACCTTCTTGACGATCACCGCGCAGTACAGGCTGTAGCTGCCGTCTGCCGCCGGCAGGTTGCCGGAGACGACGACCGACCCCGGGGGCACCGCGCCGTAGCTGACCGTGCCGGTTTCGCGGTCGAAGATCCGCGTCGACTGGCCGATGTAGACACCCATCGAAATGACCGAACCCTCGCCGATGATGACCCCTTCGACGACTTCCGAACGCGCACCGACGAAGCAGTTGTCCTCGATGATCGTCGGATTGGCCTGCAGCGGCTCGAGCACGCCGCCGATGCCGACGCCGCCCGAGAGATGGACGTTGCGGCCGATCTGTGCGCACGAGCCGACCGTCGCCCAGGTATCGACCATCGTGCCTTCATCGACATAGGCGCCGATATTGACGTACGACGGCATCAGCACGACGTTGCGGGCGATGAAGGAGCCCCGCCGGGCGGCAGCCGGCGGCACGACCCGGAAGCCGCCGCGCGCGAAGCGGTCGGCATCGTAGTCGGCGAACTTGTTCGCCACCTTGTCGTAATAGCGCATCGCGCCGCCGTCGAGCAGGCGGTTCTCGTGCAGGCGGAACGACAGCAGCACCGCCTTTTTCAGCCACTGATGGGTGACCCACTGACCGTCGATCTTCTCGGCGACGCGCAGCTTGCCCGCATCGAGCTGGTTGATGGCCTCGGCAACGGCTTCCGTGATGGTGGCCGGAGCCGCATCGGGCTGCAGCGCGTTGCGGTTTTCCCACGCCTCATCGATGATCTGCTGGATGTCCTGCATGTCTGCCTTCCTGACTTTCCTATGATCCTGAAATGAACTGGCGGATGCGTTCGGCTGCCTCGACACAGTCGGCGAGCGGCGCGACCAGCGCGACGCGGACGAAGCCCGCGCCGGGGTTGATGCTCTGGGCGGTGCGCCCGAGGTAGCTGCCCGGCAGCAGCAGCACATTATAGTCGGCGAAGAGCTGGCGGGCGAAGGCGGTATCGCTGCCGGGCGTCCGCAGCCAGAGATAGAAGCCGGCGTCGGGCTGCGTCGTGCCCGGCAGGACCTCTGCCAGCAGCGGCGTCACCGCGGCGAACTTCGCCCGGTACTGGCGACGGTTCTCGCGCACGTGCTCCTCGTCGTTCCAAGCGGCAACGCTCGCCGCCTGGATCGCCGGATTCATCGCGCTGCCGTGATAGGTGCGGTAGAGGAGGAACGAGCGGAGGATCGCCGGGTCGCCGGCGACGAAACCCGAACGCATGCCGGGGACGTTGGACCGCTTCGACAGGCTGGAAAACATCACCAGCCGCTCGCAGCCGCGGCCGAGCATGCGCGCCGCCTGCAGGCAGCCGAGCGGTGGCGCCTCCTCCTCCGGGAAGATCTCCGAGTAGCACTCGTCCGAGGCGATGACGAAGCCGTGCCGGTCGGCGAGGGCGAACAGGCGGCGCCAGTCGTCGAGCGTCAGCACCTTGCCGGTGGGGTTGCCGGGCGAGCAGACGAAAAATAGCTGCACGCGCTGCCATTCGGCGTCGCTCAGCGTGGCGAAGTCGAAGGCATAGTCGTTCCCGGGCAGGGTGTTGAGGAAGCGCGGCTCGGCGCCGGCGAGAATCGCGGCGCCTTCGTAGATCTGGTAGAAGGGATTCGGGCTGACCACCAGCGGCGTGTCGCCGCGCGACGGATCGACGACGGCCTGGGCGAACGCGAACAGGGCTTCGCGCGAGCCGTTCACCGGCATCACGCCGCTCTCGGGATCGATGCCGTCGAGCCGGTACCGCCGCTCCAGCCAGGCGACGATGCTGCGGCGCAGATCGCTGCTGCCGAGCGTGGTAGGATAATTTGCCAGCCCGCCGAGAGCGCCGGTCAACGCGTCGCGGATGAACGCCGGGGTCGGGTGTTGCGGCTCGCCGATCGACAGCCTGATCTCGCGCAGGTGTGCTGGCGGCGTGATGCCGGCGAGAAGTTGGCGCAGCTTCTCGAAGGGATAGGGCTGCAGTTTGCTGAGGTGGGGATTCACTGGCCTGCGGCGGTCGTGGCGGTACGCCGGATTATAAGGGGCATCGAGCAAGCGTGAAAGGAAGCGGCGTGCAGACGGCGGCGGCGGCCGCGGTCGTGGCGGAAAGCCGGACGGCGGTCGCCGCGCTGCTCGGCGGCGCGCTGATCTGGGGACTGATCTGGTACCCCTACCGGATTCTGCGCGACGGCGGGGTCGATGGTGTGGTCGCGTCGACCGCAAGCTATGCGCTTGCCTTCGCGCTTGGCTGGTTCTGCTGGCGGCCGCGGTGGCGCCGCAGCGCGCCCTCGTGGACGCTGCTCTGGCTCGCCCTGGCTGCCGGCACCTGCAATCTGGGTTACGTCCTGGCAACCCTGAACGGCGAAGTGATGCGTGTGCTGCTGCTCTTCTACCTGGCGCCGCTCTGGACCGTGCTGCTGTCACGCCTGCTGCTCGACGAGCGCCTCGATGCGGGCGGGGCGCTGGTCATCGGCCTGTCGCTCGCCGGTGCCGCGATCATGCTCTGGCAACCCCGGCTCGGACTGCCGGCACCGCAGGACGCTGCCGACTGGCTCGGCTTGCTCGCCGGTCTCGCCTTTGCCCTGTTCAACGTGCTTTCGCGTCGGGCGCGGCAGCTCAGCAGCGAGAGCAAGGTGCTGGCCGCTTTCGCCGGCGTGGTGGCGATGGGCCTGCTGCTCCTGCTCGCCGGTGCCGGCAGTTGGCGGCTGCCGACCGACCCGGCGCTGTGGTTGCTGCTCGCCCTGCTCGGCGGCGTCCTGCTGCTGGCGAACGTCATCGTCCAGTTCGGCCTCGCGAGGGTGGCGGCCAACCGTGCCATCGTCATCATGCTGAGCGAACTCGCGGTCGCCGCGCTCGCCGCCTGGCTGCTGGCGGACGAGGCGCTGGCGCCGCGCGAGTGGTTCGGCGGCGCCATCATCATCGCCGCCAGCCTGTTCACCGCACGTCGCGCGGCGGCCCCGCCGGCCTGAACGGCGGGCCGGCGAAGCCGCGGGAGAAGCGCACGGGGGGCAGGCCGCGGCGCGCGCGGCAGCGCATCAGCTCGTCGCCGCGCCGCAGCAGCGCTTGTACTTGCGGCCGCTGCCGCAAGGGCAGGGGTCATTGCGGCCGACCTTCGGCGTTTGCCGGCGGATCGTGCCGACGCCACGCTGCGCCAGCCAGAAGCGGTGGATGTTGCTCACCGCCTGCGGCAGGCTGTCCTCACACTCGTTGCGCAGTTCCTCGAGTTCCTCGCCGGTCGGCCAGTCTTCACCGGCTTCCCTTGCCGCGCCTTCGGCGTCGCCGGTGAGCAGGTAGAGTGGGAAGAGTTGCTCGTCGAGGTAGGCGATCTCGTCACTGTCCTCCTGGTCGTCATTCGCACCAAGAAAGTCGAACCAGTCCTCGGACGCGGCATCGACTCCGAGCAGGTAGCCCTCGCACCAAGGGACGTAATCGCTCGCCGCGTCGTCGTCTTCGCTGACCGGGTAGAGCAGCAACAGGAGCGGCTTGCCGCTCGCCAGGTCGGCTTCCAAGCCACGCGCCAGCAGGCGCAGCAGCGCGGCAGCCTCGCGACCGACGTCGCCGGCAGCCTCTTCCGGGCAGCCGAGAACCTCCTCGAGCCACTGCGACTCGGGGATCGGCTGCGGACCCGCGAGCGCCGCACACAGGTAACCCTGGCTCTCGTCGAGACGCATCGCCTCGGGCAGCGCCGGGTCGGCGAGCAGTTCCTCGAGTCGCAGCAACTGTTGGTCGGGGAGTTGCGCCTGGATGCTCATGAGTTCAGTTCCGTGTGCTGGACTGGCAGGGGAAGTCGGCGAGCTGCACGGCGGGTGCCGGTGTCCAGCCTGCCATGCGTCGTTCGGCAACGACCGTCGTGAAAATGCCGCCACGGACGTAGAAGCGGGCGGTCAGCCGCATGTAGCGCGGCTCGCTGGCGTCCGCCAGCCGGTCGAGGATGCGGTTGGTGACATCCTCATGAAAGCAGCCGATATTGCGGAACGACCAGATGAAGAGCTTGAGGCTCTTCAGTTCGAGACAGGTACGGTCCGGGATGTAATCGAGGAGCAGGGTCGCGAAGTCGGGCTGTCCGGTTTTCGGGCACAGGCAGGTGAACTCGGGGATCTCCATGTGGATGTGGTAATCCCGATGCGGCGCCGGATTGGGGAAGGTGGCAAGCAAGCTCGCCGGCTGTTCGTTCATGGGTCGTGTGGCTGCTCGCGGTGAGGAGGTGAATCGGGCGGTCGGGGTGCTATTATAGACACCCATCATGGCGTTTCGCCGATCGGTGGTGCTTGGTTCGCAGCCGGCGTGCCGGTGGATGCCCGCGCGATACCTCGCCCCTGACCACCTCTTTCCGCGTGCCCGTCGTCGCCACGTGCCCGTTCATGCGCCTGACCAAACTGAAACTTGCCGGCTTCAAGTCCTTTGTCGATCCGACCACTCTGGCGCTGCCCGGGCAGTTGGTCGGCGTCGTCGGGCCGAACGGCTGCGGCAAGTCGAACGTGATGGATTCGGTGCGCTGGGTTCTCGGCGAGTCGAAGGCTTCCGAGCTGCGCGGTGAATCGATGCAGGACGTGATCTTCAACGGCTCCAGCACGCGCAAGCCGGTGTCGCGCGCTGCCGTCGAACTGGTTTTCGACAACTCGCTCGGCCGTCTCGCCGGCCAGTGGTCACAGTATGCGGAACTGTCGGTCAAGCGCCTGCTGACGCGCAGCGGCCAGTCCGAGTATTACATCAACAACCTGCACGTGCGGCGCAAGGACGTCACCGATCTCTTCCTCGGCACCGGTCTCGGACCCCGTGCCTACGCGATCATCGGCCAGGGCACCATCTCGCGCATCATCGAGGCGAAGCCCGACGAGCTGCGGGTGTTCCTCGAAGAGGCGGCGGGAGTCACGCGCTACAAGGAACGGCGCAAGGAGACCGAGCACCGGCTCGCCGACACGCGCGAGAACCTCGCTCGCGTCGAGGATATCCGTCTCGAACTGGGCAACCAGATGGAGCGACTCGAAGCCCAGGCCGGTGTCGCTCGCCAGTATCGCACGTACAGCGACGAACTGACGCGCAAGCAGCAACTGCTGTGGCTGCTGCGGCGCAACGAGGCGCAGCTCGAGCGTGACCGGCTGGGGAGCGAGGTGGCACAGGCGGTGCTCGATCTTGAGGTGCAGAACAGCGCGCTGCGCGCACTCGAGGCGCGACTCGAAGCGGCTCGCGAGGCGCATTTCGGCGCCAGCGATGGCGTCCATTCGACGCAGGGCGAGCTGTTTGCCGCCAACGCCGAGGTGGCGCGTCTGGAAACCGAGATTCGCCACCGGCGTGAATCGCGGCGCGAGTACGAGACCCGTCTGGCGCAGCTCGCCGACGACCGGACGCACTGGCAGGCGCAGGCGGCGAAACTGGCGAGCGAAGCCGAGCGCTGGCAGCAACTCCTGGCAGGCGCCGACGAGCGGGTCGAGGAGGGGCGGTTGCGCCGCGACGTGCGGCGCGAGGGATTGCCGCTGGCCGAGGAGCGGCACGCGGCCGCGCTCGACGAACTCAATCGTCAACGCGCCGCGATGGCGCAGGTGGAACAGCGCCTGCATGTCGAGGAGGCCAACCGCGGACATGCGCAGCGCTCGCTGCAGATCATCGCCGGCCGGCGTGAGCGCCTGGCGCTGGAGCGGCAGGCGATGCCGGTGCCCGACGAAGTGGCGGTTGCCGACAAGCACGAGGAGCTGGCCGATTTGCGTCTGCGCATCGGCGAGGCACAGGCTGCCGTGCAGCAGGGACAGCAGGAGCAGCCGCGCCTCGAGCAGCAGCGCCGCCAGGTGCTCGGCGAAGTGCAGCAGGCGCAGAAGGAGCGCGCCGAGGCGAATGCCCGCCGTACCGCCCTGCAGCAACTGCAGCAGCGCCTGCAGACGGATGGCAAGCTCGACGACTGGCTGCGCCGGCATGGCCTGCAGCACGGCCAGCCGCTGTGGCGATCGCTGCAGGTCGAGGCCGGCTGGGAGGACGCGGTCGAGGCGGTATTGCGTGAGCGGCTGTCGGCACTGCCGGCCGAGCGCGCCGATCCGGCATGGAGCAGGGATCGGCCGGGCGGCAGGCAGACCTTCCTGCTGCCGCTGCCGGCTGCGGCAGCGCCGGCAGCGGTGGCTGCCGACCGGCTGCTGGCGCGCATCGACTGTGCCGACGCGGCGCTGGCGTCGATTCTCGGCGACTGGCTCGGCGACGTTCTGACGGCGGCCGACCTGGCGAGCGCCCTGGCAGCCCGCGGCCGGCTGCCGGCGAACGGCTGCTGCGTGACGCCCGGCGGCGACATCGTCAGCCGGCAGAGCGTGACCCTGTTCGCCGCCGACAGTGCGGCGCACGGGCTGCTCGAACGGCAGCGTGAGATCGACCAGCTGGCGGCCGTCATCGCCGAGCACGAGCGGCACGTCGGGCGCGCGCAGGCGGGTCTGGCGGCCGTCGAACAGACGCTGCTCGAGGCACAGCACGCGTTGCAGGAGGCACGCCAGGAACTCGGCGTGCTGCAGGATCGGGCACACGCGATCCAGGTCGAGACGCTCAAGCTGGCGCAGGCACAGGAGCGTTTGCGCGAGCGCCAGGCGCAGATCGACGACAGCCTGGCCGAGATGGCCGTCGACGAGGAGGGCGAGCGCGAGCGGCTGCTGCTCGCTGAAGACGCGATCGACGCGCAGCGCGAGCTGGTCGAGGAACGCCGGCAGGCGATGGCGGTTGCCCGGCATCACGTCGAACAGGCCGAACGCGCCCTGCGCGAGGAACGTGAGCTGGTCAATGCCGCCGAACGCGAGCTGCGCGAGGCCGAATTCTCGCAGCGCGAATGCCAGGGCAAGCTGCAGGAAATAGCCGCCAGCCGCGACCTCGCGCGGCAGCAGCTCGAGCGCATTGGCGATGAGCTGACGCGCTGCCAGGAGACCGCGAGCGCGCTGCAGGCGGAGGATCTCGAGCCGCGGTTGCAGGCGGCTCTCGAGCACCGCGTGGCGCGCGAGCATGCCCTGGCAGCGGCGCGCGACGCGCTCGAAGCGACCGCCGGCGGCCTGCGCGCGCTTGATGAGCAGCGCCTCAAGGTCGAGCAGAGCCTCGACCCGCTGCGCGACCGGATCGGTGAACTGAAGCTCAAGGAGCAGGCGGCCGGTCTCGCCTGCGAGCAGTTCGCGGCGCAGCTCAGCGAGGCACAGGCGGATGAGGAATCGCTGCGTGGCGATCTGGCCGGTGCGCGCACCGGCAGCCTGCAGACCGCGATTGCCGCCCTGCAGCGCTCGATCGAGGCGCTCGGCGCGGTCAACCTCGCCGCGCTCGACGAACTGCAGGCGGCGCGTGAGCGCAAGGACTATCTCGATGCCCAGTCGGCGGACCTGACGCAGGCGATGGAGACGCTCGAGAACGCGATCCGTCGCATCGACCGCGAGACGAGGGACCTGCTGCAGACCACCTACGACGCGGTCAACCGCAGCTTCGGCGAACTCTTTCCGGTGCTCTTCGGCGGCGGCGAGGCGCGATTGATCATGACCGGCGAGGAGATCCTCGATGCCGGCCTGCAGGTGATGGCGCAGCCGCCGGGCAAGAAGAACTCGACGATTCACCTGCTTTCCGGCGGCGAGAAGGCACTGACGGCGATTGCGCTGGTATTCTCGATGTTTCAGCTCAATCCGGCGCCGTTCTGCCTGCTCGACGAGGTCGATGCGCCGCTTGACGATACCAACACCGAACGTTTCTGCGCCATGGTGCGACGGATGTCGGCCAACACGCAGTTTCTGTTCATCAGTCACAACAAGATCACGATGGAGATGGCGCAGCAGCTCGTCGGTGTCACCATGCAGGAGTCCGGCGTCTCGCGTATCGTTGAAGTCGACATGGAAGAAGCGCTGCGCCTGCGCGAGCAACTCGTTTAGGAATCGACATGACGGACTTGCAGATGGGTTTGATCGGCCTCGGCGGCGTCGCCGTGGTGGGTGTCCTGGCCTACAACAAGTGGCAGGAACACAAGCATCGCAAACTGGCGGAACAGTTGCTGGACGCGCGCCAGGCCGACGTCCTGCTCGACGAGACGGGCAGCGTCGGCGGTGCGGCGCAGTCGCGCACGGCGTCGTCCGCCGGCGACGCGGGCGATTCGCCGGCAGCGGCTGCCGGCCGCAGCGCCCGCGTGACAGCGGAGCGCGTCGAGCCGCTGCTGCACCAGGCGGACGATGCAGCGGGGATGGCCGCGGACGGCGACGACGACGCGGTTGCAGACAGTAGCGATGGCACGGTGCCGGGTGGCGAGCGGCGCGCGCGCATCGCCGCGGCGCCGCTCTGCCTGTTGTCGCCGGCGATCGATTACATCGCCGCGATCGAACTCTCCGAACCGACCGCCGCCTACCAGATCCGTGACGCACAGCGCGTCGTGCTGGCGCGGCTGGGCAAACCGCTGCACTGGATCGGTTTCGATGACGCGTCGCACACCTGGGAGCCGATCGCCGAAGATGGCGAGGGGGCCTACCAGCACATCCGCGTCGGGCTGCAGCTCGTCGACCGCAAGGGGCCGCTGCGCGACGCCGACCTGTCGGTGTTCCATGTCGCGATCCAGGATCTGGCGACCGAGCTGATGGGTGCCGTCGAGCTGCCGTTGCGCGAACCGGCGTTGCAGGTGGCGGCGCAGCTCGACGAGTTCTGCGCCGGCGTCGATATCCAGATCGGCCTCAACGTCGTCAGCCAGGGGCAGGTGTTCGCCGGCACCAAGCTGCGCAGCCTGGCCGAGTCGGCGGGAATGGTGCTCGACGGCGAGGGGCGCTTCGTCCGCTGTGACGAAGAGGGCCGGCTGCTCTATGCGCTGCTCAACCAGGAGACGCAGGGCTTCACCGCCGAATCGATCCGTACCGTGACGACGCACGCCGTCACCTTCCTGCTCGACGTGCCGCGGGTCGCCAATGGCGATCGCGTCCTGGGCCAGATGGTCGAGCAGGCGCGCCGCTTCGCCGAGTCGCTGCACGGCCAGTTGGTCGACGACAACCGGCGGCCGGTGTCGGAGTCATCGATCGAGCCGATCCGCCGCCAGGTGGTGCAATACCAGCTGGCGATGGCGCATCGTCAGTTGCCGGCAGGCGGGCCGCTGGCGCAGCGGCTGTTTTCCTGAGTGCACCGGTCGCTGCTGCGGCGCGGCGAATGAGCGCGAGCGAGCGGGCGAGTCGCCTGCGCGCCGAGATCGGCGAGCACGACTACCGCTATTACGTCCTCGATGCACCGCTGGTCAGCGATGCCGAGTACGACCGGCTGTTTCGCGAGCTGCAGGCGCTCGAAGCCGAGCATCCCGAGCTGCTGCGCAGCGACTCGCCGACACAGCGGGTCGGCGCGGCGCCGCTCGCCGGCTTCGCCGCGGTGGCGCACGCGACGCCGATGCTGTCGCTGAGCAACGCCTTCAGCGATGACGAGGTCGCCGCCTTCGATCGCCGCGTGCGCGAAGGACTCGCTGCCGAGGGCGACGTGATCTACGTCGCCGAACCGAAGTTCGACGGCTTGGCGGTCAGCCTGACCTATGAACAGGGTGTCCTGCTGCGTGGCGCGACGCGTGGCGACGGCAGCACCGGCGAGGATGTGACGGCCAACCTGCGCACCCTGCGCAGCATCCCGCTGCACCTGCACGGCAGCGGCTGGCCGCCGCTGCTCGAGGTACGCGGCGAGGTGCTGATGTGGCGCCGCGATTTCGAACGGATGAACGAGCAGCAGCGGCAGAAGGGCGAGAAGGAATTCGTCAATCCGCGCAACGCCGCCGCCGGCAGCCTGCGCCAGCTCGATCCGCGCATCACCGCCACGCGACCGCTGCGTTTCGTCGCCTACGGCGTCGCCGCGGTCGCCGCCGGCGCCCTGCCGGCGACGCACTTCGAACTGCTCGAACGGCTCGCCGCCTGGGGCTTTGCGGTCGCCGCCGAGCGCCGCCGGGTCAGCGGCCTCGCCGCCCTGCTCGCCTGCCAGCAGGAGATCGGCAGTCGCCGCGCGGCACTGCCCTACGACATCGACGGCGTCGTTTACAAGGTCGATGACTTGGCGGCGCAGGAACGTCTCGGCTTCGTCTCGCGGGCACCGCGCTTTGCCCTGGCGCACAAGTTCCCGGCGGCGGAAGCGCTCACCGAGGTGCTCGACATCTCGCTGCAGGTCGGCCGCACCGGCGCGCTGACGCCGGTGGCGCGGCTGGCACCGGTCTTCGTCGGCGGCGTGACGGTGACCAATGCGACGCTGCACAACGAGGACGAGATCCGCCGCAAGGATGTGCGCGTCGGCGACACCGTCGTCGTTCGCCGCGCTGGCGACGTGATACCGGAAGTCGTCCGCGTCCTGCCCGAGAAGCGGCCGCCGGCGGCCAGTGCTTTCGTCATGGCAGTGCAGTGCCCGGTGTGCGGTTCACGGGTGGTGCGCCAGCAGGACGAGGCGGTCGCCCGCTGCAGTGGCGGTCTCTACTGCCCGGCGCAGCGCCGGCAGGCGCTGCTGCACTTCGCATCGCGACGGGCGATGGACATCGAAGGCCTCGGCGAGCGGCTGGTCGAGCAACTGGTCGAGCACGACGTCGTGCGCACGCCGGCCGACCTCTATCGGCTCGGCCTGCTGGCACTGGTGCAGCTCGAACGGATGGCCGAAAAGTCGGCGGGCAACCTGCTCCTGGCGATCGATCGGAGCAGGCAGACGACGCTGGCACGCTTCATCTACGCGCTCGGCATCGGCAATGTCGGCGAAGCCACCGCGCGCGACCTGGCGCGGCATTTCGGCAGCCTCGATCGCCTGCTGGCTGCCGATGAAGCGCAGTTGCTGCAGGTTCCCGACGTCGGCCCGATCGTCGCCCAGTCGATTCGCCAGTTCCTCGGCGAGCCGCACAACCGCGAAGTCATCGAGCAGTTGCGGGCCGCCGGCGTCGCCTGGAGCGAGGGCGAGGCGCTGGCCCCGGCAGCCTTGATCGGCGCCGTCGCCGGCAGGACTTTCGTCCTCACCGGCACCTTGCCGGCGTTGAGCCGCGATGTCGCGCGGCAGATGCTCGAAGCGGCCGGTGCCAAGGTCAGCGCGGCCGTGTCGAAGAAGACCGACTTCGTCGTTGCCGGCGCCGACGCCGGCAGCAAGCTGCAGCGGGCGCAGGAGCTGGGCGTGCCGATCATCGACGAAGCGCAGATGCTGGCCCTCCTCGACGGACGGCAGGGGGAGCCGTGAGACGACTCCTGCAGCCGCGCAGCGGCGCCGGCCGGGCGTACTTGCGCCGGGCGGCAGCGCCATGAGCGACCCGCGGCAGGCATTGGCGATCCTCGCCGCGGCCGAGCTGATCCACTCCGCCGACAGCGTCGCCGCGGCGGTCAGCCGCGTCGCCGGCGCCATCAGCGAGCAACTGTGGGACCGCAATCCGCTGCTGCTCTGCGTGATGAACGGCGGCGTACCCTTCGCCGGCCACCTGATGACGCAACTCGCCTTCCCGCTCGACTTCGATTACGTCCATGTCAGCCGCTACGGGCAGGAGACGAGCGGCGGCGCCCTCACCTGGCACCGCCAGCCGGGAATTCCGGTGCGCGGGCGGACGGTGCTGCTGGTCGACGACATCCTCGACGAGGGACTGACGCTGGCAGCGGTTCGCGAGCGCCTGCTGCAGGGCGGCGCCGACGCCTGCTTCACGGCCGTCGTCGCTGATAAACTGCACGCGCGGAAGAAACCGATCGCGGCCGATTTCGTTGCCCTGACCGTACCCGATCGGTTCCTCTTCGGTTACGGTATGGATGTCCGCGGTGCCTGGCGCAACCTGCCGGCCATCTACGCCATGCGGGAGGACTGAGATGCTGGCAATCATCGGTGGCAGCGGGCTGGCGGAGTTCGCCGGCCTCGAAATCTCGCATCGCCGGCCGGCGCCAACGCCGTACGGCGAGGCATCGGCAGCGCTCACCTTCGGCCACATCGCCGGTCGGCCGGTGGTTTTCCTGGCACGCCACGGCGATGAACACCGCCTGGCGCCGCACGAGATCAACTACCGGGCGAACATCTGGGCGTTGCGCGACTGCGAGCCGTTGGGCATCGTCGCGGTGGCGGCCGTCGGCAGCATCCGTGGCGACCTGCGGCCCGGCGACCTGCTCATTCCGCACCAGATCATCGACTACACCTGGGGCCGTGCAGCGACTTACCACGAGGGCCCGGGCAGCGCCGTACACCATGTCGACTTCACCGAGCCCTACGATCAACACCTGCGGCGACGCCTCTGCGCCGCCGCCGCGGCGGCGGCAGTGACGGTCAGCGAGGTCGGGGTCTACGCCGCGACACAGGGACCGCGGCTCGAGACGGCCGCCGAGATCGATCGCCTAGAACGCGATGGCGCCGACATCGTCGGCATGACCGGCATGCCGGAAGCGGTCCTCGCCCGCGAACTCGGCGTTCCCTACGCGGCGATCAACGTCGTCGCCAATTGCGCCGCCGGCCGCGGCGACCCTGGCCAGCAGATCAGCCTCGAAGCGATCCACCAAGTGCTCGAACAGGCGATGCAGCCGGTGCGGCGGTTGATCGAAGCGATGCTGGCGGGCGACGATCATGATTAGGCCGGTGCTGCGCATGGGCGACCCGCGGTTGCTGCGGCAGGCACGGCCGGTCGAGCGCTTCGACGACCCCGGTCTGCACGCCCTGATCGCCGACATGGAGGAGACGATGCAGCACCTCGACGGCGCCGGGCTGGCGGCACCGCAGATCGGCATCGACCTGCGGCTGGTGATCTTCGGCGTCGAGCGCAACGCCCGCTACCCCGACGCCGAGCCGGTGCCGCGGACGGTGCTGATCAACCCCGTGCTGACGCCGTTGTCGCCGGAGACCGAGGACGGCTGGGAGGGCTGCCTGTCGGTTCCCGGCCTGCGCGGCTGGGTACCGCGCTGGAGCCGGTTGCACTACAGCGGCTTCGACGCCCGCGGGCGGCCGATCGAACGCAGCGTCAGCGGTTTCCACGCCCGCGTCGTGCAGCACGAGTGCGACCACCTCGACGGCATCCTCTACCCGATGCGCATGCGCGACCTCAGCCGCTTCGGCTTCGTCGATGTGCTCGATGCGGCCGCCGCCGACTGAGGCCGGGAGCAGGCAGTGATGACCAGCCGCCGCACCGCTCGCGAGGATGGGCCAGGCATGCCGCCGCTGGGCGGCGGTGGGGCCAGCGAATGGACCTGATCAAGGGCATCACGCTCTTTCTTGGCTGGCTGTCCGGTTCGCTCGCGGGCATCGCCGCCATCCTCTATTCCTTTGGCTACCTGGTGGCGCGAGCGCAGCTCAACCTGCTCGGGCTGCAGGGGCTGGTGACCCAGGATGCCGACTACTTCCTGCAGGAAGGGGCGAAGTTCTTCGTCGTCCTGGCGGCGGACTACCTGAGCCCGGTCTTTCCCTGGCTCTATTTCGCCGGCTGGCTGCTGCTCGCCGCGCTGCCGCTGCTGGCGCTCGTCGGCTGGCTCGTGGCGCGCCGGTGGCAGGCGCTGCTGCAGATCCGCGATCGCCTGTTGCTGCGCGGCGCGCACGTGGCGGAACGGCTGCCGTGGTCCTGGCGCAAGCTGGCCTTGGCGATCCTCGTGCTGGTACTCCTGTTGCGCCTGACGACCCATCTCAATCCGTTCGTCGACGTGCTGGCGGTGGCCGACATCCTCTACACGGCGCCGCTGAGCGGCGAAAGCCGGGGGTCGGCCGAGGTCCGCCAGTGGCTGACCTCGGCCGACCGTGCCGATCTCGTGCTGCTCAAGGGCCGCTTCGGCGAACTGTTGCGTGGCGTGGCCGAGGTGGCGCTGGCGGTGGTCGCGGTGTGGTACCTCGGTGCCGCGTCGCCCTGGCGGCTGTGGCTGGCACTGCCCTTCATGCTGGTGCTGGTGGTCTATACTTTGCTGCTGCCGATGGCCTACGGCGTCCTCGTGCGTCCGAACGAGTATCCGCAGGTGGCCGTCAGCAGCGACAGCCCGTTGCTGGCAGGCGTGCGCGGCGAACTGTTCCTGTTGCGCAGGACCGGCGACGAGTTCGTCTTCTGGGACAAGGCGGCACGCCGTGTTCTCTGGGTGCCGGCGGCGCAGGTTGCTGGGGTCAGTGCACGCGCCAGCAGCCTGCTGTTCAAGGAGTGATGCGATGATGCTGCAACGACCGTACCGCCTGCCGCTGTTCGTGCTGGCCTGGTTGTTGGTCCTCGTCGGCGCGGCCTGCGCGCCGCTGCCCGCTGGCGACGCCGGCGGAGCGACGATCGGCACGCTGCGGGTGGCCGGACCGAATGTCTTCCTCAACGGCGCCCGGGCGCGCGATGGCGCGGGCGTGCGCGACGGCGATACCGTCACCACCGGCGCCGCTTCGAGCGCCTTCGTCGCTTTCAGCGAGGGCGGTTTCGTCCAGCTCGACGAGAACACCGATCCCCGCTTCTCGTTTCGCGTCGAGACCCGCGGCAGGCAGCGCTGCATCCACATCCAGATCGACATCGGGCAGGTGTTCATCGACAAGGATGTGCAGTGCTTTTCAACCCCCGACGTCACTGGCAATCTCGGCAGCCGGGTCAACATCCGTGTCAGCGGCAAGGAGACGATCGTCACCGTCCTTGCCGGACGGGCGCTGATGTTCGGCGAGCGCGAGCAGAGCGTACCGGCAGCGGGTGAGGCTGTCTGGCGGCGTGGTCGGCAGATCGGTTCGCTGCGGCTGCTCGACGCGGCGGACCTGGCGGCCACCGCTGCTTGGCGCGAGCGCTATCCCGGCTGGTGCTGCGTCGGCGACCGGCTCGAGCAGCGTCTGCCGGAGCAGTGCGACCGGCAGCGCTTCTCGTTCGACCGCCGCCAAGCCGAGGCGGGCTGCCGGCAGCGCGCGCCGACGGGCTGGTGCTGTCTCGGCGGTGGCAGGCTGGCGCAGATGCCAGCCGCGCAGTGCCGCGGCTTCTTCTCGCCCGATGAGGCAGAGGCGCGCCAGCGCTGCCCGGCGCCGCCACGTCCGGGCTGGTGTTGCAGCGACGGCCGTCTGAGCGAGACGACCGCCAGCCAGTGTCGTGGTTTCTTCGCCGACGAGCGGGGCGAGGCGCAGCGGCGTTGCCAGCCGGAGGGTGGCTGGTGCTGCCTGCGTGGCAAGGTGGTCGAGATGAGTGCCGAACAGTGCCGGCGTGGCCAGGGGCGTTTCGCCAGCGAGCGGGGCGAACTCGGCGACTGTCGGCCGCGGGTGACACCGCTGTCGCCCGAACTGCGGCCGGCGCGGCCGTTGTCGCCGCGTTCACCGGCGGTCGTCGAGTAGTTGATCGGGAGAGATTGTGTGGCCAAGCCTTACCGGGTTCTTTTCGTCTGCATGGGCAACATCTGCCGCTCGCCGATCGCCGAGGCAGTCGCTCGCACCCTGGCGCAACAGCAGGGTCTGGGCCGCGACCTGGATTTCGATTCGGCCGGCACGCACGGTCACTATCACGCCGGCGAGGCGCCCGATCCGCGCGCGCGGCGGGTGGCGGCGCGGCGCGGCTACGATCTCTCGCGCCTGCGGGCGCGGGCCGTCATCGACGCCGATTTCGACCGCTTCGATCGCATCCTGGTGATGGACGAGGCCAACCTGGCTTCGTTGCGGCGGCAGTGCCCGGATGAGAGCCGGAGCAAGCTCGGGCTCTTCCTCGACTACGCCACGGGTTTGGGAATCGCCGAAGTCCCGGATCCGTACTACGGCGCCGAATCGGGTTTCGAGCGGGTGATCGACCTCTGCGAACTGGCGGCGCGCGGCCTGCTCGCCGATCTCGCCGCTGGTCGCGGCGGTCGCTGAGCAGTCGCGGCGGGTGATCAGGCGGGCGTCGCGGGCTGGTCGGCGGCGCCCGACCAGCGGGCGCGTACCGTTTCGCGCTGGCCGGCGAACCAGAAGAGCGCCAGCAGCGGCCAGGCCGAGTCGGTCTTCCCCTGTTCTGCCAGCAGCAACGCCTCGGTCGCCGGCAGGCGGACGACGCGGATGTCCTCGCCCTCGTCCGCCAAGCCATGGATGCCGCCGGCGTTCGCGCTGTCGATGCGGCCGAGGAAGAGGTGCGTGCGTTGCGAGGTCTTCGCCGGACTGGTGTAGAAGCTGCTGATCGGCAGCAGATCGAGGACCGCGCAGCCGGCTTCCTCGAGCGCCTCGCGCCGCGCCACCTGCGCCGGCGTTTCGCCGGCCTCGATCAGGCCGGCGACGATCTCGAGCAGCCACGGTCCGCGTTCGTCGTCGCGGGCGCCGATGCGGAACTGCTCGATCATCACCACCTCGTCGCGCAGCGGATCGTAGAGCAGCACGGCGGCGACGTCGCCCTTCTCGATCACCTCGCGGACGATTGGCGGGCTCATGCCGCCGGCGAACAGCCGGTGGCGCAGGCGCAGCCGCTCGAGGCGGTAGAAACCCTGGTAGCAGACTTCGCGTTCGATGATCTCGACGTCGTCCTGGCGCATGCTCGGCTCCTTTCGGGGATGCGGCGGAGTCTAGCGCAGGCCGGGCCGAGGCGGGCCGCCTCTTGTCGTGCCGGCGCCGGCGAAACGGATTGACGGCTGCTGCCCGGCTCCATAGCATCAGCAATCCCGGGCAGGCGCCCATTCGTCGGTGAAGTGAAGCATTCATGGTCTCGATCCGTTCCCTGTTCCGGGAACTGAAACAAATGGTGGTCCGCTTTGCCCCGGGCCTTGCCGCGCAACTCGCCGGCACGCTCGACGCCCTCCGCCACCCGACCCGGCGCGGGGTGATCCGGGCCCTGCTGGCGCTGCCGGCGCTGTTCCTGCTCTACGTCCTGATCCTGATTCCGTTCACGCCAAGCATCAGCGACATCCGCAAGGTGTCGTCGGAGCAGCCGGCGCAGATCCTCTCGGCAGATGGCAGGAAGCTGGCCGAGTTCAAGCAATCGAACCGGGAGTGGGTCGCACTGGCCGAGATTTCGCCACAGGTCATCGACGCCCTGATCGCCACGGAGGACCACCGCTTCCGTGAGCATTTCGGCCTCGACTGGCGACGTACCATCGCCGCCGCGCTCAACACCTTCAGCGGCGATCGCCAGGGTGGCTCGACGCTGACGCAGCAACTGGCCCGCAACCTGTACCCGGAGGCGATCGGCCGCGCGCCGACGTTGACGCGCAAGATCAAGGAGGCGATCACGGCGCTGAAGATCGAGGCCGTCCACAGCAAGGACGAAATCCTCGAAACCTACCTCAACACCGTGCCCTTCCTGTACAACGCCTACGGCATCGAGATGGCGGCGCGCACCTATTTCGACACGTCTGCCCGCCGGCTCGATGTCCTGCAGGCGGCGACGCTGGTCGGTATGCTCAAGGGCAACAGCTACTACAACCCGGTGCTCAATCCCGAACGCTCGCTGCAGCGACGCAACACCGTGCTGCAGCAGATGGTCCGACGCGGGAAACTGAACGCAGAGCAGTTCGCGGCGCTGCGCGAGAAGCCGTTGCGCATCAACTTCGAGCGGCAGACCGAAGAACCGGGACCGGCGCCACATTTCGCCAGGCAACTGCGCAAGTGGCTCATCGCCTGGGCCGACCGCAACGGCTACAGCATCGACGGCGACGGGTTGATCGTGCGCACGACCATCGATTCCCGCCTGCAGGCGGCGGCGAATCAGGCCGTGGCCCGCCAGGGCAGAACGCTGCAGAAGATCGCCGACGCCGCCTGGAGCAGCCGCTCGGCATGGAGCCCCGACGCCAGCCTCGTGCAATCGTTCATCCGCGAATCGCCGGAGTACGGCGCCGCCATCAGCCAAGGCCGGACGCCGCAGCAGGCGATGCAGGAGCTGCAGGCCGACAAGGCCTTCATGCGCGCG
This sequence comes from Candidatus Accumulibacter conexus, assembly GCA_017592775.1. Classification (GTDB taxonomy): domain Bacteria; phylum Pseudomonadota; class Gammaproteobacteria; order Burkholderiales; family Rhodocyclaceae; genus Accumulibacter; species Accumulibacter conexus. Next base: position 2,778 of record JAGFNJ010000037.1, on the reverse strand, counting down.
CTGCAACGACAGAAGACGCAGATCCAGATCGGTTTCCTGGCGATCGACCCGCGCAACGGCCACGTCAAGGCCTGGGTCGGCAGCCGCGACTTCGAGCAGGACGCGTTCGACCATGTGCAGCAGGCGCGCCGCCAGCCCGGTTCGACCTTCAAGCCCTTCGTCTATGGCGAAGCGTTTCGCCAGGGCGCCAGCCCGAACGACAGGCTGATCGACCAGGCGGTGGAAATCGCCGTCGGTGGCGCCGAGGTCTGGCGGCCGACCGATGGCAGGCCGCCCAGCGGTGAGTCGATGACCCTGGGCGATGCGCTCGCCCAGTCGAAGAACACGATCACCGCGCAGCTCATGCAGCAGGTCGGCGCCGACAAGGTCGCCAGGCTTGCCCGCGACATGGGCGTGCGCGAGAGCAAGCTCGAGGCCGTGCCGTCGCTCGCCCTCGGCACGAGCCCGGTCACCCTGAAGGAAATGGTCACCGCCTACGGCACGATCGCCAACGGTGGCGCCTACCTTGAGCCGCTGCTGGTGAGCCGCATCGAGGACCACGACGGCAGCCTCATCGAGGAATTCGGCCCGGCAGAGGCCGAGGTTGCGCTCAAGCCGGAGGTCGCCTACACGCTGCTCGACAGCATGCGCGGGGTGATCAACCGCGGCACCGGCCGCGACATCCGCAGCCGTTACGGTATCCGCGCCGATGTCGCCGGCAAGACGGGGACGACGCAGGACAACGCCGATGGCTGGTTCATCCTGATGCACCGGCAACTCGTCGCCGGCGCCTGGGTCGGTTTCAACGACGGCCGCGTCACGCTGCGCAGCGACCACTGGGGGCAGGGGGCGCGCAGCGCCCTGCCGGTCGTCGGCGACTTCTTCCGCAGCGCGCTGCGCGCCCGCATCATCGATCCACGGCTGCGTTTCACGGCGCCGGAAGAGACGGCCTGGTGGGCGCGCATCAAGCGCTGGTGGCGCGACCTGTTCGCGCCGGAGCCGGTCGCCGCGCCCGAGCGGCGCCGCCCCGTCGAACCCGCGCCGAAGCCGGAGGCGCCCGATGAGCCGGCAGCGCCAGCAGCTCAGGCCGTACCGGAGCCACCCGAGAGCGATCCGCTGCAGGAGAAGATCGACCAGATCCTGCGCGAGAGCGACGAAAGCGAAAGGCTGCGCGAGGATGCGCCAGCGGCGGCCGAGGCGTCAGGCGCGCGGTGAGGCGGGCGGCGCTTTCGTTGCGGAGGCGATCGGGGACGATCCGGCGCGGTGTCGTGGCGCAGCATCGGAGGCGAAGACATCGAGCGCGCGCTGCCACTGTTCGCCAGGCGCTGACGCTTGCCTGTCGTCGCCCGGTTTCCTCGGCAAGCCCCTGCTGGCGGAGGTCGAGGACCTTGCTCTCGCCAGTTCAATCGGGCGGTTGCTGAGGTGACCGCTCTGCGGTTGCGGTCGTGCGACGCGCTCCGTTATAGTGCTTGCAACTGAGGCGGTGGGCGAGCTGCTGGAGGAGCCGTCGCGGCGGCACAGCGGGGAGCGAATCGACGCAATTGCCGGAATTTTCAGTGGACTGGTCGATGGTGTACCTCATTGTTCTGTTGGAGAAATTCCGATCTGCTCTTCATGCGCTCAGGATATTGACGCAAAGCCTTGCCTCTAATATGGTTGCTACTTCACGTTGCGGATGCACCAGCAGCAAGGCCGGACGCTTTCGGCGCGGCAGATAAACGCTATTCGTTAGGCTTCACAGTGACCCGCCGCATCACGCTCACCACCTTCGTTCTCTTGCTCCTGTTGGCCGCTTCCGCAGCGATCGTTCTCCGGACAGAGCAAGGCTATGCCGCAGCAAGCTACGCATGGCTCAAGCTCCGGGGCGGTTACAGCGTGGATGAACGCATCCGCATGCACTCTGGCGCAGTGGAGCGGCGGCTCAAGGCCAAGTTTGAGGCTGTGGCAGTCCCATATCCCCCTGCTCAGTTGGCCTACATCGCGTTCAAGGACACTGCTGAGCTACAGGTCTACGCACGTGCGAGTCCCTCGGCGGAGTGGCGCCGCGTGCACACATACCCAATCTTGGGCATGAGCGGCGATCTCGGCCCAAAGCTCCGTCAGGGCGACATGCAGGTACCGGAAGGCATCTACCGTGCCGAGTTTCTCAACGCCAACAGTCGTTTTCACCTCTCGATCCGCCTCAACTACCCAAACGAGTTTGACCGTGCCCAAGCGAGGGCAGAGGGCCGAACCGAGCTAGGCTCCGACATCATGATCCACGGCACCGCGGCCTCCATTGGGTGCTTGGCTATGGGCAATCAGGCCGCCGAGGACCTGTTCATCCTTGCCGCACTTTCGGGCAAGGAGCAGGTCGAGATTGTGGTCGCACCAACCGACTTCAGGCGTCAGCCGGTACGCACTCCTGACGGGACGCCCGCTTGGCTGTCTGCTCTGTACGGCAACATCAAGGCTGCCCTTAGCCGCTTCCCGAGTGAAGCCTAACGAGTAAGGATAGATCGTGCGAAGCCACGATCTGATCCGTTGAACTAAAGCGCTACGCGCTGGCGTAGGCACCCCGGGGCCTCGGTCTCCTTCCTCTTTCGCTGCCAGCCCGCACTCTCGCGGTCGAGGCCTCGACGCCCCCTTTCCCAACGAGTAAGGATAGATCGTGCGAAGCCACGATCTGATCCCCCGAGTTCGACACTTTTTGCGTGCCAAATGCATAAATGGGGTTGCGGGTACAATAAAAACAATGGGTTAGCGGGCAGCCAAAAATTTCTTGTAGTGACACGTCTGGCCTAGGAAGCCATTGCGATC
>JAGFNJ010000036.1 GCA_017592775.1 Candidatus Accumulibacter conexus | reverse complement strand
GTGGTATTCGTCCGGTTCGAGTAGCCGAGCGAGAACGCGATCGCCCTTTCCATTTCAGCCGCAGTCCAGCTGGTCTCCGCCGCAACCGATTGCAGCGCCTTGTACTCTTTGTAGGCGCTATCCTCGTCCAGCAGCCAGCTTCCGTCGGAAGAGGCAAGCGCGCCATTGACGATGATCTCATCGATGACCTTTGCAGTAGCCAAGCGAGCATATCCCTCGGTCAGATGACACGCCGCGTCGTAGTCGTTCGCCGCCCCTCTCCGTGCTTCCGAATCGCCCGTGGCCGCTGCCGTCCGGACGGCAGCGACGGCTGCGGCACGGGCATTGGCGATGATCTGCCCGGGGTTTTCGACGGCGTAGTGGCCCAACTCGTGCGACAGGGTCTCGATCAGGCGATGGAGTGTGTTGATGGTTTCGGTGCCGAAAGTGGCTGTGCCACGTTCGGTTGTGCCGTCGTTCGCGATGACAGGTACCGTGTACGTTGCGGCCCTTGCCTTCGCGGAATCGACTATCACGTTTTCAGCGTTGTCATCCCCCTCATAGGCGCGAATCAGCTCCTTCAGCCTCTCCGAGCGATTGATGTAGTCGAGCGCGCTCGGCGTAATCTGCGACTGGATCGCCGCGAACTTGGTGCCACTGCCAAAGTCGGCACTCGTCAGATTGGGGGTGCTCATTGAATCGTCTCCTCAAGAGGAATGGCATGGGAAAAGGTAAAGCGCGTCGCGCAGGTCTGGTACTCGAAGCGAAAAAGGAGTCCGGCCATCGCGGAGAACGGATGCCGTGTCAACCTCGCGGAAAGGTGTCCCGTCGTATGTAAAGCCTTCGGCCGAAGAACGGGGTGAATGTCGAGGATGTGCGCGCTCTCTACCTGTGAGGCGAGCGGTGCAAGAAACTCGCGCACCATGTCGATCGAGATGCAGGTTTCGTCCAAGGAAAGACGCCCAAATAACGAGGCGTACATGCCGCCAGTCGGCTTTTCGATCCTTCGCCGAACCTCGATGGCAGCCCAACCCGTCCCAACCAAGTCCCGCGGCTGCGAGAAACCGCCGCTCTTCCCCTTCGGACCCACACCGATGTAAGTCGGATACTCTTTGGTGAACAGATCCGTGAAACCGAAGACCGCGAGCACTGCGGCGGCATCGGTCAGCGGTACGTTGGCGACGACGTAGCCGATCTTTTCGAGCAGTGCGCGTCCGCGTTCGAGTTGGGCCGCGGTGGGCAGCGGCAGCGGCGGTAGGGTTTTCGGGGGCGACGGCAATTCCTCCTGCGCGCCTGCCACGCCGAGGGCCAGCGACAGGGCGGCCGCCGCGACCCCGTGGACGGCGCAGCGCCACAGGCCACTGCGCGGGCGTGACGGACCGCTGGACGGTGCCAGAAGAGCGCCCCACGACCAGGGTGTCGTTTCTGCGCGCCGCTTGCCAGCGTGACCGTTGGCGCCAGCGTCGGGCGCTGCCCGAGTCGGTCCGACAACGGTACCAACGCGATCAACTTCTGCACTCATTCGTCTTCCTTCCTGATGTCGATGCCAAACCGGAAGCCCGGAGACTGGGCACCGCGAAACGATCGGGCACGGGAATTCCCGGTCGCCAGCCGGGCCAAGGGCTGGCACCCATCGGGCGCAGCGAAGCCGCGGCGCGATGCCGGAACGGACACGCTGGAACATCTCTGCGAGCGCCGGATGTGCGCGTGCGCAGCCATGCCGACCCGAGCCTTCGCCAGATCCTCATGCTTTCTCCACTTTCTGTTTGGCTCCAGGGTCTCGCCCCTCGGAGATCACCCGAATGCCTCCTGGGTCACGCACGCATCCGTTGTTCTTTCGCTCCCGAATTTCCCTCTCGTCATCCAACCGAGAGCCCGCAGCGTCGGCGCGTGCCGACTGGGGTTGATTCCCGCCAACGGACCGCGTACCCGAAACCTGCCTCACTCCAACCAGGCTCGGTCGCGGGAGGCTAGACCATTTCGGGCGCACCGGTATTGACGCAGCGCAAGCTCCTCGTCTTGTTCCTTGCCGCCCGCGGCTGCAGGAAAGCCCGACTCCCCTCCCAAGCCAACGGGTAGCAGCCCGCGCGTCTCTCCTGACCAGGATCCGTGACCTCCGTCGCAGACCGCTTCGCCGCGTCGTCACCTGCGGCCGACGTAGCCGACGCAGCCTGGCGCGATACCCCCGGTAGCGGATCATCGTGTCCGAGCCGCGCCATGCCAGCGGCTTAGATGGCGAGCCGCCACGCCGCCGCGTCCTGCGGGCAGAGAAAATCGGCGGCGAAGGGCGAACGTCGCGAGACGGCAGGGTTGAACTGTTGCGGCTGGAAGATCACCCCGGCGACCCCGCTGCCGTATCGCCGACGCGCGCTTGCCGACACCTCGCCCAGACGCCACCGGTTCATCGTGCCCGGTTCATCGCGCCCCAGGCGATTCCACGCGCCACCCGCGGATCGTCGGCGAAGCCGGTCGACCGCGCCTCGGCGTACACCAGCCGCGCCAGCAGTTCCTCGTCGCCCGGCCGGACGGCGAGAAGCACTTCCTGTGGCGCCTGCTCCACCACGCGTCGCAGACACGATGGCAGATCGTCGGCGACTGCCGCGTGCGTCGCCAGCAATCCGTAAGCCAGCGCCGCCAATCCCATCCGCAGACGGTGACTGTCGGCGATCGCCCTGCCCGCCCCCCCTGCCCCGCCGGCAAGCTGGCGATTCACATCGACCACCACCCGCCCGCGCACCTTGCCGGCGAACAGGTCACCGACAACCACCACCGCCTCGCCGAGACCCATCTCGCTGGTCATCGCCTGCAGCCGGCCGGGATCGAGGTCGCGTGCCAGGCGTCGCCAGGCTTCCGCCCGCACCGGCAGCGGCGCCATGACGCTGTCCATGCCGTAGAGCGTCACGCAAGAGAGCAGAAGAGACGGGACGGGACGTTGACCTTTTCCGGCCGCGGGGCACCGAATCGTGCGCGTGCTGCGTGCTTGCTCCGCCTTGTGCTCACGCACTTGCGACAGCAACGGGACCCGCGGCCTTGGCCAGCCCCCGAAACTCGTACTATCATTGTCCCCCTGCAAGGGCGCTGCCGCGCCCCAGGGGAGAGTCTTCGTGAACGAACAGCCTGTCGCCCCGCGTTTCCCCCGCGCTCCCGCACTGCGCGGACGGGCGCAATGGCGCAGGCCGAAAGCGGCGCCTGCATCCCCGCTCTGCAGCCGCAGCGACGGGATCGACCTTCTTGACGAGCCCGAGACCGACGAGCAACACCCGCGGCTTGCCGCGGCGCGCCGGGTCATTCTCGCCGTCGACGGCCACATGACGAAGTCCCGAGCACCGCGCTGCGCGCTGATCGACGCCATCGCCGATCTCCTCGTCCCGCACCCGTCGCACTGATGGCGCTGGAGGCTGCGGGCATCGCCCGCCCGTTCGCCATCGACCCGTGCGCGCGACAGCCCGGGTGGACAGCATGACACCTGAGGCGGGCACAGCCGCGGTCCGCATCCGCCTTGCCGCGCGTCAACTGGCGCGGCTGGGCGTGGCCGGCATGCGCGTCCTGAACGGCATCCGCATGCTCGGCTTGGCAGTGATCCTGGCGACCTTCCTGATCGCGACCGACGACGTCCAGGCTGCTCCCGATCGCCAGGCCGTTCTCGTACTGAGTTCGTACCACCTGGGTTTCGCGTGGACCGACGCCCAGGTCGAGGGGATCACGTCGGTGCTCGAGGAGAGCCGCCTGCGTCCGGAGATCTTCCTGGAGTACATGGATGTCCTGCGATTGCCGGCCCCCTACGACGAGCGCGGCTTCGCAGACCATCTCGGGCGCCGCTACCGCTCGCAGCGCTTCGACCTGATCATCGCCACCGATGACGCAGCCGTTTCCTTCCTCGCCAGGAACCAGCCGTCGCTGTTCGCCGGCACGCCGGTCGTCTTCAGCGATGCGGCGGCCTTCGACGCGACAGCTTTGCCGCCGGAGATCGCGATCACGGGAGTGATCGAACGGATCGACATCCCGTCGACCCTGCAGGCGGCACAGCGCCTGCGACCGAAGGCCGCGCAAGTCGTGGTGTACGCGAACCGGGCCGATTCCGGTACGGGTTTGGACCATGCGCGCGACGCCCTCGGCACGCTGAAGACGAACATACCGATCCGGATCAAGCACGATCTCAAGCTCGAGGAGATCGTCGCCAGCGCCGCCGCGCTGTCGGCGGACGACATCGTCTTCGTCCTCGCCGCCGCCCATGACGCAGCGGGCAAATGGCACAGTCCGGCGGAAGTCATCGGCCGGGTGAGCGCCGCGTCGCCGGCGCCGCTGTTCGACATCACCAGCCATCGCGTCCGCGGCGGCCTGACCCTCGGCGGCAAGGTCGAGGACGGCACCGACGTCGGACGGCTCGCGGCACGGATGGCGGTGCGCATCCTGGCGGGCGAGGACGCGCGGAGCATTCCGGTGCAACAGGCGCCGCTGGCCTACGTCTTCAACCATGGCCAAATGCAGCGCCACGGCATCAACGAGTCTCAACTTCCCGAAGGAAGCGTCGTCGTCGGCAAGCTGCCGACGCTCTACGACCAGTATCGCGGCACCGTCTGGGTGACGGCGGCCGTGCTCCTCGCCTTGAGCCTGGCCGTCCTCCTGCTCATCAACAACATCCGGCGGCGCAAGGGCGCGGAGGGTTCCTTGCGCACCTCCAACACCCTGATCAACGCCATCAGCCAGACGCAGGCCCTGTACATCGCTGGTGCAGATACCCGCGAGGTCTTCGAGCGCATGTTGTCCTCACTGCTGGAGATGACCGAAAGCGAGTACGGTTTCATCGGCGAGGTGTGCCGCAACGAAGACGGATCGCCCTTCCTGCGCACGCAGGCGATCACCAACATCGCCTGGAACGACGAAACGCGGGCGTTCTACGCGACGCATTCGTCACAGGGGCTGGAGTTCCGCAACCTGAACACGCTCTTCGGCGCCGTGATGACCACCGCAAGGCCGGTCATCGCCAACGATCCCGACAACGATCCCCGGCGACACGGCCGTCCGCCCGGCCATCCCCCGCTGAACGCGTTCATGGGACTGCCCTTCTTCCGTGGCGACGAACTGGTCGGAATGGTCGGTGTCGCCAACCGCAAGGGGGGCTACGGCGAACAACTGGCGACACAGCTCGCACCCTTCCTGAACAACTGCGCGAGCCTCACCGAGGCCGTGCGCGAAAGCCGGAGACGTCGCGACGCCGAAACGGCACTCAGGAACAACGAGGAGCGACTGCGCCTCGCCCTGGTCGCGGGGAATCTCGGCTTCTACGACCTCGACCTCGGCACCGGCGAGGCGGTGATCAGCGCCGAGTATGCCGGCATGCTCGGTTACGCAGCCGGCGAACTGCAATTGAATGCGGCGAGCTGGTTCGAGCGCGTGCACCCGGACGACCGCGACACCGCCGGGCGGACATTGCACGAGTGCATCGCCGGCACGCGCAGCGAATACCAGCTGGAGTACCGGCTGCAGACCAAGTCGGGCGAGTGGCGATGGATTCAATCGGTCGGCAGGGTGGTCGCCTGCGACGGGCAGGGGCGGCCGCTCAGGCTGCTCGGCACGCATGCCGACATCAGCGCCCGCAAGCAGTCGGAGGAGATGCTGGAGCTGACCAGCCTCTCGGTCGAGCACGCGTCGGACGCCATCTTCTGGCTGGACCGGGACGGCGGTTTCGTCCATGCTAATGACCAGGCGTGCCGCTCGCTCGGCTACACGCGCGAAGAGCTGTTGCGGCTGCACCTCTGGGATGTCGATCCGGACACCAGCGAAGCCGGCTGGCGCGAATCGGCGCAAGGCTCCGAACTGGCCGGCTTGCTGCGCAACGGCACGCGGCACCGGCGCAAGGACGGCAGCATCTTCCCGGTCGAAGCATCGTCGCGATCCATCGCTTTCGGCGGTCGGGTCTACGGCTTCGCCTTCGTGCGCGACGTCTCCGAGCGCAGGCGCGCCGAAGAAGCGGTGCGCCAGAGCGAGGACCGCCTGCGGCAGGCGATTCGCGTCTCCGGGATCGGCATCTTCGACCGCGATCACCGGGCCGGCACGATCTACTGGTCGCCCGAGCTGCGCGCGCTATTCGGCTGGGGGGCCGACGAGCCGCGAAGCATCGATTCGTTCATCGAGGCCATTCATCCCGATGACCGCGAGCCGGTCCTGGCGGCCATCCAGCGTACCCACGACGTGAACGGCGACGGCCAGTACGAGGCCGAATACCGCATCGTTGGCCACTCCGGCGTCCGCTGGGTGCTGGCGATGGGGCAGACGTCCTTCGCCGGCGACGGCGGCTCGCGTCAACCACTGCGCACGGTGGGGGCCACCCTCGACATCACCGCCCGCAAGCAGGCCGAGGAGGGCCTTCGGCGTGCAAACGAGGAACTCGACGAGCGCGTCAGGCTGCGCACCGAAGAACTCGCCACCTCCAACACACAGTTGCGGGAAACGCTGGACACCTTGCGTCGCGCCCAGGAAGAACTCATCCGCAGCGAGAAGCTGGCCTCGCTGGGTTCGCTGGTAGCCGGCGTGGCGCACGAGATGGGAACGCCGCTGGGCAACAGCCTGATGGTGGCCACCACCCTGTCCGACAGGACCCGCAAGTTCTCGCAACTGGCGGAGGGCGCGAGCCTGTCGCGCACGGCGCTGCGCGACTTCGTCGCCGTGGCGATGCAGGCCACCAGCCTGCTCGAGCGCAACCTCCTGCAGGCGAACGACCTGATCGGACATTTCAAGCAGGTCGCCGTCGACCAGACGAGCGCGCAGCGCCGGCGGTTCGACCTCGCGGCGACGATCGGCGGGATCGTCGCCACACTGCAACCGCAGTACCGGAAGACCCCGCATCGCATCCGGGTCGACATCCCGGACGGCATCGTCATGGACAGCTTCCCCGGCCCCTTGGGCCAGGTCATCACCAACCTGGCAACCAACGCGCTCGTGCATGGCTTCGCCCAGGCCGAAGCGGGCCTCCTCGAGATCGAGGTGAGCCAGCCCCGCAACGGACGCCTCACCATGACGGTCAGCGACAACGGTTGCGGCATTGCCGCCGAGCACCTGCCGCGCATCTTCGATCCGTTCTTCACGACCCGCCTCGGCCAAGGCGGCAGCGGCCTCGGCCTGCACATCGTCTACAGCATCGCCACCCGGGTGCTCGGCGGCCGCATCGAGGCGCGCAGCACACCCGGCACGGGAACCACCTTCGTCCTCGAGCTGCCGCTGCAGGCCCCTGACACGCAGTCCGCAGCCGCCACTTGGGGCGCCGTACCGCGTTGAGATGGCGCTCGCCCGTCGCCTGTTGCCGCTACGCGGACCGCCGCGGCGGCAGACGCCGGTCTACTGCCGCATCGCAAGCGATTGATTGGGCGATCCGTTTGACTGGGGCCGACAGGCATGGGCCGACATCGTCCAGGCCATCCGCCGTCGTGCAGCCGAGCATGCACCGGCGGTAAAGGCCGATCAGCCCACTCGGTCGCCGTCGATTGAGGCTGTCGTCGACACGTTTGACGCCACATCCATTGCACGACAGGCCCTGACACCAATCCGCCGACGAACCCGGCAGCCAGCCCTTGCGCCGCACCTCAAGGCGGATTCGTCACTTCCCCCCGGAAGCCGGCGGCGAAGGACGGCGCGCCGCGGGATCGAGGTCAGCCGGTGGCCGATCGAGGCGATAGAAGCGGACTCGCGCGGCAGGCGGCAGATCGGCGGACTCCGGCTCGCCAATGAAGCGCAGCCCGGCGCTGCCTTCCCAGGGGGCGAGCGGACCGCGCGCCTGCGGCGAATGCGGATAGTAGAAATTGACCACCAGAGAAAGGCCGTGGCGCCGCTCCCATGCCGTGTCGAGCAGCGGATTGCCGTGCCCGCGCAGCGCCATGCCGGCCGCTGCCACGGCGAGCCGCCAAGCCGCCGCGTCCTGCGGACAGAGAAAGTCGGCGGCGAAGGGCGAACGTCGCGAGACCGCCGGGTTGAACTGCTGCGGCTGGAAGATCACCCCGGCGACCCCGCTGCCGTATCGCCGACGCGCGCTTGCCGACACCTCGCCCAGACGCACCCGGTTCATCGCGCCCCAGGCGATTCCGCGCGCCACCCGCGGATCGTCGGCGAAGCCGGCCGACCGCGCCTCGGCGTACACCAGCCGCGCCAGCAGTTCCTCGTCGCCCGGCCGGACGGCGAGAAGCACGTCCCGCGGCGCTTGGTCCGCCACGCGTCGCAGACACGACGGCAGATCGTCGGCGACGGCTGCGGGCGGCGCCAGCAAGCCAAAGGTGAGCGCCACGAAGGCGGCGACTGGCAGCGCTGCGGCCGCGACCAGCGTTCCTCGAGCCGAGCCGCCCGGCCCTTGCCAGCCCGCGGACTCCGCGCCGGCGGCGCGTCGCCAACGCGCCGCAAATGCCAACGCAACGACGGCCAGGACGACGACGAGCATGACGATCGGCGCAGTGTGGTCCATCATTCATTCCTTCCTTCTTTGATCACGCCGGTCGCCGTGTTAACATTCCCATCATACATTCCCAGATCAGATTCCCATGAGGAGGCCAGCGTGGATGTCGTCAATGTCAGCAGCCTCAAGAACAATCCCTCGGAGGCGCTGCGCAAGGCGCGCCAGGGCATGGTGGTGGTCATGAACCGCGACCGGCCGGACGCCTTGCTGGTACATCTGGACAAGGAACTGTCGCTGCCCGGTGTGCGGGCTGCACTGGCCACGGCCCTGTTCCGAGACGGCAATCTTTCGCTCGGCCGCGCCGCGCGGTTGGCGGAGATGAGCCTACCGGCATTCCTGCAGCATCTTTCCCGCCTGGGGATCCCCGCCATCGGCGGGTCGGCCGAGGAAGCCAACCGCGACATGGAAACCCTCGCCGCATGGCTCGGCTCGTCCTCGCCGACGCCAGCCCGCTGATCGCCTTGGCGCGCCTGGGCGGGCTTCGCTGGCTCCCGGTGCTTTTCGGCACGCTCGTTCTGCCGGAATCCGTGCGCGCCGAGATTCTCGACCACGGCGACTGGCCCGGGCAGGATGCCCTGCGTAAAGCGATCGAGGCCGGCGCACTGGTCGTCTGCGACGACGACGACACACCGGAACTTCCCGAACTCGATGAGGGCGAGGCGGCGTGCATACGCATCGCCCTGCGCCACGGCGGACCGGCGCTGATCCTGATCGACGAGCGCGCCGGCCGCGCCGTGGCCGCCGAGCACGGCATTGCCGTCGCCGGAACGGCGGCGGTCATCGGCATGGCAAAGCAGTGCGGACTGATTCCCTCCGCGCGGGATGCGTTCGAGGAACTGCGGCGCGGCGACTTCCGAATCTCCGACGAGGTGATTCAGGCGGTGCTGCAGCGGGTCGGCGAGATCGGTCACGCCTGATCCCGCTCGGCACCATCCTCCCATTCGTCTGCATCGCGCTTGCCGGGCGCCAGCAGAATCGCCAGAGTGGCACGCCGGCAGCCGCGGTGCGGCAGCAGCCCCGCCGTCCCTCGCCCCGCCCACGAACTACCGATTCACATCGACCACCACCCGCCCGCGCACCTTGCCCGCGAGCAGGTCGCCGGCCACCGCCACCACCTCGCCGAGGCCGATCTCGGTGGTCATCGCCTCCAGCCGGCCGGGATCGAGGTCGCGTGCCAGACGTTGCCACGCTTCCGCCCGCACCGGCAGCGGCGCCATGACGCTGTCGATGCCGTAAAGCGTCACGCCGCGCAGGATGAACGGCGCCACCGTCGCCGGGAAATCCATCCCGCCGGCGAGGCCGCAGGCGGCCACCGCACCGCGGTAGCGCGTCGTCGCGCAGGCGTTGGCGAGCGTGTGGCTGCCGACGGTGTCGACCACCCCGGCCCAGCGTTCCTTGCCGATCGGCTTGCCGGGCGCCGACAGCTCGGCGCGATCGATCACCGCCGTCGCGCCGAGCGACCGCAGGTGATCGGCGTCGCCGAGGCGACCGGTCGACGCGACCACCTGGTGGCCGAGTCCGGCGAGCAGCGCGATCGCCACACTGCCGACGCCGCCGTTGGCGCCGGTCACCAGGATCTCGCCGTCGCCCGGCTGCAGCCCGTGCTTCTCGAGTGCCAGCACGCAGAGCATCGCCGTGTAGCCAGCGGTGCCGATCGCCATCGCCTGCCGCGGCGTGAACTCCGGCGGCAGCGGCAGCAGCCACTCGCCGCGCAGGCGCGCCTTCTCCGCCAGGCCGCCGCAATGCGTCTCGCCGACGCCCCAGCCGTTCAGCAGCACCTGGTCGCCGACCTGCCAGCGCGGATCCGCACTGTCGGTGACGCTGCCGGCGAGATCGATCCCCGGCACCATCGGAAAGCGGCGGACGACCGGCGCCTTGCCGGTGATCGCCAGGCCGTCCTTGTAGTTGAGTGTCGACCAGGCGACGCGCACCGTGACATCGCCCGCCGGCAGGATGGCATCGTCGATCTCCTGCAGGCGTGCCTGGTAGCCCGCCTCGTCCTTGTTGATGAGGATTCCCCTGAACATGTTGATTCCCTTCTCGCTAAAAAAGAAAGCTATCGCTGGCGGCCGCTTGCCGCCAGCCGGCACTGCCGCCGCGGCCGGGCGCGCTACGCGCCGCCCTCCGGCCCGGCGTCCGGCTCAGGCCCGATCGCCCGCTGATAGAGATCGACCGCCCGCGCCGCGAGCTGTTGCGGACTTGCCTGCGCGCCCTGCGCCTCGAGCACCGCCTGCAGGATGCTGGCCAGCACCGGTGCGTCGATCACCCTGCCAGCGCCGGCCACCGCGGCACTGCGCGCGGCGTAGGCGGCCCGCGCCTCGGCGACGGCCGGCGCGCCACCGGCCAGCCAGTCGAGGCTGACGCCGGCCGCGGCAGCGATCGCCGCCGCCTTGTCCAGCGGCGGCATGCGGCCATCCTTGAGGTAGGTGCGCAGAACCGATTCGGAAAGGCCGCAGCGGCGGCCGAAAGCGGCCACCGATTCGCTGCCGATCAGCGACCGCAGGCGTGCCGGCAGTAGCGCGGCGGCTGCCGCCGAAACACGTGCTGGTTGGTCCCTGTCGCCCGCGAAGGGCTCGCTTTCAGTCATCGTCGAGCAATCAAAAGAGAACGGATACGCAAGAACTTCTTGACAAGCCGTAATATCTTGTCGAGAATGGCCGCCGACAGCATAGCAGGAAACAGCCTGCCTGCGCGGTTCGCAGCGGCGCGTTTCGCCATGGGTCCGCTGCCGGCAGCGACGGCGCAGGGCACCACCCGGGTCCGTATTCCGGGGCGGCAGGCGCGGCGGCTGTGACCCGCTGGCAGTGAGCGTTGCGATGAGGGGGAAATCGCCATGCGCCGGTCTGCAAGGCAGAACCAATCCGCGCTGCACCCGCAGTGGCCGCCACTCAGGCCACTGCTCGACGCCATCCGCCAAGCCTGGCGCGGTTGCCTGGCCGCGCCGACCGCCAGCGGCCGGGCGACCACCGCGCACTGGCGCCCCTCGCCCGCAACACCCGAGTCCCGTCTGCATTGCGAGCCGCTCGAACCGCGGTTGCTGCTGGCGGGCGATCTGCCCGTCGCCGCCGAACCACTCCCCGCCGCCGCTGCGACGACCGCGCAACTGGGCAGCACCGACACCCAGCCCGCCGCCGCGCGTGTCGTCATCGCCGCGCCAGCGGCCGGCGCTGGCGGTGGCCCGGCGCCGGCCAGCTCCGCTGCGGCGGACCTGCTGCTCGAGGCCGATGTCAACGCCGACGGTCGCGGCGACCTGCTGCAGATCAGCCGGCGCCCCGACGGCATGGCCATTGCCCGACCGTGGCTCGCCAGCAGCGGTGGTTTCAGCGGCGGCGAAGCGGTCGTCCTCGGTCCCTGGCTGGCCGGTACGCGCTACTTGGTCGGCGACATCGACGGCGACGGTCGCAGCGACCTCGGCGAGATCCGCCAGGCCGCCGGCAGCGTCGCCACCGCCCACACCTGGTTGACCAGCGGCCAGGGCTTGCAGCAGGCTGGCCAGAGCGCGTTGCTCGCCTACCCCGCCGACGCCCACTACACCCTCGGCGACAGCGATGGCGATGGCCTTGCCGACCTCAGCGTGCACGAAGTACTCGGCGACGGCGGCAACCGGTTCAGCATCTGGCGGGGAGACGGCGGGGCCTTCCAGCGATGGCTCTCCCAGGATACCGCCTGGCAGGGCCTGACGGACGCCACCTGGCTGACGGCCGACGTCGACGGCGACCGCCTCGGCGACCTGGCCGTCTTGCAGCGCGATCCGTCGCAGGACGCGGACAGCAGTGACGCCAGCACCTGGCTGAACATCCGCGGCAGCGGCAGCAGCAGCAGCGGCATCGGCGGCCACGCCCTCGGGCCGTGGGCGCGGCACGTCGCGCTGCTCGCCGGCAGCAGCGGCGACGGCCGCGACGACCTCCTGCACATCGCGCACGACGACCAGGGCGAACTGCAGGTGACACCCTGGCAGGACGACGGCAGCGGCCTCGCGGCGGCGCGCACGAGCCCGCTCGGCCCCTCGCGGCCGGCGCAGCGGTTCCTCGCCGGCGACGTAGACGGCGACCTGCGCGGCGACATCGTCCAGCTCTGGCGGGACGGTGACGGCCAGACGATCGCCACCGCCTGGCGCGCCGTGGCCGCCACCCACGGCAGCGACTACCGCCCACTGGCGGAGACGATCCTTGGCCACACGAGTGGCGACGCCGACTGGCGACTGCACGATCACGACGGCGATGGCCGCGCCGACCTGCTCGCCAGCACGCGCGGTGCCGGCGGCGAGATGCAGGTCGAACTGTGGCTGTCGAATGGCCGGGCTTTCGCCGGCGAGCAGGGCTGGCAGGGCGATCTCGCCTGGTTCGACGCCGACTTCGACGGCGACGGCCGGCGCGACCTGCTGCAGATCAGCCATCGCGCAGACGGCCAGGCGGTCGCCCGCCAGTGGCTGGCCACGAGTGGCGCCTTTACCGAGGGTGATGCGATCGAACTGGGAGCCTGGCGGGCGGCAACGCGCTACCTGACCGGCGACCTCGACGGCGACGGTCGCAGCGATCTGACGCTGATCCAGCGATCGGCCGACGGCCGGGAGGTCGCCGACACTTGGCTGACGGTCGGCGACACCCTGTCGTACTCGGCGCGCAGCGAACTCGGAACCTACCCACCGGGTGGCGACCATCGCCTGCTCGACATCACCGGCGATGGCCGCGCTGACCTCCTGGCCTGGTGGCCGAGCGAAGACGCCAGCACACTGACGCTCTGGCAAGGAGACGGCCGGCGCTTCGCGCAGCACAGCGAGACCGTCGAGTACGGCTTGGACCTGCTGCCGGCAACCCGCCTGTCGCTCGACGTCAACGGCGACCGCCGCAGCGACTTCGCGACCGTGCGACGCAACCCATGGCCCGGCGCCCAATCGACCGACCAGAGCACTTGGCTGACGACCTGGCAGGCCCGCGACGATGGTTCCTGGACGGTTGTCCAGCGGGGAATCGGCATCTGGGAACAGCACGTTGCGCTCCTCGTCGTCAACGCCACCGGCGACGGCCGCGACGATCTCGTGCGCCTCTGGCAGGACGACCAGGGGAATCTGCAGGCCACCGTCTGGCGCAGCAACGGCGCCAGTTTCGACGACGCCGGCACGAGTCCGCTCGGCAGTGCAGACCCGGGACAGCCGCTCCACACTGCCGACGTCGACGGCGATGGCGACAGCGACCTCGTCCAGATCGGGCGCGATCCGCAAGGCCGCAGCGTCGCCACCACTTGGCTGGCGGCGCAGGTTGGCGAGCGCTTCCATTACGCGCAGCAAACCGCGGTGGTCCTGGGCGTCACCGGCGATGCCATCGACTGGAGCCTGCACGATCACGACGGCGATGGGCGGGCCGACCTCGTCGGCACCTGGCGCGAAGCCGATGGCCAGGCACAGGTCGGCGTCTGGCTTGCCGACGGCGCGCGCTTCGTCGGCCGGAACGGCTGGCTCGCCGATGTCGCCTGGTTCGCTGCCGACTTCAATGGCGATGGCGACGATGACCTGCTCGAGGTCGGCCATCGCGGCGACGGCATGGCGGTCGGCAGGCAGTGGTTCGCCACCGGCGGCGGCCTCGCGGCAGGCGGGACGATCGAACTCGGTACCTGGCGAGCCGACACCCGCCACCTGGTCGGCGATCTCGATGCCGACGGCTGGAGCGACCTCTGCGTGATCGGCCGGGAGCCGGACGGCACGGTCGCCGCCAGCTTCTGGCTGAGCCAGGGCGACCACCTGCAGTGGTCGGGCCGCAGCGTCCTCGGCAGGCCACCGGCGGGCAGCGACTACTCGCTCGGCGACGCCGACGGCGATGGTCGCGCCGACCTGCTCGTGCACTGGTTGCCGGGCAACGGCCAGACCCGCTTCACCCTCTGGTCGAGCGATGGCAGCGGCCTGCAGCGTGGCGCCTCGCAGGATGGCGAGTGGGAAGACCTTGCCGGCTCGCTCCGGCTGTCGCTCGAAGTGAGCGGCGACGGACGCAGCGACCTCGCCATGCTGCAGCTCCTCCCCTGGGCGGACGCGCAGACCAGCGACGACAGCGCCTGGCTCAGCACCTGGATTGCGCGCGATGACGGCTCCTGGGACGTCGCGCAGCAGGGGCTCGGCGTCTGGGCGCAGCAGGTCGCGCTACTCGCCGGCGACGCCGACAGCGACGGCCGCCAGGACCTGCTGCGCATCTGGCGCGATGATCAGGGCGAACTGCAGCTCAGCCTCTGGCTGAGTCGGGGTGGCGACTTTACCGCCGGGGAGACGATCCCGCTCGGCAGTCCGCGGCCGGCGCAGCAGTTCCTCGCTGCCGACGTGGACCACGACGGCCGCGACGATCTGCTGCAGATCTGGCGCGACGCCGGGAACCAGGCGGTCGCCACCACCTGGCACTGGGACGGTGCCGGAGACTACTGGACAACGGAGAGCATTCTCGGCCCCTGGACCGAGGACGCGCATCACCTGCCATTGCGGCGGGCATCGGGGCCATCCGACCTGCTGCGCAGCACCGTCGATGCGGGCGGCGTCGCGACGGTTGAAGTGTGGACCTACGGCAACGGATTCGCCCTCGGCAGCCGGGCCAGCCAGCCGGCGACAGCCGGCAACCCACCGCCGCTGCACTTCGTGCAGCCGGCGCTGCAGGCCGGTACCACGCCTGCCGCCACCCACTTTCAGCAAGCCCTTGCCGACGACGACGGTGGCGCCAGCCAACTGCTGCCCGACCTCGTGCTCGGCGACCTCGCGATCACCCCGGATGCGAACTGGGCGGCGGCGAGTCCGGTGACGGTCTCGTGGACGACATCCAACCAGGGCCAGGCCGCCGCCAGTGGCACCTGGCGCGAAAGCCTCGAAGTGCGCAACGAGACGACCGGCGAGACCATCCTGCGGCAGGAGATCGTCGCCGGACCCGGCCCCGGCAGGAGCAGCCTCGACGTCGGCGAGTCCGTCCGGCGCTCGATCTCGCTGCCCTGGCCGGCGGGGAGTATCGGCATCGGCAACATCAGCTTCCGCATCGTGGCCAATCCGCAGCGCACGGTCGCCGAAGGCAACCCGCAGGGTACGGCCGACGACAACAACGAGGTCGTCCACCGGCTCGCCAACGGCCCCGACCTCATCATCGCCAACCTGCGCGCGCAGCCCGACCCGGCAGCCGCCGGCGAGGAACTGACCGTCTTCTGGAACGACCGCAACGCCGGCGGCGTCGCCACGGCGAGCACCTGGACCGATCGCCTGCAGGTCAGCAACCTCGACACCGGCGAACTGCTCGCCGACCTCGTCCTTGCCGGCGATCCCCCGCCAGCCGGCCAGCAGCCGCTGGCCGCCGGCGCCTCGCGCCAGCGCAGCCACACGCTGCGACTCCCGGATGGCCTCCGCGGCAGCGGTCGGATCGAAGTCCGTGTCGGTATCGACGAAGACCGCAACGGCCAGGGCCTGCTGTTCGAAGCCAACGGCAGCACGGATGCCGAGACCAACAATCGGGCGCAGATCGTCATCGACTCGCGCATCATCGAGCACGTCGACCTGCTGCCGCTCAGTCTGCGAGTGCCCGCCACAGCCTGGAGCGGTGACGCCATCGTCGTCGAATGGCAGGTGCTCAACCAGGGCAACACCGCCACCGATCACGGCCAGTGGAGCGATCGCCTGCTCCTCTCGCTGGACCAACTGCCGAGTGCCGACGACATCGTTCTCGCCGCGGCCGTGCCGCACTCGGGAATCCTCGCCGCTGGCGAGGGCTACGGCGGCAGCGGCACGCTGCTGCTGCCGCGCGATCTCGGCGGCGAGTACTTCGTGCTGCTGCAGGTCGACGCCGGCGGCAACGTCGACGAAAAGGCGGCGCGCGACCGGCGGCGCTTCGAGAACAATCTGCTCGTCAGCGCTGACCGCCTGCGCATCGACCTGAAGCCGACCGCCGACCTGGTTCCCGGCGACCTGGTCGCGCCGGCGACCCTGCGGCCCGGCGATGCCGCGACGCTGCGCTACACCCTGCGCAACACGGGCCTCGCCGCCAGCCCGGCAGGCTGGTGGGACCGCATCTACGTCGATCGCGGCGCGGCCGGCGGGATGCTCGAGGTCGCCGCCGTGCACCATGAACCCGGCCTGGCGGCGCAGCAAGGCATCACCCACGACCTCGCCATCACGCTGCCCGGCTGGCTCGCCGACGGCGATTACCGCTGGCTGGTGCGCAGCGATGCCGACGACGCCGTCCACGAACGCAACGGCGAGGACAACAACGAAACCGGCGCGCCGCTGCGCGTCCAACGTCCCGACCTGCGCATCGCCAGCCTGCTGGCGCCGCCGCTTGCCCGCTCCGGCGACCGCGTACGCGTCGAATGGCGCGTCGAAAACCGGGGTGCGGTCGCGACCGGCGACTGGCTCGACAGCGTCCACCTCGTCCAGGGGACGAGCAGCCGACTGCTCGCCACTCTGCCCCATCAGCAGGGACTCGCGCCCGGCGCCAGCTATTCCGCCAGCGCCGAATTCGTCCTGCCGCTCGAGTTGAACGGCGACCATCAGGTCGTCGTCACCACCGATTCCGAGCGCCGCGTCGACGACCGCGATCGACAGGACAACCAGCAGGCGCAAGCGACCCGCGTCGACCAGTTGCCATGGGCCGACCTGGCGATCACTTCGGTCAGCGCACCGCAGCAGGTCATCGGCGACCCTGTCCGGTTCACGGTCGACTGGACGATCACCAATCAGGGTACCGGCCCCGGCGTCGGCAGCGCCTGGAGCGAGCAGGTCGTCCTCTCGACCGACGACCTGATCGGCAACAGCGACGATCGCGTCATCGGCGAACATCGACAGCAGGGGCTGCTCGCTGCCGGCGAGACGGCGACCCGCTCGCTCGACATCGTCATGCCCGCCGGCACCTCGGGCCGCCATCGGCTGTTCGTCGTCGCCGACGCGCGCAGCGAGGTGTTCGAGAATTTCTCCGAGGGCAACAACGCCGGCCGCGTGCCGCAGGCGATCGACCTCATGCCACGTCCGTACGCCGACCTGCAGGTCGTCGCCGTCGCCAGTCACGGCACCGCGGCGAGCGGGCAGCCGCTGCGCGTCGAGTGGGAGGTGGCCAACCGCGGCATCGGCCCGACCGACAGCGGCGACTGGCGCGACGAGATCTGGCTCAGCCGCAACGCCGACGGCAGCGATCGCGTCGCCAGTCTCGGCTGGGCGCAGCATATCGGCCAGCTCGCCGCCGGCGAGAGCTACCGCCGCAACGTCGAGCTGACGCTGCCCGATGGCATCACCGGCGACCATTTCCTCAACGTGCGCACCGGCGGCCCCTTCGAGTTCATCTTCGGCGACAACAACCGGGGCAGCTCGCCGGCGATACCGGTCACCCTCTCCAGATCGGCCGACCTCGTCGTCGACAGCATCAGCCTGCCGCAGTCAGCCGTCGAGGGTGAATGGATCGACGTCTCGTGGACGGTCTTCAACCAGGGTCTGGCGGCCGCAACGGCTGGCTGGCGCGACTCGCTCCGGCTTCTGCCGGCGAGCGGCGGCGCGCCGATCGAGCTGGGCAGTTTCAATCACGACGGCGGACTGGGAGCCGGACAGAGCTACACCCGCAGCGAGCAGCTTCGCCTGCCAGCCCGCAGTGAAGGGCTGCATCGCCTGCAGGTGGTGAGCAACGCCGCGCCGGGCGCGCAAGGCCGCCGCCTCTACGAGCACGGCAGCGCCGCCAGCAACAACGCGGCGCAGTCCTCCGGGTTGCTCGACATCAGCCTGCGGCAGCGACCAGACCTGCGGCTGACGCGGGTCGAGGTCGCCGGGCACGTCCCGGCCGGCGGCACGACGGCGATCCGCTACACGACCGGCAACTTCGGCAGTGCCGCGACCAGCGGCAGGTGGACCGACAAGGTCTATCTCTCGCTCGACGCCACCCTCGGCAGCGATGACGCTCTGGTCGGCGAGATCGTCAGCCCGGGTGCACTCGCAGCGGGCGAGTTCCACGCCGGTACGACGGCCTCCATCCACGTCCCGCTGCGCCTGCGCGGCGACGCCTTCCTGATCGTCGTCGCCGACGGCAACGGTGAAGTCGACGAGCACCCGAACGAAGCCAACAACGTCCTTGCCGTCCCGTTCACCATCGACCCGCTGCCCTTTGCCGACCTGGTCACCACAGAGGTCGTGGCCCCCAGCCAGGGTGTGCACGGCGCCAGCATCGAGGTCCGCTACCGCGTCGCCAATCTCGGCAGCGCACGCACGCGTGGCGAAGCCGACGCCACCGAGAGCTGGACCGACAGCGTCTGGCTGGCACGTGACCAGCGCCGCCCCGGCGCCTTCAAGGGCGACATCCTGCTCGGCACCCTCGAGCACGTCGGCAAGCTCGATCCCGGCGAGGACTATCGCCGCAGCGTCCAGGTCGTTCTTCCGGATGGCCTGTCTTCGGGGCAGTACTACATCAGCGTCTGGAGCGACACCCACGACCTGATCCTCGAGGACACGCTGGCAAGCCAGATCAACCCCGACGATCCGCAACAGATCGACGGCAACAACCATCGCGCGCGGCCGATCAGCATCCTTGGTGCGGCACCGCCCGATCTCGTTCTCGGTGATGTCGTGGCGCCGGACACGGCGACTGCCGGCGGCAGCTACCGCTACAGCTACAGCGTCGCCAACCGCGGTGAGCGCTTCAGTGGCGACTGGGTCGATTCGGTCTACCTCGCCGACAACCCGGACTGGAACCTCGCGCGTGCGGTGTGGCACCTCGGCGACCACAGCGCGAGCCGGACGCTCGCCGACGGTGAGGCATACACCGTCAGCCAGTCGCTGCTGCTGGCACCCTCGGTGACGGGCCGCTTCCTCATCGTGCGCACCGACAGCGGCAACCGGATCGCCGAAGCGAACGAGCTGAACAACAGCCGCGCCCGCACATCGCAGGTCAGCGGCCAGCCCGCCGACCTGCGCGTCACCGAGGTGCGCACCGAGCCGGTTGCCTTCTCCGGCGAGGAGACACGGATCAGCTGGACGGTCGGCAACTTCGGCGCCGACGTCTGGGCGGGAACGCGTTCCTGGGTCGACGCCGTCTACCTCAGTCGCGACCCGGTCTTCGACGCGGACCGGGCGCTCCTTCTCGGCAGCTTCGTCCGCGCCAACGGCGGCGGCCTCGGCAGCGGCGGCAGCTACGGCAACTCGGCGACGGTCCGCCTGCCGGCAGGCAGCGATGGCCGGCACTACGTCTACGTCATCACCGACGCCAACACCGACGGTGCTCCCGGGAATCCGCAGCGGGTGCGCAGCGAGCTGAACAACGGCGGGGACAACGGCGGCGCGCGTGACCAGTATTACCCACTGTCGGTCCATGAAGGAACCGCGAACGACAACAACCGCGGCAGCGGCGAGCTGATGGTCGCCTATCGCGAGGCCGACCTGCAGGTCGATGGCATCAGCCTCTCGACGACGAGTGTCGCTGCCGGTAGCCCGCTGACCGTCAGTTGGCAGGTCAGCAACCGGGGCAGCCGGGAAACGCGAACCAGCTCCTGGTTCGATGGCCTCTATCTGTCGCGCGACACCTCGCTCGACGAGGGAGACTTCGCGTTGCTCGCAGACAGTTCCCCAGGCGGGCCGGCCGCGCAGCGCATCAGCCTCAGCGCGGATGGACGAGCGAAGTTCCTGCGCCCGGGCGAATCCTACGGCGCCTCGGCGACCTTCGAGCTGCCCGACTCGCTCAGCGGCGACTTCCACCTCATCGTTCGCGCCGACACCGCGATCAACAGCGACGGCCGGCAGCGGAGCACGATCCGCGAGGGACTGCCCGGGCTGGTGATCGTCGGCGACGGTGCGGGCCTGGTACGTGAATTCCGCAACGAGGGCAACAACCAGGCGTCGCCCCCCCTGTCGATCACACCCGGCGTCCCGCCCAACCTGCAGGTGGCTGAAGTCGGCGCGCCGGCGCGCGTGCTCGCCGGACAAACCCTCCTCGTGGACTGGCGGGTTGCCAACCGCGGCGGTGACACTCCCGGCAGCCAGGCGACCTGGAACGACCTCGTCTACCTTTCCCGGGATCGCTTCCTCGACCTCAACCAGGATCACTACCTCGGCTACCGCGTCCACGACCATGGACTGGCGGCGGGTGACCACTACGATGCGCGGCAGACCTTCACTGTCCCGGCCCATCTTGCCGGCGCATACTACCTCTTCGTCGTCAGTGATCCGGCACGCGTCTGGGGCAGCGGCAACAGTGGCAAGCTGCGCGAGTCCGGCAACGAAGACGACAACGCTGGCGCTGCGCCACAGCCAGTCCTCGTCGAAACGCCACCAGCCGCGGACCTCAAGCCGGGCAGCGTGCTGCTGCCGGCCAGAGCCGAGGTGGGCGAAGCGATCCGCATCGAGTTTTCGGTGTTCAACGACTCGATCAACCCGGCACGCGGCCACTGGACGGACGCCCTCTATCTCTCGGCCGACAGCGACTGGGATGCCGGCGACCTCCTGATCGGCAAGCTCGCCCACAGCGGCGATCTGGCCGGCGGTGCCACCTACACCGCCGCGCTGACCGCCAGCCTGCCGCCGGTGCGGGACGGCAACTGGCGGGTCATCGTCCGCGCCGACCTGTACAACGAGGTCTTCGAGGGCAGCCGCAGCGACACCGCCAGCGGCCTCGCCCTGCCGCCAGGCGAAGCCAACAACCACGGGGCGTCGGGCACCACCCTGCAGGTCAGCGTTCCCGAACTGCAGCTCGGCAGGCCGCTGGCGACGACCCTCGTTGCCGACCGGCCGGCCCTCTACCGGATCGCCGTCGCTCCGGGGGAAAGCCTGCGGGTCAGTCTCGATGCCGCAAGCGACGCCGGCGACAACGAGCTGTACCTTCGATTCGCCGACGCGCCCAGCGGCTACCACTTCGACGCGGCGTCCGGCAACCCGGTTGCCGCCGACCAGCAGGCAGTGGTCAGCACTACCCGTGCCGGCGACTACTACGTACTGGCACAGGCACGCCAGCCAGGCGCCAGCCAGACGGTCAGCCTGCGCGCGGATCTGTTGCCGCTGTCGGTCACCGGCATCAGCCCGGACCATGGCGGCATCGGCAACGACGCGCAACCCTGGATCACGATCGACATCAGCGGCTCACGTTTCCATCCTGAGGCACTGGTCCGGCTCTCGCGACCGGGGGTTTTCGAAGCCGAGCCCGACCGCTGGCAGGTGCTCGACAGCAGCCACATCCGGGCCATCTTCGACAGCCGCCGTCTGCCACCCGGGCTTTACGACTTGACCGTCATCAACCCCGACGGTCAGCGCGTGACCGAGGCGCAATGCTATCTCGTCGAACCGGCGGTGGAAACCGAAGTGACGATCGCCGTCGGCGGCCCGCGCAGCCTCGATCCCGGTGATGGTGCCACCTACAGCGTCTCGCTGCAGAGCCTGGGCAACCTGGATACGCCGTACGTCCGCTTCGCCGTCGGCGTGCCCGAGATGGGTTACAGCCCGGATCTGCTCTCTGGCCTGCCCCTGCCCTATCTCGTTTTCACCAGTTCGCTCGCTGGCCAGCCCGACGGCCCGACCGCGGACGCCGCCGGCAACACCCTGAGCTTTGGTCCGACCCCGACGCGGGGCCTCGGCCGCAGCGACGTCCCCTGGGTGCGGCTCGACGGGGTCAACAACAGCGACGGTCACAACCTCGCCGCCGGCTACGCTTTCGACCTCGCGGGCGGTGGATTCGCCGGGGCTGCCGTCAGGCTGCAGACCTATCCCGGCCTCAGTGAGTGGTTGGCACGCGACTTCGAGGGCCTGCGCGCAAGGCTCTACATGCTGCATCCGGAATGGCAGGCGCTCGGTCTCCTCGATGGCGGGGTTGCCGATCTCGACCGGATCGCCGCCGATCTCGGCCGCAGGTTCTTGTCACGGGTCGACGGCGAACATCTCACGGCTCTCGAAGCGCTGGCCATGCCTTTCCGTTTCGACCTCGTCGCCAGCGCCACGGCACTCGGCCGCGACGAGTTCATCGCCGAGCAGCGGGCGCACGCGCAGAGGCTGCGCGCGGCGATCCTTGCCGACGCCGACGCACCCGCGAGCCTGTCGGTGATCGCTGCCGATCCTGACCAGTGGCAGGCGGGATGGCTCGCTGCACTCGAGGCTGCCGGAATCCTGCGACCGGTCGACGAGGCGGCAGCGATCCGCACGCAGCCGCAGGTGCTGAGCCTCAACGCGACCCTCGCCGCCGGCATTCTGCTCAGCCGGGGCGGTGACGGCTACCGGACGCAGGCCGATCTCGCCGCCTTCTTCGCCAAGGTGCAGGAGTGGTACGGCGACACCGCCCGCCATCTCGGCGACGCCAGCGCCCGCCAGGCGCCGATCAGCTACTTCGAGACGCGGCAGAATCGCGACGGCAGCGTCGACGTGCCCGTTCCGCAGCTTGCCGACCGCGATCGTTTCGACCTGGACGCCGCGCACGAAACCCACTTCCTCGACTTCAGCGTCTTCGTCGGCGGCCAGTCCGAACTCGAATACCTGCGTCACATCGGCGTTCTCGACGAGGAGTTCCGGCCGGTCGCGGCGCAGGCGCTCGACTTCGCTCGCTACCTGCCGACGTCGGTCGACCAGGCCGCCAGCGAGTCCGCCCTGCTGCGTGTCGAAGGTCCACAGGCGCAGCGCGGCAACGATGGCCGCCTGCATGTCGGAGCAGGCCTTGCCCTGCCCTACCGCCTCGCGTTCACCAATCCCGTCGTTTCGCCGGCGGGTGAGCTGCGCATCATCAGCCAGATCGACCCGAACCTCGATCCCGCTTCGTTCCGTCTTGGCGACCTGCGCATCGGCGACCTCGCGGTCCATCTGCCGGACGACCGGGCCACGTTCCAGGGCGACTTCGACTTCAGCGGCAGCACGGGATTCATCCTGCGTATCAGTGCCGGCATCGATGCCGGCAGCCGCGTCGCCACCTGGCTCCTGCAGGCCATCGACCCCGCCACCGGTGAGGTCGTCCGCGACCGCAACCGCGGCCTGCTGCCGGCTGCGGACGCCACCGCTGCCGCCGGCGTGACGCAGGAAGGCTTCGTCGCCTACACCGTTCGCGCCGCCGACAGCGCCGCGTCCGGCAGCGACCTGCGCACCGCCGCGCGCCTGCTGGTCGACACCCTGCCGCCGATCGACAGCCAGACGCACGCCATCCGGCTCGACACCGAGGCACCGCGAACGCAACTGACCGTCACCCCGGCCGGAGGAGCCCACGCTGCCGGGACCGCCAGCTTCGATCTGCGCTGGCAAAGCAGCGACGAGCTTTCCGGGGTGCGCTCGGTCAGCCTCTACGTCGCCGAGGACGGCGGCGGCTTTCGTCTCTGGCAGCGCCAGTTGCCGGCCGGGACGGAACAGGCCGTGTTCGTCGGCGAGACGGGGAGGCACTACGAGTTCATCGCCGTCGCCACCGACCATGCCGGCAACTCGGAGGCCCAAGTCCTCGCCCACGCCACACTGCCCGACGATGGCGCGCGGCAGGATATCGTCGCGGCTCTCGGTGCCAACGCCACCGTCGCATCGACTCCGGCCACCCCGGCCGCTGCGCAGGACCGCAGCTATCCGGCCAACGATCTCTTCGCGGCTGCCGCCCGACAACTGCCGGGACAGGTCGCGGGCAACCCGCGCAGCGACCTCGACGGCGTCCTGGCTCCCTTCGCACTGCGCCGTTTCGCCCACGTTGATGGCGTGAGTGCTGCCGAGATCGGCGCCCAGGCGCTGGTCGAGATGCCCGATGGCGGAATCCTGGCAAGCGCCGGCACGCTGCGCAACGAGATCCACCGCTACGACGCGGTTGGCCTGCAGACGGAAAGCGCTCCGGGAGCGCCGCCATTCATCCTCGACGCTCCGGTCATCGACATGCAGGTGGATGCGCTCGGCCAACTGTGGGCGATGACCGGCGACGAACTGCTGCAGCTCGACCCGGCCAGTGGTCGCGTGCTGCAACGCCTGCGGGCCCCTGGCGACCAGCCGCTGACGCATGCGCTGGCAATCGACCCGGGCACCGGCGAGATCTATGTCTCCTCGGGCACTGGCATCCTGGTCTACAACCCGGCGGCCAGCGACTCGAGCCGGGCGTGGCAGAGCTTCAGCCGGCAGCGCGTTGGTGATCTTGCCTTTGCTCCCGACGGGCGGCTGTGGGCGATCAAGCGCGCCGGCAACCAGTTCGCCAGCGCTGCTGCCAATGCCAGCAGCGACATCATCAGTTTCCCGATGAGCGGCAGCGACGCCGGCCGCGCCGAACTAGAATTCCGTCTCGGCGGCATCATCGACAGCATAGCCTTTGCGACACCCGACAGCCACTTGGCCGGGCTGCTGTTTGCCAGCAGCCAGCCGGGCCAGCAGCCAGCCGGTGGCGGCGCCAGTGCGGCGCGCCAGGGCAGCGTCTGGATGATCGAACTCGCCAGCCGCCGCAGCCTGGAACTGGCGAGCGGCGGCAGCCGCGGTGAATCGATCGTCGCCACGCGCGACGGCCGCATCCTCGTTGCGCAGACGCGCAGCATCGACGAGATCGCCCTGCAGCGTGCGCCGACGGTGAGCGCAGTGACGGTCCCCGACGGCGCGCTCGTGCCGCTGCCGCTCAACCGGATCGGTGTCGTCTTCGATCAGGAGATGCAGCTTGGCGAAGCCGGCGACACCGCCAGTGTGCTCCATCGTGACAACTACCGCCTGCTGGCGCTGCAGTCCGGGGCAGCCGGCGAGACCGGGCAGCATCCGGCGAGCGTCAGTTGGGAGGCGGCGACCCGCACCGCCTGGCTCGACGTGAGCGGGCTGGCTGCCGGCGA
The DNA here is from genome assembly GCA_017592775.1 of Candidatus Accumulibacter conexus. GTDB lineage: Bacteria > Pseudomonadota > Gammaproteobacteria > Burkholderiales > Rhodocyclaceae > Accumulibacter > Accumulibacter conexus. The sequence continues at coordinate 28,464 of JAGFNJ010000036.1, read as the reverse complement.
CTACCGCCTGCAGATCGCGCGCCGGATCGAGAGCCATGCGCACACGCCGCTGGCGCACGACTTCGAGAGCCGCTTTACGGCCCTCGCGGATCTCAGCCACCAGTTGCGCCTCGACTTCTCGAACACGCGCGCCAATCGGGCGACCGGCGAACTCAGCTACGACCTCAGCCTGACCAACATCGGCAGCGACGAGATCGCCGGCCCGCTGGCTCTGCTGCTCGACCCCGGCCGTCATTTCGGCGCGACGGTCGCCGGCGCCGTTGCCGGCGGCGGCGAGCAAGCCGATCTCTGGTTGATCGACCTCGGCGACGCACTGAACGATCTCGGCGGCAAGCTGGCTGCCGGAGCGACGATCGCCGGACAGACGGTCAGCATCGTTCCCGCCAGCCGCTTCGCCGCCTACGCCGGCATCGCATCGATCGTCAGGGCCAACCTCGGGCACGGGGTCTACGCCGCGCCGCGGGAAAACCAGCCACCGCTGCTGCGGCTGGCCGCTGCCCCGGACAGCGACGAGCTGCCGCCGGCCCGCGTCGGCGAGTACTGGAGCGCCGCGATCGAAGCGCTCGACAGCGACGGCACGCGCCTCCATTGGCAACTGCTCGAAGCGCCCACCGGCGTCAGCCTGCAGGCAGCCGCTGCGACCAGCAGCCCGCCCGCCGGGGCGAGTTCCGTCGCGACGCTCGTCTGGACCCCGACTGCGGCCGCCGATGCCGACAGCACGATCCTCATCCGCGTCGAGGACAGCCGCGGTGGCTCCGCCGTGCGCCGCTTCCAGCTTCCCGTCAGCGGCGGCAACCATGCTCCGCTGCTCGCGGTGGCCGACGACATCGTCATCAGGGAAGGAGAAGCGCTGACGCTGCCGCTGCGTGCGGCCGATGCCGATGGCGACCACCTGACGCTGCTGCCCGGCGCGCTGCCGCCGGGTGCGCACTTCGATTCCGGCAGCGGACTGCTGCACTGGACACCGGGCCATGACCAGGCCGGCGTCTGGCGCGACATCCGGATCCGCGCCAGCGACGGCAAGCGGATCGTCAGCCACAGCTTCAGCATCACCGTCGAGCAGGCCCATGCCGCGCCGCAGTTCGCTCCACAACCCGCCCACTTCCTGCGCGAGGGCGATCCGTGGGCGCTGCAGCTCACGGGCAGCGTGCCGGGCTTCACTGCCGGCGCCGCGCAGCCGGACGGCAGCACGCTGCAGCTCGAGTACGGTGCCGCCTGGCTGCCGGGCGGGGCAACCCTCAACCCGGAAACCGGCTACCTGGCATGGACCCCTGGCTACAATCAGCACGGCCACTATCGCATCCCGCTGACGCTCACCGCCACCTGGACCACGGCCGACGGCAGCAGCGAGCAGAGGCGCGCCGGCGCCGAGCTGATCCTCGACGTCGCCAACGCCAACGCGGCACCGATCCTGCCGCAGGCGGAAAGCCTGCACATCCGCGAAGGGCAGACGTTGCGCTTCAGCGTCCTCGCCTTCGACGCCGACAATCCGGACTTCCAGCCAGCCCTTCGCCAGCAGCCCGGCGCCGCCGCCATCGGCGCGGCAGGGGTCGCGCCGACGGTCGGCTACCGCGTCGGTGGCCTGCCCGTCGGCGCCCACTTCGATGCCGAGACGCTGGAGGTCATCTGGACACCCGACTACGATCAGGCGGGGAGTTACGCCATCGAGGTCACCGCCAGCGACGACGGCGACGGCACCGGCATCGCGTTGAGCAGCGTGCTGACGCTGCCGATCGTCGTCGCCAACGCCAACCGCGCGCCGGTGATCGACGACATCGCCGCCGCCACCGTCGACCGGGGCAGCAGCATCGACATCGCGGTCACGGCACACGATGTCGACTCGCGGCGCAGCGGCTCGCCGATCAGCCTCGGCTTCGCCGGCCTGCCGCCATTCGCGCGCTTCATCGCCAATGCCGCCAGCGCGGCCGGCGAGGCTTCCGGATGGCTGCGCGTTGCCCCGGGCGAAGGCGACCGCGGTGACTACCTGATTACCGTCACTGCCAGCGACGACGGTGACGGTGACTCGCAGCAGATTCTCGCCAGCAGCCGGAGCTTCGTCGTCAGCGCCCGCAGTGCGACCGAAGCGCCAGTGATCGACAGCCCGCGGCAGGTCGTCGCCATCGTCGGGCAGCCGTTCTCGCTCGCCCTGCGGGCGCGCGACCTCGATCAGGATCCCCTGAACTGGGCTGCCAACGGGCTGCCCGCCGCTGCCAGTCTGGTGCCCGGCCTGCGCTACGGCGAGGCTTCGTTGAACTGGACGCCGGCCGCCGGTGACCAAGGCAGCCACGACATCGAGCTGATCGTCAGCGACAGCGGCCTGCCACCGCAAGGCGGCGGCTATCCGCTGCCGCAGCAGCCGCAGCCAAATGTCAGCCGGCAGGCATTGCGCATCGTCGTGCGCGACGACAACAACGCACCGCAACTGACGGCGGTCCGCGTCGATGCCACGGCTGTCGCCGATACGGGCGGCCTCCTGCGCGTGACGGCGACCGAGGACGTCCCACTGGCGATCGAGATCCACGCGACCGATGCCGACGCCGACCTGCTGCACTGGCAGTTCGACAGCCTGCCGCGCGGCACGTCGGTGACGCCGGATGGCCACCGTGTCACGCTCGCCTGGACCCCCGACCTGCTCGCTGCGCAGGAGGGAAACAGCGGCAGCGCCGGGCTCTGGCGCCTTTCGCTCCGTGGCAGCGACGGCATGGCGCACTTCGCGCGCGACATCGAGCTGCAGGTGGGCAATCGCAACCAGCCGCCACGCATCGCGCCCATTCCGCTGCAACTGGTCAGCGAAGGGGAGACGCTGGCTTTCAGCGTGCACGCGACCGATGCCGACGGCGACGCGGTCCGGCTCGCGCTGCTGCACGAGCCGACGACGCCGGCCGGGGTCCGCTTCGATCCCACCAGCGGTCACTTCAGCTGGCAACCCGGGCACGAGGTTGTCGACAATGCGACCGCCGACGACCGCAGCTTCGTTTTCACGTTCCGTGCCAGTGATGGGCAGGCGACCAGCAGCCAGTCGGTACGGGTACTGGTCCTCGACAGCAACCGCCGCCCACAGGTCGTCGCGCGCAATCACGCCGTGGTCGTCGGCGACACGCTGCGCATACCGTTCGTCGCCGACAGCGCGGGCCACCCGGCAAGCGCCGGCATTGCCGTCGCCGATCCTGACGGCGTGGTGCAGACGCAGGCGCTGGCGCCGACCTTTGCCAACCTGCCGGCTGGCGCCACCTACGACAGCCAAAGCCGCGAACTGCGCTGGACACCGGGTCCGGGCCAGATCGGCGACCATCTGTTGACGGTCGCGGTCGCCGACGGCCGGCCGGGCCAGAACGCACGCGGCGAGAACAGCTTCGTTGTGCGCGTCTTGGCCACTGCCGCAGCGAACGCACCAGACATCACCATCTCGACCACCCCGGAGCTGTCGGCGAGACCTGGGCAACTGGTGATCGCCAGCGCCCGCGCCGAGGCCTGGAGCGGCATCGCCGACCTGGCGGTCGAAGCGCGCGCTGACGAGACGGAACCCTGGCGGCGCGTCGCGGTGGACGCTGCCGGCCGCTTCCGCTTCACCCCGGAGAAGCCCGGGCTGATGGAACTGCGGGTCACGGCCACCGACCGTGACGGCTTCAGCGCCCAGCGCATCCACGCACTGCCGGTGCTCGACCCCACGGACTCCGCTGCCCCACGACTCGCCTGGAGCGGCGCGCTGAGCGGCATGGCGGGCAGCACGGCACCACTGCGGATTGCCGCGCCGCTGGCGATCGCTGCCGATCTGTCGGAGGCCCAGTTGATGGGCTGGCAGCTGCTGCTGGCACCGGTAGGCACGGACGACTGGTCGACGCTCGCCGAACAGGTGAGTCGCGCGACGGCGATCGACGAGACCCTGCCGCTGGCCACCCTCGACCCGGGGCTGCTGGCCAACGGCGTCTGGCACCTGCGTTTGCTGGCCCGTGATCTCGCCGGCCGCAGCAGCCGGATCGAGGCAGCCGTCATCATCGACAGCTCGCTCAAGTCGCCGCCGGCCGCCATCGCCAGCGACGCCCTGTACCAGTTGGGCGGTCACGCGCTGGCGTTGACGCGCGTGCTGCCGGCCCAGCTCCTGCCTGCCCACCCGACGGGCGATCGCCGGGCCGCTGCCGCCGGCGATTTCGGCAACTGGGAACTGCCGATCCTGACGCCGCGCCTGCTGAGCGACCAGCCGGCCACGCTCCAATCGGGAGCGATCGCCGGCTGGCGGGACGGCGCCCGGGTCTGGGTCAGCGTCCCGCTCGATCTGGCGGACGCGGCAGCGGGCGAACTGGCGCTGCGCTTCAGACTGGCCGCAGTCGGCGAGCGGCTCGCCGGCGACGCGGCGGCACCGCTGGTCTGGCAGCCGGCCTTCAGCAGCGACCGCGGCTGGCAACTGCAGGCGCGGGCGGCGGATGAAGGCGGGCGCCCCGACAACCTCATTCGCCTGGGCGACACGCTCTACGACCAGGTCAGCGGCCTGCCCTGGGTGCCGCAACGGTACACGCTGGTCTCACCCGGCGGCGATCGCTACCAGCTCGATTCGCGCGGCCGCCTGCAACAGCTCGAATTCGCCGATGGCGCGCAATGGCTGGTCTCGGATGCGGGTATCGCCGCTGTCGCCGCGGATGGCAGCCCGGCCGAGCGACTCGACCTGCTGCGCGACAGTCATGGGCGGATCAGCCGCATCAGCGGCACCGTCGCGGGAGAAGCTGAACCGGCAGGCACGGCCTATCTCTACGACCCTGCCGGCAACCTGCGCGTCGTCCGCGAGATCGGCAGCGGCGGCAGCGGTACAGCCTACACCCACGATGCAACCGGCGCCCTGCTGACCACTGCCCCGGCGGCGAACCTCGGCACTCCGGCGACCTGGAACGGGCTGACGAACGACTGGCAGGGAGACATCGGCGCTGGCGCCACACTCGCCTTCACGATCCGCGACAGTGAGATCGCCTCCGTCACGCATGCGCCGGGTGGCAGCGGATCGCTCCTCATCGCCGTCGACAGCACGACGGCTGACGCGGGCGCGACGATCGACTTCGTCGGCGGGCAGGTACTCGGCAGCCACGAGTACGGCGGTACGAGGACGACACTGCTGCAGATCAGCCATGGCGGTCCGAAACTCCTGCGGTTGTCGGGCAGTGGCACCGCGAGCGTCAGCCTGCGCGTCGCCGGCGACCTCGATCTCGACGGCCGCGTCGATGCCGCCGACGCAATCGCCTGGGAAGCCGCGCAACGGGGCGGCCAGGGCGCGGGCGACGTCGACGGTGACGGCAGCAGCAATGCGGTCGATCGGCAGATCGTTTTCGCCAACACCGGCTTCAGCGCCAACCAGGCCCCTGCCTTCCTCGGCCAGCCGCCACTGCGCACCCACACCGATCTGTCGACGATGATTCCCCTGCAGGGCATCGCCCGCGATGCCGAAGGTGACGCGGTGTTCTGGCACGTCTTGCAGGCGACGCACGGCAGTGCGCACCTGGGCGCCGATGGACAGGCCCTGTTCTTCACGCCGCAGGCGGGCTTTGCCGGCCGGGCCATCGTCAGCCTGCAGGCCGACGATGGCTACAACGCGGGCCAGCCGGTCGATCTGGTGATCGACGTCAGCGCTGCCCGCCTGCAGCAGATTCACCTCGCGGCGCTGGGCCACCTCCTGACAGGCCAGACGCGGGAGATCAAGGCGACTCTCGACTTTGCCGACGAACTCGGCGTCGCCCTGCAGGACCCCTCCTACCTCGCAATCCAGGCGGTGGACCTCGCCGACATGGGTGACGGCGGAAACAGCCGCATCGTCGTGGACGACACCCGTGATCGCCTGCGCGCGACCACTGTCGGGCCAGCGCTGCTCGTCGTCAGCCGGCTCGACTCGAGCGGACAGGCGGTACAGGCCGTTGCCGCGCTCAACGCCGTCGCCGCATCGGCGCTGACGGAAGCCGGGCCAGAAGACGGTGACGCGGGCGATGTGCTGCCGAGCGTCGAACCGGAGGTCTACCCGGGAACGCTGAGCCTCGTCCCCGGCGCCACGCGACAGCTCCGGGTGCATCGCCTCGATCCGGCCACCGGTGAGCAGGTCGACATCCATGGCGCGAGCCAGATCAGCTTCCCGGGATCGCCCGAAGTGGTGGAAATCGGTCGTGACCCGTGGACGCAGCAAGCGCTGCGCGACCCCGGCACCGGCGAGGTGCTGATCGATCCGGCGACCGGCGCTGTTGTCCTCGATCCGAGCACCGGCGACATCGTCGTCTCGGTGACCCCGGCGATCGCCGAGGTGCGCAACGGCACGCGCTACTTCTCGAGCGACGGGACGATCGCCAGCGTCAGTCCGGACGGCCTGATCAGCGCCCACCGTCCGGGGCGCGTGACGCTTTCGGTCGTCCACCTGGCGAACGAGGTGGACGAGAGCGGCCAAATCACGACATCTGCGATCGGCCAGGCAGACATCGCGCTGCTGGTCGAGATGCCGCTGGCGATCGACGACGATCCGGCGACACCGACCCCGGCCGCGGGCGTGATCGCGGCCGCCCGGGGCGGCGTCGTCCAGGCCGCTACCGGCGAACTGTTGCTGATCGGCGCTGGCGCTCTGGGCAGCGACACGCCGGTGTCGATCCGCCGCATCGAACTCGCCCGCCTGCAGGCCGAAACCGGCCTCGCCGCCCCCGAGCCGGGACTGCTGCAGACGCTGGCGGCTTTCCACCTCGAACTGGGCGAACAGCCGACCGCGACACCGGTCCAGCTCTCGGTCCCGCTGCAGGATACGACCGGCGTGCGCGAAGGCGACGAGGTGCTCTTCCTGCGGCGCGGCCTGGCGCCCGGCAGCAACGGGCAACTGCAGACAGTCTGGTGGATCATGGACAACGGTTTCATCGCCAGCAACCCATCCGCCGGGCTGGTCGCCAGGACCGCCAGCCCGCCCTACAGCGGCATCAGCGGTTCCGGTGACGTCATCTGCGTCAGGACCACCTTCGATCGGCAGACCGGCGCGCTGACGCTCACGGGCTTCGGCGCCGACGCGACGGCGCTGCGGGCGAACGACCTGGTTCTCAGCCTCGCCGCCGACCTCGGCAACGGCAGCCTGGGCAGCGTCGCGGCGGCCGGCGACCTGATCGGAGCGCTGGCGGCAGCGACCGACGTGTACGCGATCAGGCGGACGCACGGAGGCGTCTACCAGACCGTTCCCGTGCAGAAGGATCTGGCGAGCGGCATGCTGGCACTGCCCAGCGACGGCGGCAGTGGCAGCCTGCCGACCCACGCCGGCAACGACAGCGCACCGCGCGTGCTGCGCGCCGCGATGCTGGCCTCCGGCAAGCTCGAACTGACGCTGGACCGGCTGCAGCCGCCGGCCGCTTCCACCCAGGCACCGGCAGTCGCCCTGCGCATCTGGATGACGCCCGAGGTACCGGACATCGACAGCACGGGGCGTGCCACGGCCGGCCCATGGCGGGACGACCAGGGCCTGCAGCGCGATCGGTTGCTCGTCTGGCAACGGCTGGTCGACCTCCATCCGGTTGCCGGCGACGCGCCGATGGTCACGCTCGAACTCGACCTGCCGCCCGGCATCGCCAGCGGGCTGCACGTCATCAGCATCCAACGCATGCTGCAGACCCTCGACCCCAACGACCCGGGAAAAGCCCGCTGGGTCGCAGATGGCGAGGCAGCCAGCCTGACGCTGCCGGCACCGACCGGCTTCAACCTCGTCGCCGGCGAGGACACGATGCGTGTCTTCCGCGGGGAAGTCCAGATCGGCGAGATCGCCTACACGGACGCCGGCAGGGCACTCGCGACAGCCACAGGTGGCAAGACCGACCCGATCGCCTTCAGCCTCGACAACCGGCTGGCATTCGTTGCCCGCGCCGGCGCTCAGATCCACATCCTCGACACGGCGACGATGACGCTCGCCGACACCCTCAACATCGGCACCGCCAACATCAGCAGCCTCGCCGTCTCCGGGCAGTGGCTGTACATCGCCGAAGGGGGCTCGCACGATCCTGCCGGCGGCCATCGGCTGCTGCGCGCGAACATCGACCCGGCTGACAGCCGCTTCCTGGCCCTGCAGCAGATCCACTTGCCACCGTCAGTCAGCGGTGTGAACGCCCCCTACGGCTATGTCGACCTGGCGATCAACCACGGCCTGCACAGCTATCTCGCGGTGACGGCCAGCCGGCAGGGCCTGGGCATCGGCAGCACCCGCGGCACTGCCGATGGCGGCGAAATCTTCATCGTCGATCTCGATGCGGCACGCGAGTCGGCCGGCCGCCTCGACGCAACGGGGTCGGGCGCCTTCGCACAGGTCAGCGTGCCCGATGGCCAGGGCAAGGCACCGCAGTTCATTGCCGCAGCGGGAATCAGCGACAATACGCTGCGCTTCCTGTTGAGCGACGCACAGGACGAGAACGCTGGGCTGGCCACGGTCACCGTCTCTCTCAGTGGCGACGGGCGGCTGCAGGGATCGCCCGCGTTCAGGCGACTGCCGTTGCTCGGCTCGTCCGCAGGGCACGACCGAACCGAGGGCGAGTACCAACTGAACATCCAGCGCGCCCAGTCGCCGGTGCTGGTCGAGACGGGTGATGGCAGGGAGTACGCACTGGTTGCCGACTACTTCTTCGACTTCCTCGACCCACTCCACAGCAACGGTGAAGACGCAGGCGGCGCCCGGCAGTTGGGTGGCAAGGTCGGCATCATCCGCGATCCGTTCGGTCCGCGGCCCGAATACCTTGGTGCCACCTCGCCGCTCGCCGGCGCCAACATCTCCCGCCTCGCCGTCGGCGATAGCGGCAGCACACTCTGGGCGGACCTGCGCTACTGGCCAACGCTCGATTCCTCGCCGCCTCCCGCCGGACTGCTCAAATGGGACCTCGGCCCGCTCATCGCAGAGGCCGAACGGAACGCGCTCGCCGCGCAGGCATCGGCACGCGCGCTGCCGATCGACCGCGAAGTCGTCAGCGGCACGGTGCAGCAGGTCGTGACACCGCTCCGCTACGAGCTCGGCGATGGCAGCCGGCTGACCTCGGGCTGGGTTTTCGGGATGGCGGCGAGCCCGTTGCGACGCCCCGACTCGATCAGCTTCACCGACCCGGTCGATGGCGGGCACTTCCTGAAGACGATCGAAGCCGACACGGATCTCAAGGTTCCCAGCTTCAACTACGGCGACATCGCCCGCGTCGACCTCTTCAAGCTGATCCGCAGCCAGTACGCCAGCACGCTCGCGCATTTGCCGGATGCCGATCTCAACATCAACTGGTCGAACATCGAGGTCAGCGGTGCCGCCACCCTGCTCCGCGACGACAAGGGGCATCTCCTGACGGCCGAGCGCGAGGACGGCATGCAGTCGGTCGAAGCAGCGGGCCGGCGCAGCTACCAGGGGCTGCAGACGGTCAGCAGCGACGCCGGCAAGATGGTGCTCGGCAGCAGTGGCATCGTTTTCCTGGCGCCCGTTCTGGACGTCGAACGACTGCGCAGGGGTGAAGCGCTCAAACCCGGTGAGATCACGATCCACCTCGCCGGCTTCAACCGCAGCAGGCCCGACGACCGACTGAGTCTGAAGCTGCTGGTCGTCGACTACGTCCGTGCCGCCGACACGATCTTCTTTGGCGACCGGCCGCTGAACAACCCGGGCTACCACGAGTTCGCGCTCGACGGTTCAGTCGGCGGCGACGCCCAGAGCGACAACCGGTTGCTCGACGTGGCGCGTGTAGAGCAGCGACTGAAGTATCTCGGCTATGGTCTCTCGGCGATTCCGAAGAGCGGCGAAATCCGGGTCAACGGGATACTCGAGCAGACGGAGCTGATCACCCTGCGGCAGTTCGAACAGATCGTGCGGAACAGCGAGGACTACCAGGACAGCACCAGCCAAGCCGTCAAGGACAGGAAAGGCAGGACGACCACCGTCGTCAAGCCGCTGCCCCCGATTGCCCTATCGGCGGCCAGCGCGACCTGGCTGAGCGCTTACAACGCCCCCCACTGGATGCAGTACCGCTTCGGCAACGGCAGTCCGTTGACGGGCTGGGTGGACCGGACCGATGCGAAGAAACCCACCGAAACGATGGGAACGAGCTGGGTCCATGACCTGATGGTGGCGAGCCAGGGCGCCAACAAGACGTCCGACGGCAAGGCGCGGCAGGCCCTGTGGTTTGCCGGAACGAACCGGCTCGGCAACCGCCTGCATCTCGGGATCAATACGGCCTACATCTCGCTGCAGAATCAGAAGGGCATCTACGGCGACGAGTGGCTTCTTGGCCTGAGCAGCCCCGACAGCGTCGATCTGCGCGCCGTGACGGCCAGCAACGACAGTGCGGCGACACCACAGCAGAAGCTCAAGTATGTGCTGGAAGAGCTGGCACGGTTGCGGCAGCAGCCCGGCAACGGCACCTGGGATCCTCAGCGGGCGCAGAGACTGGCCGAACTGCTGCAGCACGTGAATCGCTTGCAACCGAACGGCAAGTCCCCGAACAACCAAGTGGACGCACTCAAGGACTTCCTGGCGGTGTACACGGCGACACAGAACGACACGGTAGCGGGGAACGGGTCGTTCGACGAGCAGTTGGCGACAATCAAGTCGGGCGGCTCTGATGACGCCAAGCGCGCGATTCAGCGTGCGTTGTTTGGCGATGGCACTCAGGGCGGTGGGCTGATCAATCCGGTTGAGCTCCTCCTTGGCGGCAAGGGGCCCGCGTCCGGTGGAATAGGTGGCCAGCTCGACAGTGAGACGCTGGCTGGTACCCAGGGCGTCAAACCCGCACAGGTTGCCAACTGGGTTGACTCGATCAATGAAGCAGTCCGCACCTTCGACATCAACACTGCGAACCGCCTAGCGGCTTTTCTGGCCAATGTCCGCGCGGAATCGCGGGGCCTGCAGGATCAGGACATGACGGAGGATGTCGGATGGAATCAGAACAGCCTGCGGAAAGTCGGGCGGTTTGCCAACCTCAACCTGAGCAACCCAGCTCAACTCGCCTTGTACAATGCCTACGTCGCCGGCACCGCCGGGGTAGGCAGCTCAAGAGGCGAGAGGCAGACCAACTATGCCTACGCCGATCGCTTTGGAAACCGCGACGAAGCCTCGGGGGACGGCTACCGCTATAGGGGCCGCGGGATCCTGCAGCTCACCTTTCAGGAGAAGTATGATCGGGTCACCAACGGCGGCCGCCGCGCGGGTGGTCAAGGTGGTCAGCGTATCCCCGGGCTGAACGCGATCTATGGAACCAGTTACGACTTCGTCGCCAATCCGGAGCAGATCGCCGAGCGAACCCATGCATCGCGAGCAAGCGCCTGGTACTGGCGATACGAATCGGCCCGAGGCGACCTTAACAAGTTCGCGGACAGCGGGAACTTCGAGATGACCGTGAGGGGTGTTCATGGAAACACGCCAGATGATCACATGCGGACACGACGGACCTATTGGGCCGACGCGAGATCAGTCATCAGTGACCAAAACGCCTACGCGAACATCAGCCAGACACTGGGACCTCTCGGGATCTCAACCAAACGTGCCGCGGACCACAACAACAAGTTTGGCATCACACTTGGAGCACGCTCCCCCGTTCCAACCGCTGTAGCGAGAAACCTCAGTGCCTCCGCGGCAGACGCCTTGCCTATGTCCGCAGAAAGCGAATCGGAGGTGGCGTGGGGCAGGAACGTCTCACTGGAATCGAAAGGTCTGCACATGCTACTTCTGGACGTCTTCCCTGCAGAGTCGACGCAGTCGGCTGCCACCACTATGGCTCAAGCTGGATTCCCGCTGTCGGCCACCCACGTTTCCGGAGTGGTGCTGCAATGCGCGCCTGTGTATAAGTCCGTTCGTACCGACCTGATAGAGTCTCCCTATGAGTCCCGACAGGCAGCCCTTTTTCCTATCGACAGTGCAGTCGAGTTTTTCCGGCTCCGGCGAGAGATCGACCTGTACGACTCGCCCGAGTTGCAGTTGGAAGCGATGGCAGTCGAGCACGTACAGGTCGTGTCGGAACCCAAGCACGGTCGGCTGATTGAAGAGAGAGCAGACCTCTTCATCTACGTACCTAACGAGGGCTTCATCGGCAAGGATCAGGTCGTCTTCATCGTCGAACTCGCGGGCCGGCGCATCAAGGTCGTCCAGGAACTGAAGGTCACCAACGAGTCGATTCGGCTGACCAACTCGAAGGAGGACTGGCAACGGGCCTGGCGCAAACACTGTCCGCGCGACATCCGCCTCATTCCCCCGGACGGCCGGAGTTCGATGCCCACCGGAGGCCAATTTGCAACGGTCGGCACGCAACAGGCGTCCGACCAAGGACAATCCGACTGGTCGGCCCGGGCTCGATCGTTCATCTCCGTCACCAACCTCCCCGATTTCGCCCTCGGCCAAACCACCGGCACCGTTCCTACCGCCGAAATCACCCTCGACACCGATGCCGCCGGCCACGGCTGGTTCGTGGACAACACGCCCTGGGGCAACGAGGAGTTCCTGCCGACCAGCAACCCCGGCGAGTGGGTGGCACGGCCCGGGTCGGCCGCCGACGGCCGCATCGACCTGCTGACCGTCCTCCTGCACGAGCAGGGGCATGCACTCGGCCTCGAGCACAGTGCGGATCCACACCATTTCATGGCGGCGACCCTCACTCCGGGAATGCGAAGGACCCTTTCCGCCGCCGACCAGCTCGCCCTGCTGCATCTCGCCGGCCACCTGCCGCCGCCCGACAGCTCGGGCGACGCCTATTCGGCCTTCTCCTGGGGCGCTCCCCTCCCCTTCACCCGCGTCACCAGCCTGGCGCACGAAGCCAACCCAAGCCGCGCCGCCGGTATTGAACCGGCGGCGAAGCGTCCGCAACTGCACATCGCCGCCAACCCGCGCCTGGAGAACCCGGCCTTCACCGATGGTCGCGGCTGGAGCACGGCCGGCGACGTCCGCTTCAGCGATGGCGCCGCCACGCTGCTCGAATCGGCCGACGACCAGGCTCGCCTGAACCAGGTCTTCGTCCTCGGCGACGACGACCACTTCCTTTCCTTCACGCTCGCCGATGTCGGCATCGGCGACCAGCTTCGCGGCCCCGACGACGCGTTCGAACTGGCGCTGATCGACGCCAACACCGGGCTTGCCGTGCTGCGCGCCGGCGGCCTGACGCGCAGCGACGCCGCCCTCAACCGCCAGGCCGACGGCAGCGAAGCGCGGGCGCGCGAGGTCAGCGTCGTGCGCAACGCCGACGGCAGCGTCCGCTACCTCGTGGACCTGCGCGGCATCGCCGCCGGCACCGCCATCAACCTCGCCTTCGACCTGGTCGGCTTCGGCCGGACTGCCGGCGATGGCCCGGAAGCGCGCAACAGCCGCGTCACGATCCGCGACCTGCACCTCGGCGCCGCTCCGCAGGTGCCGCGCGCGCAGGACGATGCCGCCACCACCGCCGAGGATGTGCCGCTGCGCATCGACGTGCTCGCCAACGATTCCGGCGTTGCCGGCGTCGGCGCCGTCGAGCTGGTCGCCGCGCCGGCGAACGGCACCGTGGTGGCGAATGCCGACGGCAGCCTGCTCTACCAGCCGGCGCCCGACTGGCATGGCGACGATCGCTTCAGCTACCGGCTGCGCGGCGCATCGGGCATGGCGGCGCAGGCGGAGGTGCGGCTGACGGTGACGCCGGTCAATGACCCGCCGCGGCTGGCCGCGCTGGCCTTCAGCCTGCCCGAGGACGGAACGATCGTTCTCGACCTGCCGGCCATGGCGGTCGATGCCGACGGCGACCCGCTGACGCTCACCGCCGGCGCGCCGCGGCACGGCAGCCTGGTGGCGATGGACGACGGCCGCCACGCCTATCGCCCGGCAGCCGACTACCATGGCGACGATGCCTTCGCGATCCGCGTCAGCGACGGCGCGACCGCCGTCGACGGCCGCGTCGGCCTGACGATCACCGCGGTCAATGACGCGCCGCTGGCACGCGACCACGTTGCCGAACTCGACGAGGGCGGCCAGCTCACGCTCGACCTGCCGGCGCTGGGCTTCGATGCCGATGGCGATCCGCTGACGCTGGCCTTCACCAGCCAGCCGGCGCACGGCACGCTGCGCCGCGACGCGCAGGGACGTCTCGTCTACACGCCGGCGGCCGACTGGGGTGGTCACGAGCGCTTCACGTACACGCTCGGCGACGGCACCGCGGAATCGCAGCCGGCGACCGTCCTCCTCGCCGTCACGCCACTCGGCGACGCGCCGGCGCTGCTGCTCGGCGGCGTCCCCGGCGGCCAGCGCGAGCTCTTCCGCACCAGTTGGGAGAGTATCGCCAACCCGGATACCGCCGCGACGCTGCTGCACGAGGCGACCCTCGAAGGCTGGCGGTCGGCCGGTCAGGCGGACGATGGCGCGCAGCCCGGCAACGGCTTCCGGATCTGGAGCACCGGCGATCATGCCGGTGGCCTGCCGGGCAGCGATCCGGCCCTGCGCGCCGGCGCCGGCAACGGCAGCAACTGGCTCGAACTCGGCGGCGGCAATGGCGACGATCGGCACGCCGCCGCCATCGAGCGCGCGATCGAGACCATCGCCGGCGCGCGCTACACGCTGGCCCTCGACCTCGCCGGCCGGCCGGGGCACAGCGCCGACCAGAGCCGCATCACGCTCAGCGTCGATGGCCGCGAAATCGGCACGGCTGCGGCAAGCAGCCCGGCGGGATCGCTGGCCTGGCAGTCGCAGCGTTTCGACTTCGTCGGCAGCGGTGGCCGCCAAATGATCCGCCTCGCCCACACCGCGCGCGGCGGCACCGGCGCCAGCGGCGTGGCGATGATCGACGACGTCGTCCTCGACGAAGCGGCGCCAGGTGCCAGCGGCCGTGCCGACACGGCGATTCGCCTGCCGGCGCTGCGTGCCACCCTGACCGACCGCGACGGCTCCGAGACGCTGCGCCTGACGATCGCCGGCATTCCCGCCGGCGCGACGCTGGGCGACGGCGAGCGCCAGTTCAGCGCTACCGTCAGCGATCGCGTGGCAGACGTCAGCGACTGGGACCTCGCCCGGCTCTCGCTGCGGCCGCCGCGCGACTTCGTCGGCACCCTGCAGCTCGACCTCGTCGCCACCGCGCACGAGCAGAGCAATCGCAGCGAGGCGACGAGCCGCGCGCGCATCGCGGTGCAGGTGCAGCCGGCCAACGCCGCTCCGACCGCCCGCGACGCGCGCTTCGCCGTCGCCCCGGGCGCTCGCGTGCGGATCGACCTGCGCGCGCTGGTCGCCGACGGCGACGGCGATGCACTGGCGCTCGCCGTCACCGATCCCGCGCACGGCGAGCTGATCGACGAAGGCGATGGCTCGTGGACCTACCTCGCCGGCACGCGCTTCGCCGGCAGCGACCGCTTCCGCTACACGGTTGCCGACGGCAGCTCTGCGGCATCGGCAACGATCAGCCTGACGCTGGCGCCGACCCCGGCCGTGCCGCAACCGCCGGCGGCTGCCGGCGACGGCTTCGACGGGCAACCGGAGGTCGATGCCGCCGCTCGGCAGCCAGGCCCGTTGCTGCAGGAGGGGCCGGCGCCCGTGTCCCCGGCAGCGACGGCGCCGAGCATGCCGGCGGGGGAGGCGCTGCGCCAGCTACCGGTTGCGACCACTGGCGCGGCCACCATGCGGCCACGCGCCGATTCCGCCGCCGTGCCTGCCGCGCCGGCGGATGAGGAATCGCCGCCCAGGCGCGCCAGTGCGACCGCTGGCGAAGCGCAGCCCCGATGGTGGCTGCCGGCAGGCAGTCACGCGGCTTCGTGCTTCATCCACAGCGCCGACGACTCGCCTTGCCGCACCGGCGGGACGAGCCGCAACACCGCTGTCGTCGCTGGCGAGTCCGCTGGCAACCTCAAGAGCGACTCGCCGCAGGCCTCGTCGGCGGTGCCCTCGCCGGTCGGCGTGGATGCGCCGGCTGGTCGGCATGACGACCGCTTCGACGACCGGCAGCGCAGGGTGGTTGCTGCGGACCAGCCGCTCGCCGGCGCTGGCGGCATGAAAACTGCGTCCAACGGAAAGAATGGCCCGACCATGCCACCCCAGGTCTCGCGCCGCCGACCGAGTGGCGGCGAACGGGATGCTGATGCGTGCCAACGCGCCGCGTCCAGGGCAGCAGCCACTGTACCCGCCACCGCGCTTGAACCGCTCTCACGGGGAGCGCCGCCGCGCGGAACGTTCTCCTTCACGCCACTCCTTGCCGACTGCGGGGACGACGCTCCCGGGCCGATCCTCTCGGCGTCTCCTCGCGCCGCTGCAGCAGTGCCGAACGCGGAGGCGCCCCAAGCGCCACGGCTGCCGCCGCCGGCGCCCGTCACAGCGGGCACGGCGGCCGCTGCGGCGGCGCCAAGGATCGACTGGAGCGCTTCGCACCTCCGCTTCGCCGCGCCACACCGCGCCCCGCCGGCCTGGCTGCCGGCGTTCCTCGGCACCCGGCCGAGCGCATCGACCTTGCCCGACGTCGCCGCGCTGACGATCCGCATCGATGCCTGAGCATGCCGGGTCGGGTGCCCGTCCGCGCTCCGGGTCGTTCGGCCCGCGCCCCCGCTCAGGCGCCGGCTGGCGCCATCCCGCGATCGCCGCCGGTCGGGCACAGGCTGTGGCGATGCCCATCCCAGCGGGCAACGCCGATCAGCCGCAGCGGTGATGCTCGTCAGGGCGGACGGTGCGCCACACGCGGCACCTGTGCGGCCCGCTGCTGCTGCCGCGAACGGCAACGCCGATGCGCGCACCGTGTCCGCGCGTCGGACAGACGTGGAAAGCGGTCACCGGCATTCGACGGCAAGGGTGACTGGCCGAGGACCCTGATCGGATGCTCATCGAATCAGGCACGGACGCAAAGGGCTCGCATCAGCCGGGCGTGGTCGGTCCGAAAAGGTCGTCCAGGCTCCCGGCATCGAGGACCTGATCGAGCCAGATGTCGATCTGCTCGACGGAGGCGCCTGAGATCTCCTGCAGAACCGGCGCAGGAATCGAACCGAAACGCCTTCGCAACAGCTTCTGCAGCGCCAGCGCCTCCCCCTCGGCCTTGCCCTCGGCTTTGCCCTCGGCTTTGTAGGCATGCGCCCATTCTTCCAGTCGTTCGGCCAACATGACGTTCAGCTCCTGTAGATCATCAACCTGAGGCAAGACGATACGGTATTCTGAGGTCGCGCACCAGTTCCGGACTGGAAAAGAGGAGCTTGTAGCCCGTGTCGTGAAGGTTGGTCATGGTCGAATGGTAGCAGTGCAAGGCGCGTCAGAACATCGCGCCCGGACTCCATCAGGACGATCCAGGATCCATGCCCTTCTTCCTCGTCGCTGCCATCGCATCGGCGATGATCCTCGACTCGCGGATGATTCTCGCCGCTCACTGAGCAACGAGATGTTTGCCAAGCGAAAAAAGCTGGCACCGCGAAGGCCCGCAGAGCACCTTGACCCGGGCCGAGCGCCGGCTGAAAACGGCGCCAACTGCCGCGGCGAAAACAGGTCCGCCGCTGCCGGCGGGCGGCTCTGGCTGGAAAAAGGGCAGCACGTCCGGCGAGGCGGCCATCCGTTTCGTCGGCAAGGGCGACCCACAAGCCGCCGCTTCGCGAGATGGGAGCCTGTCTGCCGAATCGGCAGGCAGGCGATGACCCGATAAAAGAAAAAAGCCCCAATCGGAGCTTCCTTCTTGTGGTCGAGCAGGCTTCAGCAGCGACGGCGACGCAGACGAGCCATGCCAACCAGGCCGAGTGCCAGGAGACCCAGTGAAGCCGGTTCGGGTATGTCATTGCCGCCAGTGTCAAAGTTCAGGTCGGTGATGACAACCCCTCCGGCATTTCCCGATACGCCGGGAAGGACGCCGGAGTTGGCTGGATCGAAGACGATCTGGCCAATCAGACCCAGGCCCGACACGGTGAGGGTGTACCACTCAGGCTCGTTGGCACCACCAAAGACGGGGCTATTGAACGTACCGAGAAAGGTACCGGAACCGAAGGCATACGCGCTGATCGAGAACGCATCGTCATCGCCCGCACCGTCGCCCGCGCGAACGGAGACCGAAGTGACTCCACCGGCGAAACTCACCACGATGTCGCTGTCCGCCCCGGGGAGGTTGAGGATACCAGCGCCATATGAGCCGGTGTAGCTCAGGTTGCCCTGCTGCGAAGTGAAGGTTGCGCCACTGAAGGTCGATCCTTCCACGCTTTGACCTTCGGCCAGGCCCAAGGCGCTGAAGTCGATGTTGACCGGCGCAGCCTGGGTGGCCGCTGTACAAGCCATGGCAGCAATGAATGCGAGATTTCTGGCGATGCGTGTCATGAGAAGCTCCCTGTAAGAGTAGTTGGTTAAACGACTGCCCCGAAAGAAAAGCAATAATCGGGCCAGTACAGGCAACCAACGGATTTACAGTCATCTTTTCCAAAAGACAGGATGCAAGGGCCAGCGAAGTGTCAATTGCGCCGACATGCCGCCAGTGACATGCCGGGAAGGAAAAGCAGAGCCAGCGCCACTGCCGCACATGTTCCAGGCCGTGACCCGCACGGACGGCAGTCGTGGTTTGCGCAAAGCGTGCCGACGGAGCCGGAACATCTCGCCAGAATCGGGGCTCGAGGATGGGTCGGCAGCGCTCGACCCGACCGGCGCGTGTCCGTCTGCCGATCGGCATCACAGCCGGGGCGACGACCGGCAGCGAAAGGTGGTTGCTGCGGACCTGTCCCTCGCCGGCGCTGTCGCGATACAGGCGGCGCTGCGCGCAGGGCGCGGCCCGACGACCACAGCACCCCTCGCCGTGCGCCGACGACCAGGCGCTGGCGAAGAGGATGCGGACGCGTACCACCTCACCCCGTCCGGGGCGGCAGGCACGGTACCCGCCGCCGCGCGGAACGTTCTCCTTCACGCCCTTCCTTGGCGGGTTGCGGGATGATGCTCCCGGGCCGACCTCGCCGCACTGACGATCCGGATCGATGCCTGAGCATGCCGGGTCGGGTGCCCGTCCGCGCTCCGGGTCGTTCGGCCCGCGCCCCCGCTCAGGTGCCGGCCGGCACCATCCCACGCTCACCGCCGGTCGGGCAACGCGTCGGCGGCAGGCGCGATCCGCTGCAGGCGCCGCGGATCGCCACGTCGCAACCGTACCGACCAGCAGCCCGATCAGTCGCCCGCTCCGGACTCGAAGGACATGCCCTGGCATGCTGCACCGCCCCGCCGCTGCGCACGTGGCGCCCGAAGACACGAAACCCCGCCGCAGCGGGGTTTGTCGTCGGCGCGAAGGACTACTCTAGCGGCGCTTGGCCAGTGCGAGGCCCGCCATTCCCAGGCCAAGCAGCGCCAGTATGCCCGGTTCCGGCAGCGGCCCGTTGCCCGCCTGTCCGTCGAAGGATACCTCGCTGACGAAGACCCAAGAGTTGTTGCGGATGAACTGGATGTCCAGGTCGGAAACGTTCAGGTTGAGGTTGCTGACGACGAACTGGAAGGGCGCACTGCCGACCGGGTCGGCGATGGCGTAGCTCGTGCCGCCGATCACCACGCTCCGCGGTGTGCTGACCCCGCCATTGCCATTGGCATCGTCAAGACTGAAACTGATCTGGTCGATGGCGACCGGCCCGGCAAAATGAAAACGGATGACCGGGTCTATCGTCCAGCCGACATACGGACCAGGTCCGGCTGGCGCCTCGGTGACGAACCAGTTGGCGGCAGCGATGATGCCGTCGGTCAGATCGCCCTTGCCGCCGCTTAGTGGCGAGCCATCCACGAACTTCGAGCCGCTGCCCGAGTAGGATTCGTCCCAGTAGTTGTACGACCCGGTATTGCCGTTGAGCATGTCGTAGCTCGAAACCGTCAACGGCGCTGCAGAGACCGGACCGATCGCCGACAACGCCAGTGCGGCAAGAGCGAACGGGACGAGTTTGGTGGCTTTCATCTTCATCTCCTGGAACGAACAGATCACTTGGTCCACAACAAGCATGATCCGTACCAGATCGCGACACAACCAGAAAATACTGCCATAAACCAAGTTGTTATTGGCCACCGACTGCTCAACTGCGGTGACTGGAAGCCACTGCGGGCAATCTGGTGTAAAAGTTTCCGACAGGGTCGTGCGGTGATGCAACGGCAGCAGCGGCCATGGCCGGCGCCGCCGGCTCAGGCACCGGCCGGCACATACACCTCGACCGCGTGCTGCCGGCGATCGTCAACCAGGATGATCGCCTGCTCATCGCTGGCGACGCCGTCGACCAGCAGGCGAATCCGGGCGCTGCTGCCGGCCCGGCCGGCAGGAGTCTGCGAGACGGCGATGCGGTAGCTCGTCTCGCGATGGCGGTAGTGCAGCACACAGCCCGGCCAGTCCGCGGGCAGGCGGGGGGCGAGGTGCAGCCGGTCTGCCGCGAGCTTCAGGCCGAGCAGCGATTCGACGATCAGCCGGTACATCCAGCCGGCCGATCCGGTGTACCAGCTCCAGCCGCCACGGCCGATGTGCTGGCCCAACGCATAGACGTCGGCGGCAACGACATAGGGCTCCACCTTGTAGATTTCGGCGCCCTCCATCGACCGCGAATGATTGATCGGGTTGATCATCCGCAGCAGCTCCCACGCGCGCTCGTTCTCACCCAGTTCGGCCAGGGCCATCGCCGCCCAGATGGCACCGTGCGTGTACTGACCGCCGTTCTCGCGCACTCCGGGGACGTAGCCGCGGATGTAGCCGGGGTTCAGGTTCGACTTGTCGAAGGGCGGATCGAGGAGCTGGACGAGCCCGTACTCGCGGCGCACCAGCCGTTCGTCGACCGCCTGCATGGCGGTGCGCGAGCGCGCGCGCTCATCCGGCCCGCGACCCGCACCGGACAGTACGGACCAGCTCTGCGAGATCGAATCGATGCGGCATTCGCTGTTGCCTGCCGAACCGAGCGCCGTGCCATCGTCGAACCAGGCACGGCGGTACCAGCCGCCATCCCAGCCGTGCTGTTCGATGCGGTCGCGCAGCCGGACCGCTTCGCCGTGGCAGGATTCGGCGAAGACCGGATCGTCATGCAGGGCCGCGACGGCGGCGAACTGCCGCAGGACTTCGCACAGGAAGAAGCCCAGCCAGACGCTTTCTCCCTTGCCCTTGATTCCGACCAGGTTCATGCCATCGTTCCAGTCGCCGCCGCCCATCAGCGGCAGGCCGTGCTCGCCGAACTGCAGGCCGCGCCGGATGGCGCGCACGCAGTGTTCATAGAGGCTCGCCGCGTCGGCCGAACGTGCCGGCAGATCGTAGTACGAGTCATCCTCCGGGTTGACCGCGCGGCCTTCCAGGAAGTGCACCGGTTCATCGAGCACACCGCTGTCGCCGCTGCTCGTGACGTAGCGGCACACCGCCAGCGGTAGCCAGAGGTAGTCGTCCGAGCAGTGCGTGCGCACGCCGCGCCCCGACGGTGGATGCCACCAGTGCTGGACATCTCCTTCGTGGAACTGGCGGCTCGCGCAGAGGAGCAGGTGCTCGCGCAGCAGGCCGGGTTGGGCGTGGATCAGAGCCATCACGTCCTGCAACTGGTCGCGGAAGCCGAAGGCGCCACCCGACTGGTAGTATCCGCTGCGTGCCCAGACGCGGCACGCCAGGGTCTGGTAGACCAGCCAGCCATTGGCCAGCACATTGACCTCGGGATCGGGCGTTTCCACGCGCACGGCGCCGAGTGTGTGGTTCCAGTGCTGCCACACGGCTTCCAGCGCCCCCCGCGCCGCCAGGGCGCCGCGGAAGCGCCGCATCAGGCTGCCGGCCGCCTGGGCGTTGCGCCCGACACCGAGGCGAAAGACGATCTCGCGCTCCTCTCCGGCAGCCAGTTCGAAGTGCACCTGCAGCGCGCCGCAGGGGTCGAGGCCGGCCCCCACCCTGCCCGAAAGGTGTCGTCGCTGCATGGCGGCCGGATCCTGCGGCGTGCCGTTGCGGCCGAGGAACTCGCGGCGGTCGCCGCTGACATGGCGCGTCGGGTCATCGACGTCGAAGAAGGCCACCCGCTCGGCGAACTCCGGGCTGTAGGGATTGCGGGCGTAGAGCGTGCCGCTGCCCGGATCGAGTTCGGTGATCACATGCATCGCCGACTTGGCTGGCAAGTCCCCGAGCACCCACTCGACGTAGCCAGTGGCTGACAGGCTGCGCGGCTGGCCGGAGTCGTTGCGCACCTTCAACACCGAGAACTTGACGGCGGCGTCGATGGCCACGTACACCCACAGTTCCGAGCAGATGCCTTCCACGCTGGCCTCGAAGACACTGTAGCCAAAGCCGTGCCGGGTGACATGGTGGGTGGCGGCGCGTGCGGGCAACGGTGTCGGCGACCAGAAATGGCCGCTCCTTTCGTCGCGCAGGTAGAGGGCTTCGCCGCTCGAATCGCAGACCGGATCGTTGTGCCAGGGCGTGAGGCGGAATTCGTGCGCGTTCTCGCTCCAGGTATACGCAGCGCCGCTCTCCGAGATCACCGTCCCGAAATGCGGATTCGCGAGCACGTTCGCCCAGGGCGCCGGCGTCACCTGATCCGGTGCCAGGGCAATGACGTATTCGCGTCCGTCGGGGGTGAAGCCGCCGAGACCGTTGCTGAGGATCAGCTCCGGGCGCCTTGCGGGTCCGACGGAATGGCGGAGCCAAGTGGGCTCGCGTCGCGCGGTCCGCCGCGCCCGGAAGCGCGCTGCGCGCTCGTCGAGCCGGTGATGCCGGGGTTCGAGCTGTTCGGCGAGCGTTCCCCGGCTGTCCATGATGATGGCGCGCGCCACCGACTGGAAGAGGATGCGGTCCTCGCTCGAGATCTGCTCGGCCTGCCGCATGAAGATGCCGCCCGGCCGATCGATCAGGCTGGCGCCGATTCCCGACGAGATCAGGCCCATCACCTGGTCCTGCAGTTGCTGCCGGTAGCCCGCGTGGTCCTCGTTCCAGATCACCAGGTCCACCGCCAGCCCTTTCAGGCGCCAGAACGCATGCGCCTGCACCAACTGGCGCACGAGATCGATGTTGGCTGCGTCGGCCACCTGCAGGAGGACGATCGGCAGATCGCCCGAGATGGCATAACCCCACAGCCCGGACTGTCCGCGGCGGTTCCTGATCAGCACCGATGCGTCGGCACGCAGCGAAGGATTGGCGTGGATCACCGAGCCGGCCAGGCGGGCGTACAACTGGGTGTCGGCCTCGCTGGCATTGAGTTGCCGCAGGACCACCTGGCAGTGGGTCCATGTCAGGTCGAAAACGCGGTCGGCGAGATATCGATCCTGGTACTTCTCGACCAGACTGACGGCGAGGTCGCGGGTGTCGCTGACGCCCGTGACCATGTCGATGGTGACCGACTGTTCGGGATCGATGAACAAGCGGGCGCGAATCGCGACGATCGGATCCAGCACCGACCCCTCCGCGCCGGAGAGCGCGGCCACCTCCACCATCGCCCGCGGGGCAGCGGTGGTTCGCGTGCGGCCGATGAACCGCAGGCGATCGGTCTCGAAGGACGTCTCATTGACGTCGGTGCCGTGTACCGCCATCAGGTGAAGCATCCAGGGCGCCTGCTCGTCGATCGAGCGCGGCCGGCGGGTGCACAGGATGGCGCGCCGCTCGCGCAGGATCTCGGTCTGGACGAAGAGATTGCTGAAGGCCGGGTGCAGCGCTTCGGCGGCGGCCGGAGCGATCACGACGTCGGCGTAGCTGGTGACATCGATCTCGCGGCGCTGCCGCGAGCGATTGGTGATGCGGACCCGGCGCAGCTCGATGTCGTCCTCCGGTGAGACGACGATCTCGGTATAGGTCTCGAAAGCCCCATCACCGACCGCATCGCGGCGACGAAACTCGACGCGGCCTTCGGAAAAGATCGCCTCGTAGCTGTCCGGTCGCTTGCGCGTCGGCTGGTGCGCGGTCGACCAGAAGGCGCCGGGCGACCCGCCGGTCACCTCGCGGACGTAACAGAAGCTGCCCCAGTTGTCGCAAGTGCCATCCTCGCGCCAGCGCGTGACGGCGAGGTCCTTCCAGCGGCTGTAGCCGCCGCCGGCGTTGGTCAGCATCACGTGGTAACGGCCGTTCGACAGCAGTTGCACCTCGGGCGCCGGCGTATCGGGGCTGGTGAACACGCGAATCGGCGTCTGCGCGGCGGCGGATGTCGCGTGGATGCTGGCGAGTTGAGCCGTGTGCGAAAACAGTGCCGTCGCCTTCGGAATGCGCTCCTGCAACAGCAGCATGATCGCCTGGAACAGCGGCTCGGACTCGAACCGCCGCTGCATCGGGCGCTCGAGGAGCAGGTAGGCGAGCGCGAGCAGGCTCATCCCTTGATGATGGGCCATGAAGGACCGTACCACCACGCTCGATTCCCCGCGTCGCTGCCGCGCTGGCGTATAGTCGATCGCTTCGTAAAAGCCGAAGCTGCCGATGAATCCGTCGGCCGCGAGTCGCTGCAGGTTGAGGCAGGCCTGCTCGGGCGCCACCATCAGCGCCAGCGCCGAGGCGTAGGGGGCGATCACCAGATCATCGGCCAGTCCACGCTTGAGGCCCAGGCCCGGCACACCAAAGGCGCGATACTGGTAATTGAGCTGCACGTCGACCGTGTTGTAGCCGGACTCGGAGACGCCCCAGGGGACGCCGCGCTGGCTCCCGTACTCGATCTGCCTCGCCACCGCCGCCTTGCAGGTCTGGTCGAGCAGCGTGTCGTCGTAGGTCGGCATCACCAGCAGCGGCATCAGGTATTCGAACATCGAACCGCTCCACGACAGGAGAACGGGCTCGCCGCTGGTGCTGGTGAGCAGGCGCCCGAGACTGAACCAGCTTTCCTGCGGCAGTTGCCCCTGCGCAATCGCCACGAAACTGCACAGGCGCGCTTCGGAGGCCAGGAGGTCGTAATGGCTTGCGTCGGCCCGGTGCTCATCGACGTTGTAGCCGATGGTCAGCAGGTGGCGCCTGCGGTCGAACAGGAAGTCGTACTCCATGCAGGCAAGTTCGCCGGCCTGCAGCGCGAGCAGCTCGATGGCCGCCATCCGCTCGCCGGCACGGGCGCTCCCGGCGCTGATCTGCCGCTGCAGATCGGCCAGCCAGTCGCGCTGTTCGGTCTTTGCCTCGGCGTCGCGGCAGCACGCGATGCGTGCGCACAGATCGGTCTCGAACCGTCCCGCCAGTCCGCGCAGGTTCGGGATGGCGACGAAGTCGGCAAAACCGGCAAGAGACGCTTCCAGCCCGCCCGGTGCCGCTGGCAAGAGCAGGCATGGGGCGAGGAAAGTCAGGTCGTCGAGCGCCGCGCGACACTGCCGGAGCAGCGCCTGCGCCCACGCCGCAGCCAGGCTTCCAGCCCCGTTCGCGGAGGCAGCGTCGGCCACGCCATCGAGGCCGGTGGCGGCGGCCAGTTCGGCGGCGCGATCCGTCAGACGCTGCAGGCAGGTGTGGGCGGCGGCGAGCGTGCCGGGAGGGGCGGCGGACACCGACGCCAGCTCGTCGGCGAACTCCGCCAGCGGACCGGCAAGGCTGCCGCCTGCGGCCTCCACGAGAATCCGGAAGGTGTCGCCGAGGCCGCCGAACCACTGCGTCGAGACGATCCGGTCATCGGCCAGGGCGCGCAATCCAACCCGCAGCGTCAGCAGGTGCCCGGCGAGGTTGCCGCTGTCCACCGTCGAGATGTACCGTGGCGGCAGTGGTTGCAGGCTCAGCGTGTCGTACCAGTTGTAGAAGTGCCCCCGGTTGCGCTCGAGCCCCTGCATCGTGCGCAGCGTATTCGCCGTGCGCGCAATCAGTTGCCCGGCAGCAAGGTAGCCGAAGTCGTACGCGCTCAGACTGGCCAGCAGCGACAGGCCGATGTTGGTCGGAGAGGTGCGGTGCGCGACGGCGGCAACGCGGTACTCCTGATAGTTGTCCGGCGGCAGCCAATGATCCTTTTCACCGACGAAGTTGTCGAAGAACGCCCAGGTCCGGCGCGACAGCGCGCGCAGGAAGAGCGTCTGTTGCACGCTGAGGACGGCCCGGCGGCGCTCGAGCGGGCGACTGACCCACCATGCCAGGCCGGGAGAGGCGAACCACAGGAGCAGAATCGGCCCGGCGATCAGCAGCGTCGCCGGTGCCGAGAGCGCCAGATGGATCGCCGCCGCGCAGGCGATCGCCGGCGCGACCCACATCGATCGGAACGAGGCGGCAAGTTCGCTGCCGACACCCGTCCGCGCGACCGGGACCGTGTTGCCCGACGGATTCCATTCGAGCAGTCGCTGCTGCGTCACCAGCAGCCGCCACAGCGTGCGCACGATGGCGTCGAGGCTGAAGAAGGCCTCGTACGGGAGGCAGGCGAACTCGAAAGCCACCTGCAGGAACTGCCGCGAAGCCGAATGGGCCACCGCTGCCAGATGCTGTCGCAACAGGACCTCAGCCGGCCTGCGGAACAGTTCGAGGAGCAGACCGCACAACGCAGGTACGAGCAGGATGGCGAGCAGCGACAGGGTCCACAGCCAGGGCGACGCGAGCAGCGTCCAGCCCAGCAGAAAGAGCAGCAGCAGCGCCGCCGGGAAGAGACTGCGGCGCAGATTGTCGATCAACTTCCATTGCGACAGCGGCGACAGCGGGTTCCCCTGCCCACTGCAGTCTTCGTTCTGGCCCGCCACGGCGCCCTCGCCTCCGGGCTGGCCAGTGCCCGCAACGGGAACGCGCCGCCGCAGCCAGGCGGCCAGTTGCCAGTCGCCGCGAATCCAGCGGTACCGGCGGCTGACGTCTGCGCTGTAGCGCATGGGATAGTCTTCGTAGAGATGCACGTCGCTCAACAGGCCGGAGCGCGCGCAACAACCCTCGAGCAGATCATGACTGAGGATGCGATTCTCGGGAAAGCGACCCCGGAGCGCCTGCTCGAAGGCGTTGACCTCGTAGATTCCCTTGCCGATGAACGAGCCCTCGCCGAACACATCCTGGTAGACATCCGAAACGGCACGGGTGTAGGGGTCGATGCCCGCCTCGCCACCGTACAGTCGCGCATGGCGTGAGCGGTTCGCGCCACGCAGGCTGACCGCGACGCGCGGTTGCAGGATGCCGTAGCCGGCGGTGACGCGTTGCTTCACTTCGTCGTAGTGGGGGCGATTCAGCGGGTGCGCCATCGCGCCGACAAACTGCCGCGCCGCATCCCTGGGCAACTGCGTATCCGTGTCCAGGGTGATGACGTACTGCACGTCGGACAGGGCCGCCGTGTTGCCGACCACGAGCGAGAAACGCGCGCTGGCGTCGGCGCGCACACCGGCACGCAACAGGGCGTTCAGGTCCGCCAGCTTGCCGCGCTTGCGTTCGTAGCCCATCCAGATGCGGTCGTGGACGTTCCATCGCCGCGGACGGTGGAAGAGAAAGAAGATGTCGCCCGCGGTGCCGCCCGCAGCAGCGCGGTACTTCTCGTTCAGTTCGTCGATCCGCGTCCGCGCCAGGTGGAGGAGCGGGCCGTCCTCGGGCAGTGATTCCAGCTGCGCGTCGCGGAAATCGGTCAGCAAGCCAAAGTGCAGGTGCTCATCGCGGTTGGCGAGCAACCGGACTTCCAGTGCCTCGATCAGATCCTCGACGCCAGCAGCGCTCGTCAGCATGGTCGGCACGACCACGAGGGTGCGCAGGTTCGGTGGAATTCCCTTCGAGAAGTCCATTCTCGGCAGCGCACGCGGTGTCATGAGCAGGGTCGCCAGCCAGTTCACCAGGGCCACCGCCAGCTGACTGGCAGCCAGCAGCGAGAGCGCGACGATCGCCGGCAACGCGACGGCGAACGCCCTGGTCGGAATCGCCCCGGCGAGCGCCAGCATCACCAGGCCGCCGCTGAAGATCACCGACAGCAGGACGATCCCACCCAGGTAGATCAGCAAGGGGAACTGCGCCGCCGCCCGCAGCAGGGCCCGGAACCCGGATGGGCGAACGGCCAGTGCCGCCTCGAGCTGCGGCAGACCCCTGTCGATCAGGTAATGGCCGACATGCCCGGCACGGGCATCGGGAGGTGCGCCACCGGCATCGCTCGCCGCTGCGGCGTGCGCCAGCTCGACCGCCTTGCGCGCCACCTCGGTCTCTGCCAGACGGTATCTCTTCGCGATCTCTTCGGTCGCATGCCGGTAGCGATCGCGGGTGGCAAAATCCATCCTGCCATAGACGCCTTCCGGGTCCGTCAGCAGGGCCTGCTCGACGGTGCTGATGCTCTCGACGAAGTCGCGCCAATCGGTCGCACCGAGGACCCGCAGACTGCCGATGCTGTTGCTGATCGACACCTGGTCTGCCGCCTGCTGCTGATTCTCCGTAAGCGTCCAGCGGGCCCACCTACCAATCCAGTGCCAGTTGCCGCACCCTCTCGAGGTTTTCACGGGAGAGCGCGATGGGCAAGGCTGGAGAAGTGGCAGCGTACTGGCAAGGGCATGTAGCGGGTTGGCGGGCGAGTGGCGGCAGCCAGAAGGCCTATTGTGCGCGGAACGGGCTGAAGGCGGGATCGCTGAGTTACTGGCACCGGCGTTTGGCGAAGGAGAGCGGAACGGTCGTTGCCGCCGCGCCAGTGACTCTCGTTCCCGCGACGATAGCGCCGGTTCCGCCCCATTCGGGGCCAAGCCTGTCGCTGTGCATGCCTGGCGGCTGGCGGCTCGAATTCGCGGCGCTGCCGGCA
>JAGFNJ010000035.1 GCA_017592775.1 Candidatus Accumulibacter conexus | reverse complement strand
ATCACCTCATGCGCTTCATGCAGCAGCGCCTCGCTCCCAACGCCCCAGACACCGGCTGATTTACCCCTTCCAACAGTCTCTACCCTCACCACCCGCTACCATGGAATCTAAAATGAGAACTGCTGCGCGCCCGGTCGGCGATCGGCCTCGCCGGTGCTGCAGCGAAAGCGGCAGCAACAGCTTTCCGCCCTATAATGCCGAGCTTTTTGCAGGCCCAAACCGATGTGGTTCAAGAACCTTCAACTCTACCGCCTGCCGCAGGGATGGGCGGTCGAAGCCGAGAGCTTCGAGCAACAGCTTGCCCGGCTGCCGCTGCAGGGCTGCGGCACCACCGATCCGCGCAGCCTCGGCTGGGTGGCGCCACGCGATGGCGGGTCGCTGGTGCATGCCGTCAATCAGCAGTGGCTCATCGCTCTCGGGGTCGAGGAGAAGCTGCTGCCCGCTTCGATCGTCAAGCGGCTGGCGGGCGAGCGGGCCAGGGAGATCGAGGAAGTCGATGGGCGTCGCATCGGCCGTCGCGAACTGCGCGAACTGCAGGAACAGATGACCCTCGAACTGCTGCCGCGCGCCTTCGTCCGCCGCCGCACGACGCATGCCTGGATCGACCGCGGCAACGGCTGGCTGGTCGTCGATGCCGCCTCGCCGGCCAAGGCCGAGGAAGTCCTCGAGCACCTGCGGCGCTCGCTCGACAGCCTGCCGGCGAAGGTGGTAAAGCCGTTGCAGTCGCCGTCGGCGGCGATGACCGGCTGGGTCGCTGCGGGCGAAGCGCCGACGGGTTTCACCCTCGACCAGGACCTCGAGCTGCGCTCGGCGGAGAAGGCGAGCGTGCGCTACGCCAACCACTCGCTCGAGGGCGAGGAGATCCGGCAACACATCGCCGACGGCAAGGTCGTCACCCGCCTGGCGATGACCTGGAACGACCGCATCTCCTTCGTTCTAAACGACCTGCTGCAGATCAAGCGGCTGGCCTTCCTCGACATCCTCAAGGAGCAGTCGGAGAGCCAGGCAGACGACGCCGATGAACGCTTCGACATCGACTTCACACTGATGACCGGTGAAGGGGCGCAACTCCTGGCCGACCTGCTGACCGCCCTCGGCGGCGAGGCGCCGGTGACCGGCTGATTCACCGCCGCCGCAGGAACGCAAACGCCCCACCGGGGGTCTCCCGCCGGGGCGTTTTCGCTGGCGCTTCTGCGCGGACGGCTACGCCGCCACCGTATCCACCACCTCGCTGAACTCCCTGATCTGGTCGAAGTTCATGTAGCGATAGACGTCAGCCGCCTTGGCGGTGACCGCCTGCACCTGCTCGAGATACTCGGCTGGGGTCGGGATTTCGGTCTTGCCTTCGAGGACCTTGCCGGCGGCACGGAAGTGGCCGCGCAAGCCGATGAAGACCTCGTCGATCTTCTCGCCGGCGACCGTCGACAGGAGCTTGACGTCGTCCGGATCCTTCCGGCAGGCAACCAGCGGTTCGAGCACGTCGGCGAGGTCGATCTCGATCACCGCCGCGTACTGCGCGCGTCGGAGTCGGCCTTGAGCAGCTCGGGGTTGGCGATCCACCAGGCTTCCATCGCCTTGATGCGGCGGCCGAGGGTGCGGGCAGCAGCAGGCGGTTGAGCCAGGAGTGGATGACGCCGTCGCCGGGACGCAGCGCGACACCGCCACGGGCGCTGATGAAGCCGGGCAGTTCGCGATGCATGCGCACGTCCGCCAGCTTCGGGCAGGCGGCGGTGTGGCAGAAGGACTGCATCACCATGTCGGCCGAGAAACCGAGGCAGGCCAGATCCTCCAGTTCGTCGCGTGTCATCGGGCCGGTGGTGTGCTGCGAGCCGACGGTCGTCGTCCGCGGTTCGCAGTAGGTTCCGGGCAGGATGCCCTTACCTTCCGGCAGACCGCAGGCGCGACCGACCATCTTCTGCGGCAGCGAGTAGCTCTTGCCCGGGTCGCGCGCTGCAAGGATCACCCGCCGCTGATCGCCGAGCTCGAACTGCACCCGCAGGGTGCCCGAGTAGCATGGCTGAGCAGCTCCTCGTCCTGCGACCCACAAGCTGGGACGAGCGGCCAAGCGATCAGGCGTAGCGGTCAAACTCGCTCTTGAGCTTGAGGTCGTACTTATTAGTCCGGTATGCGGGCCCATTGTAAACGGCCGCGAAGCCGGCCCAGTCCTGGGCTCGGAGTAGCGCCATGAGCGGGCCTTCGGCGCTCTGACCCTTCCGACGATACTTGACCAGGAACTCAAGGAACAATTCGATCTGGCCGTCTTCGGTTTCACTCCTCTTCACGTACTCGGCAACATTGTCGCAATCGCAATCGGCGTAGTTGAAACCCATGATCTGGAACATCCCCCAGGATGCAGCCTGGTCGGCAATGTCCGCGTGATTGAGGCAACCCTTTGGCACGGGCTCTCCGGCCAACAACCCGACCGCGATCTGCCGGGCCTTTTCCAGTCGCGACCACTCGGCGAGGCCACCCGCGTATCGGCTCCTGTCATAGCTGGGATATACCAGCGCAGTGTCCTGCTGTCCGAGTACACCCTTCGATATCCCAGCCTCCTTTAGCAGCCTGTAGAACTGATGGCCCTCGAACAGGATGCGCGGTTTGCCCTTCGACAGGAAGCCACTCCCGTTGGACTCGACCTCGCGCACGGCAAGCAGGTGGGCGAGCGTGAGGCCGTGCTTGGTGGCAAAATCCTCCAGAAAGCCGGTGGTCCGTCGCTCCGGAGTGACTTCCCGGTTCGACGCATCGCTTGAGTTCCCCTGCGAAGGTTGCGCCACCTCCAACGCGTTCCAGGTTGCGCCATCCACCACGCCGTTGGCCGGGACCTTGCCTCCAAAATGATCTTTTTGGAACTGAACGACCGCCATTTCGGTGTCTGCGCCGAAAATGCCATCGACGTCCAGTGTGCCATTGGGACGATTCAGCAGTTCCTGCAACCGCATTACGGCGCTGCGGTCCGTGCAGCCGCGGCGCAGCACAGGGTGCGAACCGAACCTCGTTGCCGGGATGAAAGCGGGGCCCGCCTGTTCGGTTGTGTCCTCGGTTGCCGTGTTGTCGGCAGGAAGAGCCTTTGGTTTGCGTACAGCCAGAACCTCCCAACTGGTTTCCGGATAAGCCGAGACGCAGACACTGTCCTTCTGATTGCCGCCCAACAGGAAATACCGCCCGGATACCACCTGCACGAGAAAGCCGACGTGGGCACCGGTTTGTCCAGGTTTGATGGACTTGACTTTTTCCGCAATAACGATGATCGAACCATACTGTTGCGCCGGGTCGTCTTCACCCCAGGTGCACCACGAGGATGCGACGGGTGTGGCACCGTCCGTGGCGATGCCGGCCTGGCTGAGCACCCATATGGCAAAGGATGAGCACCAGTGGGCATCGCCGGCTGCATTGGCCCCAGGTGCCTTGCGGTACTCCTCGATGCGGGGGCTGTTGTTGCGGCGGCCCGGGATCTCGGCCTGGCCGATTTCATGGATGGCGTGGGCCATCCATGAAGGCTGGCCGAAACGGGCCGGCAGCAGTTCGAGGTCCGAGGTCAGCCTGAGCAGCGTGGCGGGCCCGGCAATGCCGTCGCAGGTAAGGTTCTTGCCAGTCTGGAACTCGCGCGTCGCGGCCTCGGTGGGTTCGTCGAAATCCGGACTGTCGAGGGTCAATCCGGCTTGCAGCGGGTTCTTCAGAGTTGCAGCGAGTGCGTTCTTGTAGCGAATGACGTCTTCACCCGCATCGCCACGTTTGAGTTCGAGTGTACGAGCAGGGGCATCGACGATGCGTACGCGTGCCGATTCCGGCAGCGGAGCGATCTGCTTGTTGAGCAATTGATTGATGTGGCGCTCCTCGAGTTGCCACGGGGCATCGTCACCGCCGCCATGCCACTGATGGATTGCCTCCCGCGTAGCCTTGTCGAGTCGCCCCGAGAGGGGGGGCGACATGCCGATTCCGCTCTGGATGCGAATAATGTCGGCTTGGCTCAGGCGTGCTTCAGCGCTATTCAGCGCATCCGAAAAATAGGTAGCACCGCCACCAGCGGGACTGTTGACGCCGCCCGGCTGGGCTTCGCCCGCAGAAGATGCTGGGGGTCTGGCAGCCTGCGCCGCGCGCTCGGCCTCTGCCTCGGCAGACCGCTGGTTGCCGGATAGGCGGATGGCCATCAGACGACCGAGAGCGTTGAACCAGAACTGGCTGCCCAAGGACAGTGCGATGCAACTCAGCGTCCAGCCGAGCAATACAGAGAGCAGCCATGCGAACGTAAAAAATGAATCCACACCCTGGGTCGGAGCGTAAAGGTGAAAGCGTACATCCTGCAAATCGGGATCCCACCCCAGCGGCATCCCGAGTTCGCCACGGCGCGCGCGCGCGAACTGCTTGGTGCATTTCTGCTTTGCATCGTCCAGGGCAGTTTTCCGCTCTGCCTTTTCCCGGGCTGTAACCTCGGAAGATCGAAGCTTGGGATCGTCCATCTGCTCACAATACGGATCAACCGATCGTGCGATTGCCGGAAGCTGGGAGCGTGCACTCTTGATGGCGGATGCAAGGGCTTCGGAGATGGCCTTGTTGCTGGGGAGATTCTTCTTGTGCCGGGCGTTGTCGGCAGGGATTTCGCCGAGTATCTGCCCGAAACTGTTCTTGACTGCGATCAGTTCGTTGATGCACGTGCTCAGTGTTGGCGGTGGAGTTAGCTCATTTTTTTTCTCTGCTATATTGCACGTGGCATTCGGCTTGTCCTGCTGGAGTTTCCTCTGGTCCTGGCACGTCTGGTGCGTGTCGTCGCACTCCAAATGGGTGAATGCCTGCGCAAACCCCTTGCGCAAACCCACGAGGGTGTCATACCAATTGAAGCCGTCAGCACCACAAAATTCCGGGTTTCCATCGGAGCCCTTCAGCGATTCCCCTCCATTCTTGGCGCGGCAGCGTGAATTGACGAAGTCGCGAAATTCTTTGTCGTCAACGACGCCGTTGTGGAAGATGCCGAATGCGCGCGCCAGTTGCTGGTCGACCTCTTCTCGAGCCTGTTTCAGCGAAACGGCCTCCGTCGCGGGTGGCAGAGCGCGTGCCTGTTCCGCCGTAAGGGTGGGTGCTGACCCGGTGCGCAGCGTGTCTTCCGAGAGAGCGACCAGACTCTGGCGACTGCGCGAGTCGATCGACAGCATGCGGTAGACGAACACCGTATCGACGTTGATCGCCACAACCAGCAGCAGGGCAATGATCAGCTTCCATATCTCGACATTGCGCTTGTACCAGCCGCTGGAGCGTTCTCCGACCTCGGCGAACCAGATGGCGATTTCCTTCTCGAAACCTGTCCAGTCCGTTTCGTGGCCACGGTGCAAGGAACGCACCGTTTCCAGCAGCGACGGCGTGATGCTGCCCGGTTGTTTTGCGGCGGCCGCACCGCACAAGCTCAGAAACTGCGCGGGTGTCGCCGGAAGGGCGGTGATGCCCGCGACCTGCTGCAGCGTGGCGATGAACCCCTTGGCGAATACCGGCTCGGGGATCGCAGACGGAGCGCTCTTGCTGTCCTTCGTCTGGTTGTAGAGCGACAGAATGATGCCCTGGTTGAGAAATGACTGTACCAGTCTGTCGGCCGAAGGATCCTCCTTTCGCGATTTGGCGCCAAACGCCGATCTGAGCGCATTGCGCAGATTTTTCGACCGGGCCGAGAAGACGCCATTGACAAAATATTCGGTCAGTGCCGAGACGAAGATGCTGAAAACAAGGTAGATCAGCACGAGGCCGATCAGCACATCAATCGTCAGATTGTTCATGGCGGACCTCGATCAGGATCGAACGTGCATCAAAGAATGGAATAGAAGATCAGGCCGCCACTCGCTGTCACGGGCTGGCGTCCTTCTGCCCACGCCGGAACCGGCTGCAACCAGTCCGGGTGGTAATGGGTGACCGGGGGTGCAGGGGCCGATGCGCTGAGCTTTTCGTTGCGCAGATCGTCGGCGAGCTTGCGCGCGTATTCGTAGGCTCGGACGGACTCGGGCGGGTCACCATTGACCGCCGATGGCTCGCGCATGAGAGGCGCCGTATGGTTGGTCGGGTTCCAGCAGGGAAACTGGTTGGGGGAGCGGCAGACATTGCACAGTGATCTGCCAAACCAGGGATACTTCTTCAGGCGATTGAAAATCACCGAGGCAACGCACTCCATGGTTTGCTTGCCGCGCAACCCCGCTTCGGCCCAGATGGTCAGGGCGACGATATGGGCTTCGTCTTCCGGGTTCACCGCAACGGCGGGAGGCACAAGTGTGGACGGCCCGGCTTGCGGCGTTGATTCTGTGACGGGAACGAGCAACTGCTCGCCGCGTTGCAAGACGCGTACACCATACTCCGTGCAGATACGATCAATGTCGCAGAACACGGCGTTGTAGGTATCGGATGCTACTACGGACCCGCAATGCAGGCCAAGCAGATTACCCTCCGCATCCAGCACGGGGGCGCCGCTGTCCCCCTCATCGCAAGGAGAGTCGAGCCAGTAGCCGTGTCCATACTGCAAGGTGTAGGTACCAGCGTTGCCGAACAACTCGAGGCGGACTTCGTCGATCACTCCCACATAGCGACCGGTGACAACGTTGGACGACCTGTTGAGCCGCACAGGCTCGTTACTCTGCTTGGTTGAGCGGCGCACTCCGTTGGGCAACAGGTCCGGATTCTCACTGGCGATGCGCTGCGCGCACTGCGGGGAGACTTGCAGCAACGCCGCGTCGAGCGTGGTCACCTCGGCCACCTGCCGCGGCTTGCTGTGGATGACGAGCGCTGGCTCGTTGAGTCGGCTCCCCTGGCTGAGGATATCCACGTGCTTCACTGGGTGCGCGCTGGGATCCAGCACGACATGACCGCAAGTCAGCAAGAAAGGTTGCCGATCTGAATTCAGGCACAGGGCACCCGTGGTGCCTTGTGTCTGCGAGCCAGCCGGGCGCAAGCGGAAGCTTATGGAGTCTGCACGGGCATGGACGGACATCGCATTCTCACCCGACCGTTGCGCCTGTGGCTGGCGGCAACGATGCGCCGTGCGATCGCCGTTCGACCCTCCACCGAGAGCCCTAGAGACGATGCTCGGCATCACGACGCATTCCCCGTGTAGAGGTGCAGCCGGATCGGGCTGCTTTGCCGCTTGCCATCCGTGCTGACGAAAGTGAGATCGGCAAAATAGTCGGTTGCATTCTTGAGGTTTGCCGAATTGACGGTCAGACTCAGGACGGACCTGTTTCCATTGACTGAACGTTGCACGTTGAACGCCGTTGTGCCGCTTCCCGTGATCCGGTGTTCAGGCGGTGCGGCTTCGTCCTGTGCCTCGATGATAAAGGCGGGAGATGAGCGCGCGAACTCGATGCGCGCCACCGCCGGCGTCACCACGAGTGAGTTTCTGCCATAGATACCTGCACAGGCATCGGCCGCCTTTTTCGCTTCCCGGCTGAGCCCATTCACATAGTTGGTCATCGCGTCGAGTTCCGCAAGAGTGACCGTGAGATCGAGTTGCCGGGCAAGAAACTCGCGACCGTTGTCGCCATAGGCAAGCGCCGCGGTCGTCAAGTGGTCCCTCGGTGCACCGGATTGCGCGACTCCCGCGAATTGCGTCATTTCGCTCCCGACCTGCATGCCGCTCATCGCGCTTGCATCGGCGCTCGCCTGATCACCGGCCACGGCGTAGGCCAGTCGGTCGATATGCCTGATAAAGTCTATCGGTATCTGTTTCCTCTCGGTCAAGGCCATCTTGAGCTTGTCCTGCGATTCGGCAGAGCGCTGGCGGAGTTTTTTGAAGCGATCCAAGAACACTTCGCCGCCTGCCTTGCAGGACACGTGTGGACTCTTCCCTGCAGCAGTGATCTGCTTTAGATATTCGGAAGGCAGGGCGACAGCGGCGGGTTTGTCGCTGTCGCTGGTCTTGCAGCGATGTTGCTGAGTTTGTCGGACAAGGTTCTCGGCGGCTCCGGCTAGCTCCCTCTCGTTTCGCTGGGTTTGATGCAAGGCGATTTCAAACCTGCAGATGTCGGCAGTGGCCAGTTCGGCTCGCGCGAAAGCTGTGCCGTAACAGGATGCAGCATCGGCCGCGAGCAGATAGATGGCCTGCTGTTTTTCCGATGCCAGGATATCCGGGATGCGGTCGGCCAAGATCGCACCCAGGGCATAGTAGAGCGATGTGCTCGTTGCACCACGGATGATGTTGACACCACTAGCGATTGCGAGGGCATCGCGCAGTCTTCGACTCAGTTGCGACGTATTTCCGTAGGTTTCCGCCAGGCTGCGCCAAGACACCTGACGCTGAGCAAGGCGCTCCCTCGCTTGCTCCCATTCGTCAGCAAAGTCGCAGGTCGAGATGACAAGATGGATCTCTTCGCCGTCCGGATTTCTTCCGCTGCAGAGCAACGGCCGATATCCGGTGTCACATTCTCGCGTTACTCTGGTCGCAGCGCTTGCAAACGGCGCCGGCCTCGAGGTGGAGTCAAGGAACGGATACTCGCCGGAATTGCCGGCCCCCGACCGATTCGGCGTGGTTTCGGGAAAGATCGGCGGACGTCCGATCGGCGCGCAGGCGACAAGGCCGAGCGCCAATAGAACCACGAGTACGCGCCTACCCAGCTGGAGCCGTGCGTTCCGGGAAACGTGCCGCAGCACGTCCGTGGAACCTGGCGATCGCATTGGCTGAATGTGTATCGTCATCCCGGATGTCTCTTCGAAATGTTTTTCAACGAATGGCGTCCATCTGCCGCGCCAAAGGCACTGGACCCAAACTCTGACAAGTTCGCGACAGAACAACGCTAGTCGGTGCGCCTCCTGGACCGGCAGTGCACAAATGGCCAGTTCGATCATTCTTCCAGCAATTTTCCATGGCCAGCGTCACCCATCGTTCGTTGGGATGAAGAGAACAGCGCCCAGTACTGACAACAAGATTCTGCTGAAGGCTGCAGAGGTGGTCGTCGAGGCGGCCCACGCTCGTGGGAAGGACGTCACCCAGCCTCTTCCTCACATTGAAGCCCAGGAACTCCCTTGAAATCCCGGTTGGCAAGTTCTTCGGCCAGTCGTACGACCGCCGCCATGAGTTTCTCTCGGTAGTCTGGTTCGGCAGCCGCCAGCTTCTTCCGGAGAACGTCGGACAACACGAATTTCCTGTCCGAAATCTCTCGCACAACGTGGCGAAAAACGCCTTGCGCACAGCACCGGATCTTCAAGGCTTCTGTTTGGTCGATTCGCGTATATCCGCGTTTCGCCTTCTCAAAACCATAACTCCATGAATAATCTTCTTGGAAAGGATGGCCGCCACCGATCGTGACAGCCATTTCGTCGACGAAGGCGGTGACTCTTGCCACTGGACCGGCTTCCTTGTTCAGCAAAGAAGCGAAAAACGGAATCTGCTGGCGGAACAGGCTGTCGGCATCATCCTTTTCTGAGCGGCTTCCTCCGTAATAGTAAGCGACGTCGTGCATGAGCGAGGCCAGAACGATCGCCGCCTCAATTTCTGGAGTTCTGGCGCCGATTCCTGGGAACAGCTGACCGATCTTGCGGCTAAACGCCGCAAGCGCGGGCGGCGTGCTATCGGCGTCCCAAGATCTCTGAGGGTCAAAGGGCGTCAAGAGCTCCGTCGGTCGCGCCATTTCTTTGTCAAGGAAGGGCAAAACGTTCATCAAATGTCTTTCGAAGAAGAAAGTTCAGCCTTGAGGTCGCTGGATAGCCTAGATGCACATCCCCTCGCCTACAAGAGAGATCTTCGGGCAGCGCATGACAAAACGAGCGGATTCCTGCCTTCCCATGTTTGATCTCCCAATGGCTCATTAGCGACGCCGCTCCGGGACTCCCAAGGCGCCGACGACGGTGTACACCTCCCCCTCAGACAACGGTCGCCGCGGCAGAGAGCCCGAAAAAACAACTAGGTCCTGTAAAATCTTCGCCGTGTTTAACCGGGAACCGACCCGCTTTTCCGGGAGACAGCTATCAGCGCACCAGTGCCGCGGTCTTGGCAACCGTCGATGGAAAGGACTTTCTGGCCCACGACTCAGCAAGATTTTTTTGATTGTTGCACGGAAACCCGCAAGCTGGCAAGTGGAATACAATCAAATTATCTTATTGGAAAACCATCACCAAGGCGCAAGGGTTGTGGTCTGCGCTGCTATTAGCAGAACCTATCGTTGATGATTCGGACAGGTCCCAACTCATGGCTTTTGTCTCGTGGGTAAAAGAAGTACGGGTGCTTGATGGTGCGACGGATCTCCGGTACCGCGTTCCACTCGTAGAAGCCTTCGCGGCACGATGCCTCGCCAGCGCCGAGAAGCGGCGCGAAAAGCAGGCTTCTCTTCTTCGGTCTCTCCCAAGAACTGGCCAGACATTAAGTCCCTCGCCGTGGATCGGCCTTGCTTGCATCGAGCGCAAGGGCGGTCTCAAGGTGCAGCGCTTCGTCGCTGCCACTTGCGACTCCTTCCTCGCTCGACTGCGCGATCTGCTATTGGATTCATGCTATTGCCCCGGCAGGGCCAGCCAGGTAGCGACGTGCGCTTGCGCGAGCTGGCCGAGTCCGGCGCGCTCCGGGCGGGGTCGCTAGGCCAAGGGCGACGGGCATGGGCATCCTGATCGGTGGGCAGAGAGAAATAACTGCCCACACATGCAGCCCGTCGCGCAATGCCCCAAATAAGACGGCGCCCCGCGAGGCGCCGTTTCCGTGATCAGAAAGCCGAGTAGGCCCTACACCGCCACGGTATCCGCCACCTCACTGAACTCCCTGATCTGGTCGAAGTTCATGTAGCGATAGACGTCAGCCGCCTTGGCATTGACCGCCTGCACCTGCTCGAGATACTCGGTCGGGGTCGGGATGCGGCCCATCAGCGCACAGACTGCAGCCAGTTCGGCCGAGCCAAGATACACGTTGGTGTCGATGCCGAGCCGGTTCGGGAAGTTGCGCGTCGAGGTCGACATCGCCGTGCTGCCCTTGCGGATCTGTGCCTGGTTGCCCATGCACAGCGAGCAGCCGGGCATTTCCATGCGCGCGCCGGACTTGCCGAGGATCGCGTAATAGCCTTCCTCGTTGAGGATCATCGCGTCCATTTTGGTCGGCGGCGCGATCCACAGGCGGGTCGGGATGTCGGTCTTGCCTTCGAGGACCTTGCCGGCAGCGCGGAAGTGGCCGATGTTGGTCATGCACGAGCCGATGAACACTTCGTCGATCTTGGTGCCGGAGACTGCGGAGAGCAGCTTGACGTCATCCGGATCGTTCGGGCAGGCAACCAGCGGCTCCAGCACGTCGGCGAGGTCGATCTCGATCACCGCGGCATATTGCGCATCGGCGTCGGCCTTCAGCAGCTCGGGCTTGGCGATCCAGGCTTGCATGGCCTTGATGCGGCGACCGAGGGTGCGCGCATCGGAATAGCCGTTGGCGATCATCCACTTCATCAGCGTGATGTTCGAGCGCATGTACTCGATGATCGGTTCCTTGTTCAAGGCCACCGCACAGGCGGCAGCCGAACGCTCGGCAGCCGCGTCGGAGAGTTCGAAGGCCTGTTCGACCTTGAGATCCGGCAGCCCTTCGATCTCCAGGATGCGGCCGGAGAAGATGTTCTTCTTGCCCTTCTTCTCGACGGTCAGCAGGCCGGCCTGGATGGCGTAGTAGGGAATCGCATTGACCAGGTCGCGCAGCGTGACGCCGCGCTTGCCGGCTTCGGCGAGCGAGCCCTTGAAGCGCACCAGCACCGATTCCGGCATGTCGAGCGGCATGACGCCGGTGGCGGCGGCGAAGGCAACCAGACCGGAACCGGCCGGGAACGAGATGCCGATCGGGAAACGGGTATGCGAGTCGCCACCGGTGCCGACGGTGTCGGGCAGCAGCAGGCGGTTGAGCCAGGAGTGGATGACGCCGTCGCCGGGACGCAGCGCGACGCCGCCACGGGTGCTGATGAACGACGGCAGTTCGCGGTGCATGCGCACGTCCACCAGCTTCGGATAGGCAGCGGTGTGACAGAACGACTGCATCACCATGTCGGCCGAGAAGCCGAGACAGGCCAGATCCTTCAGTTCGTCGCGCGTCATCGGGCCGGTGGTGTCCTGTGAGCCAACGGTCGTCATCCGTGGTTCGCAGTAGGTTCCGGGCAGGATGCCCTTGCCTTCCGGCAGACCACAGGCGCGGCCGACCATCTTCTGCGCCAGCGAGTAGCCCTTGCCCGGGTCGGCCGGATTCTGCGGCAGGGTGAACAGCGTCGACGGCGGCAGGCCGAGCGCCTCGCGTGCCCGGGTGGTCAGCCCACGGCCGACGATCAGCGGGATGCGGCCACCGGCGCGCACTTCGTCGAGGATCACCGGCGTCTTCAGTTGCGACTCGGCGATCACGGCGCCGTTTTTCAGCGCGGTGACCTTCGAGGTGGCGGCGTCGATCTTCAGTTCGATCTCGTCGCCCATGTCCATCTGGCCGCAATCGATCTCGACCGGCAGCGCACCGGCGTCCTCCATCGTGTTGAAGAAAATCGGCGCGATCTTCGAACCGAGGCAGACGCCGCCGAAGCGCTTGTTCGGGACGTAGGGGATGTCCTCGCCGGTGAACCACAGGACCGAGTTGGTCGCCGACTTGCGCGACGAACCGGTACCGACGACGTCACCGACGTAGGCGATCAGGTTGCCCTTGCTGGCGAGCGCTTCGAGCTGCTTGATCGGGCCGCGCTCACCCGGCTTGTCGGGGTCGATCCCGGGGCGCGGGTTCTTGAGCATCGCCAGCGCATGCAGCGGGATGTCGGGACGCGACCAGGCGTCCGGAGCCGGCGACAGGTCGTCGGTGTTGGTCTCGCCGGTCACCTTGAAGACCGTCAGCTTCTGCGACGCCGGCACCTGCGGCCGCGAGGTGAACCACTCGCCATCGGCCCAGCTCTGCAGCACGGCCCTGGCGTTGGCGTTGCCGCGGTCGGCGAGTTCCTTGACATCGTGGAAGTAGTCGAAGACGAGCAGGGTCTTCTTCAGCCCGGCGGCGGCCGCGTCGCCCGTCGGGCCGGCGAGGAGATCGATCAGCGGCTTGACGTTGTAGCCACCGAGCATCGTCCCGAGCAGTTCGGTCGCCTTGAGCGGCGAGATCAGCACGCACGCCTCGTCGCCCTTGGCGACGCGGGCGAGGAATTCGGCCTTGACCTTGGCGGCATCGTCGACGCCGGCCGGGACGCGGTAGGTGATCAGCTCGAGCAAGGTCTCCTCTTCACCCGACGGCGGATTCTGCAGCAGGCCGACGAGTTCCTCGGTCTGTTTCGCAGTCAGCGGCAGAGGCGGAATACCAAGCAAAGCGCGCTCGGCAACATGGGCACGGTAGGCTTCCAGCACGGCGACGTCCTTTCTCAAAGGTGGTACGGCAACGAAAGCGCCATTGTACTGCATGGGTGCCCGGGCGACCGCGGCAACGGCCGCCGGCGCCGCCGGCAGCCGGGCGACTGGCGCAACAAAGAGCTGACACCCGCGCGCCGCCTTGTCTATAATGCGCCGATGGACCTCCCGACGAGCCTTCTGCTGTCGATCCTCAGCGCCGTTGCCGAAGCGGCGCTGGAACCGGCTGCCGAGCAGCCGGCCGTGCAGGAAGCGTACGGCTTGCCGCGCGCGCTGCCGGACGAGGCGAGAAAGGGCGTCATGCAGCCACCCGCAGGCGACGGCTACCTGACCATCAACGGGCAGCAGTGGCCGCTCGCGCCGACGGCCCAGATCCGCAACCGGCAGAACCTGATCGTCCTGCCGATGCAGATCGAGACGGCGACCGAAGTCGTCTATGTCACCAACGCCGACGGCGCGATCCACCGCGTCTGGATGCTGACGCCGACTGAAGCGGCGGTGGCTCGCCGACGCTAGGACCA
This sequence comes from Candidatus Accumulibacter conexus, assembly GCA_017592775.1. GTDB lineage: Bacteria > Pseudomonadota > Gammaproteobacteria > Burkholderiales > Rhodocyclaceae > Accumulibacter > Accumulibacter conexus. The sequence continues at coordinate 40,219 of JAGFNJ010000035.1, read as the reverse complement.
GCGGGGAACAATGGCAAGAAAGCTGTTCATCCGCACCTTCGGGTGCCAGATGAACGAGTACGACTCGGACAAGATGGCCGACGTGCTCGGCGCGTCAGAGGAGATCGTCAGGACCGACACCCCCGAAGACGCCGACATCATCCTGTTCAATACCTGCTCGGTGCGCGAGAAGGCGCAGGAACGCGTCTTCCACGACCTCGGCCGGGTGCGGCAGCTGAAGCTGGCCAGACCCGATCTGGTGATCGGCGTCGGCGGCTGCGTCGCCAGCCAGGAAGGTGCGGCGATCGTCGCCCGCGCGCCCTACGTCGACGTCGTCTTCGGACCGCAGACCCTGCATCGGCTGCCGCAACTGATCGCCGAGCGCCGCCGCCGGGGGCGCTCGCAGGTTGACATCTCGTTCCCGGAAATCGAGAAGTTCGACCATCTGCCGCCGCCGCGCGTCGACGGTGCGTCGGCCTTCGTCTCGATCATGGAGGGCTGCAGCAAGTTCTGCTCGTTCTGCATCGTTCCCTACACGCGCGGCGAGGAGGTCTCGCGGCCCTTCGACGACGTCCTCACCGAAGTCGCCGATCTGGCGGCGCAGGGGGTCAGGGAGATCACCCTCCTTGGGCAGAACGTCAACGCCTACCGCGGTGCCCTCGCGGGCGGCGGACAGGCGCTGACGGGCGAGGACGCGGCCGACCTGGCATTGCTCATCGAGTACATCGCCGAGATACCCGGAATCGAGCGCATCCGTTACACGACTTCACATCCGCGCGAGATGTCGCCGCGGCTGATCGAGATCTATGCACGCGTGCCGAAGCTGGTCTCGCATTTGCACCTGCCGGTGCAATCGGGCTCCGACCGCGTCCTGGCGGCGATGAAGCGGGGCTACACCGCTCTCGAGTACAAGAGCCTGGTGCGCCGGCTGCGCGCCGCACGCCCCGACCTCGCGCTGTCTTCCGACTTCATCGTCGGCTTCCCGGGTGAGACCGATGCGGATTTCGAGAAGACGATGAAACTGATCGACGATGTCGGCTTCGACGCTTCGTTCTCGTTCATCTACAGCGCGCGGCCGGGTACGCCGGCCGCCGAACTGAGCGACGACACGCCGCAGGAACTCAAGCTGGAACGGCTGTTGCGCCTGCAGAAGCGAATCGACGAACTGGCGCAGGAAGTCTCGCGGGCGATGGTCGGCAGCGTGCAGCGGGTGCTCGTCGAGGGCGTGGCGAAGAAGGACAGCAGCGAACTGGCCGGGCGCACCGACAACAACCGCGTCGTCAACTTCGCCGGCAGCGCCGACAGACTCCTCGACCGCTTCATCGACGTCCACATCACTGCCGCGATGCCGCACTCGCTGCGCGGCGAGATCATCACCAACCGAGCCGAATGCCTGTGAACAGCAGCGCCGCCCCGCGCAACCGCGTCACCGAACTCCTCCTCTCGCCGGTCAACAATCGACAGCTCGCCAACCTGTGCGGCGCGTTGGACGAGAACCTGCGCCAGATCGAGACCGCCCTCGACGTGTCGATCGCCCGTCGCGGCGAGCGCTTCACGCTGCGTGGCGAACCTGCCCAGACGGAGCGTGCTTCGGCAGCGCTGCAGCGCTTCTACGCGCAGGCCAAGGAGTCGCTGTCGGTGGACGAGATCCAGCTCGGCCTGATCGAGCTGCTCAACCGCCCGGTGCGCAACATCTCGTCGGCTGGCGGTGTCTCGCCGGCGCTGCTGACGCGCAAGAGCGAGCTGCATGGCCGCACGCCGCGGCAGATCGAGTACCTGAAGAACATCCAGGAGCACGACATCACCTTCGGCACCGGACCGGCGGGCACGGGCAAGACCTACCTCGCGGTCGCCTCGGCGGTCGATGCCTTCGAGCGCGAACTGGTGCAGCGGATCGTGCTGACGCGGCCTGCGGTCGAGGCCGGCGAGCGCCTCGGCTTCCTGCCCGGCGACCTGGCGCAGAAGGTCGATCCCTACCTGCGGCCGCTCTACGATGCGCTCTACGACCTGATGGGCTTCGAGCGAGTCGGCAAGCTCTTCGAGCGCGGTGCGATCGAGATCGCGCCGCTGGCGTACATGCGCGGGCGGACACTGAATCACGCCTTCATCATTCTCGACGAAGCGCAGAACACGACCCCCGAGCAGATGAAGATGTTCCTGACCCGCATCGGCATCGGCGCCAAGGCGGTGGTCACCGGCGACGTGACGCAGATCGACCTGCAACGCGGCCAGAAGAGCGGCCTGATCGAGGCACGGGTGATCCTGCGCGAGGTGCGCGGCATCGCCTTCACCGAGTTTCTCAAGGACGATGTCGTCCGCCATCCGCTGGTGGCACGCATCGTTTCGGCGTACGAAGCGCACACGGCAGCGCTCGCTGCCACCGCCGCCGCAGCGATCGGACATGGCGAAGAGCGACGCTAGGGGCTGGCACCTGACGGTGCAGTACGCCGGCAAGCGGCGCCAGCTGCCGCGGCGCAAGCACGTCCGCCGCTGGCTGCGGGCAGCGCTGGCGGACAGGGGAAGGACGGCCGGCGAGGTCACCGTCCGCTTCGTCGGCGGCGATGAGGGTCGCCGCCTCAACGCCGAGTATCGCGGCGGCGACAGTGCGACCAACGTCCTCTCGTTCGCCTACGACGATGCACCGCGACTGCGCGGCGACCTCGTCCTCTGCGCGCCGGTCGTCCGGCGCGAGGCGAACGAGCAGGGCAAGTCGTTGCGCGCTCATTGCGCGCACCTGGTCGTGCATGGCATGCTGCACCTGCTCGGTTACGACCACGAGGGAGACGCGCAACAGGCGGCGCTGATGGAAGCCGAGGAACGCCGCATCCTCGCCGCCCTCGGCCATGCCGACCCCTACGGCGAGCAGGAATGATACGCCAGCGGCGCTGAGCGCTTGCAGACCGGCGCCACATCGCCGCTGACGCCTCATTCCTGACCAAGGTGATCATGGAAACAGCCAGTACCGGCGGCAAGGCCCGCCTTCTCGAACGTCTTTCCTCGCTGCTCATGCGCGAGCCGGAGGACCGCGAACAACTCATGCAGCTGCTGCACTCGGCGCATCAACGCAAGCTGCTCGACGCCGACGCTTTCGGCATCATCGAGGGCGCCCTGGCGGCGTCGGAGATGCACGTGCGCGAGGTGATGGTGCCGCGGCCGCTGATGGAAGTGGTCGACGTCGGCGACTCGCTGCAGACGATCATCGAGCGCGTGAACAGCACCGCCCACTCGCGCTTTCCGGTGATCTGCGACACCCCCGACAACGTCATCGGCATCCTGCTCGCCAAGGACCTGCTGCGCGTCGAGCGCGACGCGCCGTTCGCGCTGCGCGACTGGGTGCGACCGGCTGTGTTCATCCCCGAGTTCAAGCGCCTCGACGTCCTGCTGCGCGAGTTCCGCGTCTCGCGCAACCACATGGCGATCGTCATCGACGAGTATGCCGGCATCGCCGGGCTGATCACGATCGAAGACGTTCTCGAACAGATCGTCGGCGAGATCGAGGATGAGTACGACTTCGACGAAGCCGACCCCGACATCCAGCTCGACCAGAACGGATTCTACCGGGTCAAGGCACACACGCCGCTGGAGGACTTCGACGCCGCCTTCGGCACGCATTTCGCCGACGAGAGCTTCCAGACGATTGGCGGCCTGATCCTGCACCACTTCGGGCGCCTGCCGCAGTTCAATGAAGCGGTCAGCATCGCCGGGTTGAGCTTCCAGGTCCTGCGCGCCGACAATCGCCGCATCTACACCCTGATCGTCGGGCGCGCGGCCGAGGCCGACCAGCCTGGCTAGGACGCTGCGCCAGCGCTGCCTGGCTGCCTTCGTTCTCGGCGCCCTGATGGTGACGGCCTTCGCGCCGCTCGCCTGGTTTGTCGTCGGCTGGCTGAGCCTGGGTGGCCTCTTCGTCCTGCTCGGCCGCACGGTCGACGAAGGCCGGCGCCCCCGCGACGGTGCCCTGATCGCTGCCAGCCACGGTTTTGGCCTGTTCCTCGCCGGCGTCTCCTGGATCCATGTCAGTCTCAGCGTCTTTGGCGGCATGCCGGCAGCCGTCGCCGCGCTGGCCACCGTCCTCTTCTGCCTCCTGCTGTCGATCTTCCCGGCGCTCGCCGGCGCGCTCTACGTGCGGCTCGCGGCAACCGGCTGGCTCCGCCGCGCGCTCCTTTTCGCCGCCCTGTGGACATTTGGCGAATGGCTGCGGGGCTGGGTCCTGACGGGCTTCCCGTGGCTCAGCGCCGGCTACGCGCAGACCCCGCCGAGTCCGCTCGCAGGCTACGCCCCACTGCTCGGGGTTCTTGGCGTGTCGCTGGCTTCAGCGCTGGTCGCCGCATTGCTCAGCGAGGTATTGCGGCGCTGGCTGACGATCGACGACTGCCCGGCGCGCGGCTGGCTGCGCTGGTGTCCGGCACTGCCGCTCGTCGGCGTCGCCCTGACCCTGGTTGCCGGCCAGATGCTGCGCGAGCTGCGCTGGACGCAGCCGGTCGGCGAGCCGACCTCCGTCGCCCTCCTGCAGGGGAACGTCGCACAGGAGATGAAATGGCGCCCGGAGCGCTTCATGGAGTCCTTGCGCATCTACTACCAGCTGGCGCGCGACCACCCCGCGCAACTGACCATCCTGCCCGAAACGGCCCTGCCCGCCTTCCTCGACCAGGTGCCCGGCGAGTACGTCGATGCGCTGCAGGACCTCGCGCAGCGCCAGCACGGAGATCTGCTGCTCGGCGTCGCGGTCAGCGAAGGGCACCGCAAGTACTTCAACAGCGCCCTGAGCCTTGGCGCCTCAGGCAGGCAGCGCTACGACAAGGTGCACCTAGTGCCTTTCGGCGAGTTCGTTCCGCCCGGCTTCGCCTGGTTCATGACCATGGCCAGCATCCCGATGTCGGACTTCACCGCCGGCTTGCCACGGCAGCCGCCGCTCTCGCTGGCTGGCCAGCAGGTGGCGGTGAACATCTGCTACGAGGACGTGTTCGGCGAGGAGATCATCGCCGCGCTGCCGGCCGCAACGCTGCTGCTCAACATCTCCAATGTCGCCTGGTTCGGCGATTCGCTGGCGCCGGCGCAGCACCTGCAGATCGCCCGCATGCGCGCGCTCGAAAGCGGCCGCATGATGCTGCGCGCAACCAATACCGGCATGACCGCAATCATCGGTGTGGACGGCAGGGTGCACGCGGTCCTGCCACCGTTCACGCGCGGCGCACTGCGCGGCGAGGTCAGCGGCCATGCCGGGGCAACGCCCTACGTGCGCTGGGGCAACTGGCCGGTCGTCGTTCTGACGCTGCTGCTGATGGCCGTGGCGGGCTGCCGCAGGAGCCGGGCTGACCCCTGACCAAGGCGTACTGGCGAACGTGCCGCCACAACGGCACAGGCACCTCCCGGTCGGACCCAGCGACCCGGCGGCTTCGCTGCGCAACGTGCAGCGATCCCCCAACGACGCGAGCACAACAACCGAGCCGCCTCTGGCGACGGCTGCGAACATCGGCCATCCTGAAAGCGGGTGCCACCGCCAGTTCGTCTATTGGCCACTGCCGTTGTCGCCGCGCCCGCCCAGATTGGCTTGACCGCTCAACGAGGCCGGGTTCGCGGCTCTCGGCGGCGGGTTGCGCCAGACTCGGAACAGTACCTGGGTTCTATCCCACCAACTGAGCCGCTTGTCTGCCAAGGCTTCCAGGAAATCCGAGAGAACCTTGGAATTGGCCACCGCATAGTTGACAAGCAGTGTGCTTGGAATGAAGACGACCAGCAGGATCAACAGCTTGATCCACACAGGGTTATCCGCCTCGTCGAAGATATTCATGCCGAGAAAGCCCGTCGACACCGTGGCGATCAATCCCAGCGTGGTGACCACGGTCAGGCGTACCACGGTGTTCGCCTGCCGCCGCAGGCTGTCACTATCCAGATACTGATTCATGTCCTTGATCGACGCGCTGACATCGTGATAAAGCTGGTCAGTATCGAGATGCCGGGCAAGCAGCCGAAACAGGTCGCGCGCCTGGACTTGGGCCGAAACGACGTGGAACCAGTAGCGCTCGGTAAAACGCAGGAAGGAGGCCAGCAGTTGCCGGATTTCGCGCTTGAATGCCTTGATCGAATCGACATCCTGCACCTCGAGCTGGGAGATGGCGGCAACCAGCCATTCCGAGAACAGCATCAGCGCCGCCTTCTGGAAGTGCGCCATCAGGTTCATCAGGAAGTACTGATGGCGAAACTGTCCCAGAACGCCCGTCTCCTGGTCGGCGAAGAAGTCGTCGGCGGCCTTGCCGACGACCACGAAAGCGTGACCACAGCAGAGGTAGCGGCAGGACAGATCCGGCTCGAGCGGATCCCAGAACCTGTCGTAGCAATGCCGCTCTTCAAGAGTGGCAAGTTCCCGCGTGGAATACGGCAGGGACTCGGATGGTCCGGCCTTGGTGATCAATGCCAGGCGCGCGAAGTCCCCCCGCGTCAGAGCCTTTGGATCGTCGAAGCTCAGGTAGGCGAGCAAGGGCATCCGGTGATACTCGATCTGGCGGAAGCGAATCACGCCCCCGCAGTCAGACAGGTGGAGAGCCAGCGGTTCGAGCAGATACGCCCAATGAGCGGCGACGTTCGGTGAACGGTGTTGGCAAGTAAACTCGAGAAACTTCTGCTGGTCTTCGTAGTCCGAGACCGCCAGAATGTCACCGGTCGGGGACAGCCACTCGACGCGATACGGACATTGCGCAGCGCGGCCATCCGGCTTCCAGTACGCCGGATAGGCCCGGCCGGTCTTGAACAACAGGTCTTCGGCGACCAGCAGCGGAACATCGTCGGCGAAGACCTCAACGACGGGAATGATGATGTCCGTGTCGAAAAAGAAGTAGAGATCGACGTGCGCGATCTGCAACACCCATGGGACCTGGTCCCTCTCGAGCGTGACGCGCATCTGGGCGATGTCGCGGCGACGGAATACCCGCAAGGCGCTGTCCAACCCTCCTCGTGGGCTACTGGCCGATCCCTGCCCATAAAGGCAACGCTGCACGAACGGCAGAAAGGTGATGAATTCCTTGTAATGCCGCTGCTGGAAACTCTTGGGATCATCGAATTCGTCCCGGAGTTCCTGCCACGGACAGGCGTCCGCAGCGACTTCGATCGCCTCCCAATGCTTCGGGATACGGGTCCCTTCAAGCTGACCGGGCATGATTCGCAACGGCCACATCAAGATCTGGCGAAAGTGCCGCACCGCCGTTTCGCTGGCCAAGGCAGATGTCGCACCGGTCGACGAGTCAGAATCTGTCATCGGTGCATTCTTTTCTTGTTCACCCATGCGACGCCATCCCGTGGAAATCCGCAGCGAGCGGGCTTGATCCAAGAGCGACACAGGCGCCGGAAAAAAAGAACCTGCCAAGGCGACGCGACGTGTCGGCAAGGACTTCGATGAAGCACGTGTCACGACGCCACCCAGGGTCCGGCTTGCGACATCCCGGCAACCTCGGCGGTCACCGGGTCTTCTCCTTGAGACTTTCAGGGTTGATGGTACCACCGTCCGCGGCTGCTCGCTGTGACTTGGATCGCGCGTCCCGGAAACCCGACTGCAGCCTCTTCATTTCGGGCGAGACAACCGGCGTCGCGGTCAGTGCGCGGTGCACATCCATGCCCTTGGCCGAGGACAACATCGCTGCCCACCTGGTAACGGCTGCGCGCGTCGACTATGCTGAAACCACAGCAGGAGAACGGGGGACACGAGTGCCTCGCCCAGTTCCGATGATCGTGTGGTTGGTGTTCGGCCACGTGCTCCGGTAGTCCGCCAAGGGGACAGACGCCGTTGCGCCGCACCGACCGGTGAGGCAAGAGCATGGCCGATTTCATTCTCCGGTGAGGCTGTTCCCTCGCGCCAAGATCGCCCACCGAAAGTAATGCAATGACAACCAATCCCTATGTGGCGCCCAGAAGCACTCTGGTTGCGCCACCGTCACCGGCGACCGGCGTTCCCTTCTATGTCGTGTCGGCGAGGAAGTTCACCTGGCTGTTCATCGCCACCATGGGTCACTATGGCATCTACTGGTTCTACCGCAACTGGCATCTCTACCGGCAGTATTCGGGCAGCAGGATCTGGCCCGTGGCACGCGCGATATTCGCGGTGTTCTTCGTCCATTCCCTGTTCGCGCTGGTCAAGGACGCGCTTGCCGAGGAAGGGAAGTTGAGCTGGCATGCCGGACGGCATGCCGCTCTCATGGTGATTCTGATGCTGCTGAGCTTCCTGGTGGACAAGTTGGCGTCGGAGTCCGTTGGGCCGCCACAACTGGTCTGGTTGCTGATTCCGCTGTTCGCCCTCCAGGCTTTCGTCTGGCGCAAGGCGCAAGTCATCATCAACGTCAGTTGCCACGATCCGGACGGGCAGAGCAATGACCGATTCACCGCCGCCAATTTCTTCTGGATGGCCCTTGGCGCCCTTTACTGGGCACTGTTCCTTGTCGGCGCCTCGGCGACACTCTGAGTGCTGACGAGCACTCCCCCGGACCGACGCTGGCGCAGGATCGGTGCCGGAGGGTGCCAGCGGCCTGCAGGCAGAGATCGACGGGCGTCCGCCGAAGCCGGACGGGATGCCGGCGCGCCGTGCTCAGAGCCGCTCGGCCGCTTCCTTGCAGAAGCCCGGCTGGACGGTCCATTGCCGCTGCTGTGTCACCAGCATCGCCTGATAGGCGGCGATGGCAACGAGCTGCGCATCGTCGTACTTGGCGATCACCCGGACCATGTCCGGGTGGCTGTTGCGTCGCCTGCCATCACGGATATCGACCATCTGCTGCAGCAGGTAGCGGTAATGCTGGCCGGCGAGCACCGGGTAGAACTTCTCCGCGGCGCCGTCCCCGTTCGGCTGGTGGCACTGGACGCATTCCCGATTGTACAGGACCTTTCCGGAAGCGATCAGCTTCGCCGCGTTGGGGCCTTCGTACTTCCCTGAATCACGTGGCACACACAGGGTGGCGAGATAGGCCGCAACGTTCGCCAGAGCCTGCGCATCGCGCAGCTTCATCACGAACGGATACATCGTCGGGTTGGAGCGCAACCCCGAGCGAATGTCGGCAAGTTGCTTGATGACCACCATCGGATGCTGGCCGGCCAGTTGCGGAATGCTGCCGTGCGGATTGCCACGACCATTCGGCAGATGGCAGGCTTCACAGTAGGCCTTGTAGTCTTCCTGCCCCGCCTGGACGTCGCCCCTGAGCCTGAGGGCCTCGGCCATCTCGGCGTTCCTCTCGTTCCACTTGTAGTCCTTGCTCCCGCCAATGGCGACCCTTTCGTCGGGAGGCGCTGCCGGAGAAAGGGTGGCAGCCAGTGACAGTGTGACGACAACGATCAGTCCCTTGTACATGCCCGTCTCCTCCTTGATGGTGTTGGAAGGTGCAGTTCCCAGCGACTTCGCGGGCCAGTATCCGTCGTTGCTGCGTGTCGGTCAAGCGGGCCGCGGTCGTGGCGCCGGGATCCGGGACCAGAGCCGTACGAGGAGCGAGGCTGCCGACCCGGTGACGGGGTCGGCGCCCGGCCTTCAGCCGAGTTCGCGCGCCACCGTCGCCACCGAAGCGGCGTCGGGCAGGCGGGCGAACTGCGCCAGCATGTGGTCCTTGACCAGCGCCAGCAATTCGTCGACGCGCGCCGGCGGCATGCCGATCCCGGCGGCGACTGCCGCCACGGCGGACAGTTCGTCGGCGCTCAGGGTGCCGTCGGCATAGGCGACCATGAGGCAGAAGGCAACGACGAGGTCGCGCTGTGCCGGCTCGCCGAAGGTCTGGCTGAACTCACCGGCCCGGACCGGCTGCAAGCTGGCGAAATCCGGCCAGGTGGCGCCTTCGCCGGCGCCTTCGTAAAACGAGCGGATCAGCGCCACCTCCTCGGCGGTCTGCGCGCCGTCGACATGGGCGATGTGCAGCAGCAGGCGCGTCGCGGCGATGGTCTGGTCGGTGTCAAGGGATGCGTTTGCAAGCAAGGGGAACATGAGGACTCCTTCAGGGTAGGATCTGACGCCGCAGTTCAGCGAGACGGTCCTGCACCTCGACTGCCGACAGCGAACGGAAGCGCTGCGGCAGCAGCGAGCGGCGCGAGGTCTCGGCCACCGCCAGCATTTCCATGTAAAGCACCATCGCCGTTTCCTGCGGTGGCATGAAGTCTTCGCTGGCCTGCGCCAGCAGCGCCGGCGTCACCGCAGCGCTGCGGCCGGCGGCTGCCGGCAGCGGCGTACCGTCGGCGACGCGCGCGCCGCGTTCGGCGAACTCGGCGGCGAGCAGGGCGAGTGCTTCGAGATCGGCGTTCGAGTAGCCTTCGAGCGTCTCGCAGGCAGCCAGCAGCGCGTCCTCTGGCACCTCGAGCGGCACCCGGTAGCGCGCACAGACGGCGCTGATGACGGCCGCACGCTCGCTCGCGTTCTCGGCGTAAAAGAACGGGATCTTGCGGTCGAGACGGCCCGGACGCTTGATGTCGGTGTCGAGCTTGTCCGGGCGGTTGGTCATCAGGATGAAGAGCACCTGGCCGCGATTCTCCGGGTCGGACATGAACTCCTTGAGACGGGCGATGACGCGCGAACTCGTGCCGCCGTCGGCATCGTCGCCCTGCCGGCCGAAGCTGCGGTCGCCTTCATCGATCACCAGCGCGATCGGCCCCATCGCCTTGACCGTCGCCAGCACGCGCTCGAGATTGGCCTCGGTCGAACCGACCCACTTCGAACGAAAGTTCTTCAGCGCGACACCGGACAGCCCGGCCTCCTTGAGAAAGGCCTTGATGACGAAGGTCTTGCCGGCGCCCATCGGACCCACCGCCAGCAGTCCCATCGGCGCCCGCGTGCGGTCACCGCTCTGGATCAGGCGCGCGATGTCGAGCAGTTCGCCCTTGATGTGCTCGTTGCCGCCGACGGTTTCGAGCCCGTGCCGCGGCTCGATGAACTCGATCAGGCCGGCGCATTCCTTCTCGATCAGTTCGCGCTTGCGCTGGCGGACGACTGCCAGTACCTCGCCTGCCGGGTCGTCACTCACCGGCAGCGTGCGCGTCGGATCGACGATCTGGCGAATCTCGACCGGCGTCATGCCGGCAGTGATCGCCGCCAGCTTTTCGGCGCGCTCTTCGGCCTGTGGGCTGCCCTGCAGCAGTCCGGCAATGAGCGCTCGCCGCTGCCCGTGACTCATCCCCTGCGGTGCCTCGCTGGCGACGATGCTGGCGAGCTGGATCAGGCGCAGGCCGGCGGTCTGCCCGGCCAGTTCCCCGGCCTCGGCCGGCGGCATCGCCGGGGCGTAATGGCGGATCGCCGCCAGCCGGCTGGGCTGGTCGGGCATCGGCAACTCGATGGCGACGACGCGCGGATTGGTGAGCAGCGCCGGGCTGAGGTCGGCCAGCGATTCGCTGACCAGGATGACGACGTTGTCGCGGTCGGCGAACTCCGCGTCCAGCGACCACCGGTGCAGCGCGGTGAACGCGCCGCGTTCGTCGAGCGAGAGGAAATGCAGTTCGGCCGCCGGGAAGATCGTCCCGGCGTAGGGAATCAGCAGGGCGCTCGATCGCTGCTCGCGCATCTGCCGTTCGAGCGATTCGAAGATGCCACTCAGCCCCTTGCCTTCGAGGTGCCGGTAGAGTTCGGCGCGCTCGCCGGCGCTGCCACCCTGGATGACCCGCACGCCCCGGTCGATGCTGAGCTCGAAGATGTTCTGCTTGTTGTCCCGCAGCAGCACCTCGCTGAGGAAGGGCTGCAACGTGCGATAGTCGTCACCCGCCCGGTAGCGGTCGAAGACGTTGCGGTAGAGGACGAACACCGCCGCCTCGCCGGCGAGATACTTCTGGCGCAGCGTTTCTGCCCACAACGGCAGCGGCGGCCGGTCGGTGCTGCCGCCGCTCACCTGCGCACTCCGGCTGCGGCGACCATCACATGCTCTTGCCGGCTGCTTCACCCTGCGCCGCCCGCGCCCGCTTCATCTCCTCGAGCTGCTGCCGGGCGGTGATCGCGCCGCTGCTCTGGCGCAACCGCGCCAGCTTGACGTCGAGGTCGGAGTCGCGCAGCTCGCTGCCCATCTTGGCCTCGGCGACGGTATTCTTGATGTGCTCGCGGACATTGTCGAGCGCCCGCACTTCGGCATCGACCGACAGGCCTTCGAGCTGGTTCTGGATTTTCAGGCGTGCCTGCGCGCTCTGCATCTGCGCCAGCATGCGGTCCTTCTCGTCCTTCAGCTTCTGGATCTCGGACTTGACACCGAGCAGCGAATCCTTTGCCTCCTGGGCGTCGTTGCGCGCCTGTTCCATCTCCTGCTCGAGCGTCTTGACGCTCGCTTCGAGCGCGTTCTTCTTCTGGATGAGGACGATTCCGAGCTCGTCCTGGCCGGTGGCGAGGGCGGCATTGAGGTCGGCCGAGATCGCCGCCAGTTCGCCGCGTTCGCTTTCGAGTCGCGACGAGATCTCCTCCCGCCGGCGCATGATCGCCGCCGTCGCGCTCTTCAGCTTGCCATACTTCTCGATCATCGAGTCGATGGCGTTCTGGTAGGCGATCTCCGGATGCCGCTTTTCGACATCGGTGATCCACAGCGAGACGAAGCCAGACCAGAGGTTCGACAGTCGTCCGAGAAAATTGATGTCAGCCATCGCCTTCTTCCTTTCTGCAGCCGCACTGGCGGCCAGACATGGGTTACCGGGTGTTTCTCCGCCTTCTCCGCATTCCCGTCGGCCAGACGCACCTAAGTGCCGCGCCGGCCGCCGCCGACAGCCACCAGTCGCCGCTGCCGGGCGGCATCGGCTGCCGGTTGCGGCATCGTCACGCCTGGCACCGCATCGGCGAGGTCACTCGCCAGGTCGGCCTCGAGGTCTTCCTGCAGACGCAGCCTGCCGATCGCCTCCTCGAGCCGCACGCCGACCTCTTCGGTCACCGGCAGGGTCATGATCGTCTGGTAGATTTCGTCCACCTGGTCAGGCATCGACAGCATCGCCGCTTCCAGTGCCCGTCGCCGGCTCTGCATGCGGTTGTGGCGCTCGATGATCGCCGCGTAGTCGGCACGCGCCTTGTGCAGCTGCCGCAGGTCGGTGCCGCTGCGCGGTTCCGCCAGATCCCTGTCGACGGCCGCCAGCTTTGCTTCGATCTCGCGCGGGTTGACCGATTCGGCGCGGTCGTCCATCACCAGCAGGGCCAGCCACATCGCCAGGTATTCGAGGGTGACGTCGTCGAGCTGTTCGACATCGCGCCAGGCGAGGCGCCCCTGCCCGCTCTCGGCACGCTGGTAGAGCGACTGCACGCGTTCGTACATGCGCTGGTAGGTGCGCAGGGTCGCTGCCGGCAGCGCACGCTTGCCGGCACGCTTCTGGATCTCGTCGATCAGTTGCGCCCGCGACGCCTGCCGCAGTTTCGCCCGCCAGCGCCGGTCAACACCGTCGCGAAAGGTCGGCAGCGAGGGAATGTGCAGCGCCGCCAGGATGTCGCCCGCGGCGAAGGCGATCAGCGGGATGGCGCCGACGCCGAAACCAAAAGGGATCGACAGGACGGCACCAAGCGCCAGCGAACCGAGGAAGGCGTAGAGGTTGGTCTGACTGGTCAGGACCTCGCGGACGTAGGACGGCTTGCCCTCGGCCATCGCTAGATGGTCACCCTGAGCTGGCCCTTGCCCGGGCTCGCCTGGTGCAACTGGTCGAGAATGCGCTCCTCGAGCGCGAGCGTCTCGCGCGCCCGCTGCCAGGATGCCGACCGTGGGCGCGGCTCGCTGATCTGGAAATCGTCGGCGACCCGCGCCGGCTGCGTCGACAGGACGATCACGCGGTCCCCCAGCACCAGCGCCTCGGTGACATCGTGCGTGACGAAGACCACCAGACACGGCCAGGAGCGGTGCAGCTCGATCAGCAACCGTTGCATCTCGTCGCGCGTCTGCGCGTCGAGGGCGCCGAACGGCTCGTCCATCAACAGGATGCGCGGCCGCAGGACGAGTGCCCGCGCCAGCGCGACGCGCTGGTTCTGGCCCCCGGAGAGCTGCGCCGGACGCAGGCCGCGCTTGTCCGACAGGCCGACCGCCTTGAGGATGTCCTCGACCCGCTGCCGCCACTCCGCTTCGGCAACGCGCTCGCGCCAGAGCCTGAGCCGGAATGGGAACGCGACATTGTCGAATACCGTCAGGTCCGGACGATTGGCATAGCGTTGGAAGACCATCACCGCGTCGTCGTGCGGACCCTGGCATTCGACGCCGTCGATCAGCACGCGGCCGCCAGTCGGCGAGACGACACCGAGCGGACGGACGCCGCCGAGCATGTGCAGCATGGTACTCTTGCCGCAGCCCGAAGGACCAAGCAGCATGTTGATCCCCGGCTGATCGAAGCGCAGCGAGACGCAGTCGATGACGCGCGTGCAGCCGCCCCCCGGCAACGGGTATTCCTGGACGATGTCCTCGAGGACGACCGACAGCGGCTTCGCCACCGGCGCCGCGGTCGCTGCCTGCGGCTGTGCCACACTCACTGTTCCGTCTCCCATGGATACAGCCGGCGCTTCAGCCAGACCATGAACTGGTACGTCGCCAGAGCCAGGGCAATGATCACCATGATGCCGGCAAACACCTGATCCCAGGCGCTGAAGCGCCGCGCATTCTGGATCAGCTGCCCGAGTCCCTGGCGCGCGTTGACGTACTCGGCGACGGTGATATAGGTCCACATCACCGAGAAGCCAACGATCACGGCATCGGCGATGCGCGGCATGGCCATCGGGATGACGGCGCGCTGCACGCACTCCCACGGCGTCGCACCAAGGTCGCGGGCGCCGATCCAGTAGCTCTGCGGCACCGCCTGGATGGCGTCGCGCACCATCGGAATCAGGTACACGACGGCGCCGATGAACAGGAAGGCGATCTTCATCGTCTCGCCGATTCCCAGCCACATCACGAGGATCGGCAGCAGGGCCACCACCGGCGCCGAACGGAAGGGGTCGACCAGTGGCGAGAGGACCGCATTCACCCGTGGCGCGGCGCCCATGGCGATGCCGACGGGAATGCCGATGGCGATCACCAGCGCACCGGCGACGAGCAGGCGACCGACCGACCAGAGCGTCGCCGTGAGCAGCATGCTCTGCCCTTCATGCCAGCCGAGATAGGCCAGAGCGGCCAGCACGTCCCACGGCGCCGGCAGCTTCGTCGCACTGACCAGGCCCGAAACCGCCAGCAGGCTCCACAGCAGCAGCACCGCGGCGACCGCGGCGACGCCCAGCAGCCGCCGCTGCCGGCCGGCCAGTGCCGCGTAGGGATTCCAGAACTCGCTCATCTGCCGGCGATCACCGCTTCGGCCGTCAGCGGCCGCCGTACACGGCCACCCGTGTGGTCCGGTTCATGGCCCGACAGTCCTCGATCGTCAGCCCCTCGGCGGCGGCGCTGGCTTCGACACACAACGGCCGATCGGGGCCATTGCCGACGATCTTGAAGCGCTCGCGCGGGAACTCCCACTGCGCCACCAGGTAATCGACGACCGCCCGTGCGCGCGCTGCCGAGAGGCGCAGGTTGGTCTCGCGAGCCCCGGTCGAATCCGAATTGCCGCTGACCTCGAAGTAAGCCTTGCCGTTGTTCTCGATGAACGGCACCATCTCGCTGTCGACCGTCTTCTGCGCGCGCTTCGTCAGTTCCGCACTGCCCGAGGCAAAACCGACGGTCACCGGCTTGGTGACCATCGCCTGCTTCTGCGTCGCCTCGGTGAGCGCCGACTGGGTGAAGGTCTCCTGCGGCTTTGCCGCCGCCTCCACCGCCGCCTTGTTCTCGGTCAGCAGCGCCTTGATGAAACGATAATCGAAGCTGTCCTGCGGCGCGATCACCGGCGACTTGGGATTCGCCAGCGCCCCCGCCTTGCGGTAGATCTCGTCGAAACGCTTGTAGACCCGCTCGTAGTGATTGGTGCCGCCGGCGAGCCCGAGGATGCGGGCATTGTCCTCGACACCGGTCCACACCAGGTTGGAGAACAGGCTCCTGACGAACGGCTTGCCTTCCTTGTCGGCCAGCAGCTTGAAGAACTCCTGTGTCCGCACCAGCGCCTCGACCGCATTGTCGGGATTGGCACGCGCGGCCAGCACCCCGTCCATCCAGCCCGCGACGAACTTCTGCACCACCGCCAGCCCTTCCGGCTTGGCCAGCAGCCGCGAGTCGCAGACCATGACGTCGAAGATCAGGTTGGTCGCCGTCTTCGTCGAATAGACGACGTGCGCCCCCTTGACGTTGCGCAGCGCGAGCGCGAGATCCGGATCCCAGAGTACCGCCGCGTCGACGGCACCCGATTCGAGTGCGGCGCGGACGCCGGCGGTCCCTTCCTCGGCGTTGATGAAGACCATCTTGACGCTGTCCTTGCGGCGCGCGGTCAGCGACGAGTTGTCGATGGCGTCGATGAGCATGCCGTGCGAGGGAGTGAATTGCAGCAGCGCCACCGTCCGCCCGGCCAGATCCTCGACCGCCTTCACCGCCGGATCACGGGCGATGACCGCATCACCACCCTGTGTGTTGTCGACGATCATCACCGCCCGGCCATCGAGGCCGGCGTTGCGCAGGTTCGGCTGTTCCTGCGCCCAGAAGTCCGAGGTCCGCCAGGCGCACTGCGCGGCACCCGATTCAAAGATCGTCGCCAGGGTCGGGATGTCATCCTGGATGACGAAGCGCACATTCACCCCGAGCTTGCCGTAGACCGACCCCGGCTGCGTCGTCAGCGCGTTGCCGTTGGCGACCAGCGCCGGCGCGTAGCCGTGGAAGCTGACGAGGCTGACCTTGAGCGGATTGGCGGCGCTGCCGAGCGGCGCGTTGCGATCCTCGGCCGGCGCGACCGCCTTTGCCGGCGCTTCGGCGCCGGGTTTCGCCGCCGGCCCGGGCGCTGCGCCGACGACTGCGGGCTTGCCGGCGGCAGTCTCACCGCCGCCGGCAAAGCGTTCCTTGAGGCCGAAGTTCCAGGCCAGCGAACCGGCGACGCCGATGACGATCACCGTGATCAGCCCTTTCGCCAGCGGGGTCAGTTGTGCCATCTGTCTTCTCCTTGACCGACTCTCAATGGCCGGCGGCCGGCGGCCTGAAACTGTTGGGGATCTCGCGCAGACGTTCGATTTCGCCGTCGATGCGCCGCGTTTCGCGCGCCACCGACTCGCGCGCTGCACGCAGACCGGCTTCGACGCTGGTGGTCTCCTGCGCGGCGCGCGTCACCTCGCGTTCGCGCAACTGCTCGAGTTCGGAGATCTGCTGGCGGATCGCTGCCGTCGCCTCGTCGAGCGCCAGCCTGATCTGATCGACGACCTCGGCCGACTGCCGCTCGCGGTTCTCCATCTGCGCCGCCAGCCTGCTCTTGTGCTCCTCGAGCGCGGCGATCTTCAGTTCGGCATCGCGCAGACAGTCGTCGATCTGCCAGTTGTCGTCGGCGGCGTCCATCGCCAGCACGGCTGACCTGCGCGTCACCGCATCCATGGCGCGCAGGCCATCGAGCAGGCGCAGCAGCTTCTCGGCCGGGTACGGCGACGGCGGCACGGCCGCGGCGGCAAAGATGTCGGCAAACGACAGGCCCTCGACTTCGCCGCAGGCCTCGGCCAGCGACGGCAGTTCGGGCGCGGCCGGCAACGGCGCTGGAGTGGCCGCTACGGGATGCTGCGCGACCGGTTCCGCCGCCACCACCTCCGACGCAGCGGGTGGCGTCGGTACCGCCAGCCGCTCGTCGTCGGACAGCTCGACAAGCTTTGCCTTCGCCAAGAGATTCAGGATACCCTTCATTCCGACTCCCGCTGTAAGCACCCGTAGACTGACCGGGTGGAGTCGAGGATTATACGAAGCAGGCAAGGCAATGCAAGGATTTGCACCAGGATGACTGCGCCCCCCGTCGCTCCGGCGACCGCCCGCTGCAGGTCGGAAACCCGCCAACCCCTGCGCTCGCTGCTCGGGGTGCTGCTGCTGATCGCCATCATCTGGCAGCTACCGCACGGCCGGACGCTCCTCTACCCGCTGTCACTGCTCGCCACCTGCGCCCACGAACTCGGGCACGGAGTCACCGCGCTGCTGCTCGGCGCCCGCTTCGAAAGCTTCGCCCTGCATGCCGACGGCTCCGGCCTGGCCCTCTGGCGGGGAACTACGGGGCGAGTCGGCAGCGCGCTCATCGCCGCCGGTGGACTGCTGGCACCGAGCATCGCCGGCAGCCTGTTGCTGGTCCTCAGCCGCTGGCCACGCCTGGCACGCCTGCTGCTCGGACTCATCGGCGGGAGCCTGATGCTGGTGGTCGCGATGTGGACGCGCAACCTGTTCGGCATCGCCTTTCTCCTGTGCGCGGCGCTGTTCTTCGTCGTCGCGGCGGTGTGGCTGAACGAGCGCGGAGCGATCTTTGTCCTGCGACTGACCGCTGCCGTCCTCTGCCTGAGCTGGTCGCAGGACGTCGACTACATGTTCTCCGCCAGTGCCAGCATCGACGGCCTGCGCCATGCTTCCGACACGGCGATCATGGCGCAGGCCCTGTGGCTACCCTACTGGTTCTGGGGCGGCATCATCGCGACCCTGTCGCTCGCCATCCTCGCCCTCGGCCTCTGGTTCGCCGTGCGACCGCCGCAACGCTAGCGGCACGCCGACGCGCGGCGCGGAAAAAACCCCTGCCAGGGCGGGCCACGGCAGGGGCAGAGGCTGCGGGCAACCTGTCGCCGCCCGCAGAGGGAAGGAAAGTGCCGCCGACTACTGGATCTGCTGGATGCCCGCCAGAGTCCAGCCACCACGCCCGTCGCGCGGCTTGACCATGTGCCAGATCTCGTCGAAGGGCTCGGCAGCCGCGCTGGGCTCCTCACGAATGAGGCCGTTGAAGCGCACGCTGACGACGTAGCGCGTCGCTTCCTCGGCAACGTCGAGAACCGTCGCTTCGATACTGACGACGTCGGTCTCCTGCGTCGCCGCGCCGCGCTCCTTGCAGCCCATGCTGATCTCGGCGAACATCTCCGGCGTGGTGAACTCGCGGATGTCGTCGAGGTTGCCGGCGTCGTTGGCCGCCTGCAGGCGAATGAAGTTCACTTTCGCGTTGCGTTCGAAGGCAGCGGTGTCGAAGTCGGACGGGATGCTCCCGGAATGCGCCGCTGCGACGACAGGGGCAGCGACCGGCGCCGCAGGCCCGCTGGCCGACGGCGGCATTGCCACCGCATCGAAGCCCGGTCGGCTGCCCGGGTTGTCGACGCCGGCAGCCGCATACTGCAGGTTGCCCTGCCCGGCCTGTGCCGCGGCGCGGCGGCGCATGATCAGGCCGACGACCACCATTACCGCCATCACCAGCAAGCCGATGAGCAGCATCGAAGCGAGTTCCTCGCCGAAACCGAAGTGCGAAGCGAGGGCAGCCAGGCCAAGGCCGGCGGCGAGACCGGCGAGCGGTCCCATCCACGAACGCTTCGGCGCCGCCTGCGGCGCTGCCGCCGCTGGCGCTTTCGCCGCCGCGGGCGCCATCGCCGGTGACCCCGGACGATCGGCGGTCACCGATTCGCGCTGCATGCCGGAAG
Source organism: Candidatus Accumulibacter conexus (assembly GCA_017592775.1). Classification (GTDB taxonomy): domain Bacteria; phylum Pseudomonadota; class Gammaproteobacteria; order Burkholderiales; family Rhodocyclaceae; genus Accumulibacter; species Accumulibacter conexus. The sequence continues at coordinate 20,823 of JAGFNJ010000035.1, read as the reverse complement.
ACTTGCCGCTGCCGAGGCGCTTGGCTTCGGCATCACCAACCGCCATGGTCAAGCCGAACGCCACGACGGCGGTCAGCAGGGAAAGGGTTTTCATCGATGTCTCCTGTTGTCTATGGGGAACGAGCGACAAAGATAGGGGCTCGGTTGTCAATAAAAAAGCAGAATTATTGGTATCAATACATCCAGAAATACGAAGCATTGCCAGATCAGGTGGCGTTTTTCGGCAGGCGCGACCGCCGCCGCAACCGGATGGCGGCGGCGGTCGCTTCTCCGCCTGCTGCCGCGCCGGCATCCCTTGTCGTGCCGAAAACCTCGTCGCGCGCGGTCTGGCTGATGGCAACGATGGCCGGGTGACTCAGGCGCCGCTCGCTGGTGATCGCGAACAGTTGCTCGCTCACCGTCTCGAGGCGGCCGACGCGGACGACCCGATATTGGTCGACGACATCGTCGGCGATCGCCGTCGGCGCCACGAACAAGCCGGCCCCGGCACGCCCGAACGCCTGCAGCAGGGCGTTGTCGTCGAACTCGCCGACGATCCGCGGCTGCAGCCGCTTCGCCTGCAGCCATTGCTCGAGCCGCGGCCGGATGGCGACGTCGTCGCCCGGCATCAGAAACGGCGCGCCTTCGAGCAACGCCGGGAATTCTCCCGACAGGGTCTGGACCAGACTGGCGGCGCCAAAGACCGTCAGGTCGCTTTCGCCGAGCAGATGACTGTAGCCGCGCACGTTGAGATTGCTCGGCAACGGCCGGTCGGCGATCACCATGTCGAGGCGATGTACGGCGAGATCGCCGAGCAGCGCCGTCAGGCGGCCTTCACGACAGACCAGCCGAACCGCTTCCGGCAGTTGCAGCGCCGGTGCGACGACTCGATGGGCGACCGATTTGGGAACCGAATCGGCGATGCCGACGACGAAAGGCAGGCTCTTGCGGCTGGTCTGGTCGCGCGCCACGTCGAGCAATTCGTCGCCAAGGGCGAAGATCTCCTCGGCGTAACTGAGAATGCGGCGGCCGACATCGGTCAGCTCGAGACCGCGTCCGGCGCGACGGAACAACTCGACACCGAGCGCTTCCTCGAGTTCCCGCAGCTGACCGCTGATCGCCTGCGGAGTCAGGTGCAGTTGCTCGCAGGCGCGCGCAATCGTTCCCGACTTGGCAACCATCCAGAAGTAACGCAGGTGTTTGAAATTGAGTGCTGCCATCAGCGCCATCAAGCGAGGAAAACGGAAGTGTCGGACAAGTATATTCGATTTTTCAGATGGCCTTCGGCTGTCCTAGACTGCTGCCTCGAGACAAACCCACAGGAGCCCGGCCATGCAGATCACCATTCACGCCAAGGACATCGATGTCGACGCCAGCGTGCGCGAGCACGTGCAGCGGCGCCTGCACTTCGCCCTCGGCTGGGCGCAGCAGCACGTCGGTCGGGTGTCCGTCGTCCTCTCCGACCTCAACGGCGCACGTGGCGGCGCGGACAAGCGCTGCCGCCTGCGTTGCGCGCTACCGGGCACGCCAGAGATGGTCATCGAGGACACGCAGGCCGACCTCGCGACGGCGATCGACCGCGTCGCCGACCGCGCCGGGCGAACGCTGGCGCGGCGGCTCGCGCGGCAGAGGGAAGGCCGCCACGCGCAGGCTCGCCAGCAAGGGCTGGACGACGAGTTGCGGCAGGCAACTGGCGGCGGTGCCACCGCGACGGCCGCCTGAGGAGAGTGGACACGCGGCCAAGGCAGATGCGGGAAGCTTCCGGCAGCGGCATATGCCGCTCACTCTTGAAGAAGGCCTCCTCGTCACCACTTCCAGTCTATATTGTCGGGCCTGTCGCGGGCGCCATGCGTCATCCACGCCGCCACCGCACCGGCCTTGTCCTCGGAGGATTGAATCATGAAACGAATCGTTCTGCTCGTCGCCACCAACCTCGCCATCATGTTGGTCCTCGGAATCGTCAGCACGCTGACGGGTGCCAACCGATTCTTCGCCGGCAGCGGCCTCGACTTGGGCAAGCTGCTCATTTTCGCACTCATCATGGGCTTTGGTGGCGCCTTCATATCGCTGCTGATGTCGAAGACGATCGCCAAGTGGAGCACCGGTGCCCAGGTCATCGAAACGCCCGGCAACTCGACCGAGTTCTGGCTGGTCGAGACGGTCCGCCGCTTCGCCGACAGGGCCGGCCTGCCAACGCCCGAGGTGGCGATCTACGAGGGTGAGCCGAATGCGTTCGCCACGGGCGCCAGTCGCAGCAGCTCGCTGGTCGCCGTGTCCACGGGCCTGCTGCAGAGCATGACGCGTGAGGAAGCCGAGGCGGTGATTGCGCACGAAGTGGCGCACATCGCCAATGGCGACATGGTGACTCTGACCTTGATCCAGGGCGTGGTCAACACGTTCGTCATCTTCATTGCCCGGGTCGTCGGCTGGCTGGTCGATTCGTTCCTGCGCCGGGGAAGCAGCGAGGACAGCGGGCCGGGAATCGGCTACACCATCACGGTCGTCGTCTGCGACATCGTCTTCGGCATTCTGGCGAGCATCATCGTCATGTATTTCTCGCGTCAGCGCGAGTTCCGGGCCGACGCCGGCGCCGCCCAGCTGATGGGTACGCCGCAGCCGATGATGGCCGCCCTACGGCGCCTCGGCGGCGTCGCGTCCGGCGACCTGCCGCAGAACATCGCCACCGCCGGCATCACCGATCGTCCTGGCTGGATGGCGCTGTTCTCCAGCCATCCGCCGATCGAGGAACGAATCGCGGCGCTGGCAAACTCGCGCTGAAATTGCGCGCACGCTCTCAGCCGGCTGCCTCCCCCCAGGGAGCCGGCTTGCCGAAGAAGTAGCCCTGGGCATAGTCGACACCGAGTTCGCACAGGCGATCGACGATCGCGCGGCTCTCGACGTACTCGGCGATCGTCCGCAGACCGAGCGCGTGGCTCATCTGGTTGATCGCCGCAACCAGGGCTTCATCATGCGCGCTCGAGCACATGTCCTTGACGAAGCTGCCGTCGATCTTGAGAAAGTCTACCGGCAGTGTCTTCAGGTAATGGAAGGAAGACAGCCCACTGCCGAAGTCATCGAGCGCCAGCTGGCAACCATGACGCTTCAGTGCCGCCATGACGCCGAGTGCCGGCCGCAGGTTCTGGATGGCTGCCGTCTCGGTGATCTCGAAACAGGCCCGCTCTGCCGGGAACGAAAACTCGGCGAGCTGGGATTCGATGAACTGCAGCAGGCTCTCGTCGCTCAATGAATTGCCAGACAGGTTGATCGCCAGAGTCGCTCCGGTCGTACCGATCCCCTGCGCATACTCCTGAAACGCTCGCCTGATCACCCAGCGGTCGATCGCACCCATGAGCCCGAAGCGCTCGGCCGCTGGAATGAAGGCCGCCGGCAACACGAGTTCGCCCTTCCTCCCGGGAGCGGCTTCATGCACGACCCGAAGCAAAGCCTCGTAGCGCACGATGCGGAACTCCAACCCCGCCAGCCCGACGATCGGCTGGTAATGCAGGCGGAACAGGCCGCGCTCGAGAGCGTCCCGCAGGCCGGCCGCGCCCAGCAGTTCGCTGTGGCGCTGGACGGTTTCGGTGTCCGTCGGCTGATAGACATGAACCCGGTTGCGGCCGAGTTCCTTGGCCGTGTAGCAGGCCACGTCGGCACGCGTCAGCAGTTCGGCGGTATCCTGGGTCTCGGCAGTGATCGGTACCAGCCCGATGCTCGCCCCGACCTGATAACTCCGCCCCTCCCAACTGAAGCTGTGCTGGCGAATCGTTCGCAGTGCCGCCTGTGCGACGGCGTGACCGCGCTCCAGCGGACAGTTTTCCTGCAACAGGGCAAACTCATCGCCACCGATCCGCGCCAGCGTGTCGCTTTCGCGGAAGGTACCGGCGAGCAGCGCGTTGATCTGCTTCAGCAACTCGTCACCGGCGGCATGCCCTGCCGTGTCATTGACCACCTTGAACTGGTCGAGATCGATATAGCACAGCACATGCCGGGCGCCCCCGTCCTGCGCTGAAGACACGGCCCGCGCGAGTCGCCGCTCGAACTCGGTCCGGTTGATCAGCCCGGTCAGCGAATCATGGGTGGCATCGTGGGCCAGTTGGCGAGCCAGCTGACGGTTCTCGGTGACATTGTGAAAGACCAGGACGACGCCCAGCAGCCCGCCATCCCCACGATGGATCGGCGCCGCCGAGTCGTTGATGTCGTACTCCCGCCCATCCCTGGCCAGCAGCACGCAATGACCGGGCAACGAGACGATTCTCCTGTCCTGCAGGCAACGCTGGATCGGATCCTTTGCCGGCACCCGCGTTTCCTCGTGCACGACGCGAAAGACATCGGCCGCCGGACGGCCCCGGGCCTCGGCCGCGGTCCAGCCGGTCAGACTCTCGGCCACCGGGTTCATGTAGTCGATGCTGCCCTGGGCGTCCGTCGTGATGACCGCGTCGCCGATCGAATCGAGGGTCACCTGCAGCCGCTCCTTGGCTTCCAGGAGCCGCCGTTCCGCACGTTTGCGATCGGTCACGTCGATGCTGACGCCGATGAGCTGCTCAACCGCCCCGCTGGCATCCTTCAGCGGCACCTTGATGGTGTGGAACCAGCGCTCCTCGCCACTGCGGCCGATGAAACGGATTTCACGCTCGATGCGTTCCTGCCGGCAAGCGGCAATCGCCGCATCATCGCTGCGCAGAGCCTGCAGCAACTGCGGATCGCTGACGAAGTCCGCCTGCACACGACCGACCATCTGCTCGGGAGTCTGCCCGAAGCGCTTCGCCAGGCTCTCGTTGGCCAGGCGAACCCGTCCATCGCGGTCGATGACGAAAACGAAGTGCGGGCTGGCGTCGATGACTGAGCGCAGAAAGGAACGCTGCGCCTCGATCTCCTCCTGCGCCCGCAGCAAACGTTCGACCAGCCTGACATTGCGGAAACAGGCAGCAATGTTGGCGACGAAAACGTCGAGCAGTCTGCGGTCGATCGTCTCCAGCATCTGCCCTCCCTCGAGGAAGATGGCCGCTTCCTGGCTCGGCGCCGCCTGCAGGTAGAGGACGGCATAATCCGGGCCGAACAGGTGTCGGCGATGCGCGACGCTGCTCATGATGGCGGCGACGATGCGCTGGTCGGCAAGCGTCTCGAGCGGCTGTGCGATGCAGCCCGCATGGCGTCCGGTGGCGCCGACGACGTAGCAGCGCTCGCGGTCGTCACCGAGCGGCGAGCCCTTCTGGCTGCAGACGATCCCATCCACGGGCAAGCGGAGCAGCGCCGCGAGCTGGGTCAGGACGCCTTCGGCCAGGTTGGCGATGGCGTGTTCCTGCATCAGGTCGGCCGCCGCCCGCACGATCAGCTCGAGACCGCGCCGATGCTCGGCGAGGGCGTGCAGTTGCTGGTACGAACGCAATGCAGAACTGACGGTCGTGATCAGCCTGGTGTGCGTCAGTTCCCCCTTGGTGCGGTAGTCGTTGATGTCGTATTCCTGAATCACCGTCAGTTCCGGTGCGTACCCCGGCTCACCGGTACGCAGGATCAGCCGGCACTCGGCGAGGCCCAGTTCATCGCGGATGAAACCAACCAGTTCGAGACCTGCCTGGGCCGTCTCCATCACCACGTCGAGCAGGACCACGGCGACGTCGGGATGGTCGCGCAACAGGCTCCGCGCCGCGGCCGCACTGCTGGCGTGCAGCAGGGACAGTGGCCGCCCGAAAACCCGCAAGTCCTGTAGCGAGAAGCGGGTGACGGTATGCACCTCCGGGTCGTCGTCGATGACCAGCACCTTCCAGGGAGAGAGCCCGGCGGCCGCCTGTGCGTCGGCGCCTGCCGCGTCATCGGCCCAGTGAAGCAGATCGTCCGTCATCCCGAGAATCCCCTAGCGAAGCCGATAGCTGTGGTGGCAGGCGACACAGGCCGTGGTCAGCGTCGGCAGGGAGGCGATCGTCTTCTCGCGGTCGCCGCCGGCAGCGACACGGGCAAAATCGCTGGCCGCCTTGTGCCCGTCGATGCCGATGGCGTGCATCGCCGGCGGCATGTGCGGACCCGGCCGGGCCTCGAACGGCTGGCTACGGTGCTTGCCCATGGCCGAGCGGCCGAGCTCCCGCTCGGCGACTTCAGCCGCTTCGCGCAGTTGTCCGCCGGCCACCAGCGCGAGAATCTCGTTCAGCGCCAGCAGGCTGGCCCGCATTTCGCTGCGCAGGTTGTCTGCCGCCGCCGCCGGCATCGGCGCCAGAACACGGGCGTCGTCGGCCGCCGGCGCGCCGCCGGCGAGAAGCGCCAGTACGCAGAAAAGAACTGTCTTCATCCGTTGCTCACCCCACTCAGCAGAAAATCGAGTGCCATGCCCGCAAAGACGCTGGCGCCAAACCAGTTGTTGTGCCGAAAAGCCCTGAAGCAGTTCGCCGGGTCGCGGTCACGGATCAATGTGAAATGATGGCCGGCAATGGCTGCGGCCATCGCCAGACCGGCGAAAAACACGGCACTCAGCCCGAGACCGTGGCCGATGACGGCGATCAGCGCCAGCGCGAGTGCGTAGCAGAGCATGACTGCCGCGACGTCGAAACAGCCGAAGGTGATCGCCGAGGTCCGGATGCCGATCTTCACGTCATCGGCGCGATCGACCATCGCATACTCGGTATCGTAGGCGATTGCCCAGAAGACGTTCGCCAGCAGCAACCACCAGGCCTCGGCGGGCACTTGGCCGAGTTGGGCAGCGTAGGCCATCGGGATGCCGAAGCCGAAAGCAACACCCAGATAGGCCTGCGGAATCGCCAGAAAGCGCTTGGTAAACGGGTAGCTGACAGCGAGACCCAGGGCCGCCAGGCAAAGGCCGGCCAGTAGCCAGCTGCGCAGCGGCAGCACGAGAACGACCGCGCAGCCCACCAACGCGGCGGAAAGCCACCGCGCCTCGCGCACCGAGACACGGCCAGCAGCCAGCGGGCGGTCCCGCGTGCGCGCGACATGCGGGTCAAAGTCGCGGTCCGCGAGGTCGTTGATCACGCAGCCGGCCGAGCGCATCAGCACCGTGCCGAGAATGAATATCCACACCACCAGCCAGTCCGGTTTCCCCAGCGCCGACAGCCAGAGCCCCCACAGCGTCGGCCAGAGAAGCAGGAGGATGCCGATCGGCTTGTCGAGCCGCATCAGCCGTTCGTAAAGGTCGGCCCGTTCGCGCAGCCTGAGCGCGGAGAGTTGCATGGGCGACATTCTACCGCCAGTCGCCGCGCAGCCGGGCGATGATCTGCTGCAGGTGTTCGGGTGTCGCCGCAGCCGGCGCCACCGGCGTCCCCACCGTCAACGCGATCTTCGAAAACATGCCGCGGCGCAGCGGTCTGCTCATCGCCGGGCCGTCCTTGCGACTGAAGAAGCTGCCCCACAAGCCTTGCAGGGCCATCGGGACAACCGGCACCGGGGTGCGCCCGACGATGCGCTGCACCCCCGGCCGGAAGGGGTAGAGTTCGCCGGTGTCGGTGATTCGCCCCTCGGGGAAGATGGCGACCAGTTCACCAGCCGCCAGCGCCTGCGCCACTTCCTCGAAGGCCGCCTCCATCATCGCCGCGTCCTCACGCGCCGGCGCAATCGGGATCGCGTGCATGTGCCGGAAGACGAAGCCGATCAGTGGCATGCGATAAATCCGGTGATCCATCACGAAGCGGATCGGCCGCCGGCTAGCGGCGGCGATCACCAACGGATCGACGAAGCTGACGTGATTGCTGATCAGCACCGCCGGCCCATCAGCGGGGATGTTCTCGATGCCACTCTGCCGCAGCCGGTAGAACGAGTGGATCAGCAGCCAGGCGACGAAGCGCAGCATGAACTCGGGAACCAGGCTGTAGATGTACAGCGCCACGGCCGCATTGCAGAGCGCCGCGACGCCGAACAGCGCCGGGATCGTCAGGCCGTCGCCGAGCAAACCGGCAGCCGCCAGCGAACCGACGACCATGAACAGCGCGTTGAGGATGTTGTTGGCAGCGATGATTCGTGCCCGCTGATCGACCGCGCTGCGCAACTGGATCAGGGCGTACAGTGGGACGATGAAGAAGCCACCGAAGAGACCGAGTGCGAACAGGTCGACCAGAACCCGCCACGTCCCCGGCATGGCCAGCAATGCGGACAGCGACAGGGGCGCGCCGGCTGGAAGCAGCGAGGGCGATGCGAAAGCGATGTCGATGCCGAAGATGGTGAGGCCGATCGAACCGAAGGGCACCAGACCGACTTCCACCTGGCCGGCCGAGAGCCGTTCGCAGAGCAGCGAGCCGACGCCGATGCCGACCGTGAACACCGCCAGCAGCAGGGTCACCGAAGTCTCGCCGCCGCCGAGCACGAACCGGGCATACGCCGGGAACTGCGCCAGAAACATCGCCCCATAGAGCCAGAACCAGGAAATCCCGAGAATCGACAGGAAGACGGTGCGGTTCTCGCGCGCGAAGCCGATGTTGCGCCAGGTTTCCGAGAGCGGGTTGAGGCTGATCACGAGTCCTGGTACCGGGGCCGCTGCAGTGGGGATGCCACGACTGCAGAGGTAACCGAGGATGGCGACCAGCAGGCCGGCAAGGGCGACCCAGGTCGGATGGTTGGCGGCACCGGCGAGGAGGCCGCCGGCGAGCGTGCCGATCAGAATGGCGACGAAGGTACCCGCCTCGACCAGCGCATTGCCGCCGACGAGTTCGCTCTCGCGCAGGTGCTGCGGCAGGATGGCGTACTTGACCGGGCCGAAGAGGGTCGAGTGCAGGCCGAGCAGGAACAGCGCCACGAGCAGAGTCGACAGGCTATGGACGACGAAGCCGAGCAACGCGATGCCCATGATGAGGATCTCGAGCAGCTTCACCAGGCGCGCCAGCTTCGCCTTGTCGTACTTGTCGGCGAGTTGGCCGGCAGTTGCCGAAAAGAGAAAGAAGGGCAGGATGAAGATGCCGGCAGCGAGGTTGGTCAGCACCTCGGGCCGGATCGTCGTCCAGCTTGCTGCCTGGAAGGTGAGCAGGACGACCAGCGCGTTCTTGAACAGGTTGTCGTTGAAGGCACCGAGGAACTGGGTGGCGAAGAACGGCCCGAAGCGGCGTGCCTTGAGCAGGCCAAACTGGGAACTCATGCGGTCTTCCTTTCTCGGGGAGCAAAGAACCCGCGCGTCTCGAAGATGGCCGGGGCAAAATGGTGGCCCTGCGACGACAGCTGTCGCTTGAGGACGAAATCGAAAAGCAGCGGATTGTGCTCGCGGATCAGCATCAGCGGCGTGACCGCCGCTTGCGGCAGCAGGCCGCGCGCCGCCAGCTCAGCCGGCAGGATCAGCGGCACGATGCCCGGCAGCGGGTAGTCGGAGCCCTGCAGCAGGCGCGCGTGCCATTCGCTGCGCTCGAGCAGGACCTGCAGCACTTCGATGCTGCGGTTGCGCTGCGTCAGCGCGGAGATGTCGGCGTAGAGGAGGTCGGCGTAGCGGGATTCGCCGAGCATGCGGCAAAAGAGATCGAAGCACGGAACCAGCGGGCCCTGCGGCCCGCGGTCGAGGTCCACCGCGTCGCCCAACGAAGCGCAGTGCGCGACCACCACGCGCACCCCGTGGTCGAGCGCCCGGCGCAGCAGCAACGGGTTGCCGAATGCCTGCTGGTCCGCGCCGTGCACCGCTCTCTCATCACCGGCGTGGCTGATCAGCGGCAACCCGTACGTCGCCAGTGCCGCGTAGAAGCGGTCGCACAGCGGCGACGACGGGTCGATTCCCATCGCCGGTGGCAACCATTTCACCGCCCGCGCCCCGCCAGCGACCGCCGCCGCCAGTTCGTCAACGCAGTCGGGGCGGTAGGGATGGATCGACGCCGCCCACAGGAAAGCCAGCGGGTGCCGCTCGGCGACCCGCCGCGCGTAGGCGTTCGGGGTATGGAACGAACTGCGCTCCGGATCCGGGCGACCGTTCTCATCGTGGAAGCGGTCGAAGGCAAAGAGCAGCAGACCGGCGCCGGGCGCGAGCCCGTCCACCAGGTTGAGCATCCGCTCGACGTAGCTGTCGTCTACCCGCCCCGGCGCGTCGTGCACGCAGCCGGCATTGAGATAGAACAGCCGCTGCGCATACTGCATGGGATGGAACAGGCTCTCCATCTGCGGGTTGATTTCGATGCCACTGCCCGAATCGCCGGTTCCGACCAGATGCACGTGACAATCGAGGTAGTGGCGCGGGTCGATTCCATCCCAGGCCGACCGGATCAGCTCCGCCACCGCCGCATCTGGCGGCAGTTGCGCCTGGCAGGAGTTGAGCAGGCCGCGCAGCGAGCCGGTGAGCGTCGCCGCCAGCGCGACGCCGCCCGCCGCGAGACCGCCCGCCAGCAAGCGTCGACGAAACCGGTTCATGGGCACCGCCGCACGGCCGCCCCCTGTCTTGCGGCAGTCGCAGGCAGTCGGGCCGGCGACGACGCACGGCTGCCCCAGCCTGGGCCCACGGCACGGCAGCCGCGAGCTACGGGCTGGCGCCTGCGGCCAGTCGGCAGCCTGGCGATCGACCGCCGAGCCAGCACCGCCCGCCGGATCACTGCCAGAGCCTGAGCATCGGCCATCGACGCGCATCCTGATCGAGTTGAAGGGTCTCGTAGGCTATATTCATGAACCGGCCGGCGCAAGCCCCTGCGGCGACCTGGCTCGCGTCGAATCGGTCCCGGCGGCAAGTCCCGGCCGGAGCCGGCAGCGCCGACGCCTTCCCGGCGACGCACGGAGATCATGCCGAACCAATCCCGAGTATGTCCGTCGGATACAATATCGGCCCACCGCGACGGGGACCGAAATGACGACAGCGCGCGCGGGCTGCGTCGCGGTGGCGGGCGGCGGGGTTGGCGATCGCGGCCGGGGTGCGGTCCCTGACCGTACGGGAAAATGACGAACTCAGGAAGGAGCGCCATGCGGACGGACCTGTGGACGATCAGCAAGCGCCTGATCATGATCACGGCAGTGGCCGTAGTCGGCCTCGCCGTTCTCGGCGTCGACTCGCTGAAGACGCTACGTGGCAGCATGCTGCAGGACAGGAAAGACAAGACGCAGGTTCTGGTCGAGGTTGCCGGCGGCGTCATCGCCCGTTTCCACGAACTTGCCCGCAACGGCACGCTGAGCGACGACGAGGCGCGCAAGGAGGCAGCAGAGACCTTGCGCCACATGCGCTACGCCGGCAGCGAGTATTTCTTCATCCTCGATACACAGCACCGCTTCGTCATGCATCCGCTGAAGCCGGAACTGGAAGGCAGGAGCGGCGCCGAAATGCGAGACCCGAACGGCAAGGCGCTGATCCAGGAACTGGTTCGTACCGCACTGGCCAGCGAGCGAGGTGGCTTGGTCGAGTACGTGTTCGCCCGCGCCGGGAGCGAGAAACCAGCCCCCAAGATCAGCTACGCCGCCCAGTTCAAGCCCTGGGGCTGGGTGTACGGGACCGGCATCTATGTCGACGATATCTCTGCCGCCTTCCGCAGCCAGGCCATCGAGTCAACGGGCATCGTTGCACTGGCCGTCGGCGTCCTGGTTGCCGTGTCGCTGGTCATCGGCCGTAGCGTGCTGCGTCAGCTTGGCGGGGAGCCCGCGGCCGCCGCAGCGATCGCCCGACGGGTCGCGACCGGTGATCTGGCTGCAGACGTCGATGCCGCAAGTCTCGTCGGCGGCAGCCTGATGCGTTCGATTGCCGAGATGCAAAACCACCTGCGGGCGATGATCGCCGAGATCGATCGCCTCGCCGGCGCCGTTGCCGGCCGTGCCGGCGAGATCGCGGTCGCCACCGGCGAAACCAGCCGGGCTGCCGATGCACAGGCGGATTCGACAGCCGCTACGGCAGCCTCGATCGAACAGCTGACAGTCAGTATCAACGAAGTCGCGCAGAGCGCCCGCGCCAGCGGCGAAAGCTCGGACGCGGTCGCCGGCTGCGCCGAACAGGGTCGACAACTGGTGACCAGTTCGGCGGCCGAAATCGAGGCGATCGCGGCCATCGTCAGCCGCTCGGCAGCACAGATCGGTCAGCTGGCAACCCGTTCGCGCGAGATCGGCGGCATCGCCGCCGCGATCAAGGAGATCGCCGAACAGACCAATCTCCTGGCGCTCAACGCCGCCATCGAGGCAGCGCGCGCCGGCGAGCAGGGTCGCGGTTTCGCGGTCGTTGCCGATGAGGTGCGCAAGCTTGCCGAAAGGACGACGAAGGCAACCGGCGAGATCAGTGCCATGGTCGTCAGCGTCCAGGCAGATACCGAAGCTGCGGTGGCAGCGATGAGCGAAGCGGCGCCACAGGTTGCACGTGGCCTCGACAAGGCACGTGAAGCGAGCAGCGTGCTCGAGACGATCCTGGGTCAGGCGCAGAAGTCGAGCCAGCGGGTGCATGAAGTGGCGGTGGCGACGCATGAACAGGCGACCGTCGCCGAAGACGTCGCCCGCCACCTGCAGCACATCGCGTCGATGACCGAGGAAACGAGGGCGACGATGCATGCCAATAGCGCCGCAGTAGCTGAACTGGAGCAGCTCGCGGGCCAGCTGCGCGAAGTCGTCGCCCGTTTTCGCGTCGCCTGACCACGCCGCAGCCGATGGCGGGCGCGCCGTCGCCGGCGGACCGCTGGACGCAACCAGGCTGAAAGCACCGATCCCGCCGTCGCGTCGCTCCGGGTGACGCCGCAAGCCACGCACGGAGTCGCAGGAGGGGCTCAAGCGCGCAGCAAATCCTCGCGATCACCCAGCCAGCGCTGCAGGTGACGCCCGGCACGTTCCGGACTGTCGTGCAGCAGACGCGCCGCCATCGACTGCGCCAGTTCGACGAGATCGGCATCGTTCTCGAGGTCGGCATGGCGCAGCAACGGTTCCCCTGACTGCCGGCTGCCGACGAATTCGCCCGGGCCGCGCAGGCGCAGGTCCTGGCGGGCAATCTCGAAACCGTCGGCATGTTCGAAAATGATCTTCAGGCGCGCGCGCGCGCTGGCAGAGAGTGGTGGCTGGTACAGAAGGACGCAGACCGATTCGTGCGCGCCACGGCCGACGCGGCCGCGCAGCTGGTGCAGTTGCGCAAGGCCGAAGCGCTCCGCATGTTCGATGACCATCAGGCTGGCGTTCGCGACATCGACGCCCACCTCGATGACCGTCGTCGCCACCAGCAGGTCGACCTCACCGGCAACGAAGGCTGCCATCACCGCTGCCTTCTCTTCACTGCGCAGGCGGCCATGAACCAGCGCGATTCGCAGGTCGACGAGTTCGCTACTGAGGACCGCATGTGTGTCGAGTGCCGCCTGCAGATCGACCTTGTCCGACTCCTCGATCAGCGGACAGACCCAGTAGGCCTGGCGGCCACCTGCGACCGCTGCGCGCACCGCGGCAACGACCTGCGCACGCCGGTCGGCCGAGAACAGGCGCGTCCGCACCGGCGAGCGCCCCGGCGGCATCTGATCGATCAGCGAGACATCGAGATCGGCGTAGTAGCTCATTGCCAGCGTGCGCGGGATGGGTGTCGCCGACATCATCAACTGGTGCGGATTGCCTCCCTTGCGCCGCAATTCCAGCCGCTGCCGGACGCCAAAACGGTGCTGCTCGTCGACGATGATCAGCCCGAGGCGGGAAAAATCGATGCTCTCCTGGATCAGCGCATGCGTACCGACGACCAGCTGGGCGCTCGTTGCCGCCTGCTGCCGCCGCTGCCGCTTGAGCTTGCCGGAGAGACTGCCGGTCAGCCACAGCACCTCGACAGCCAGGGGTTCCAGCCAGGCGCGCAACTTCAGGAAGTGCTGCTCCGCCAGTATCTCGGTGGGCGCCATCAGGGCCACCTGGTAACCCGCCTCGATCGCCTGACACGCAGCCAGCGCGGCAACGATCGTCTTGCCGCAGCCGACATCACCCTGCAGCAGTCGTTGCATCGGGCTGGACTGCGCCAGATCGCCGGCGATCTCGGCAGCCACCCGACGCTGCGCCGCGGTCAAGGCGAAGGGCAACGAACACTCGAGCTGCTGCGCCAGCTGCCCGGTCGCCGGCAGGACGGGCGCCACCTGCTGGCGCCGCGCGAGGTAGGCGCGGCGCAGCGACAGTTGCTGCGCCAACAGCTCGTCGAACTTGATGCGTCGCCAGGCGGGATGGCTGCGATCGTGCAGGGTCGATTCGGCAACCGTTGGCGGCGGCGCGTGCAACAGGGAGACCGCCGCGGCAAACGAAGGCAGCGCCTGTACCCGGCACCAGTCCGGGTCGAGCAACTCGCTCAGATCGGCATCGTGCAGCGCGCGCGCGACCAACCGGCGCAGGGTGGCCTGACCGAGACCGGCAGTCGTCGGGTAGACCGGCGTCAGCGACTGCGCCAGGGGCTCATCGGCGGCAACGATGCGATAACGCGGATGGACCATCTCGAGGCCGTTGAAGCCGTGCCGCACCTCGCCGAAGATGCGCAACCTGCTCCCGGCCGCACAGGCCGCTTCCAGTGCCCGTTGCTGGCTGCCGTGGAAGCTGATGAAGCGCAGCGCGAGAATGCCGCCACTCGCATCACCGACGCGGACCACGAGCTGACGCCGCGGCGCCCGTCCGACGGCAAGGTCGAGCACCTCTGCCTCGACGAGCAGGGCCACCCCCACCGCCGCCTCGGCGATGGGCGTGACGCGGGTCTCGTCCTCGTAGCGCAGCGGCAGATGCAGGACGAGATCCTCCCGCCGCTCCAGCCCGAGCCTGCGGAGCCGGTTGCGAATCGCTGGCGGAGCGTCGATCGGCTCCCTTGCCGGCATCAGCCGCCGACGACCATCACCGCGTCCGCCTCGACCAGCGCGCCGCGCGGCAGCGAAGCGACGCCGACGGCGGCGCGCGCCGGGTAAGGCTCGACGAAATAGCAGCCCATCACCTCGTTCACCGTCGTGAAATGGACGAGATCGGTGAGGTACACGTTGAGCTTGACGACATCGGCAAGCGAGCCGCCAGCGGCCTCGGCAACCGCCTTGAGGTTGTCGAACACGCGCACGATCTGCGCATCGACACCGTCCGCCAGCTTCATCGTCGCCGGGTCGAGGCCGATCTGCCCGGAGAGGTAGACGGTTTCGGCGATCCGTACCGCCTGCGAGTAGGTGCCGATCGCTGCGGGCGCCAGCGGCGTCGAGATGATCGTTCTGGTCATGGTTCTGTCCTCTACAATGTGAGCGGTGGAAAGCCCGATATTAAACCTGAAAACGAGGGTGGACAGGTGCGTTGGCGGCTGCTGGTGCTCTCGCGGGCACCTCGGCCACCAGCCTAGCGGAGAGCGAGATGACGACCAGTGCAGTCATTGACAACCTCGAGAAGCTGCTCGGCGGCCCCCGCGACGGCGCGCTGCTGCGCTACTCGCTGGGCAGCGAGCATCTCAAGGCCGGCGATTGGGCGCAGGCCGCGCTCCGCCTGCGGGAAGCAGTGGAACGCGACGGCAACCATTCGGCGGCGTGGAAGCTGCTCGGCAGGGCGCTGGCGGATGGCGGTCAGCCCGCCGCGGCCCTGGCCGCCTACGAACAGGGGATCGTCGTTGCGCAGAGCCGGGGCGACGTCCAGGCGGCGAAGGAAATGCGGATATTCGCGCGGCGCCTGCGCCGGCAACTGGCGGCGACCGACGAGCGCGCGGTTACGGCTTCGCCGCCTTGACCGACGGCCGGATCACCGCCTCCACTCCTGCCGCCTGCAGTTCACGACGTGCGGCCTCGGCTTCCGCCCGATCACGGAACGGACCGACCTGCAGGCGCGCCTCGATGCCGACCGGAATGCCCGCCTGGGCAAACCTTGCCTGCACGGCTTCCGCGCGCCGCAGGTCGACCAACACGCCGGTCTGCAGACCGGGCCCGGACAGCGGGCGCGGTGGTGCCGCGGGCGGGCGCGTCACCGCGTCGCCGGACGGGTCTTCATTGCCTGCGACAGGGGCCGTTTCGGCGGCGGCAATCCTCGGCTCGAGCGCCGCCCCACTCGCCTGTGGTTCCGCCATCAGCGGCTGCGGCGCCGGCTTGTCGACGAGCATCGGCTCGGCATGCGGGAGCGGCGGCGGCTCCTTCCTCCGCACCGGCACCGGTTCAGTATATGGGGGGCCGCTGCCCGCCGGCTCTTCGGCAATCAACAGGTGATCGGCGAGCAACAGGAGCAGAAGCAGGGCCACCAGCAGCCCGGCAATCCCCATCCGGAGTCGCAACCGGCGTTCGACGGCCAGCGGCGCGTCGGCGATCGAAACGGCGGTCACCGACGGAAGCGGTGGCGCAGCGCTCATGCTGCTGCCCGGGGCATGCCGACCATCGACGCGGCGTACACCTAGGCCGCCGGCCGACGGTTACGCGCCAGGGTCACGACCAGATCGGCCTCGGCGCGCGCAATGCCGCAACGATGCGCAATCGCCGTCGCGTCGTGGCCCTGCAGCGCCATCTGCATGGCGTCGTTGTACGACAGCGACGCCGGCGGTGCCGCGGCCTGCGCCGCCTGGCGCCGCACATCCTCACGCGCGGCCAGAACCTCGGCGCGCAAGTCGTCGACCTCGCAACGCAACTGGTAGAGCTCGCGCTGCAGGGCATCGATCAGGGCCTGGCCGGGAATGTCCGGCGGCGGCTCGTTCCAGGCGAAATCGGCTTTCCCGACGGCAGCGCCAGCGACAGGCGTCGGTACTGCCGCGGGTGAGGGCACCGCCGCGGCCTCAGGCGGGGCGGTGGCGACGGCAGGATCGGGCTGCTGGATGGCAGTGTAGGCAGCCACTGCAGACTGCGCCGTCAGCGACGGGACGACCGGCGCTGCACGCTGCAGCCGGCGCACACGAATGAAGAGGATGAGGATGTAGACCACGAGCAGCGCAATGATCGCGATCAAGCCTTCGCGCCAGCCCAGACTGTCCAGTAGATCGAGATCCATTGCGCGCCTTCCGACCGTATCCGGCCGACATTATGCCAGACCAAGCCGCACAGGCACGACTGGACGATGCTTCTGCCCTCGGTCGAGCTGCCGAAACGACAGGGCCTCGCCCGGGTTGCCGGACGAGGCCCTGTCGCCGATGCCGCAGGCGCGCCTTACTGCAGCGATTCGAACAGCCCGGCGGCGCCCATGCCGGTGCCGATGCACATCGTCACCATGCCGTAGCGCTGTCGTGTCCGCCGCAGTCCATGCAGCAAGGTCGCCGTGCGGATGGCGCCGGTTGCACCCAGCGGGTGGCCGAGAGCGATGGCGCCACCGAGCGGGTTGACCTTCGCCGGATCGAGATCGAGCGTGCGGATCACCGCCAGCGCCTGCGCCGCGAATGCTTCGTTGAGCTCGAACCAGTCGACGTCGTCCTGGCGGATTCCCGCCTGTTTGAGAACCCGCGGGATCGCCTCGAGCGGGCCGATGCCCATGATCTCGGGGGCGACGCCAGCCACCGAAAAGCCGGCGAAACGCGCCAGCGGCTGCAGGTCGAACTGCTTGAGAACCTTTTCCGAGACGAGCAGGACCGCAGCCGCACCGTCGGACATCTGCGAACTGTTGCCGGCCGTCACCGAGCCGCGGGCAGCGAAGACCGGTCGCAGCCGGGCAAGCCCCTCGATGCTGCTGTCGCGGCGCGGTCCCTCGTCGTTTTCGGCGAGATACTCCTTCACCGTCACCTCGCCGCTGCCAAGGTCGGGAACCCGCTTGCGTACGGCATAGGGCGTGATCTCGGCACGGAAGTGACCGGCGTCGATCGCCGCGCAGGCCTTCCGGTGCGAGTCTACGGCAAAGGCATCCTGGTCCTCGCGCGACACCTGCCACTGTGCGGCCACCTTTTCGGCGGTGATCCCCATGCCGAAGCCGATCGCGTAGTTCTCTTCCTTCTCGAAGATGGCCGGGTTGAGCGCGGTCTTGTTGCCGGTCATCTGGTTCATCAGCGACATCGTTTCGGTGCCACCGGCGATCATCACGTCGGCTTCGCCGAGGCGAATGCGGTCGGCAGCCATGGCGACGGTCTGCACGCCGGAAGCGCAGAAACGGTTCACCGTCACACCGGGGACGCTGTTCGGCATGCCGGCCAGCAGCAGGCCGATGCGGGCGACGTTCATTCCCTGCTCGGCCTCCGGCATCGCGCAGCCGACGATGACGTCGCCGACGAGCGCCGGATCGAGCCCTGGTGCCTGCGCCATCACCGAGCGGATGGCATGTGCCAGCATGTCGTCCGGTCGCACGTGACCGAGCATCCCCTTGCGCCGACCGACCGGAAGTCGCGTCGCGGCGACGATATAGGCGTCCTGAATCTGTTTGCTCATGTTCTCTTCTCCTGGCGCGCTCAGTTGCGCAGTGGCTTGCCGGTCTCCAGCATGTGCTGGATACGCTGCTGGGTTTTCGGGGTCTTCAGCAGCTCGACGAAAAGCTTGCGCTCGACCGTCAGCAGCCACCGTTCGTCGACGAGTGATCCGGTCTCGACCTCGCCACCACACAGAGCGGTCGCAGCGGCTCGCGCCACGGCGTAGTCGTGCGCCGAGATCATGCCGCCCTCCTTCATGTTGGCCAGCATCATCTCGCAGTTGGCGATGCCGGTACGCCCGGCAACCTTGACCCCGCGCGGCGACAGGCGTGGGTAATGGCCGGCCTCGGCAAGGCCGCGCGCCTCGCGCAACGCGACGTAGAGCAGTTCGTGCGCGTTGAAGACGATCTTGTCCGTCTCGACGGCGAAACCCAGTTCCTTCGCCTGCGCACCACTCTTCGAGACCGTCGCCATGGCGATGGTCATGAACACCGGCTGGATGAATTCGAATGGATCGTTGCCGCCGGTCTTCGCCGCCGCCTGCGCAGCACGGATGGCGAACTCCTTGCAGCCGCCGCCCGCCGGAATCAGGCCGACGCCGGCCTCGACGAGGCCGATGTAGCTCTCGAGCGCGATCACCCGCTTCGCGGCGTGCATCAGGAATTCGCATCCACCGCCGAGCGCCATGCCCTGCACCGCGGCGACGACGGGCACCTTGGCATACTTGAGAGCCATCGAGGCATTCTGGAACTCGGCGACGTACTTCTCGAGCAGTTCGAAGTCGCCGCCGGCGATCGCCTCGGCAACCTCCTTCAGATTGGCACCGAAGGCGAACGGCGCCTCGTGCCACAGCACCAGTCCGCGATAATCGGCCTCGGCGCGGGCAACTGCTTCCTGCATGCCGACGATGACGTCACGACCGAGCGTGTGGTTGCGCGACTTGACGCTGACGATGGCAATCGCTGCATCGACCTGCGGCAGCGTCCACAGGCGCACCCCATCGTTCTCCCAGACCGTTTCCCCAGCGACAGCCTTCTCGCCCAGAACGCGCTCGGGAAAGAGCTGGCGCTGATAAACCGGCAGTGCCGAGCGGGCACGCCAGGTGTCGGCTCTCGCCGAGTACGACCCCTGCGCGCCGTGTACGCCCTCGTCGGCGACGCGGCCGAAGACCCAGGCAGGCAGTGCTGCCTGGCTCATCGCCCGGCCGGCTTCGATGTCCGCCTGCACGGCCTCGGCGATCGCCCGCCAGCCGGCTGCCTGCCAGGTCTCGAACGGACCCTGTGCCCAGCCAAAGCCCCAGCGCATCGCAAAATCGACATCACGCGCGTTGTCGGCGATGTCGGAGAGGTGGAAAGCCGTGTAGTGAAAGATGTCGCGGAAGATCGCCCACAGAAACTGCGCCTGCGGATGCTCACTGGCGCGCAGTTGGGCGAAGCGGACCGCCGGATCACGCTGCTTCAGGATTGCCAGAACCCCGGCATCGATGTCAGCGGCGGTATCGCGATAGTCCTGCAGGGCAAGGTCGAGAACCTTGATCGCCCTGCCTTCCTTGCGGAAGATGCCGGCGCGGGTCTTCTGTCCCAGCGCGCCCTTGCCGATCAGCGCCGCCAGCCAGGCCGGCACGCGGTAATGGCCGTGCCAGGGATCTGCCGGCAGGGTGTCCTGCATGGTCTTGATGACGTGCGCGAGCGTATCGAGGCCGACGACATCGGCGGTGCGATAGGTGGCACTCTTCGGGCGGCCGATGATCGGACCGGTGAGCGAGTCGACGACATCGAAACCGAGCCCGAGCCGCTGCGTGTGATGCATCACGGCGAGGATCGAGAAGACACCGACGCGGTTGGCGACGAAGTTCGGGGTGTCGAGTGCGCGCACGATTCCCTTGCCGAGACGTGACACCAGCCAGGACTCGAGATTGTCGAGCAGCGCCGGGTCGGTTCCCTGAGTGGCGATCAGTTCGACCAGATGCATGTAGCGCGGCGGATTGAAGAAGTGGATGCCACAGAAGCGCGGCCGCAGCGCCTCCGGCAGGCCTTCGGCGAGACGGTTGATCGACAGGCCGGAAGTGTTGGAGGCGATGATCGCCATCGGCGCGATGAACGGTGCGATCGTGCGATAGAGATCATCCTTCCACTCCATCTTCTCGGCGATCGCTTCGATGATCAGGTCGCAGTCGCGGAGTTGCTCCAAGTGCTGTCCGTAGTTGGCGGCGTCAATGTAGGCGACGCGGTCCGCGCTCGCCAGCGGCGACGGCTCGAGTTTCCTGAGCCCGTCGATGGCCTTGCGGGCGATCCCGTTGGCATCGCCCGTGGCAACCGGCAGATCGAAAAGCACCACCGGCACTTCGGCATTCGCGAGGTGCGCGGCAATCTGCGCGCCCATGACGCCCGCTCCGAGTACGGCGGCCTTGCGTACTATGAAGTTGCTCAAGCTGTTCTCCTGTTATGGGTCGACTGTGTCCGCCGGGAACGCCCCGCAACGGTCCTGCAACGGTCCTGCACCAGGCCGCTCAAACGAACGTTTGAATTATACCTGGTCTGCGCCTTGCGTCAAGCGAGTAAAGCGTGCTGCGCGCCACGACGCTGTCGCTGACGGGATCGGCATAGGGGCGGTCAGATTACCTGACCGTTCCCCTGCCACACCACCCGGCATGCGGGTCCGCACCGGGCGGTTCAAGTAGTTGAGGTTATGAGAGACGCGGCACGCCGAGTCGGTCGAAGTAA
>JAGFNJ010000034.1 GCA_017592775.1 Candidatus Accumulibacter conexus | reverse complement strand
CCGATCCGTCTCCCAGCGCTTTCGCCTTGGCCGCCGTCAGCGTGCCCGCTTGGATCGTCGTGCTCCCCAAGGTGTTCGAATTCCTCAGGATCAGTTGCGCCCCACTCGTCTTGTCGAGGTGCCCGGCTGTCGTTCCCACGAACTGGCCCCCGAAGTCGCCACCCTCAACCGTCAGCCTACCGCCCCCGAGATCGACCTTACCGTCACCCGAGAGCCTGCCGATCCACTGGTCCTTGCCCTGGAGGTCCAGAACACCGCTCGCCCCGACACTGACTGCCCCACCATTGGGCAGCACCGAGGACGCGGGCAGCGCCGAGGCGACGCTCGTCGCCAAGGTCCCGTCAGTAACAGTCGTACCGCCGCTGTAATCACTGGTGTCGTTGCCGAGAACCACCTTGCCGGCGCCGACCTTGGTCAGGGTACCGCCACCCCTAATCTCTCCCGTCAGGGTGAGTACTTGGTTGGTGTCGGCGCGAAGACTTGTCCTCGTCGCGCCCGGACTGCCAGACGGAATGGCAAGCTCCAGCGCACCCGCATAGCTCGCCTGAGTGCCCGTTCCGGACAAGGTGCCTCCACCCCCGGTCGAGGGCGTGCCACCGTCGATCGTGATCTTCGCCAACGAACCCAGCGCCAGCGCAACGTTGGCAATCTCCAGCGTGCCCCCGTCCTGAATCGTCACCGATCCGTCTCCCAGCGCCTCCTCGTGCTTGACGGTCAGCTTGCCTTCTTTGACGAACGTGCCACCGCCATATGGGTTCTTCGCGCTCGGGGAAAGAACAACCTCGCCGTCGCCAACCTTGTGCAGGGTAGCGCCACCCGTAATCTCTCCGCTCAGGGTGAGCACCGCGTTGGCGTCGGCGCGAAGATTTGTCCTCGTCGCGCCCGGACTGCCAGACGGAATGGCAAGCTCCAGCGCACCCGCATAGCTCGCCTGAGTGCCCGTTCCGGACAAGGTGCCTCCACCCCCGGTCGAGGGCGTGCCACCGTCGATCGTGATCTTCGCCAACGAACCCAGCGCCAGCGCAACGTTCGCAATCTCCAGCGTGCCGCCGTCCTGGATCGTCACCGATCCGTCTCCCAGCGCTTTCGCCTTGGCCGCCGTCAGCGTGCCCGCTTGGATCGTCGTGCTCCCCAAGGTGTTCGAATTCCTCAGGATCAGTTGCGCCCCACTCGTCTTGTCGAGGTGCCCGGCAGTCGTTCCCACGAACTGGCCCCCGAAGTCGCCACCATCAACCGTCAGCCTACCGCCCCCGAGATCGACCTTACCGTCACCCGAGAGCCTGCCGATCAACTGGTCCTTGCCCTGGAGGTCCAGAACACCGCTCGCCCCGACACTGACTGCCCCACCATTGGGCAGCACCGAGGCGACGTTGGTCTGTAACGTCCCAGCACTGATCGTCGTGCCGCCCGTGTAGGCATTCGCCTGCGAAAGCTCCAAAGTACCTGAGCCCAGCTTCGTCAGGCTCCCGCCGCTGAACACACCGCTCTGCGTCGCGCTCTGACCGACACCGGTAACGTTGATCGTCAGTGCGCCAGACAGTGAGCCGGCTACCGTGGAAACCTCACCCAGGGACATCGACTGCGCGGTCAGGATGAGGTCGGCACCAGCAGTCGAGATGGAAAAGTCCTTGCCGGCCGACGGGTCCGACTTGATGCTGCCGCGGTCAGCGGTAATGCTGACCGTCTGATTGGCAGCACTGGCGAAGCTGGCATCGGTCTTGAGAATAAAATGCCCGTTCGCCTTAAGAGTGTAGGAGGAAGTGGCGCTACCAGTTCCGGCGAGAGTAAAGCGGCTCGCCGCGACGTAAAAGTCCCCCTGCTGCGCGGGTGGTGGCACGTGAGCCGGCACCTCGAAGACCTGCGGTCCCTGCAACTCGGTCGCCCCACCCACCGCTGTCGCCGAGAAATACAGATCCCCCGGGTCGAGCAAGAGCATCCCCGCCCTGCCCTTCGCCGCCGAGGTGACGACGTCGCCATCGAAGGTGAGATTCCGCTTGCCGGAAACCTCGACGAAGCCGCCGTCGCCGCCCTGCTCGCCACCCTTGGCCGAGATCGTGCCGTGGTAGCGCGTCCAGTCGTCGGCCCAGACGATCACCTTGCCGCCGTCGCCGGTCGCACCGGCATCGGCGGTGATGGCCACTTCGGGGCCGACAAAGGTCTGCGTCGCGTTGCGCTCGCTGCCCTGTCCCTGGTAGTCGCCGCCGATGAGGACGGTGCCGCCGCCCGCTGCACCGGAAGCGTCGATGCGCGCCTGCCCGAACAGCCCGACGCGGTCGCCGAGGACGCGAACCTCGCCGCCTTGGCGGGCGACGTCGGGCGTCGAGGGGTCGAGCTGGCCGCTGACGCTGACGACGCCGCTGCCGCCGCCGTCGAGATGGATCTCGCCGTTGCGCACGGTGACGCCGCGCGCGCGGACGACGCCCTCGACGTTGAGGACGGTGTCGAGCAGCGCGTCACGCGCCCGCGCCTGCATGACGACGCGGCCGCCGTCGGCGTCGATGCGCCCGGAGTGTTCGACGAGGGCGCGCGCCAGCGCGCCGTCGACCTGGTAGCGGACGAGGCCGTCGCCGTCGAAGTCGAGCGCGACCTTGTCGCCGGCAATGAGGCCGGTGGTGCCGCCGGGCGTGCTGATGTGGCCGCTGTTGATGACCCGGGCGCCGATCAGCGAGACGCTGCCGCCGGCCGGGGTGCTGATCTGGCCTTCGTTGCGCACGACGCCGGCGCCGGCCGGATCGGCGGTGAAGACCAGGCGGCCGGCGAGCAGGTCGTGCGGGTTGGCGTTGAGGGTGCTGGCGACGAGGTTGCCGACATGGACGACGGCGCCCTTGCCGAACAGCACACCCGCCGGGTTGATCAGGAAAACCGAGCCCGGGGCGCTGATGCGGCCGAGGATCTGCGAGGGGTCGTTGCTGGTGACGCGGTTGACGGTCATCGCGCTCGCCGAGGGCTGCGCGAAGCGCACCGATTCGTGACCGGCAACGCTGAAGGTCCGCCAGTCGATCGCGGCCTTGCCGCTGCTCTGGTTGATCACCATGCTCGACGGGTTGCTGGTGCTGACGGTGGCCTGTCCGGCGATGACCTTGGGGTCGGTCGGCAGGCCATGGGCAATGCTGCCGAAGGCGGCCATGAGGGCAAAGACGATCGGCCGCAGGGTGGCGCGGCACGGCGCTGCGCGATGGTTGCGGTTCTGTTCCCGATTCACTTTGCTGGCCATGGCGGATTTCATCGGACTGCGGGTACCGGTTGCTGCGGGTTCAGAAGTAGCGACTGAGCTGGAAGTACACGCGCGGTCGCCGGTCGACTTCGTCGTTCACGAGGGTGCCCTGCTGCCGCCAGGCGACGCTGCCCTGCGCCGACCAGCTCTTGGCGGTCGCCCAGTTGAGGGCGATGCCGTAGCCGGAGAGGGTGCGCTGGTTGGGCGGGTCGTCGACCTTCGTCGGCGGGTCGATGTCGAGCCGTGATCGTCCCCAGTCGTAGAACAGGGCGCCGATCAGCGCGCCGGGGATCTTGCCGTCCCAGTTCGGCAGCGGGTAGCGCAGTTCGGCGGTGACGATCTGCGCTTCGTCGCCCGGCGCTTCGCCGACCGGGTAGGCGCGCACGCCGAAGGGGCCGCCGAGGCTGAATTTCTGGTAGCTGTCGAGCCGGTCGTGGGTGAACTGGCCGGCGTAGCGGAAGAAGAAGAGGAACTTGCTGTCGCCGACCGCCTGCAGGCGCGAGTAGAAGGGGTTGATCTTCTGGAAACGGCCCACCGGGGTGGTGACCTCGGCGGTCGGGTTGTCGAGCGTGCCGTTGACGTAGCCGAGCGAGAAGTTGCTGATGCCGCCACCGAAGAGTCCGTCGCGCAGGTCGCCGCTGAGGGTGAGCAGGATCGAACGCGAGGTGCGGTGGATCGACAGTCCGGCATCGGGGTTGTCGATGAACTTCTGGTAGTCGTAACCGGCCTGGACGAAGACGTTGAAGTTGCGCGAGCGGACGATCGGGTAGAGGGCGAAGGCCATCATGTCACGGGCCAAGCCGTCGCCCGACGGGATGCCCTGCTTCTCGAGCAGGGTGTAGCCGAGGTACGAGTACGAGACGCCGAGTCGCAGGCCGTCGCTGCCGACCGGCAGGACGTAGCTGGCGGAGCCGTAGCCGGTGCCGCCGTCCTGCGAGAAGAGGGCGCGCAGCGCCAGCGAGTCGCCGAGCCCGAGCGGCGAGCCGAAGACGAGGCTGCCGGTAATGCGGTTGGTGCCGGTGTAGCGCGATCCCATGTCGTCGATCTGGACCTGCCCGGAGAGCCGCTGGTCGGGTTCGACGTCGAGCACGAGGTCGGCGGTTCCGGGTTCGCTGCCCGGGCGGACCGTGGAGCGGGCGCTGACGCCGTGCAGGTCGTTGATCAGGAAGAGGACCCGTTCCATGTCGCGCGTCTGCAGGACGCTGCCGGCCTGGAGCCGGTCGAGGTAGCCCTGGATGCGCGCGCGCGAAACCGGCGTCTGCTCGTTGTAGTTGAGGTCGATCTTGCCCAGGCGGCCGAGGAGGACGACGATGCGGACGATGCCGTCGCTGATCTTCTGTTCGGGGATGTAGGCCTGCGCCAGCAGGTAGCCCTGGGCGTTGAAGTGGTTCTTGACCACGCCGGCGGCGTCGAGCAGATCCTGGAAGCTGCGGTCCTTGCCGGTGAAGGAGGCGAGCTTGGCGCGCAAGGCGGCGGCTTCGTCGTCGCTGACGCCGGCGATCTCGAAGCCGGCCACGTCGAGGCGCAACTCGGGGACGTCGGAGATCTCGCGCTTCGGCAGCGGCAGCTCGCTGCCGGTCTCGGCGTCGTCGAGCTTCGGCAGGCCGGGCGTGCCCTGGATGTCGCGCAGCAACCCGCCCGCGTCAACCTGCGCGTGCGCCGCATCGCTGATAAGCAGCCACAGGACCGCCAGAACCATGCCCCACCAAGAGCACCCGCGGCCGCGTGCTTCGCCGTGCATCCCGCTCTCCCCCAAGAAAGCCGTCCAACCCGATCCCGCCCCCGCTCCTGCGTCAGGATCGCGTGACGCCATCGCATCTTCTTCAAACAATGATGGCGATGTGAGTATAGACGAAGTCGACAGCGGAGGGATGCAACTTTTTTTCCCGAATTGGCGCGCGCTGCTTCGAATTCGCGCGCGCTGCTGCGTCATGCCGGTGCCGCCGGGGCGCGCACGATACAGGGCCGAACCGTGCTTCGGCAAGGGCCAGCCGAAGCGTCCGATGAGGCCCCCCCTGCAAGCGAATTCACGCTATTCTTGCGCCTCGTTGCATGTCGCTTCTGGTCGAGATGAGATGAGGGCTCCAGCTTCAGGGCAAGGTGAATCATTCCACTGCTCGCCGTTCCGACGACGCTTTCTCGCCCGCGCGTCCGGCCTGCTGCTGTCCAGCCAGCTCGGCGTGGCAGCGCGGTGTGCGATCGCCGCCGATGGGGCGGCCGCGGCGGGTGGGCAAACCGATGCGCGCGATGCAGGCCGCCTGGCCGATCATCGGATCGCGCTGCTGATCTGTTGCGGCAGCTATCCGGACGGCAAGAGCATTCAGCCGGCACGCAAGAACGGCCGCGACCTGGAAGCGGCACTGCGCCTGCATGGCTTCGACGTACAGGTCGAGAACGATGCCGACCGCGCCCGCTTCGCGACAGCGGTCGAGCGCTTCGGCAAGCGGATGGCGGGCCTGCCGGATGACGGCAGAGGAATCGGCATCGTCTATTTCTGCGGCCACGGCATGCAGTACGAAGGGCGCAACTACCTGCTGCCTTCCGGCGTCGCCAGCGACGACCCGAAAGCCAAGGAGAAGTCGATCAACCTGCAGGACGAGGTCCTCGCCGCGTTTCCGCAGCGCTATCCGGGGCTTGGGGTGGCGGTCATCGACGCCTGTCGCGATGGCATATCGGAGGACGAGAAGGCCGGATCCTTCAACTACTCGACCGCACCCACGGGCTGCATCGTCGCTTTCTCGGCCAGCGCCGGCCAGGTATCGCTGTCACCGAGCGACCCGAACCAGAACAGCTTTTACACGCGCGAGCTGGTGCATGTGCTCAGCAATGTCGACCAGGAGATCTCGTTCACCGATGTCTTCGAGTTCACCCGGCTGCGCGTGGCGCGGACGATGTCCAACCACTCGCTGGCGATCATCCGCAAGCTGGCACAACGGCCACACATCACCAAGGGTCAGACCGGCGTCTTCCGGCTCGGCAAGGCCAAGGCCACGACCGGCCCGCGCACCGCCGAAGACGAGGCCTTCGAGGCCGTTCTCGCCGCCCCGAACCCGGCGGACATCAAGAAGGCTGCCGAGAACTTTCTCCGCGCCTACCCCGACGGCCGCTACGAGCCGCAGGCACGCGTCGCGCTGGCCGGCGCCGAGGACGCGCTGCGGGCACTGTCAAGCCGCTTCGTCCGCCTGTCGTTGAGCGCCTTTCGCGTCAGTACCGGCGATGAACGCTTCGCCGACGACATGCGCAAGGCGCTGCGTGGCGACAAGGACGCGGCGGCACGGATTGCCGAAAGCTACCGTGCCGGCAGCGGCGATGTCGCGGCAAACCCGGCGCGCAGCGAACAGTGGTTGCGCTACTCGGGGTTGCTCGGCAACGCCATTGCCTGCTACCAGTTGTACCGACAACTCGCGCAGAAGGGCGACCCGGACGCCGAGTTCTTCGGACCCGAAGCAGTGCGCCTCGGCTACCAGCCGCCAAAAGGCCTGTGCGGATCGCGCAAGTCGGATGTCTGCTGATCGACCGGCCCGCCGGCGCGAGCGCCCACATCGCGCAGCCGGTGCGGCCATTTCGCTTCGCCACGCATTGCCAGCCGCACCCAGTCTGTCCAGCGGACGATGAGCCACCGCCGTGGGCGATGAACGGCGCAACCCGAACAGCGCAGCAACGCGGGCAGTCGGCTGCAGACGCGAGTCGCCACGAAAGACCCTGCACACGGGTGGCGCAGTGATTATAATCAATGGGCTGGGGGCGCAGAGATTGCGCCGAGTCCTGTCAGGTCCTTACGGAGGAGGTATCGTGCCATGAGTCGTCATTCAATCCTTTCTTTTGTCCTTTGCAGCGCACTCGGGCTGGGGTTTTCGCCGGCGGTCACGGCTGCAGGACCGGCGAACGATGTCGTCGAACTGAATGGCCAGGTCACGGCCGAGTCCATCGAGGCGGGGCTCTTCCCCAAGTCGGCAACGGCCAGCGACTGCGCTGAAGCGGCAAAGGCCGGCTTCACCTGCGGGCAGATCGTCTCGCGCAAGACCTACTCGCTGCCTGTCGATGTCTCTTTCGCCGTCGGGTCGGCACAGATCTCGGCTGCCGCCAGGAGCCTGCTGGCCCAGTTCGGCCCGGTCCTGAAGCGCAACGAGCAGTCGGGGAGCAAGGTCGTTTTCGTTGGCCACACGGATGCATCCGGGTCGCAGCAATTGAACCAGCGCCTGTCGCAGCAGCGTGCGGAATCCGTCCGCCAGTACTTCATCAAGGATTTCGGCGTTGCGCCGTCATTCCTCGCCGCGACCGGCGTCGGGTCGGCACAGCTCAAGGACAAGGACAACCCCAACAGCGTGGCCAACCGCCGCGTCGAGATCACCACCAAACCGGTGAAATAGTCACCGGGAACGGCTTGCCGCGGATGGGCATGCGGGGTGTCGCTCACGCTGGGAGGCGCCCGGCATCCCGCAAGGCGCGTCGCAGAAACTGGCAACCCGATCACCGTCGACGCCTCGCGCCCGCATGCCAACGCGCCGGTGGCTCTGTCGCCATGGGAGCCGTCGCTGACACGGCACACCCTGACCGATGACCGTGAGCGGGACTGCAGCAGCAGGCCGGCCGTACCCCACTCGCTGCCCACAGCCCCGTCCGCGCGCTCGCGCATGCTCGCCGGCCACCGCTGCCGCCTTGCCACCGGCGCCCGCCACGTCGGCGGCGTGGGGTTGCGTCCGGCCCCGATGTCGACAATAATCGCCGTGTAGCGCAAACCCACCTGAACAGAGCATGGCGTGATGAATACAAGAAAATACGCTCTTGTCGTTGCCGTGACCACATGGGTAGTGCTCCTCGTTGCCTGCGCTTCGCCGCCTCCGCCTCCGAAACCGACGATCGTCCGCATCGACCTGACGGCGTCGGATACGGTCAACGCCGATGTCAGTGGCCGGGGCATGCCGGTGGTGGTCCGCTACTATCTTCTGCAGAGCACCGGTGCTTTTGACAGCGCCGACTATTTCTCGCTTTTCGAGCGCGACGACGCCCTGCTTGGTGCCGGCAAGGTGCTGCGCGAGGAACTGACGCTCAGGCCCGGCCAGCGCCACTCGGTCGAGTTGCGGCCGCTCGGCGATGCCCATGCCCTTGGCGTTTTCGTCGCCTATCGTGATTTCAACCAGACGCTCTGGCGCGCAACCGCTCCAGTTCCCCAGAACATGACGACCAGCTATTCGATCCGGGTCGACAGGAACAGCGTCTCGATCACGCCGCGCGCGCGCTGATGTTGAAGGGGCGGCGCGCGGGGGCGCCCGTCCTTTTTCTTGCTCCGGGGGGCAGCCATGTCCTGGTTCAGTAAGGTCGTGTGGTCGGAGGGCCTGTTCCTTCGCCCACAGCATTTCCAGCAACAGGACCGCTACACCCAGTGGTTCGTCGAAAGCCGCGCGCGCGCGCTGGGAGGGCTCTTCTGGGGGTTCAGCCACCTCGAACTCGATGAGGGCGCGCTGAGCACGGGCAAGGTCGCCTTGCTGGCGGCCCGCGGCGTCCTGCCCGATGGTACGCCGTTTGACTTTCCGGCGGCGCATCCCGCCCCGCTCGCCCTCGATTTCCCGCCGGACGCCCGCAATGCCGTCGTCTATCTGGCGCTGCCCTTGCGCCGACCGGAGAGCCTCGAGGACGCCCTGCCGTCGGACACCGCTGCCGATCTCGCCCGCTTCACCCAGGCCGACGAGGAGTTCAGCGATTCGACGACGGCCGACTCGAGCGCGCAGCCGGTGAAGGTGGGATACCCGCGGCTGCGCCTGGTGGTGGCGGAACAGATATCCGATGCCTTCCTGCGGCTCGCCGTCCTGCGCATCAGCGAGCGACGCCCCGACAACAGCCTGCTGGTCGACCGCAGCCATATCCCGCCGGCGCTGTCGTGCCGGGTCTCGCCGGTCCTCGCCAGCATCCTGCGCGAGATCTCCGGGCTGCTCAAGCAGCGCTCGGATGCACTGGCGGCCAGGGTCGTCCAGCCCGCCGCGGGCGGGGTGGCGGAGATTGCCCATTTCGTCTTCCTGTTGACCGTGAACCGCCACTTGCCGGTGTTCAACCATCTGCTGGAGCAGTCCCAGCTCCATCCCGAGCGTCTGTTCACGCGCCTGCTGGAACTCGCCGGCGAACTGGCAACGCTGGTGCGCACTGAAAGATGCCCGGCTCCCATGCCGGCCTACAATCATGATGCGCTCGAACTCTGCTTCGCCCCGCTGATGACCGAGATCAGACGGTTCCTGGGAACCGTCATCGAGGAGAACGCGATGCAGATCGAACTCCAGGACCACAAGCAGGGGCGCTATGTCGGCGTGATCGCCGATCGCAGCCTGCTGCGCAACGCCGGCTTCGTCCTGGCGGTAAACGCGCAGATGCCGAGCGAGACGCTGCGGACGCGCTTTCCGGCACAGGCGAAGCTCGGGCCACTGGAGAAGATCCGCGAACTGGTCAACCTGCAACTGCCGGGGATCGCCCTGCGTCCGCTGGCCGTCGCACCGCGCCAGATTCCGTTCCACGCCGGGTTCAGCTACTTCGAGCTGGACAACTCGGGGGACCTGTGGAAACAGCTCAATGATTCGGGTGGGCTGGGCATTTACGTCTCGGGCAGCTTCCCGTCGCTCGAGCTCGCGCTGTGGGCCATCCGCGCCTGACCACAGCCATTGTCGCGCTGCTTCATGACTGGAGATGGGCCACATGGTGCACGATGATCCCTTCTTGCCGCCGTCGGACAAGACGCTGCTCGTACCCTCGCCCGGAGCGCGGGCCAGTCGCCCGGCAGCAGCCGGCGCGAGCGAAGGGCCGCCGGCTGGATCGCGTTTCGAACGTGTCGAGCTGTCATCCCTCGACTGGCACACCGGGCTGAACCCGCTGGTTGCCGCCGCCAATCCACTGCTCAATCTCGCCCCGCAGTTGCGCCAGGTTCACCGCGCTGACCCGGCGAGCCTGCGCGAGGCGCTGGCGCGGGCAGTGAGCATGTTCGAGCGCCAGGCGAAGGAGCGGGGCGTCCTGCACGAGCACGTGCTGGCGGGCCGCTACGCGCTGTGCACCTTCCTCGACGAGGCGGCCGCCAATACTCCGTGGGGCGAAAAGGTCTGGGCGCAGCGCAGCCTGCTGGTACAGTTTCACGATGAGGCCTGGGGTGGCGAAAAGTTCTTCCAGCTCATGGGCAAGGTCGCCGAACAGCCGGGCACCCATCGCAACCTGCTCGAACTCTTCTACCTGATTCTCAGCCTTGGTTTCGAGGGACGCTACCGGGTGCTGCAGAACGGCCAGGCGCAACTGGCGGCCGTTCGTGAGCGCCTGGCGCAGATGCTGGCCAGGGAACGCGGCGAAGTCAGCCGCGAACTCTCTCCCGCCTGGCAGAGCACCGCCGGAGCCACGCGCCCGCTCCGCGAAAGCCTGCCGCTGTGGGCCGTGGCGGCAGTGACGACGCTCGTTGTGGCGCTCCTGTACCTGTTGGCGTCGTTTGCGCTGAACCGCCACTCCGACCCCACGTTTTCCTCGATTCTCGCCCTCAAGGCAGGCGCACCGGCACCGACAGCCGTCGCCAGCCCGCAGGCACCGGCAGCCAGGGTACCGGCCAGGCTGGCGCATTTCCTCGTCAGCGACATTGAGGCGGGCCGCGTCATCGTTCGCGACCTGCCCGACCGGAGCATCGTCCTGGCACAGGGAGACGGCCTCTTCGAGCCGGGCAGCGCGACGCTCTCGCCCACCTTCACGCAACTGCTCGCACGGGTGGGGGATGCGATCCGGCAGGTGAATGGCAGCGTGCTGATCAAGGGTCATACCGACAACCGCCCGATCCGTTCGGCCCGCTTCCCGTCGAACTGGCACCTGTCGCAGGCACGCGCCGACGCCGTGGCGGCGACGGTCGCACCACATCTCGGCGAGCGCCCGGGAATCAGGACCGAAGGGCGTGCCGAGAGCGACCCGCTGATGAGCAATGACACAGCCGAAGGCCGTGCCCAGAACCGACGGGTCGAGATCATCGTGTACCCCGCCGCGCCCGGCCCTGACCCCAACGCCGCTGCATCGACAAGGGGAGAGCGATGAAAAGGATCCTGCGGGCGTTGCTCCACCCGATCGTGCTCGGTACCCTGGGACTGATCGCGCTGTCGCTGCTGATCTGGTTCGTCAGTCCGCTGCTGGCCATCGCCGGCCATGAGCCATTCGCATCCGAGACCGTCCGCTGGGTGCTGATCGGCCTGCTGGTCCTGCTCGTCATCCTGCGCTTCGCGATCCGCCGCTGGCGAGCGCGCACCAGCAATTCCAGACTGCTTGACGGGCTGCTCGGCAAGACCAGCGAGCAGGCCGTCGAGTCGCCGGAGGTGGCGACCCTCCGGCAACGTTTCGAAGAGGCGGTGAAGGTGCTGCGCCAGAGCCAGGCACAGCCGGTCAAGGGCGGCGCCCTGGCGCGCCTGCGCAGCCTCGGCTCGGCACGTTACCTCTACCAGCTTCCCTGGTACGTCTTCATCGGCGCACCCGGCGCCGGCAAGACGACGGCACTGGTCAACTCCGGCCTGCGCTTTCCTCTCGCCGACAAACTCGGCAGGCAGGAACTGCAGGGCGTCGGCGGCACGCGCAACTGCGACTGGTGGTTCACCGACGAAGCCGTCCTCATCGACACCGCCGGGCGCTATACGACGCAGGACTCGGATCATGCCGCCGACCGCGACGCCTGGTTGGGTTTTCTCGCCCTGCTGCGCAAGCATCGTCCGCGCCAGCCGCTGAACGGCGTGCTGCTGACCGTCAGTCTCGGCGACCTGCTCGCCCAGTCGGAAGCCGAAGCCACTCGCCATTCCGAGGCCCTGCGGGCGCGCGTGCAGGAACTGTATGCCCGGCTCGGCGTGCGTCTGCCGATCTACGTCCTGGTCACCAAGGCCGACCTGATGGCGGGCTTCAACGAGTTCTTCTCCAACCTCGGCAAGGAGGCGCGGGACCAAGTCTGGGGCTGCACCTTCCCGCTTGACGAAACCGGCGCCGAGGCGCTGCAGGTACTGCCCGGGCAACTGGCGGCGCTGCTGGAGCGCCTGCACGGCCAGCTCGTGCCGCGCCTGCAGGAAGAGACCGACCTCCTGCGCAGGAGCGCGATCAGCGCCTTCGACCAGCAGTTCGGGGCCGCCAGCCGGCTGCTCGAGGCCTTTCTCGGCAAGGTCTTCGCCCCGTCCGGCTACGACCACCCGTTGATGGTGCGCGGCGTCTATTTCACCAGCGGGACGCAGGAAGGGAATCCGATCGACCGCGTCATGGCGAGCCTGGGCAGTGCCTTCGGTGTCGAACGGCGTCTGCTGCGCCCGGCGGCCGGCAGCGGCAAGAGCTTCTTCCTGACGCGCCTGCTGCGCGAAGTGGTATTCGCCGAATCCCGTCTGGGGGGCGCCAACCTCAAGTGGGAACGGCGACGCAGCCTGGTCCACGCGGGGGCTCTGGTTGCCATGGCCCTGCTCTCGCTGCTGCTGCTGTTCGGCTGGACGCTCAGCTATCTGCGCAACCGGACCTACGTCGACGAGGTGCAGGCCAGCACGGCAGCGGCCAGGACGGTCGTCGCGCAGATTGCCGCCACCTCGCAGGGCGACCCGCTGACCATCCTGGCCGCCCTCGATGCGGTGCGCAACGTCACGTCGACCGCTACCCGCACGCGCGGCGACGCTCCTTTCGGCATGGGGTTGGGACTGTTCCAGGGCGACAAGCTCGATTCGGCCGCCGAGCAGGCCTACCGCAGCCTGCTGCGCGACGCGTTCTTTCCGCGGCTCTCGAAGCGCATCGAGAGTCAGTTGCGGGGACTGGACGGAAGCAATCTCGAACTGGCCTACGAAACCCTCAAGGCCTACCTGATGCTCAACGATCCGAAGCATTTCGATGCCGAGGCCCTGAAGGCCTGGATCACCTTCGATTGGGAACGTAACCTGCCGCGTGACGCGACCACCGATCAGCGCGCGGCGCTGACGACTCATCTCAACAATCTCTTCGCCGACGGCCCGGTCGCGTCACCGGTGGTGCCGGACGCGGCGCTGGTGGCGCGAACGCGCGACATGCTGCTCCGCTATACGCTGCCCAACCGCATCTACAGTCGTCTCAAGCGACAGGGAGTCGGCAGCGCGTTCCCCGATTTCAGCATCGAGCAGGCCGCCGGCAGTGGCGCCACGCTGGTGTTTGTCCGCAAGAGCGGCGCGCCGTTGACCCGCGGCGTGCCCGGCCTGTACACCTACGACGGCTATCACAAGGGCTTCGACAAGGAGGTCAGCGCGGTGGCCAGGAAGCTCGCCGACGAGGAAGCGTGGGTCCTGGGAACGGTGGCCAAACCGGGCTTTGCGCTGCGTGACACGAGCAGCATCGCCAACGACGTGCGCAAGCTCTACCTCGCCGATTATGCGCGCACCTGGGAGGACTATCTCGCCGACATCACGCTGATCCGGTCGACCAGTCTCAGCCAGAGCATCCAGATGGCGCGCATCCTGTCCGCCCCGGACTCGCCGCTGCCGCGCTTCCTCAAGGCGGTGGCGCGGGAGACGACGCTGACGCCGAAAGAGGGAGAGAAGTCGGTTCTCCACCAGGCCGAGGAAAAACTGGCCGGTGCGAAGCAGGAACTGGGCAAGGTGCTGGGCCTGGGCGGCAGCGATCCCGCTGCCGCCGCCCCGCGGCATCGTCTGGAGAGCATCGTCGACGACCGTTTCGTCAAGATCCGGCAACTCGTCACCGGTGAGGGAAAGGCCGCGCCAATCGATGGTGTCATGCAGTTGCTGAACGATGTCTACGTGCAGCTCTCGGCAACCGAGACCGCGATCAGGGACAAGGTTGCGGCTCCTCCGGCCAACTCGTCGGCGCGCGTCAAGGCGGAAAGTGCCAACATGCCGGAGCCGCTGCGTTCGATGCTGCAGCAACTCTCGAGCGCGGGGACCAGCCAGTCCCTCGTCGCCACGCGCGAAACCCTGTCGTCCGCCGTCGGCACGCAGATCGGACAGTTCTGCAAGCTCGCCATCGACGGTCGCTATCCTTTCGACCGCAACAGCATCCGCGACGTCACCCGCGATGATTTCGCGCGTCTCTTCGGGCCCGGCGGCCTGATGGACGATTTCTTCCAGAAGAATCTCGCGCCCTACGTCGATACCTCGACCCGCCCGTGGAGTTTCAAGAAGGTTCAGGAACACTCGCTCGGCAACCCTGGAAACCTCGCCCAGTTCCAGCGTGCGGCAACGATCCGCGACGTGTTCTTCCGCGGTGGCGGCTCGATGCAACTCGCCTTCAAGCCGGTCGAGATGGATGCGGCGATCAGCCAGTTCACGCTCGACCTCGATGGGCAACTGGTCCGCTATGCCCACGGACCACAGATACCACAGTCGATCCAGTGGCCGGGCAGCAAGGGCGGTCTCTCGGCACGCATCCAGATGACGCCACCCGGCCCCGGCGGCATCTCGAGCAAGGCGACGGAGGGCGTCTGGTCGCTGTTCCGGCTCTTCGACAGGTCGCGAGTCGAGGATTTTGGCTCACCGGAGACGTTCCGCGTGATCTTCGACATCGACGGCAGGCAGGCGACCTTCGAGGTGACCGCCAGCAGCGTGCAGAATCCGTTCCGGTTGCGCGAACTCTCCGAGTTCCGCTGCCCAAGCGACCTCTAGCCCCCGACGCATGACCGCCGCAGCGGGGTGGTATGGCAAGCTGCCGCAACTGGGCGACTTCTCACAACGCCGACTGCCGGCCGAGTTCGTCGACCGGTGGGATGCCTGGCTCCAGGAAGGGATCACGCAGAGCAAGACGGAACTGGGCGGCGAGTGGCTCGAGAGTTTCCTGACCGCGCACATCTGGCACTTCCTCCTGACGCCGGGCGTGCTCGGACCACAGGCATGGACCGGCATCTGGATGCCGTCGGTGGACCGGGTGGGCCGCTACTTTCCCTTCACCGTGGCAACCGAACTGCCGCCCGGGACGCTGCTGCTGGCGGCGGCGCCCGCTCTCGATGCGTGGCTGCGACGACTCGATGACTGCGCCCGTACGGTGCTCGAAATCGACCGCGGAATCGACGGCCTCGAGGAGTCGCTGCGAGAACTTGGCCTGCCGACGCTCGACGAGCAACCGGCGCAGCCCTGTGCTGCGGCCGCCGAGCAACTGGCGCAACGGGAACAGTTGATCAGCCTGCAGTCGTGGGACGGAGGAAACTTCCCGGCGGACTGCCTCGCCGCCATCGCCGGCGCGCGCCTGCAGGCGGCACTTGCCGGCTACTCGCTGTGGTGGTGTCACGGACGCGACGGAGCAAGCGGTGGATTTGCGCACAGAGGCTTGCCGACGGCGTCGTTTCTGACGAAGATGCTGGTCTATTCTCCTGCCAGTGAGACGACGACGCCAACGATCGGAGGGGTTTGAGGTGGCAGAGCCGGACAATGACAAGACGCTCGTTCTCGGTGGTGGTGTTGCGCCAGCGCCGAAGACGGTTTCCGCGACACGCATCGGCAAGTCGAACAACGCCTTGCCCATCGGAACGCACCTGTCTGAGTTCGAGATCGTCGACCTGGTCGGCGAAGGCGGCTTCGGGATCGTCTATCTCGCTGCGGACCACTCGCTCGAGAGGCGGGTCGCGATCAAGGAGTACATGCCCTCCAGCCTCGCCGTGCGCGCCGACGACCTGACGGTCGTCGTTCGCTCGGAGCGACACGGTGAGACCTTCGACGTCGGCCGCCGCAGCTTCGTCAATGAGGCGAGACTGCTGGCGCAGTTCGACCATCCCGCGCTGGTCAAGGTATTCCGTTTCTGGGAGGCCAACGGCACGGCCTACATGGCGATGCCCTACTACGCCGGCAGGACGCTGCGCGAGGTGCTGCAGGCGATGCCCGCGCGACCGGACGAGAGCTGGATCCGCAAGATCCTCGTGCCGATCATGGACGCGCTCGAACTCATCCACAATGCGGACTGCTTTCACCGCGACATTGCGCCCGACAACATCATGCTCCTGAAGGACGATCGCCCCGTCCTTCTCGACTTTGGCGCCGCCCGCCGCGTGATCAGCGGCATGACGCAGGCGCTGACGGTCATCCTCAAGCCAGGCTTCGCGCCGATCGAGCAGTATGCGGACATGCCCGGGGTCAGGCAGGGACCATGGACCGACATCTACGCACTGGCGGCAGTGGTGCACTCGATGATCACGGGGCAGGTACCGCCGCCATCGGTGAACCGCGTCATGCGGGACAACTACCAGCCTCTGAGCGAGATGGCAGCCGGCCGCTACAGCGACCACTTCCTGCGGGCGATCGATCGTTGCCTCGCGGTCAGGAGTGAAGACCGGCCGCAGTCGATCGCCGAGATGGCCGAGCTGCTCGGAGCCGATCCGGCGGCTGCGGCCGCGACCCCGCTCCCGGCGAGCGAAGAGACAATGATATTGCCGCGTGCCGACAACACGCATGCGCCGACACAGCAGCGGCCCGAGCTGCCCCGCTCCACCGAGCCGCCGCCAGTCGCGAAGAGCGCGGCAGCTGCGCCAGCCGCTGCCGTTGCGGCACCGGACAGGCAGCGGCGCTTCGGCACCGTCCACGCCGTCGGCGCCCTCGCGGCAGTCGGCGTCCTCGCCGCCGCGGGCGCCTACTTCCTGACCGGCAACGACACGGCAACCGCCCCCGCGCCGGGCCAGCAGGCTGCGCCAGCGCCCGCCAGCGGCAAGGAGGCAGTCGCCTCGTTGCCGCTGGCGGCACCGGTTTCACTCGGCGAAGCTTTCGCGATCGCGCTCGAGCGCTCGGACAAGGACTTCGAACTGCGGGTCGACGTATCCACCACGCCACTGGCCGTCGGCCGCGACGTGCTCGCCTTCACCCTGTCGAGCACGCGGCGCGGCTACGTCTACGTTCTCCTCTGGGATCAGGCGACCGGCCAGTTGAACGAGATCTTTCCCAACGAGCTGGACCGCGAGAACCAGGTTGCGCCAGGCAAGCCGCTCAGGTTCCCGCGACCGAGATGGGGCTACGAAGCCGATCAGCCGGTCGGCAACTGGGATGTTCTGGCAATCGTCTCGGAGTCGCAACGCAGCTTCCCCTACTTCGCCGCCGCCGGCGCGAATGGATCGGTTGGCGTCGCCGTCGCGACGCTCGAGAAGGAACTGCGCGAATCACCGCAGGGCGGCACGGCGCTGACGGGAGAAGTGCGCTGTGACACGGGCCGCGAATGCTCGCCCGCGTACGCCGCCGCCCGCTTCGTCGTCACCGAGGTCGAGCGGGGCGCGAAAGACGTAGCCACCAGCCGCAAGGGCAAGGCCGAGCAACCTGCGCCGGCGAAGGACAAGCCCGGCAAGAGCGGCGACCAGGGGCTGGACAAGGTGCTCGAAGAGATGCTCAAGGCGCGTTAGCCGAGCCGGGCGGGCCTGCCCCGCTCACGCCTGACCCATCTCCTCGAGACGCGTCGTCGTCCGGTCACTCCCCCTTGGCATCCTGGCCTGCTGGTGACGATTTCCTGGCCACCGCTCAGGGCAGGATGACGGTGGTTTCGTCTTCCTCGCTCTCCGACACGGTGACGCACAGCGCCGTGTAGTTGTCGCCTGCGCTCGGCGCCCGCTGGCGAATCAGTCCTTCCATCTCCGACAGCCAGGCTTCCGCGCCGGTCGATGCATGCAGCAGCCGCTCCATCTCGCACTCCTCAACGTGTTCCCACCAGCCATCGGTGCACAGGAGGAAGACATCACCCGGCAACACCTGCAGTGCCTCGGCCGAGACGGACAACTCGATGGCCTGCGATGAGCCAATCGCCGAGGTCAGCAGGCTGCGCTGCGGGTGGCTGCGGATCATCTCCGCGCTGGCGTAGCCGGCATCGACCATCGTCTGCACGATACTGTGATCACGGGTCTGATAGAGCACCTGTCCGGAGCGAAACAGGTAGACCCGGGTGTCGCCGACATGCCCCCACACGGCCAGGCTGCTGCCTCGGTCGAGCAGCAGCAGGACGATCGTCGCGTGCATGTCACGCGTCGCCCCGCCGTCGGCCTTCCTGGTCACGACGGCTGCGTTGGCCTCCTGCAGGAGGGCCACGACCTTTTCGGGCGCCAGCACCGGATCCTCGGCGTATGCCCCGAGGACGGTGCTGACCACCAGCCGCGAGGCGACATCGCCGCCGCCGTGTCCACCGGCACCGTCGGAAACGACCCAGCAGCCGCAGCCATCCGATGCCCAGTACCCACAGGCGTCCTCGTTGCGGTCACGGCCGCCAACCCTCGACCGGAAGCAGGTCTGCAGCTCGAGCATGGCTCTCCCCTCACCGGTGACACGTCGGGTCAGGGAACGGAATCGCGCTCCGCTCCCAGGCGTTGCACCTGCTCCTCATAAGCCTTGAGGAACTCGCGGCCGAACAGGGTGTGGAAGTCATCTGCCGCCTCCCGGGATATCTCGCCGTACATTTCTTCAAACAGATCCCACAACCGGGCCTTGCGATTCGCCGGCAGGATATTGTCGAGCAAGCTCTTGCCAACCACTCGCCGCTCGAGTGCAGCGGGTTCGAAGCGTCGCAAGACGCCGCTCAGCGCCGCGCTCATGCCAGCCATGAAACCCAACTGGTGCGCGCGCAGGTCGTCGTAGGCATCACGCATGGCCTCCGCTGGCGGCATGAAACCCCTGCCCTGTGGCAGCAGCAACTGGGTCAGCGCAAAACCGACATCGGGACAGAATTTCAGCGGGTTGTTTCC
This sequence comes from Candidatus Accumulibacter conexus, assembly GCA_017592775.1. Classification (GTDB taxonomy): domain Bacteria; phylum Pseudomonadota; class Gammaproteobacteria; order Burkholderiales; family Rhodocyclaceae; genus Accumulibacter; species Accumulibacter conexus. The sequence goes on along the minus strand of JAGFNJ010000034.1, from coordinate 37,070 downwards.
CTTGCTGACGATCATCGTCACCTGCGCATGCACTTCGCGCTTGGTTTCGGCACGCGCCATCAGGAGATCGATCGTCCCCTGGATCGCCTCGCGCAGCATGACGCCGATCTGCTCCATCAACTCGGCGCTCATCCCCGCGGGCAGTGCAACCTGCACGCCAAGCCCCCGCCGGAAAGCTTCGGCGAGGTCGGCAGCACTGGCGCCGCCCGGAGTGCCAGCCGCCGACGCTGGCCTGGGCTGCGGATTGGCGACCGGACCTCTCTCGGCAGGCTGGATCTGCGGCTGCCGCGCGGGCGAAGGATGCACGATCCTTGTCGGCTCGTCGCGGAAACTCGCCCTCTGCTCCTCTCCTGCCGGTGGCGCCTCCTCCCACGAAGTGAACATCACGCCGGGGCTCGCTGCCGGCCGCCCACCGCCGGCCACCGGCCCGGGCGGCTTGGCCGGCGGCGGCGCTGCACGCGGCAGCGAAACGGCCTGGTTGAGAATCGGCGAATCGTCTCGCTGCGGCATCGACGCTGGCCGGACAGGCGCTCCGCCAAAAAGCGCAAGCGGGTCCGTTCCAAACCCCGTTGCGCCTGGCGATGGCCGAACCCCGTCAGCAAACGGGGTTCCCGCCAGCGGGTCGGCCGAGCCCGCACCGAGGCCGAACAGGGCATCGATCGAACTCTCGCTGCAGATCTGTCCGAGACCAAGCGGGTCCACGACCGGCCTTCCCGGGGCCGGCTCCGGTACTGCGAAGGGATCATGAGGCGCGCGCAAGGGCTCGCGCTGTTCCTCCGGGATCTTCTTCGCCACCCGCGGCGCAAAGACGGAGAACGGGTCGTCGCCAGGTGGAGCGAATGGCTCTGCCGCGGACGCGCGGCCACCAAGAACCGAGCTTCCGAACAGGCCGCCGGCCACTTTGCCCGGCGAGGCGGTCGGACACTGCTGGCCACCGAACAATCCCAGCGGGTCGGCGGTCGCCACGGGTGCGGCCGAACGCGGGGAAAACTCCGGTGGGGCGCTGTCGAACTCGACGCGCAGGACGTAATCCGCGATCAGGATTTCCTCGCCGCCGACCAGCGCTACCCGGTTGCCCTTGCCGAGTGGTCGGCCATTCACCAGAGAGGGGTTGGCTCCCATATCGACGAGGAAGAACTGCCGCCCTTCACACTCGACCCTCGCCTGAACCCGCGAGATGTGCCGGTCCGGATCCGGCAAACGAAGCTCATTGCTTTCGTCCCTGCCGATCGACCCGCCACGCTCGTCAAAGTCGAAGCCGAGCGGGTGGATTGGCGGTGCACCAGAGCAGCTCTTGACTGAAATGCGCATATTGGCTCGCCTCGATGGTTGTGGTCAGCGTTGAACACGGGCAAGGATGCTGGCGGCAGAAGCCGCTTGACAGACCTTTCCTGACTTCAGTTTACGCGTCTCTCCACCCGTCTATGATACCGCGCCGCGGCCTCGACTTGGCTCGAAACACCGTGCAATCCTCAGCCTCCTGCTCGCCGCCCTGGCAAAAAGGCAAAGGCGACCCGAAAGCCCAGCGCCTCACCGCCGCCACCTTCGACAGCGTGCGGGCGCAGCGCCGGGGCATTGCACGGGCTTCACTGCGCAGCCTGCCACCTGCCCACCGGGGGCGGCAATCCCGATGGCAGCATCCCGCAACTGGCGGGCCAGCACAGCAGCGTCGTCATCAAGCAACTGGCCGACATTCGCTCCGGACAACGCTACAACCCGACGATGTACCCGTTCGCCAGAAAACTGGCCAACCCGCAGGCGCTGGCGGATGTCGCCGCGTACGTCCAGACCCTCTGCATCCCGCGCGATTCCGGCAAGTATGCGGGTCCTGATGCAGTCGAGATGGCTGCCGGCGGCAAGCTGCTGTACGAGAAGGAATGCAGCCAGTGCCACCAGCCCAATGGCGAGGGCGTCGCGGACAAGTTCTACCCGGTCCTTGCGGGCCAGCACTATGAGTATCTGCTGCGGCAGATGACCGACATCCGCGACGGCAAGCGCGCCAACGCCCATGCGGACATGGTCAAGGTCGCCAGGAACTACAACCACGACCAGTTGCTCGCCATCGCCGCTTATCAAGCGAGCCTCAGCACCCCGACATCGATGCTGATGACCCAGGGGTCGATGTGCAAGGCGGGTGGCGGCAGGAAAGGCTGAGCCCGTCGCCCATCCGGCGGTTGCCAACCGCCGCCCTCCGGCGGCGGCCTTCCTGCCGGCGCGGCTCAGCGGGAGCGCGCCTGATCGAAATCGGCGCGGTTGTGTTCGTCGGTAAACAGGCGCGCCGGTTCCGGCTGTTCACCATTGCGACAGGTGACGATGACATTGGCCAGCACCTGCCGCTTCTGCAGCACTTCGACCGCACAGCGGCCGTAGACGCTCTCGATCGTTGCCAGTAGGTTGCGCGAATAGGGAGTGGCGAGCGCGCTGTCGAGAATCAGGTTGGCGATCAGCAGGCCCTGCCGGTCGAGAACGCGGCGCGTTGCCTGCCAGAACTCGCGGGTCACCAGATGGCCCGGAATCGACGAGTGGGCGCCGTAGACATCGACGAGGACGGCGGCAAAGCGCTGTTCGCTGCGGATGACGAAGCGGCGGGCGTCGTCGACGACGAAGTCGCCACGTGCCGTCTCGTGCAGGAAGTGCGTCTCGGCAATCTCGCGCACCGCCGGGTCGATATCGACGTAGGTGTAGTGATTCTCCGGCTCGCGGTGTGAGACGGTGAAGCCGCCGGCGCCGAGGACCAGGATCTGGCGCCCGCGAAACTGCAGGTCATCGAGGAGCATGCCGCGAATGTGCCGGATGTAGCGCGCGTAGCGCGGCGGTTCGGATTCGTCGATGAGCGAGGCGATGGAGTTGTTGTTGCGCATCGCGCGACCGTTGATGGCGCCATCGTAGGTCGCCGGTTCGACCAGATAGCTGGCGTAGGCGGTTTCGATCTGCGGCCGCAGCCAGGCATTCGCCACTACCGTCGCTACAGCGACTGCCGCCGCGACGATCGTCGCGGACCAGGCGCGCGGGCGCAGCAACACGTGGCCGGCGAGCAGCAGCAGCGCGGAGAATCCGACCGCAGCCGAGACGCCGAGCCATTGCATCAGCAGCAGCGACAGCGACAGCGAGCCGAGGAAGGAGCCGAGCGTCGAGTAGTACAGCGCCTCGCCACTGGCCTCGCCAACCCGCTCATGCTGCAACAGATTGCTGAGAATCGGCACCGTCTGCCCGAGCAGCCAGGCCACCGGACAGAGTACGCCGCCGATCAGCACGAGATAGGCGATCTCCGGCGGGTTGATCGCCGTGAAGACGAGATCGACGCCGACTCCCGACAGCCCGACGCCGATCAGCAGCGCGGCAAGCAGGAAGTTCCGCGCGACGACCACGACGTAGTCCGCGGCCACCCTGGCGCCGGCGTGGTAACCGAGGGCCAGAGCCAGCAGGAAGAAGCCGATCGTCGGCGCGGTGACGACGATCGAACTGCCCATGTGCGGAATGATCTGGCGCAAGGCGATGACTTCGGCGCCGAGCGAGCAGAATCCCTCGATGAAGACAACGGCAAACACCAGGAAGCGGGCCATCGGCAACTCGGGCCGTTGCCCGACGGAGGTCGCCAACTAGAGCCCCGCCCTGCCCGGCCCGCGGTCATCGTGGAGAAACCGCGGCAACAGCTCCGGCGGCACCTGCAGGCGATCGAGCAGTGTCTCGCGGCTGATGTGCAGCAGATCCTGCACGGCACTCAGGTCATCCATGATCGCCGGGTCGGTCCAGCCGTCAGCGGTGTGGCGGGCAAGATCGACGGCCAGCTTGACGTTGCGCACGCGCGGCAACTGCGCGTTGCCGTCATCCATCATGGTGACCAACAACTCCGGCAGCCGCCAGGCGTGGCAGAGGGCCAATTGCAGTTCGGCCAGCGGAAAACCCAGAACGGCCTGCTGTACCGTGCCGCTGCGCAGGCTGCGGTCGGCCTGCTGCCGCCGCCGCATCTCGATCGCCAGCTCCGGTGCCGTGCACCAGATCAGGATTTCCGCCGTATCGTGCAGCAGTGCCGCCAACGCAACTTCCTCGACATTCATGTCGTGGCGGGCGAACGCCCAGTCATGCGCGTAGCGTGCCGCACGCTGCGTCCGCAGGACGACCTGCAGCACACCGAGCAGGGCGCCCGGCTGCGGCCCGAGCCTGCCCTCGAGCGTCTGTGGTTGGTCGAAGGCGCGAAAGAACGGCTCGATACCGAGCATCATCACTGCGCCGGCAATGTTCGTGATGTCGCCGCGCAAGCGCCGGCTGCCGACCGACTGGATGTAGGCCAGGACGCGCACCGCCAACAGCGGATCCTGCAGCACGATGTCGGTGATCTGCCGGCCCCCGACGCGGTCGATGCTCTGTCGCGCCTCGTCAAGACGGCGAACCGTCTGCCGCAGGACCGGAATCTCCTGGCTGGCGATCAGGCTCAGCCAGGCTGCCAGGTCACGGGGTGGGCGCTTGTCGGGCATGGTTGCTGACTCCAAGTCCTGGGGACCTGCTGCTAGAGGGTGGCGCCGACCAGGAGACGGCACGATCGCCCGGATGGTAGCCGCAGCCGCCGCGGCTCGCAAGCGCGGCAGCGTCGGGCATCGTCGGCGGGCTGCTCAGAACCGCTCGTCGGCGCGCAGGTAGCGCCACTCGCCGGGCGGCAGCCTGCTGAGCGAGACGCTGCCGATGCGCACGCAGCGGACCTCGCGCACGTGCAGCCCCTCGAGCGCGCACATGCGCGGGATCTGCTGTTTCAGGCTCTGCCGCAGGACGATGCGCAGACGCTGCTCGCCGAGCCACGAGACATCGGCCGGACGCAGCCGGATGCCGTCCAGGACCAGTCCGTGCCGCAGTCGCGCCAGCCCGTCCGCTGCCAGAACGCCGTCGACCAGGACGTGATACTCCTTCTCCAGACGCGCATCGCCACCTGCCAGCCGTCGCGCCACGCTGCCTTCCTGGGTGAAGACCAGCATCCCGCCAGCGGCGGCATCGAGGGCGCCCGCAGGCGCCAGTCCGCGCAGGTGCGCGAGCACGAAACGCTTTGCCGAGCCATCTTCGGCCCATCGGTTGTCGGCACGAATGCGCGCAGCCGGATTCTCCCGCCCCGTCGTCTCCGCCACATCAGCCGCAGGAGGAGGCTTGTGGAACACGATGGTGACGCTCTCGCTGCGGTGCTTGCTCGTCGCATCCCGGATTTCGATCCGCGCCTTCGGGCTGACGCGCGCGCCGAGGCGGTTGATGACGACGCCATCGACGCTGACCCAGCCGTTCTCGATCCACTCGTCCGCCTCGCGGCGCGAACATGCCGCCAGTTCGCTGACCAGTCTGGACAGCCGTGGCGGCTCTTTCGCCACGCCGGGTCTGACTGAGGCCGTCGCGGGCTGCTTCGCCGGCCGTTCAGCGGCAAGCTCGGCCAGCCTCGGCTCAGCTTCAGCAACGCCACTGCCGAACACAGGCACGCTGTCGGCAGGCCGCACCGGCGGGCAGGCACGGGCGCCAGTGCTGCGCGCAACGCCGCGTGCCGGATGCTGCTTCCTGGGAGGACCGGGCTGCTGCTGCGCGGCCGGACGTACGCCACCTGCCACGTCAACGCCCGCCGGACGGTCGGTCGTCCCGCGGGCGTCGCGCCCCTTCTGCCGTGGCGCGCCGGAACCCCGTTCGGGGCCTGCCGGCAGCACGCGTGCGCCATGGTCGTCGCCGGCCACCGCTGGCTGGCGCCCGGCATCCGGGCGACCGTCGTTCGCCACCGCCGGCCGCCCGGGCGCGGCGACGGGTCCATCCTGCCGGGGCGGCTCGCTGGCTGCCGCAACCGCTGCATCGTCCTCGCTACGGCGCCGGCCGACATGCTTGGTCGCCACCGGTTGGCCACGGATCGGTCGACGGGAGCGGCCGCTCCGTTCGCCGGCAGCGACCGTGGCGGCAGTCTTTGCGGGCAGTTTGAGGGTCGAGCGGGACATGGCTGGGGCTTTCGTGGCAGCAAGTTCCCAGTTTACGCCAGAAGTCGACCTGCGTCGTGCGCGTTTACCGTGGCGGTGGTGACGGTGGCGCCCCACGCGGCGGCAGCGGCGCCGCTGCCGGCGTCGGTGGCGGCGGTGGTGGCACGCCACGCGGCGGCGGCGGTGGCGGCGGCAGCGCCACCGCCGCCGGCGCGCCATCGCCGGCGCGCAAAGGGTGGCCGCCGATCACTGGAACCTTGTGGCCACGGCCGTACATGCACTGCACGTAGCTCTGGTCGTAACGCTGCTGCAACGCGTAACCCGATGCATTGCCGGCAGCGGCACCACTGACGCTGCCGACGAGGAGGCCGAAGCCGGCACCAACCGCAGCGCCGCTCGAGCCATCGACGGCGGCACCCACCGCGGCGCCGATTGCGGTTCCCAGGACGGCGCTCGCGGCTGCCGAATCGACCGCCGCGCCTGCCGGCGTCTGCGGGCCGATCGAGCGCCCGGCGAATTCCCTGCAGATCTGGTCGTCAAGACGGAACTGCTCGAAAGTCCGCCCGGATCCCGGCAGAGCCATGACCGCCGGCCCTTCGGGCGGCAGGCTGACACAGGCGCAGAGCAGCAGGGCTGCAGGCAATGGCGCGTAACGATAGCGGGGCATGGTTGGCGGCATGGTGTTGGTGACAAGGGCGGCGGTACCCGTTTGCTCTCACTGACTCTGCTCGGCGCACGCGCGACAACATGCATAACGCCGCTTCCCGGCAACGGCTGACACGCTTCGTCAGGCGTGATCGCCGCGTTGGCTGCGCAGGCTGCGGTCGTCACCGAGCCCGCGGCTTGCGGTCCGGCGTCGGCAGGCGGCTGCCAGCCGCGTGGCAAGGCCAGTTCGCAGGCGTTGCAGCCGGACGGCATGTGTTGCCGGGGGCTGTTTCTGGTACGCTAGCGAGCATGGTGCACGCAACAAGCATGCCAACGCCTCTGCACTGCACCGCCATCGTCGCTGACGAGTGGCGTGCAGACACGCGGCGCAGGCGGGAAGCTTGCCCAAAGGAGCAGGCGCCTGCGTCGCGGCGCAGCTAATTGACCGGGGGATCTGACTGCCAGAATGCCACAACATCCGGAAAGTGCCATCGGCAACCTCGCCGACCTGGAGACAGGGCAGATTGCGCTGTCGCGCTTCATCGTCCAGCGCGCGGACGGGCTGCACGTGCAGCCGGCGCGACTCGAATCGGCATCGGACTTTGCCGACTTCGTCCATCGCGTCTTCGACACCGGCCTCTATTTCCGCGGGCTGGACTACCCACGCTTCATTGCGCTGCTCCATGGTGGCACCGCAAGCGGTGGCCAGGACTCGCCGGACGAGGTCCTGCTGGCTGCCGACATCACGTTCTTCCGACCCGAACGCCAGGCGCTGTACAAGGAATTCCTGATCGACGGTGATGAGGCTACCTACCTCTTCGAGCCACTCTACGCCGCCGCCGCCGCCGACGACGGATTGGCGACGGAGACCCGCGTCCGGCTCGACATCGACGAGTTCATCGCCAGCGCCTGGACGCAAGGCGTGCGTTTCGGCATTGACGTGGCGGCGGTGTGCGCGGGATTCGAGGTCGACAAGGTCGAGCGCCGTGTCATCGCCCGCACCCTGCCCCATGTACCCGGCAAGGACGCCGAGGTGTGCGAACTGGCGCCAGGACTGCACCGCAACAACGCGCCCCGCCGCCTGGTCGGTGACCGTGTCGATCTGCGCCAGTTCGAGACGCGCTATCCACAGGTCGCCGCCGGCCTGCGCCTGGTGCGGAAGAACCCGCGCACTGCCGGCGTCGATGGGTGCACCCTCGGCGGCGAGGTACTGCCGGCGCCGCTGCCGAAGGACTTCGATCTCGCGAGCCTGGCCGGCCCCGGCACCCGCATCAGCCGCGAGGACGGTGCCGAGTACCTGGTGGCGACGGTCTGCGGCTTCCTCAGCATCGACCGCCAGAGCAACCAGTTTTCGGTGACGGACAAGATCGTCAGCCATGAAGGCGTCAGTGTCCGGACCACCGGCGACCTGCTGCTGACCGGTGAGGAGTACGAGCAACACGGGGAGATTCAGGAGAAGCGCGTCGTCCAGTGTCGCAGCATCACCGCCTACGCCGACGTTTACGGCAGGATCATCTCCGCTGGCGGCCTCGTGCGACTGAAACGCAACCTCGTCGGCGGCAGCGCGAGCAACGAGGAAGGCGACATCATCGTCGACGGAATGGCTTCCGGCGCCACCCTGACCGCGATCGCGGGCTGCATCACCGTCAAACGGGCGGACAACTGCGTCCTCGTTGCTCGCCAGGTAGTGGTCGGCCAAGCCACGAACTGCAACATCGTCGCCGAAGAACTGACGGTCGAGGTCGCCGAAGCCTGCGCGCTGGCGGCACAGACGGCGCGCTTGGCAAGCGCGCGGGCACGAGGCGAACTCGACACCGTGCTGCTGCTCCTGCTGCCCGACCTCAGCGCGTACGATGCCAAGCTGAATGCCCTGCGTGGCAAGCGGGTGGGGACCGAGAAGGCGATCGCCGCCCACCGTGCCCGCATGGAGGTCCTGCGCAGCGACAAGGAGGTCGCCAACTACCTGGCGCTCGCGCAGCGGCTGCGCAATCACGAGGCGACGCTGAGCGCCGACCAGCAAGTCGGCTGGCGCAGGCTGTCGGCACTGGTCGCGCCGACTCTGCGCTCGCTGTCGCAGTTGTCCGACCTGGTGAAGGAACTGGTGGCGGAGTCGGCTGCATTCGGCCAACAGATCGATGCCGTGCTGGCCGCCCGGGAAGAGGCGTGCAGCAAGGTCAACTGCGACCTTGCCCGGGTAGAGGGAGAAACGCGTGTCAGTGCGCTGCTGCCACGACCCGCCGACCTGCCGCTGCACGCTCTGCCGCCGAGGGAGCTGAAAGCCCGGATGCGCCGCACCGATGCCGCGACCCGGCTGCTGTTCGCCGGCCACGCTGGCCAGTTCTCGTGGAGCTACCGCAGCCGACCCGCCTGACGCGCACAGCGTGCCTCGGCCGCAGGCGCAGCGTGCGGTGCGCCGCTGTCAGCCTGCGCGCAGCCGCCGGTTGATGTGCTCGAGTGCTTCTTCGATCTGGTCGATCAGGATCAGGCAAAGATCACCGGCGGCAAGCTCGGCCAGCGCACTGTCGATCGCCAGGAACTCGCCATGAATCTCACGGACGTCCTTCGTTCGCGTCGCCTGTTGCAGACCGTCCCGCAGCAGCGCCAGCACTTCGCCGTCGGCGCGCCCACGCTGGCACTGATCCTGATACAGAATGACGCGATCGAAGGCCCCACCGAGAATCTCGGTCTGCTGGCGAATGTCCTCGTCACGCCGGTCACCGGCGCCGCTGATGACCACGGAACGTTTGCTGCCCGGCGCTGAAGGCATGTTCTCGACGGCATCGACGAGGGCCTGGATGGCATCCGGATTGTGCCCGTAGTCGGCGATCAGCTTCGCCCCGTGATAATCGAAGACGTTGAAACGTCCCGGAGCGGTCTGCACATCGCTGACGAAACTCTCCAGGCCGCGCTCGATCGTCTGCCAGTCGAGTCCCAGCGCCCAGGCGGCGGCGACTGCCGCCATCGCGTTCTCAACCTGAAAGCCGATGGCGCCATCCTGCGTCAGCGGGATCCCGGCCAGCGCGATGCGGTGTTCCTGACCGCCGCCGGACGCGACGAGTGAAGCACCGTCACGGTAGACCACCCGCTTGCGCTGCGCGCGGTGCATCGCCATGACGGGATGGTTGCGGTCGCTGGCGAAGAAGCTGACGTTGCCCGGGCATGCTTCGGCCATGCGCGCCACCAGCGGGTCGGCCGCGTTGAGCACCGCGACCCCGCGTCCCGGCCTGACGTTCTGCACGATCACCCGCTTGACGACCGACAGCTCCTCGACGCTGCTGATGTAGGCAAGCCCGAGGTGATCGCCCAGGCCGATGTTCGTGACGACCGCCACGTCGCAGCGATCAAAGCCAAGCCCCTCGCGCAGCACGCCGCCACGGGCGGTTTCCAGCACTGCCGCATCGACGCGCGGATGGAAGAGCACGTTGCGTGCGCTCTTCGGACCAGAGCAGTCGCCGGTGTCGATCCGCCGCCCCTCGACGTAGACGCCGTCGGTCGTCGTCATGCCGATGCGCAGGCCCTGCTGCGCGAGAAGGTGGGCGATCAGGCGAACGGTGGTCGTCTTGCCGTTGGTGCCGGCGACGGCGACGACGGGGATGCGCCCGTCGTCACCGGCAGCGAACATGTTGCCGATGATCGCCTCGCCGACCGCACGTCCCTTGCCGAAGGACGGCTGCAGGTGCATGCGCAGGCCCGGCGCGGCGTTGACTTCGACGATGCCTCCGCCCTGCTCCTCGAGCGGCCGCAGGACGCTGTCGCAGACGACGTCGACACCGGCAATGTCGAGGCCGATGGTCTGTGCCGCGGCAACCGCCTGCGCGGCAAATTCGGGATGCACGTCGTCGGTGACGTCGGTTGCCGTGCCGCCGGTGGACAGGTTGGCGTTGTTGCGCAGGACGACCCGCTTGCCGCGCGGCGGCACCGATTCGGGAGTCAGTCCCGCCTTCGTCAGGCGGGCGATCGCCAGATCATCGAGGCGGATGCGGGTCAGGGAAGTGGCATGCCCATCGCTGCGACGCGGGTCGCTGTTGACCCGGTCGACCAGCTGCCGGACCGTGTGCACGCCGTCGCCGACGACCAGCGGCGGATCGCGTCGGGCAGCGGCGACCATCCTGTCGCCGACCACCAGCAGGCGGTAGTCATGGCCGGGAAGGAAGCGCTCGACGAGCACCTCGTCGCTGATCGCGCAGGCGATCTCGTAGGCGGCCTCGATCTCGTCACGGCGCGTCAGGTTGACCGCCACGCCCTTGCCCTGGTTGCCATCCTGCGGCTTGACGACGACCGGCCCGCCGATCTCGCAGGCGGCGGCCCAGGCATCCTCGGCGCTGAGGACCGGTCGGCCAGCGGGCACCGGAACACCGGCAGCATGCAGCAGGACCTTGCTCAGTTCCTTGTCCTGGGCAATCGACTCGGCAACGGCGCTGGTCAGGTCGGTTTCCGCCGCCTGAATCCGGCGCTGCCGGCTGCCCCAGCCGAACTGCACCATGCTGCCTTCGGTGAGCCGGCGGTAGGGAATGTTGCGCGCCACGGCAGCGTAGACGATGGCGCCGGTACTGGGTCCGAGGCGCACGTCCTCGTCGAGTTCGCGCAGCCGTTCCAGGGCGGTGTCGAGCGCGAAGGGCCGGTCTTCGACGGCGGCGCGGCAGAGTTCCTCGGCCAGCTCGAAGGCAAGGCGGCCAACGGCTTCTTCGCTGTACTCGACGACGACCCGGTAGGTGCCGAGTTCGACGGTCTCGGCCGTCCGGCTGAAGGTCACCGGACAGCCCGCCTGCGCCTGCAGGCCGAGGGCGGCAAACTCGAGCGCCTGTGCCATCGATACCGCCTCGTCGTGCCCCAGTGGCCGCAGCATGTCCAGCTCGGGAAAGCGCTCGCGCAGGCGGTTCTCGAAAACCGGCATGTCGTCGATGTTGCGCTCACCTTCGGCGCAATGAACGACCGCCTCGATCGCCGTGTGCCGGCTCCAGAGGTTGGGACCGCGCAGGGCGCGGAGACGCGAGACTTCCATGAAATGATTCCCTTCGAGAAATTGCCTGTCAAAGCCGCCGCCGCGGCGTCGCGGCTTCCTGCCCTTCTACCGCCGTTGGTTCAACCATTGGCCGCAGTCTCGAGAGCGGTGCGGACGATCTCGGGGCCGATGCCGAGGGCCCAGGCGGCGGCCGCAGCCGCCAGGGCGTTGTCCACCTGCGCCGCGATGCGCCCACCATCGGTGAACGGAATCGCCCGCAGGCTGGTGATCACCGTTTCGTTCGCACGGCTGCCGAGAACCACCTCGCCATCGCGCACGAACACCGCCCGCCCACCCCGCCCGCGATGATCGACGATCGCCGGCAGATCGCCGTCGGCGGCAAAGAAGATCACTTCCCCGTCACACAGTTGCGCCATCTCGACGAGCATCGGCTGACTGGCGTTGAGAACCGCCGCCCCGCCCGGCAGGACGACGTCCACCTGCGTGCGGAAGACGGTGAATACCTGCTCGGCGGTGCTCAGGTCGTGACGACCGAAGTGCCGCTCGGCCTCGACGTTGGTGACGATGCCGATCTGGCAGCGATCGTAGGCCAGCCCCTCGGTGAGGATGCTGTCGCAGCCGTTCTCGACGATGGCGGTTTCCACGGTGCGGTTCATCAGGATGCGGTTGGCCGATCCCCAGTTGGCGGAATCGCCGGCATCGATGCGGCGGCGGCCGACGAACAGGCCGCTGCTGCACGCCAGCCCGGTGTTCCTGCCGCTGAGGCCGACGATGCTGGCGAGCAGGCGGGCAACGGTGGTCTTGCCGAGGCTGCCGCTGATGCCGACGACGGGGATGCGACCGTCGTCGCCATCGGGAAACAGTTCGTCGACGATCGCCCGCCCAACCGGACGCGGCTGACCGTTCGCCGGCTTGAGATGCATCAGCAGACCGGGACCGGCATTGACCTCGACGATGGCGCCGCGCTGCTCGTCGAGCGGGCGCGAAATGTCCTCGCAGACGAGGTCGACGCCACAGATGTCGAGGCCGACGATGCGTGCGGCGAGGGCGACGGTCGCCGCCGTCTCGGGATGGACGAGGTCGGTGACATCGTCGGTATGGTTGCCGCTGCGCACGATCAGCACTTCGCGACCGGCCTCCGGCACCGAGTCCGGAGCGAAGCCCTGGCGCGCCACCTCGAGGCGGGCAACCGGGTTCTCGGCGAGCAGGATGACGTCGAGCGGGAACTCCTCGGCGGCGCCGCGCCGTGGATCGGAGTTGATCTGCAGGTCGATCAGTTCGTCGATCGTCGACCGGCCGTCGCCGACCACCGTCGCCGTCTCGCCACGGGCGGCGGCGGCGAGCTTGCCGCCAATCACCAGCAGGCGGTGCTCGGAGCCGCGCACATAGCGCTCGACGATGACCCCGCTGCCTTCCTCGACGGCAGCCACGTAGGCCGATTCGATTTCGGCGCGCGACATCAGGTTGGTGAACACGCCGCGTGCGTGGTTGCCGTCCGACGGCTTGACGACCACCGGCAGGCCGATGTCCTCGGCTGCATCCCAGGCATCGGTGGCGCTCTCCACCAGACGACCTTCGGGGACCGGCACGCCACACGACGCGAGCAGCGTTTTCGCCAGATCCTTGTCACGCGAGATGCCCTCGGCAATGGCGCTCGTGCGGTCGCTCTCGGCCGTCCAGATGCGGCGGCTGCGGGCGCCGTAACCGAGTTGCACCAGGTTGCCGGTCGGCAGCAGGCGGATGAAGGGAATCCGCCGGTCCTTGGCGGTTGCCGCCTCGACGATGCAACCGGTGCTCGGGCCGAGCAGCCGGCGCTCGGCGAGATCGGCAAGGCGCTCGACGGTGCCGGCGACATCGAAGGCCTCGTCGCGGATCGCCGCCAGCAGCAGTTCGCGGCCGGCGTACAGGCAACTGCGCGTCACCTCCTCATGCCAGGCGCGGACCACCACCTTGTACACGCCGCGCGTCGAGGTCTCCCTCGCCTTGCCGAAGCCGCCGGGCATGCCGGCCAGATTCTGCAGCTCGAGCGTCACGTGCTCGAGGATGTGGGCGGGCCAAGTGCCCTCCTGCAGCCGCCGCAGGAAGCCGCCCGGCTCGCCGTAGCTGCAGCGGTGCTCGGCCAGCGAGGGCAGGAAGCCGGCCAGCCGCTCGGGAAAGCCTGGGATCGTGTTCGAAGGAAAGTCCTCCAGGTCGCCGATGTCGACCAGCGCCTCGATCACCGGACGGTAGGTCCAGATGTTCGGCCCGCGCAGGTAGCGGATTTCGAGAAACTTGATGTCTTTGCTTTTCATGACCTCGGCCCACTGAGGGAAGGGTTGGCGCGCGCTGGCGCGCAAGGAACGGCAGGCAGGAGCGCCGGACTGCCACGCCGGTCCGACCTGTCGGACACCGCCGCATTAACGCGGCACGCAGCAATCGGCTGACCTGCGCTGCTGGCAACTGGCATCGGCCGGCTCACAGGAAGCGGTCGAGAATCCGTCGGCTGTGCTGGTCGAGCGCCCGGCGGTCGCGGATCAGGAACTGGATGCCGTGACTGTCGGCGATCAGCAGAGCCGGCGCGGCCAGGCGGCGGATGTCCTCTTCGCCCTTGAGGACGAAGGTCGTCCGGCCACGATCGGTATCGACCTCCCAAGTGCTCGGTGTCGCAAAGCTGCCGACACTGACGATGCGCTCGATCACAGGCATGAATTCACGCCCGGCCAACTCGCTTTCGAGCAACTGCCGCAGGTCGTCCGGCAGGTCGTCGAGGCGGTCGATCCAGGCCAGTTCGTGGCCGTAGGGATCGACGAGGGCGAGGCCGTCGTCGGCGGCGGTGATCGGAAAGGCGCGCACCGGCACCACCCCATCATGGGTTTCGCCATCGGCGTCGGTCAGTTCGAGCCGGCCAAAGGAATTGCGACGCAGTTGGTAATCCGGGCGGACCTTCATTCGCGATCTCCCTCGTCCTTGCGGTCAAGTTCCAGTCGCCGCAGTTCGTCTTCGGTGTCGACATTGCGTGCCTGCGCTTGGTAGAGGCGGTAGTAGTGCCCCTCGCAGGCCATCAGCTCGTCGTGGCTGCCGACCTCGACGACGCTGCCGCGGTCGAGCACGACCAGGCGGTTCGCATCGCGCAGCGTCGACAGGCGGTGCGCGATGGCGATCGTCGTCCGGCCCCGGACCAGGTTGTCGAGGGCTTTCTGGATCTCCTTCTCGGTCGTCGTGTCGACCGACGACGTCGCCTCGTCGAGAATCAGGATGCGCGGGTCGATGAGCAGCGCGCGGGCGATCGAGATCCGCTGCCGTTCGCCGCCGGAGAGCGCCTGCCCGCGCTCGCCGACGAGCGAGTCGTAACCGTGCTGCAGGCGCAGGATGAACTCGTGCGCGTGTGCCGCACGGGCGGCGGCGACGATCTCGGCGTGCGTCGCGTCGGGCTTGCCATAGGCGATGTTCTCGGCGATCGTGCCAAAGAAGAGGAACGGCTCCTGCAGCACCAGCCCGATGTGCCGGCGGTACTCGGCGACCGGCAGCGAGCGGATGTCGACGCCGTCGATCAGGATCGCCCCCTCGCTGACGTCGTAGAAACGGCAGATGAGGTTCACCAGCGTGCTCTTGCCGGAGCCACTGTGGCCGACGAGACCGACCATCTCGCCGGGCTCGATGACGATGTTGATGTCCCGGGTGACGCTGCGCGTGCCGTAGCGGAAGCCGACGCTGCGCAACTCGATGCGTCCGGAAACCTGCGGCAGGTGCACCGGATGGGTCGGCTCGGGAACGCTCGAGACGTGATCGAGGATGTCGAAGATTCGCTTGGCACCGGCGGCGGCCTTCTGCGTCACCGAAACGATGCGACTCATCGAGTCGAGGCGCAGGTAGAAACGGCTGATGTAGGCGAGGAAGGCGGTCAGCACGCCGACCGTGATCTGGTCGCCGGCGATCTGCCAGATGCCGAACGCCCAGACGATCAGCAGGCCGAATTCGGTCAGCAGGGTGACGGTTGGCGAGAAGACCGACCAGACACGGTTGACGCGGTCGTTGACATCGAGGTTGCGGACGTTGGCGGCGCGGAAACGCGCCGCCTCGCGCGCCTCCTGGGCAAAGGCCTTGACCACGCGGATGCCGGGAATCGTATCGGCAAGGACGTTGGTGACTTCCGCCCAGACGCGGTCGACGCGCTCGAAACCGGTGCGCAACCGCTCGCGAACGACGTGGATCAGCCAGGCGATGACCGGCAGCGGCAGCAGCGTCACCACGGCCAGCCACGGGTCGATCGACACCAGAATCGCCGTCGTCATGGCGATCATCAGCACGTCGGTGGCGAAGTCGAGCAGGTGCAGCGAGAGAAAGATGTTGATGCGGTCGGTCTCCGAGCCGATGCGGGCCATCAGGTCGCCCGTCCGCTTGCCACCGAAGTACTCCTGCGACAGCTTCAGCAGGTGCTCGTAGGTCGCCGTGCGCAGGTCGGAACCGATGCGTTCGGAGACCAGCGCCAGGATGTAGGTCCGGCCCCAGCCGAGGACCCAGGCGAGCAGCGACGATCCGAGCAGGCCCGAGAGATAGAACAGGACCAGCCCGGGATCGATCGGTTGCCCGTTCTGGTAGGGGATCAGGACCTTGTCCATCAGCGGCATGGTCAGGTACGGTGCCACCAGTGTCGCGGCCGTCGTCAGCAGCGACAGGATGAAGCCGCCGAGCAACTGCTTGCGGTACGGCCGGGCGAAGCGGCCGAGGCGGAGCAGCGTCCAGGTCGACGGCGGCTCGTGGATCTCCCTGCTGCATGAGGGGCACTCCTCCTGCCCGGCGAGGAGCGGTGTCTCGCACTTCGGACAGAGGGTGACGCTCGCCGGCGGCGGCATCTTGCCCGTCAGCCGGAAGCTGAGCTGGCGCAGGAAGCGGTCGACCAGCCGGCCGGCAGCGACATCGCTGCCGAGCGTGTAACGCCAGTGCGCGATCTGCCCCGTGGCATCGCACAACTCCAGCGTCCCGACGCCGGAGTGGTCGCGCCGTGACAGGAGCAGACCCGGCCGGTAGGCCCAGCTCTGCCAGTCCTGCTCGCCGGACGGCATCACCAGCAGACGCTCGCTGCTGACGACCACCAGGCCGCGGGCAAAACGCAGGCCGGCGTCGAGATCGATCTCCAGCCAGGCCAGCACCTGCTCCCCGGCAGCCAGCTGCGCCGCGATGCGCTCCGACCAGACGGCCGGCAGAACGGACCCCGACGGGCCCGCGGGCAACGTGGAGTCGGCAAGAATCTGTGAATTGGCTGCGGACATGGCGAAAACCGGCGTTGTTTTCAGCCCGGGAGCGGGCAAGGGCGCAAGTATAGCGCCCTTGCCCGCTCCCGGGCCGCGCTCAGAGCAGCAGCCGATCGTGCGGCAGGCAGCCTGCCTGCCGCAGACGGGCAACCAGCGGCAGCAGGTTGAGGCCGCTCGCCGCTCGCCAGTGCTCGGCGCGGCTGACGAGTTCGCTGCCGGCGACGTCGACTGCCTCACCGGCGGTGGCGAAGGCGATCGTGTTGCCCTGGTCACACGAGGGAAAGACCAGCGAGCGGCCAGCGAAAGCCTGGCCGATGCGCTCGACACTGGCGGCGAAGCCGCGGCCACGGCCAAGCAGGTTGACCGCCAGCAAACCGCTCTCGCTCAGACGCGCGCGGCAAGCCTGGTAGAAAGGCAGGGTGTCGAGAGCGCCGGCACGGCCCTGGCCATCGAAACCATCGACCAGGATGCAATCGTGCCGGCAGTCACCCTGGAGGATGTGGTCGGCGCCGTCGGCAATCAGCACGCGCAGCCGGCGCGGGTCATCCGGCAGCGCGAAATGCAGGCGGGCGACCATCTCGACCTGCGGATCAATTTCGACGACGATGACCCGCGTCGCCGGCAATTGATGGTAGATGAACTTGGCCAGTGATCCGGCGCCGAGACCGATCAGCAGGGCATCGCGCGGCCAGGGAGCGGTGCGCAGCAGCAGCCCGGCCATCATCTCGCGCGTGTAGGACAGCTCGAGGGCGTTGGGGCGCTGCAGGCGCATCGCCCCCTGCACCCAGGCGGAGGAGAAGTGGAGGTAGCGCACACCCGCCTTCTCGCTGACTTCGATCGACTGGCGAGCCATCAGCAGCGGCGACCTCGGGCGCAGGCGGTCGCCTGCGGGTCGCGGTGCGCGCGAGATGCGGGGCAGCGCCGTCCGCTCATCGGCTATTCCACCATTCCCGTCGGCGGCCGCGGTACGGCCCCCTCCAGGCGCAGCGCCAGTTCCACCTTGTTGCTGACGCCGAGCTTGCGAAAGCAATGCGCAATGTGGTTGCGCACCGTCGCCGGCGACAGCGCCAGCGCGCCGGCGATCGCCGAGTGCGTCTCGCCGCTGGCGTAGCGCAGGGCGATCTCGCGTTCGCGCGCGGACAGTTGCGCCAGGGCGCCGGTCGACCGGATGAGGACGAAGCGGAAATCGTCGCCGGCCGTGACGTCGAAACGCAGCACGCCGGCGACATGGACATGGCCCGCTTGCGCGGCGGCCGCAAGCGGTTCGGGCAAGCGGCTGCCGCGCCACGTCGGCCAGTGTCGACGCAGGGCGGCAATGAAGGCCGGCGACGCCTCGCGCAGCAGGCCACGTCGGTCAACTACCGCCCACGCCTGGTTGAGATGGCCCGGCGGGCGCAGAAAATGCCTGAGCCAGGCGGCGCGATGCGTCGCCGCCAGATGCGGCATCAGGAGTTCCTTGAACTGGCGCTCGGTTTCGGAAAACGGCAACCCGGGGTCGTGACGCCAGAGGGTCAGGAATTCGTGCAGCGAAGCGGTGCGCTGGACCAGCAGCGTCCCGAGCGCCCACTCGACTTGGAAGCGGCGCCCGAACTTCCGGTACAACGTGCTCTGCAGATAGGCATCGCGCGCCACCAGATCACCGAGACGGACGGCCGTTCCCGGACGGGCCAGCAGCGCGGCACGGAAGAAATCGTCCTCGCTGCAGCGCGTGTATGCCTCGACGATGCGGCGGTCGCAGTTGTGCAGATGGATCTCATGCAGTGCCGGCGGCTCTGCCGCGGCGCTTCCCCAGCACGCCGAATCGAAGGCGATCAGCGAAGCGACCTGCTCCAGCGCCCAGGCACGATAGCAGCTGAGCGGCACCTCCCGACCTTCCCGATAAAGGGAAAGGATCACCCCGTTCAGCGCCCGCGCGTCAGCCATCTCCATGTGCCCCATTGTGCATGAGCCGCGGCCCCGCCGCCAGTAGCGGCCGCTCAGGCCGCGACATGGTGCAGATGAACCACTTCCGGCCTTTACAGACGCGTTCCGGCCGCTTCGCCGAAGAGCGCGACCGCCCCACCGGAGGTCGGCCGCGGCCAGCCATCCCACTCATTTAACACACTGTGAATGCCGCCCCGGATGGCCTCGTTCCAGTCAGGCATGAAACATGCTTATGCTGCTCATCAGTAGGACTGTTGAGTCCGGCACGCCGCCCGCCATCACAAGAGGAGAAGAACATGGCCACCAAGACACCCCGCTTCGTCATCAAGCCCAGCCTTTTGGCCATTCTGCTCGCCTTCCCGGCGCAGCAGGCACTGGCCGCCAACTGCAACTGGATCCCGGCCAGCGGCAACTGGAACGTCGCCGGCAACTGGGATTGCGGCCTCGTCCCCAGCGCTCCCAACGCCGACACGGCGAACATCGTGGCCAGCAGGACGGTGACCGTGAACGACGTGCGCTCGATCCGCAGCTTGAACAACGCCGGAACGGTACAACTCGATGCCTTCCTGCTCGACCTGCAGGGTGGCGGCACGGGCACCGCCAACAGCGGCACGATCAACGTCGGTGGCGCCAGCACGGCCGCCCTGCAGGTCGGTGCCGGCCACAACATCAACAACACTGGCGGAACGATCAACATTGCCAATGGGAGCTTTGTCAACCAGTTCGGCAGCACGATCACCGGCGGCACGATCAATACCAGCGGCAGCGGCGCGCTGACGGTCTTCTCGAGCTCCGCCAACTTCCTCAACAACAGTACGCTCAACGGCCGCATGGACATGGCGAGCAACGCCAACAGCCGTCAGCGCGTCAGCGGTGCGCTGACGCTTGGCGGTGCTTCGACGACCATCGACATCAACCAGAACGGCATTCTCAGTCTTGAAGGCAACAGTTCGCTGGCAGGAGCCGGCAACCTCGTATTCGGCGACACTGGCGGCGGCAACCGCATCGACCTCGACGGCAACGGCACGACCACATTCGCTGCCGGCGTCACGGTCCACGGCCAGAACGGCACCATCGGCCAGCAGCTCAACATCCCCGGCACGCAGACACTGGTCAACAACGGCACCATCAGCGCCGACGTCGCCAGCGGAACGATCAGCATCACGGACTCGGACGTCACCAACAACGGCACTCTGAGCGCGCTCAACGGCGGCACCCTGGTGCTGAACAGCAACGTCACCGGCGGCGCCAGCGGTCAGATCGTTGCCGGCAGCGGCAGCACCGTCCGCCAGCAGGGCGTCACCCTGAGCGGCAACATCAACACCAGCGGCAGCGGACTGTTCACCGTCACCAGCACGGCGGCCAACCGACTGACGGGCGTCACCTTTGTCGGCAATCTGGACATGGCGACCGAGGCCAACAGTCGCCAGCGGGTGACTACCGGCGGCCTGGTCCTCAACGGCACCGTCAACATCAACAACAACGGTATTCTCAGCTTCGAAGGCGACGGCACCCTGGGCGGCAATGGTACCGTCGTCCTCGGCGCGACCGGCGGCGGCAACCGCATCGATCTCGACGGCAACGGCACGACGACGATCGCCAGCGGCATCACCGTGCGCGGCCAGAACGGCACCATCGGCCAGCAGATCAATATCCCCGGCACGCAGACACTGGTCAACAACGGTCTGATCAGCGCCGACGTCAGCGGCGGAACGATCACCATCACCGACTCCGCCGTCACCAACAACGGCACGCTGAGCGCGGTCAACGGCGGCACGCTGGTGCTCAACAGCAACGTCACCGGCGGCGCCGGCGGCCAGATCGTCGCGGGTACCGGCAGCACCGTGCGCCAGGAGGGCGTGACCATCGGAGGCACCATCAACACCAGCGGCAACGGGCTGTTCACGGTCTCGAGCACGGCCGCCAACCGGCTCGACGCCGTGACGCTCAACGGCAACCTCGACATGACCACCGTGGCAAACAGTCGCGAGCGCGTCGTCGGTGGCGGACTGACCCTTAACGGCGCCATCAGTATCAACAACAACGGCATCCTGAGCTTCGAGGGCGACAGCAGCTTCGGCGGCAACGGCAGTGTCGTCTTCGGTGGCACCGGCGCCGGCAACCGCATCGACCTCGACGGCAACGGCACGACCACATTCGCTTCCGGCATCACCATTCGCGGCCAGAACGGCACCATCGGCCAGCAGATCAATATCCCCGGCACGCAGACACTGGTCAACAACGGCACCATCAGCGCCGACGTCGCCAGCGGAACGATCAGCATCACCGACTCGGACGTCACCAACAACGGCACTCTGAGCGCGCTCAACGGCGGCACCCTGGTGCTGAACAGCAACGTCACCGGCGGCGCCAGCGGTCAGATCGTTGCCGGCAGCGGCAGCACCGTCCGCCAGCAGGGCGTCACCCTGAGCGGCAACATCAACACCAGCGGCAGCGGACTGTTCACCGTCACCAGCACGGCGGCCAACCGACTGACGGGCGTCACCTTTGTCGGCAATCTGGACATGGCGACCGAGGCCAACAGTCGCCAGCGGGTGACTACCGGCGGCCTGGTCCTCAACGGCACCGTCAACATCAACAACAACGGTATTCTCAGCTTCGAAGGCGACGGCACCCTGGGCGGCAATGGTACCGTCGTCCTCGGCGCGACCGGCGGCGGCAACCGCATCGATCTCGACGGCAACGGCACGACGACGATCGCCAGCGGCATCACCGTGCGCGGCCAGAACGGCACCATCGGCCAGCAGATCAATATCCCCGGCACGCAGACACTGGTCAACAACGGTCTGATCAGCGCCGACGTCGCCGGCGGAACGATCACCATCGACCAGTCGGCAGTGGTCAACAACAACCGGCTCGAGGCGCGCAACGGTGCCACCCTGCAGCTCGGCAGCGACGTCAGCAACGGTGGCAGCGGGGTGATTCTCGCCGACAACGGCGTCGTCCTGCAGTCCGGCATGCGCATCAGCGGCGGCGACATCCAGAGCGCCAACGGCGGCGCCCTGCGCGTCAGCAGCACCGCAGCGAACTACGTTGATGCGGCCACCGTCAGCGGCGTCATGGACATGAGCACTGTCGGCAACAGCCGGCAACGGGTTAACAACGGCCTGACGGTCAACGGTACGGTCAACATCAATCAGAACGGCATCCTCAGCTTCGAGGGAACGGGCACGCTGTCCGGCACCGGCAGCATCGTCGTCGGCAGTACCGGCGCCGGCAACCGCATCGACCTCGACGGCAACGGCACCACAACCTTCGCCGCCGGTGTAACGGTACGTGGCCACAGCGGCACGATCGGCCAGCAGCTCAACATCGGCGGCACGCAGACGCTGGTCAACAACGGCAGCATCATTGCCGATGGCGCTGGCGGGACCATCGCCTTCACCGACTCGGCACTGGTCAACAACGGCATCGTCCGTGCCCAGGCCGGGACGATGAATGTCGGCGTCGCGCTCTCGGGCACCGGTACCCTGCAGGTCGACAGCGGCGGCACGATGAACCTGGCCAATGGCGCCAAGACGCAAGGAACCTTGCTGATGGGCGTCGCCGGAGCGGCGTTGAACCTCGGTACCGGCAACCTGACGATCAACACCGACTACACCAACGCCGGCGCCGGCAGCGGCAACGCCTTCAACCGCCGCGCGAGTGTTTCCGGCAGCGGCCAGATCGTCGCTGGCGGCGATGTCAAGCAGGTGATCACCGGTGCGGGCGTGAGCAACGGCAACACCGACAACGCGACGCTGACGATCGGCAACATGCGCGTCGGTGCCAACACCTTCAACTATCAGATCGGCAACTCCGGCAGCACCGGTCCGACGCTGCGCGGCGCCGTCCAGACCGCTGCCAACGGCGGCAACATCAACGACGCACGCCTCTCGGGTAGCGGCGTCACCGCCGCCAACTACAACGCCGGCGGCCCCGCAGCCAACAGCGGCGACCTCGCGGTGGTCTTCAACGCCGCCAGTGCCGGCGCGCTGGCACCGCTCGCCGGGCAGGTCCTGAACCTGCGCAGCAACTTCGAGAACATCGCCGACCAGAAGCTCAACATCGTCCTTGCCGGCGGCGCGGCGGCCTACAACGCCGCGGTTGGTGCAACGACGCCGACCCCGATCGTCGTCGGCAACCAGCGTGTTGGCGGCGGCAACCTGGCGGGGCTGCTGGTCGCCAACACGGCGGCGCCGGGGGCATTCAGCGAAGACCTGCGCGCGAGCTTCGGCGCCAGTGGCGGCGCGGCGCTGAACAACGGCGCTGTTGCCACCGGCATCGTCGCCGGCGGCAACAGCGCCGGAGTGATGGGCGTCGGGGTCAACACGGCGACCGCGGGCGCCAAGAGCGGCACGGTGCAGATCAACTACGAGACGCTCGGCACGGTGGGCGGCGTCAGCAACAACCTGGGTGTGGCGGGCGCGAACCCGGCGCAGACGATCAACGTCAGCGGCAATGTCTACCAGCTGGCTGCCGGCGCGCTGCAGACCGGGCCGCTGAACTTCGGCACCCTGCAGGTCGGTCAGCAGGTCAGCCAGAACCTCGTGGTGCGCAACACCGCCAGTGGAGCGACCGGCTTCGTCGAGGATCTCAACGCCGCCTTCGGCGCCTCGGGCAACAGCCAGATCAGCGGCAGCGGCACCCTCAACGGCATCCTTGCCGGCACCAACAGCACGGCAGCCAACGGCGCGATGACCGTCACCGTCACCGGTGCGACGGCCGGCGGCCTCAACAGCTCGATCGCCGTCAATTACTTCAGCGCCGGTGCGGTGAACAGCGTCAGCAACGGGCTCGGCGCAGTGGCATTAGGCAGTGAGAACTTCGCGGTCAATGGCACCATCACGGCCACAGGCAGTGTCATCAACCAGGCCAACCCGCAGATCAACAACCCGACGATCAACCTCGCGGCCCGCCGGGTCGGCGATGCGGCGGCGACAGCGAACGTCAGCGTCACCAACGTGGCGGGCGCGCCGCCGCAGGCGGCGTTGAACGCCAGCATCAGCAGCGGCGGCGCACCGGTCACGGCCAGCGGCAGCTTCAACCTGCTCGACCCGGGCGCAACCAGTACCGCGCTGCAGGTCGGCCTCACCACGGCCGTCGCCGGCAACTACACCGGTGCCAACGCCGGCAGCGCGACCATCGCGCTGGTCTCGGACGCCAGCAAAGTCGGCAACTGCGCGCCGAACTGCCAGCTCAACCTGGCCCCACAGACGGTCAGCGTATCCGGCAAGGTCTACACCGCGGCTGCCGGGCAGTCGACGACACCGGAGGTCGACTTCGGCATCGTCCGCGTCGGTGACAGCGTCGCCGGCAGGAACGTGACGGTGCACAACGCCGCCGCCGTCAGCGGCCTGAACGACACCCTGCACGCCAGCCTGAACGGCGTCAGCGGGCCGTTCGCCGCCGGCGCTGCCGCCAGCGGCATCGTCGCCCAGGGCAACGGGCAGATCGCCGTCGGGCTTGCGACGACAACGGCGGGCGTGTTCAGCCAGAACGCAAGCGTCGCCTTCATCAGCCAGAACGCCGACATGGCAGACATCAGCGCCGGTGCCGATGCGTCGGTGCTCCTCAAGGCGCAGGTCAACAACATCGCCAACGCGGCCCTCGCCAAGTTCTCCGGCCTCGGTACGCTGAGCGCCATTGGCGACGACTACACGCTCGATCTGGGCAACGTCGTGCTCGGCACACTCGGCATCAGTGGCTCGCTGCAGCTGGCCAACGCGATCAGCGGACCGGCCGACTTCCTGAGCGGGACGTTCGACCTCAGTGCAACGGGCGACGCCGACGGCTTCAGCTTCACCGGCTGGAACCCCTTCAGCGGACTGGCAGCCGGCCAGAGCATCGGCGGCCTCGACTACGTCTTCGACGCCACGACCCTCGGCGTGCTCGACGACCTGATCAGGCTCGATGCGCTCAGCCAAAACGGCTCCGGTCCCGACCTCGGACAGCAGCGCACGCTGCGCATCGTCGCCAACGTCATCGACCAGCAGGGCGGCGGCGGTACGGTTCCCGAGCCGGCGACGATGATGTTGCTGACCATCGCTCTCGCCAGTCTGCTTCTGCAGCGTCGGCGCAGCATGGTACACTGACCGCTTGGGAGGTCGCTGCGAAGAGAGGCCGCCCGATCGAGCGGCCCTCTTCGCAGGAGAATACGCGTGTGAACACCTTACAATATCGCATCCTGATGCTGCTCGGCGTGCTGGCCCTGGTTCTGGCCGTCCTCAACGCGCTGATGTTCAGCAGCAACCGGGAAGCACAGAACGAACTGAGCACACGTGCTCAGTACATCCAGCAGAGCCTGCAGCTCGAGCCGCTCTACCAGTCGCTGGTCAAGTCGCTCGCCGATCTGGCAGCCAGGGACGGTGACACGCAACTGGGCGACCTACTGGCCGCGCAGGGGATCAGCTTCAGCGCCGCGCCGGCGGCGACGCCAGGCCGATGACCGACATGAACGACAGCAACGAGCAACAGTCCGGCAACGTCTTCGTGCCGATCTGCCTGCTGGCAGTGGCGATGGTCGTCTGGTCAGCCTTCCAGGCGAGCCAGCTCTACCAGGAGCGGAGCAGCCTGGCCAACCTGCGCAGCAATCAGGAGACGACCTTCCGGAACGCCGAGAAGATGCGGGCGCAGCTCGAGGCACTCGCCAGCGGCACGCAAAAACTCGCCAGCGCCGGCAACAGGAACGCCCAGTCGGTGGTCAGCGCCCTGCAGCAGCGCGGCATCACGATCAATCCGGAAGCGAAGAAGCCGCAGTAACCGGCCGTCTGCCCCTTTCTGGCGACGGCTGACCGACCGCGCGGCAAGGCGACGGGCTGACGACCCGGCCCCGGCCTGTCTGACCCGACCGCGTGCGTCGCGCTCCGGAACCCTCGCGAAGCGACCATGAATCTTCTGAAGACCCTCGCCACCGTCAGCAGCATGACCATGCTGTCGCGGATTCTCGGTTTCGTCCGTGACTTCGTCGTCGCCCGC
This sequence comes from Candidatus Accumulibacter conexus, assembly GCA_017592775.1. Lineage (GTDB taxonomy): Bacteria > Pseudomonadota > Gammaproteobacteria > Burkholderiales > Rhodocyclaceae > Accumulibacter > Accumulibacter conexus. The sequence continues at coordinate 11,400 of JAGFNJ010000034.1, read as the reverse complement.
ACCTTTGGTGCCGGCATGCTGACCGACGCTTTCTTCGTCGCCTTCAAACTGCCCAACCTGCTGCGCCGGCTGTTTGCCGAGGGGGCTTTTTCCCAGGCCTTCGTGCCGGTCCTCGGCGAGTACCGCAACAGGCGCGGCAACGAGGCAACCCGGCAGCTCGTCGACCGCGTCGCCAGCCTGCTCTTCCTGATCGTCCTGCTGGTCACCCTGCTCGGCATGGCGGGGGCACCGCTGCTGGTCTACCTGTCGGCGCCGGGCTTCACCGGCAACCCGGAGAAGTTTGCGCTGACCGTCGACCTGACGCGCATCACCTTCCCCTACATCCTCTTCATGTCGCTGGTGGCCCTCGCCGGCGGCATCCTCAACACCTGGAGCCGCTTTGCGATTCCGGCGTTCACGCCGGTGCTGCTCAACGTCTCGTTCATCCTCATGGCGGTCTTTGCCACCCCCCACTTCGTGCCGCCGGTGATGGCGCTGGCCTGGGCGGTGTTCATCGGCGGCGCGCTGCAGCTCGCCTTGCAGATTCCCTACCTCAAACGCATCGGCATGCTGCCGCGTTTTGCACTGTCGCTGCGCGACGAAGGTGTGCGGCGCATCTTCCGCCTGATGGCACCGGCGATCCTCGGTGTTTCAGTGGCGCAGGTGAGCCTCCTGCTGAACAACATCTTCGCCTCCTTCCTCACCACCGGCAGCGTCTCCTGGCTCTACTACGCCGATCGCCTGATGGAGTTCCCTGCCGGGCTGCTCGGCGCCGCGCTCGGCACCATCCTCCTGCCGTCACTGGCGCGCTGCCATGCGGCGGGCCAGACCGACGAATACTCGCGACTGCTCGACTGGGGACTGCGGCTGGCCTTCCTGCTCGCAGCTCCGGCGGCGCTGGCGCTGGCCATCCTGGCCGTGCCGCTGATCAGCAGCCTGTTCCACTACGGCGCCTTCACCGGCAACGATGTCCTGCAGACGCGTGACGCACTGGTCGCCTACAGCCTCGGCCTGCTCGCGCTGATCCTGGTCAAGATCCTGGCGCCCGGCTTCTACGCCCAGCAGAATGTTCGCACGCCGGTGCGCATCGCCATCCTGACCCTCTGCGTGACGCAGCTCCTCAACTTGGTGTTCGTCGGCTGGCTCGCCCATGCCGGGCTGGCGCTGTCGATCGGACTGGCCGCCAGCCTGAACGCCGGCCTGCTCTACCGCGGATTGCGCCGGCATGGCGTTTATACGCCGCAGCCGGGCTGGCCGCTGTTCTACACCCGGCTCGCCTGTGCTCTGGCGACGATGGGCACCGCACTCTGGTTCGCCGGCGGGGACGCCACCGACTGGCTGCATTGGGGACTCGGCGAACGCCTGTGGCGCCTTTCCCTGATCGTGTGCTTCGGCGCCGGCGTCTATTTCGCTACACTATGGGTTGCCGGTTTTCGCCTGCGTGACTTCAAACGCAGCGCGGCAGAATAACCCTTCAGGAGGACCAGACATCATGCAATTGACGAGCAGCAGTTTCAGGGACGGCGAACGGATCCCGGGCGATTTCGCCTTCTGCATACCCGATCCGGCACACCATGTGTGTCTCGGCAGCAACCGCAATCCGCAACTCGCGTGGAGCGACGTGCCGGCAGGCACCCGCTCCTTCGCCCTCATCTGCCACGACCCGGACGTCCCGAGCAAGGGCGACGACGTCAATCAGGAGGACCGCACGGTGCCGGCATCGCTGCCGCGGGTGGACTTTTTCCACTGGCTGCTGATCGACCTGCCGGCGGACCTGCGGCAGATCGGCGAAGGCGAGTTCTCCAGCGACGTGACGCCGCGCGGCAAGGCGGGCCCGCACGCGGCACACGACGCGCGGCAGGGGATCAACGACTACACGGCATGGTTTGCCGGCGACAACGACATGCGCGGCGACTACTACGGCTACGACGGCCCCTGCCCGCCCTGGAACGACGAGATCGTGCACCACTACGTGTTCACGCTCTTTGCTCTCGATGTCGAGCGGCTCGATGTGGACGGCAAGCTCGGCGGACCACAGGTGCGTGCCGCGCTGCAGGGGCACGTTCTGGCCGAGGCACGTCTCACCGGCACCTATTCGCTGAATCCGGCGGTCAGCGCCTGAAGCAGCGTACCGGTGTCGCACCGGAAAACGGCAAGGCCGCCCGTGGGCGGCCTTGCCGTTTTTCATGAGCCGGACGGCAGCCGCTGCGGCGGCTGCCCGCGTGCCGTTGCTTCGTGACCCGCTTACTGCACGCTGACCTCGACGCGACGCGCCTCGGCCGGATCACCGCTGCCGGTCGTCACGACAGGCTTGCGCAACTCGATGCGCTCCTCGCCGATGCCGACGTTCTTCAGCGCGTCACGCACCGCCATGGCGCGGTTCTTCGCCACTTCCTCGTTGGTTGCCTGGCTGCCGCTCGGATCGTGGTAGCCCGAGATGGCGAGGCGCGCGCCGGGGTTGCCCTTGGCATGGGAGACGACCGCTGCCAGGGTCTGCGCCAGGTCGGCCGGAACTTCCGCCGAATTCACTGCGAAGTACACCTTGGCCACCGGCACGGCGACCACGACCGCCATCGGCGCCGGCGCCGCGGCTGCCGGCTTGGCAACCGGGGTCGGCGCCATCAGCGGCACGATCATCAGGGCGACGATGTTGATGATCTTGATCAGCGGGTTAACCGCCGGGCCAGCCGTATCCTTGTAGGGATCGCCGACGGTGTCGCCGGTGACCGAGGCTTTGTGGGCATCGGAACCCTTGCCGCCGAAATGGCCGTCTTCGATGTACTTCTTGGCATTGTCCCAGGCGCCACCACCGGTGGTCATCGAAATGGCGACGAAGAGGCCAGTGATGATGGTTCCCATCAGCAGGCCGCCGAGGGCCTTCGGACCGAGCAGCAGGCCGACGAGAACCGGCACCAGTACCGGCAGCAGCGACGGCACGATCATCTCCTTGATCGCTGCCGTGGTCAGCATGCCGACGGCGCGCGAGTAGTCGGGCTTCGCCTTGCCCTCCATGATGCCCTTGATCTCCTTGAACTGCCGCCGCACTTCGATGACCACCGAACCGGCGGCGCGGCCGACCGCCTCCATCGCCATGGCGGCGAAGAGGTAGGGAATGAGGCCGCCGAGGAAGAGACCGATGATCACCATGTGATCCGACAGGTCGAAGCGCAGGCTGCCGCCAAAATTCGCTTCCAGTGCGTGCGTATAGTCAGCGAAGAGGACCAGCGCAGCCAGACCGGCGGAACCGATCGCGTAACCCTTGGTCACCGCCTTGGTCGTGTTGCCGACGGCGTCGAGCGGATCGGTGACATCGCGCACCGACTTCGGCAGCCCGGACATCTCGGCGATGCCGCCGGCGTTGTCGGTGATCGGGCCGTAGGCGTCGAGGGCAACGATGATGCCGGTCATCGACAGCATCGATGTGGCGGCGATGGCGATTCCGTACAGCCCGGCAAGCGCGTAGGTGATGTAGATCGACGCGCAGACGGCAAGCACCGGCAGGGCGCAGGCCTTCATCGACACCGCCAGGCCAGCGATGATGTTGGTACCGTGTCCGGTGCTCGAGGCCTCGGCGACGCGCTTGACCGGCGAGAAGTCGGTACCGGTGTAATACTCGGTGATCCAGACGAGGACGCCGGTCAGGACGAGACCGATTGCCGCGCACCAGAAGATGCTCATCGACGAGATCAGGCTGCCGTCGGCCAGCGTGATGCCGGCGCCGAGCATCATGGTGGTGATCGGATAGTAGGCGACGAGCGCCAGAATGCCGGCAACCGCCAGTCCGCGGTAGAGGGCGTTCATGATCTTGCCGCCGTCGTTCGACTTGACGAAGAAGCAGCCGATGATCGAGGCGATGATCGACACGCCGCCGAGAACCAGCGGGTACACGATGAGGTTGTCGTTGGCGCCGGCGACGCCCTTGAGCATCATCGCGCTGAGCACCATCGTCGCCACCACGGTCACGGCATAGGTCTCGAACAGGTCGGCCGCCATGCCGGCACAGTCACCGACGTTGTCACCGACGTTGTCGGCAATGACCGCCGGGTTGCGCGGATCGTCTTCCGGGATACCCGCCTCGACCTTGCCCACCAGGTCGGCGCCAACGTCCGCACCCTTGGTGAAGATGCCACCACCGAGACGGGCGAAGATCGAGATCAGCGAACCGCCGAAAGCGAGCCCGACCAGCGGATGGACGGCATGCTCGAGGTCCGCGCCGGAGCCGCGGAGAACCGCGTAGTAGCCGGCAACGCCGAGGAGACCGAGACCGACGACCAGCATGCCGGTGATGGCGCCGCCCTTGAAGGCGACGTCCAGTGCCGCGGCAATGCCGTTGCGCGCCGCTTCGGCAGTGCGCACGTTGGCGCGCACCGACACGTTCATGCCGATGAAGCCGGTCGCGCCCGAAAGCACCGCGCCAATCAGGAAACCGATGGCCATCAGCTTGCCGAGGGCGATCCAGATCAGCACGAAGAGCACCGCACCGACGACCGCGATCGTCGTGTACTGCTTGGCGAGATACGCCGAAGCCCCTTCCTGGATGGCCTTGGCGATTTCCTGCATGCGTGGGTTGCCGGCTGGCAACGCAAGAATCCACTTCGTCATTGCCGCGCCGTAGAGCACTGCAAGGACCGCGCAAACGAGCGCGAACATCAATCCTGTCGACATGAACTACCTCCCTCTGTAGATTACCCCGCCCGCAGCACGAAACCCCGCGGGCCCAACTTCCCCACACTGCAAGAAAAACAGGAACCCCAAGCCGGCAGGCTGCCTACGTGCATTCGAGCCAGCAGCGCGATACCGGCGCGCAGGCCGCCACCAGCACGGGCCAGTTGCGCGAGCCACCGCCGCTGGCAGCCAGGACTGGCGGAGTTGTGGCAAGCGCGCCCCCTGAGCGCGCTTGCCAATCCGGTTGCAGTTGAACGATCATCGCCCGACGCCTATTGCAGCGCCTCGAAAGCCGCCCGTCGGATATCCTCGACACTGCCCACGCCGGCGATCGTGCGGCATTGCGGCGCCTTCGGATCGCCGCTGGCGGCCCAGGCATGGTAATAGGCCAGCAACGGCTTGGTCTGCGAATGGTAGACCTCGAGCCGCCTGCGGACCGTCTCCTCCTGGTCGTCGTCGCGCTGGATGAGGTCCTCGCCGGTGATGTCGTCCTTGCCGGCTGTACGCGACGGGTTGAAACGAACATGGTAGGTGCGACCCGACGCCGGGTGCACCCGACGGCCGCTCATCCGCTCGATGATTTCGGAATCGGCAACATCGATCTCGAGAACGTAATCGATCGCCACGTCGGCAAGCTTCATCGCTTCGGCCTGCGGCAGCGTACGCGGAAAGCCGTCGAACAGGTAGCCGGCGCGGCAGTCATCCTGGAGCAGGCGGTCGCTGACCAAGCCGATAATGATTTCGTCCGACACCAGCCCGCCGGCATCCATGACCTTCTTCGCCTCGACTCCCAGCGGCGTCCCCGCCTTCACCGCAGCCCGCAGCATGTCGCCGGTGGAGATCTGCGGGATACCGAACTTCTCCCGGATGAACTGGGCCTGAGTGCCCTTGCCGGCACCTGGCGCGCCCAGCAGGATGAGTTTCATGGTTCGCCTTCCTAGCCAAAACAAACGGTGACTTGATCCTTTACTTCAATCACTTGCGTCATGACAAGCGGGCCGCTGCAACACGTTGTCGTGACCGACAGGCGGAAACTTACCCGCAAACGGGCGCAGGGTCAAACCTTTTTGAACCATTCCTGCATGCGGCGAGCGTCCTCCGCCGTATCGACGCCGGCCGCTGGCAGGTGATCGGCGATCGCCACGCTGATGCGAAAGCCGTGCCAGAGTGCACGCAACTGTTCGAGCGCCTCGATGCTCTCCAGCGGTGATGGCGCCAACCGGCTGTAGGTGCGCAGGAAGTGCACCCGGTACGCATAGAGCCCGATGTGACGATAGGCCACCATCGCCGGCGGCAGGGTCTCGCCCCCGGCCTCGCGGGCAAAGTGGTCCCTGGCATAGGGAATCGGCGCGCGCGAGAAATACAGGGCATCGCCGCGTGCCGAGACGACCACCTTGACGATATTGGGGTTGAAGAAGTCTGCCGCGTCAGCCACGGGATGCGCGACGGTGGCGATTTCGGCACCGCTGGCAGCCAGGCGGGACGCCGTGCGCGCAACCAGCGCCGGGTCGATCAGCGGCTCGTCGCCCTGGACATTGACGACCAGTTCATCTTCGCTCCAGCCGGCCAGGGCGACCACCTCCGCCAGGCGATCCGTACCGCTGGCGTGCTCCGCACTGGTCAGCAGCGCGTGCAGGCCGTGCCGCCTGACGACCTCGAGTACCTGCGGATGGTCAACGGCGACCACCACCTCGTCGGCGCCCGAGAGCAGCGCCCGTTCGGCGACACGAACGACCATCGGCTTGCCGCCGAGATCGAGCAGCGGCTTGCCGGGCAAGCGGGTGGAAGCGTAGCGGGCGGGGATGACAACCTTGAAAGACATCGTGCTGTCGCCCGGCTGAGCCTTCACACCTCGTCGCTGCGCAGCGGCCGCGCTTCGTCGGCGAGCATGATCGGAATCCCATCGCGCACCGGGAAGGCCAGTCGACAAGGTTTGCAGAGCAGTTCCGCCGCGGCCTTGCGATACTCGAGATTGGCCTTGCAGACGGGGCAGACCAGAATATCAAGCAGGCGCGCGTCCATTGAGTTTCTCCAGAATTGTCTCGAACAGACCAGGTTGTCCGAGGCGGGCACTCAGCACCGCATCGACGGGCAGGACCCAGGCCTCTCCCGGCACCAGCCCGGCGCATTTTACCGCATCTTTCTCGGTCATCAGCAGCACGCCATCGGCGGCGAACGACAGGTCCGTTGCGCGGTAGGGGTGGTGATCGGGGAACGGATGTTCCTCGAAGTCGAGATCGAGAGCCCGCAGCTGCGCGAAGAAGCGTCGCGGATCGCCGATGCCGGCGATCGCATACAGCCGTCGCCCGCGCAGCGAATCGGCGCTGCAAGTGCGCGCCTCGCCAGCGACGGCGACGAAACCCTGGCCGGCGAGGCGCATCGCCACCTGCGGCAGGGCCGCCGCGACTTCCTCGATGGAGCGCTCCGGCGCACCATTCCAGACGACCGCGTCGGCCTCGCGCAGGCGCTGCACCGGCTCACGCAGGGGACCCGCCGGCAGCAGCCGGCCGTTGCCCACGCCGCGCCCATCGAAGACGACCACTTCGAGCGCGCGCTGCAGGTGATAGTGCTGCAGACCGTCGTCGGAGACGATCACATCGCAGTCCGGATGGGCGGCCAGCAAGGCTTGGCCGGCGGCAACCCGATTGGCGCCGACGAACACCGGCACGCCGCTGCGCCGCGCCAGCAGAAGCGGCTCATCGCCGACCACTGAAGGCGGCGAATCGGCGGCAACCGCGCGCTCCGCACCCGCCGAACCGCCATGCCCGCGACTGATGATCCCCGGCCGCCAGCCCGCCGCACGCAGGTGGCGAACGATCCAGAGGACCAGCGGCGTCTTGCCGCTGCCACCAACGGTCAGGTTGCCGACCACCACCACGGGCACCGGCAGGCAGACGGCGGTCAACAGACCGCAGCGGTAGAGCCGCCGCCGCAGCGCGACGAGCGCGCCGAACAGCCAGGACAGCGGCAGCAGCGGCCAGAGAGCGGGCACCAGACGGCGCTCGTACCACCATCCGGGAAGCCGCCGCAGCACGCCTGCGGCGGTCATCAGTGCGGTGACTGGGTGGCGAACGATATGCGCGGATAACCCGCCGTCTGCGCCGCCTGCATGATGTCGACGACGCTCTGGTAATTGGCCTTGGCGTCGGCGTTGATGACCACTACCGGCTCCCGGAGGTCGCCGGCAGCGCGCCGCAGCGCCTCACTGATCGACTGCACGCTGGCCGATGCCAGCGGCGCCTTGTTGACCACCACTTGGCCGGCAGCCGTCAGGACGACGTTGATCTCCTTCGGCGGCTCTTCCGGCTTGCTGGCGTCTGCCGTCGGCAGGTTGATCTCGAGCCCGGAGAACTTGGAGTAGGTGGTGGTCAGCATGAGGAAGATGATGATCACCAGCAGGACGTCGATCAAGGGAATCAGGTTGATCTCGGGAACGTCGCTGGTGCGGCCGCGTCGGAAGTTCATCGCCAGCCCCTCCCGTCAAGCCTTGCGTTCGCCGTGCAGAACCTCGACCAGACGAATCGCCTGCTGCTGCATCTCGACGACGTAGCTGTCCACCAGTGCCCGGAAATGGCGCCAGAAGATCATTCCCGGAATGGCGATCAACAGCCCGAAGCCGGTGTTGTAGAGCGCAATCGAAATCCCGTGTGCAAGCTGGATCGGGTTGCTGCCACCCGGCGCCTGCGAGCCGAAGATCTCGATCATGCCGACGACGGTCCCGAACAGGCCCATCAACGGACTGATCGAGGCAATCGTGCCGAGCGTCGTCAGGTAGCGCTCCAGATCATGCAGGACCACCGCGCCGGTTTCCTCGATCGCTTCCCGCATCACCTCGCGCGAGCTGCCGACGTTGCGCAGGCCGGCGCCGAGGATCCGGCCAAGCGGGGAATGCGCCTCGAGATTGCTGACCAGTGCCGCCGTCGCACCGCTCTGCCGGTACTCGGCGATGACTCTCTGCAGCAGCCCGGCAGGGACGACCTTGCTGCGCCGCAGCGCCGCCAGGCGCTCGATGATCAGTGCCACGGCAATGATTGAAGCCAGCAGCAAGGGCCAGATCGGCCAGCCAGCAGCCTGAATGATGGAAAACACCGTTTGCTCCGCGAGATTGGGACAGGCGGGCACTTTAGCCTGCGCCGACGCCTGCGGCAAGCCCCGTCCACGGCAGCGAAGGACAGAGGCGAATGGCGGCGCGGCGGGATTGTCCCCAGCATCTGTGGACAAATCACCGCACAGCCTGTTGGTGAGGACGACAAGTGCCGAATACGGAAGATTTTTCTCGTCTGCCGGAAAAGCGGGCAACTGCCGACCACCGCGCCCTCGGTTGCCACCGGCGGGATCCTGCAGCCGAAGCGGCGGCGAACGCCGGCAGGATGCGGCGATGTAGAATCGCGCCATGGAAGATTCCCTGTTCGGCACCGCCACCTTCGACCCGACACCGCCGGTGATGCCGGTGTCCGTGCTCAACCGCCTGGCCCGCGAGCGTCTCGAGGCTGCCTTCCCGCTCTGCTGGGTCGCCGGCGAAGTATCGAATCTGAGCTACGCCGCTTCGGGACACGTGTATTTCTCGCTCAAGGACAGCGTGGCGCAGGTGCGCTGCGTGATGTTCCGCAACCGCGCACAGTTGCTTGGCTGGCGCCTCGAGAGCGGCCAGCACATCGAGGCACGCGTGCTGGTCACCCTCTACGAAGCGCGCGGCGATTTCCAGCTCAACATCGAGGCGGCGCGCCGTGCCGGCATCGGCAACCTCTACGAGAGCTTCCTTCGCCTGAAGGAGAAGCTCGAACGCGAAGGCCTCTTCGCCAGCGCGATCAAACGCCCCCTGCCGGCCTTTCCACGGCGGATCGGCGTCGTCACCTCGCCGCAGGCAGCCGCCCTGCGCGACGTCCTGAGCACGCTCGGCCGGCGCGCTGGCCAAGTCGAGATCATCGTCTATCCGACGCCCGTCCAGGGTGACGGCGCCGCCGCCCTGATCGCCGACGCCATTCGCCGTGCCGGCGAGCGTGCCGAGTGCGAGTTGCTGATCCTCTGCCGCGGCGGCGGCAGCCTGGAAGATTTGCGGGCGTTCAACGACGAGACCGTGGCACGTGCCATCCGCGCCTGTCCGTTGCCGGTCGTCAGCGGCATCGGCCACGAGACCGATTTCACGATTGCCGACCTTGCCGCCGATCGACGCGCGGCGACGCCGACCGCGGCGGCCGAGATGGCCGCCCCGGAGCGCAGCGCGCTGCTCGCGCGGCTCGTCGCAGATCACCTCGCCCTGCGTCGCCAGGCCGCACAGCTCGTCAACCAGCGGGGACAACAACTCGACTGGCTGGCCCGCCGCCTGCAGCACCCGGGGCAATCGCTCGCGCGCCAGCAGGAGGGGCTGCGCCACCTGCAGCGCCGCCTCGACGCCGGCCTGCTGCTGTGCAGCACACGGGCGCGCGGAACGCTGGCCAGCCTCGGCCATCGCCTGCGACAGCAACGCCCGGCGCTGCCGCGGCAGACGCTCCATCTGCAGTCGCTGGCGTCGCGACTGGAGCGCGCGGGGCGGCAGGCGCTCGACGGCAAGGCGGCCGAACTGGGTCGCCTGACCGCCAGCCTGTCGCACCTCGACCCGCGGGCGGTGCTGGCGCGCGGCTACAGCATCATCACCAACAGCCAGCAACGGATCATCCATGCCAGCTCGATGCTGGAACCTGGCGAGGAAATCGCTGTCATCTTTCACCGTGGACGAGCGGACGCGACGGTGTTGGCCGTTTCTGCCGACGACGGCCGGCTCTGATCACGCGGCAACGGGCCGACAGCCAGAGCAACGCCTGCTCGCCAGCGAAGCGTCCCGCACCCGGGCGCGCGGGGTTTCGCGACGCAAGCCTGCGAAGCCTCGTGCAACCGTTCCCCGGGGCGCCATTGCCAGCAAGGCAGGGCAAGAATAGAATCCCGGCGCAGCAGGTGCTTTGACGGGGGCTGAACAGCGGTCCTGCCCGCAACCCCTCTTGCTTCAGACAATACTTACGGAGAACACGCATGGAACACAAGTTGCCGCCACTGCCTTTCGCCACGAATGCCCTGGCACCGCACATGTCGCAGGAAACCCTCGAGTATCACTATGGCAAGCACCATCAGGCCTATGTCACCAACCTCAACAACCTGATCAAGGGAACCGAGTACGAAGAACTCGACCTCGAAGCGATCGTCCGCAAGGCACCGGCAGGCGGCATCTACAACAACTCGGCCCAGGTCTGGAACCACAGCTTCTTCTGGAACTGCCTGCGGGCAGACGGTGGCGGCGCCCCGGGCGGTGCGCTGGCAGCAGCGATCGACGCCCGCTGGGGCTCCTTCGCGGAGTTTGCGAAGGCCTTTCAGGCATCGGCGGTGGGCAACTTCGGGTCGGCATGGACCTGGCTGGTGCGCAAGCCCGACGGCACGGTCGACATCGTCAACATGGGCGCCGCCGGCACACCGCTGACGACCGCCGACAAGGCGCTGCTCTGCATTGACGTCTGGGAGCATGCCTACTACATCGATTACCGCAACCTGCGACCGAAGTTCGTCGAGGCCTTCCTCGGCAGTCTAGTCAACTGGAGCTTCGCCGAGCAGAACTTCGCCGCCTGAGCGCAGCAGCGTCGTGCGACGCCGCGCATCGGCAGATCGGCATAGGGGCGGTCAGATTACCTGACCGTTCCCCTGCCACACCACCCGGCATGCGGGTCCGCACCGGGCGGTTCAAGTAGTTGAGGTTATGAGAGACGCGGCACGCCGAGTCGGTCGAAGTAA
>JAGFNJ010000033.1 GCA_017592775.1 Candidatus Accumulibacter conexus | reverse complement strand
CCTCCCGCCGTACCTTCTTCGAACACCTGCGCGCCTTGCTACAGTACCTGCCGTTCGATGACTGGGATCACCTCATGCGCTTCATGCAGCAGCGCCTCGCTCCCAACGCCCCAGACACCGGCTGATTTACCCCTTCCAACAGTCTCTACCCTCACCACCCGCTACCATGGAATCTAAAATGAGAACTGCTGCGGCAATACCGAAGGCTGGATTGCCAAGCCGCGTTGCTCCATAATCCCCATCTTCGCAGCAGCGCCTCAACCCAGCACCCGCAGGAGCCACCATGACCCTCCCTCGTTTGACCCGCACGTGCCGCCCCCTGGGCGTTGTCGCCGCCGGACTCGCCGGCCTGCTGTTCCTGGCCGGCACAGGCTGCAGCGAGAAGAAGGCAACGGCGCCGGCAGTTCCGGTTGTCGATGTCGTCAAGGTGGTGCAAAAGGACGTACCGATCTACATGGAGTGGATCGGTTCGCTCGACGGCAACGTCAATGCCGTCATCCGGCCGCAGGTGACGGGCTACCTGATCAAGCAGAATTACCGCGAAGGTGACCTCGTCAAGCAGGGCCAGCCGCTGTTCGAGATCGACCCGCGCACCTTCGAGGCGGCGGTCGAGGAAGCGAAGGGATTGCGGGCGCAGCAGGCCGCCCGCTATGAGACGACTCGCGCCAACCTCGCGCGAATCAAGCCGCTGGCTGCGCTCAACGCCGTCAGCCAGAAGGATCTCGACGACGCCACCGGTTCCGACCTGTCGGCCAAGGCAGCCCTCGAGGCGGCCGACGCGTCGCTGAAGACGGCCAGGCTCAACCTCGGCTTCACCCGGATCACCTCGCCGGTCACCGGCATCGCCGGCATCGCCAAGGCGCAGATCGGCGATCTCCTGAGCCCGAGCATGGCGACCGAGTTGACGACCGTGTCGACGGTCGATCCGATCAAGGTCTATTTCAACATCAGCGAGCGCGAGTATCTCAAGGTCGCCACCGCCGCCACCGCCAGCGGGACGAAGAACGAACACGTGCCACTCGACCTCTTCCTCGTCGATGGCTCGCTCTATCCGCATCCGGGCAAGTTCCACCTCCTCAACCGGCAGGTCGACCCGAGCACCGGCACCTTCAAGGCGGCGGCGCTGTTTGCCAACCCGAACAGCCTGCTGCGCCCCGGACAGTACGGCAAGGTGCGGGCGACCATGTCGGTCGCCAAGGGCGCCCTGCTGGTGCCACAGCGTTCGGTCACCGAGATCCAGGGCAAGTATCTGCTGGCGGTCGTCGGTGCCGACAACAAGGTCGACATCCGGCCGGTCACTGTCGGCGACCGCATCGGTGGCGACTGGATCATCAGCCAGGGGCTGCAACCCGGTGAGATGGTGATCGCCGAGGGCACGCAGAAGGTGCGCCCGGGAATGGCCGTCACGCCCAAGCCCTACGTCGCCGACGCTGCGGCAGCGGGCACCCCGGCCACACCGGCGGAAAAACCCGCGCCGCAGCCCGCCGACAAGCCGGCAGCGGCAAGCAAGGGGTAAGCCACCATGTCGAAGTTCTTCATCAACCGGCCGATCGTCGCCATGGTCATCTCGATCCTGATGACCATCATCGGGCTGGTCACCATGGCCGGGCTGCCGACCGCCCAGTTCCCGAACATCGTTCCGCCGCAGATTCAGGTCAGCAGCACCTACACCGGCGCCGATGCGTTGACCGTCGAACAGGCGGTGGCCACCCCGATCGAGCAGCAGATGTCCGGCGTCGACAACATGGACTACATGTATTCGATCAACGCCAACAATGGCCAGTCCACGCTGTATGTCAACTTCGCGCTTGGCACCGATGCCAACACCGACCAGTTGCTCGCCCAGATGCGCCAGGGCCAGGCTGAATCGCAACTGCCCGCGGATGTGCGCAACTACGGCGTCACCGTCGCCAAGTCGACCTCGTCGCCGCTGATCATGTTCGCGCTCTACTCGCCGAACGGTACCTACGACAACATCTTTCTCGCCAACTACGCGTACATCAACATCAACGACCAGATGACGCGCGTCAAGGGAATCGCCAGCGTCACCGTCTTCGGCGCCGGCCAGTACGCGATGCGGCTGTGGGTCAAGCCCGACCAACTGGCCAAGCTGAACATCACGATCCCGGAGATCATCAACGCGGTCAACGCCCAGAATACGGTCAATCCGGCCGGAACCATCGGTGCCGAACCGGTACCGGGGGGCCAGGAATTCACCTACGCGGTGCGCGCGCAGGGCCGGCTGCAGAGCGAGGAACAATTCGGCAACATCGTCCTGCGTGCCAACCCCGACGGGTCCATCGTGCGCGTCAGTGATGTCGCGCGCATCGAGCTCGGCGCCCAGACCTACAGCCAGCAGGGTCGGCTCAACGGGAAACCATCTGCTGTCGTTGCCCTCTACCAGATGCCTGGTGCCAATGCCCTGCAGGCGGCCAACGGCGCCAAGGAGTTGATGGAGAAGATCAAGGAGAGTTTCCCGCCGGACCTCGACTACGTCATCGCGCTCGACACGACGCTCTCGGTCACCGAAGGGATCAAGGAAATCCAGCACACGCTGTTCGAGGCGCTGGTGCTGGTCATACTCGTCGTCTTCATCTTCCTGCAGGGCTGGCGGGCGACGCTGATTCCCCTGCTGGCGGTGCCGGTGTCGCTGATCGGCACCTTCATGCTGTTCCCGATGTTCGGCTTCTCGATCAACACGCTTTCGCTGTTCGGTCTGGTGCTGGCGATCGGCCTGGTCGTCGATGACGCCATCGTCGTCGTCGAAGCGGTCGAGCACCATATCGAGCACGGCATGTCACCCAAGGATGCAACCATCAGGGCGATGGAGGAGGTCACCGGCCCGGTGATCGCCATCGCCGTCATCCTGGCGGCCGTTTTCGTGCCGACCGCTTTCATTCCTGGGATCACCGGCCAGCTCTACCAGCAGTTCGCGGTCACCATCGCCATCTCGGTGGTCATCTCGGCGTTCAACGCGCTGACCCTGAGCCCCGCTCTCTGCGCCATGCTGCTCAGGCCCAAGGTCAAGGGCAGCGGACCGCTGCAGAAGTTCTACGACTGGTTCAACGGGGTCTTCGGCCGCGTCACCGGGGGCTATGTCGGCCTCTGCCGGATTGCCATCCGGCGCAGCGCGATCAGTCTCCTGTTCCTCGTCGCCGCCGCGGCGGGTGCCGGTTTTTTCGGCAAGCTGGTCCCCGCCGGCTTCCTCCCGGATGAGGATCAGGGTTACGTCTTCGCCGCGGTCCAGCTCCCCGATGCCTCGTCGCTGCAACGCACGTCGGAAATTGCCGCCCAGGCGGAAGAGCTGATCATGAAGGTGCCGGGCGTCGAGTACACCACCACGGTCGTCGGCTACAGCATGCTGAGCCAGGTGACCAATACCTACAGCGCCTTCTTTTTCGTCACACTCAAGAACTGGGCGGAACGCAAGCAGCCCGACGAACAGTACGCTGCGATCAAGGCCGAACTCAGCAAGCGGCTGGCCAGCATCCCCGGCGCCATCGCCTTTGCGTTTCCGCCACCGGCCATCCAGGGGGTCGGCACCTCCGGTGGCGCGACCTTCGTTCTGCAGGACCGCGCTGGCAAGGACATCGCCTTCCTCGCCGAGAACACCACCCGGTTCATCGAAGCGGCGAGAAAGCGCCCCGAGTTCGCCAGCGTTTCAACCACCTTCCGGCCGACGGTGCCGCAGTTGTTCATCGAGGTCGACCAGGACAAGGTGCTCAAACAGGGGGTCAATCTCAGCGACGTCTACAAGACACTGCAGAGCTTCCTCGGCAGCGGCTTCATCAACTACTTCAACCGCTTCGGACGCCAATGGCAGGTGTACGTCCAGGCCGAAGGCGATTACCGCACCAACATCGAGAACGTCGGCCAGTTCTACGTGCGCAACAACAAGGGGGAAGCGGTGCCGCTGTCGGCGCTGACGTCGGTGCGCAACATCTCCGGCCCGGAATTCACGATGCGCTACAACCTCTACCGCAGCGCGCAGATCAACGCCTCGGCGGCGCCCGGTTACAGTTCGGTGCAGGTGATGCGCGCGCTCGAGGCGGTTTTCGCCGAAACCATGCCCAGCGAAATGGGCTATGACTACATGGGCATGTCCTTCCAGGAGCAGAAGGCGCAGCAGGGCGTGTCGCCGGCAGTCATCTTCGGCTTCTCGCTGCTCTGCGTCTTCCTGATCCTGGCGGCACAGTACGAGAGCTGGTCGCTCCCCTTCTCGGTTCTGCTGGGTACGCCGATCGCCGTTGCCGGCGCGTTTTTCGCGTTGCTGCTGCGTGGCCAGGAACTGAACGTGTACGCGCAGATCGGCCTCGTGATGCTGATCGGTCTGGCGGCGAAGAACGCCATCCTGATCGTCGAATTCGCCAAGATGGAGTACGAAAAAGGAGAGCTGTCGCTCGTCGAGGCGACCCTCAGAGGCGCTCAACTGCGCCTGCGGCCGATCCTGATGACCTCGTTCGCCTTCGTCCTCGGCTGCGTGCCACTGGCGATCGCCAGCGGCGCCGGCGCGCTTTCGCGCCAGGTCATGGGCAGCACGGTCATCGGTGGCATGCTGGCCGCGACCTGCATCGCCATCTTCCTGATTCCGGTGACCTTCTACGTCGTCGAGAGGCTCTCGCACAAGGGAGACACCGGCGCCGCGCACGGCGCGGCGACTGCCGACAGCGAGCCAGGAAAGCCGCCTACCGCGAGCGACAAGGAGGATCAGCCCCATGCCTAGACCGCTGTTCGCCGCCCTGCTGGCGCTGCTCGCCAGCGGCTGCATGGTCGGACCCGACTACGTTCGTCCGCCCCTCGATGCGCCGGCAGGCTGGCGCCTGAACGAGCAGGACGCGCGCGACCTCGCCAACACCGCCTGGTGGGAACAGTTCGCTGACCCCGTGCTCAACGATCTGGTGGCGACGGCGCTGCGTGAAAACAAGGATCTGATGATCGCCACCGCCCGCGTCGAAGAGTTCGCCGGCAACTACGGCTTCGTCCGTTCCGGACTCTTCCCGCAGATTGGCGCCAGTGCGGACGCCCGCCGGCAACGTGACGTCGGTGCCGTGGTCCTCGGTGCCGGACAGGACAATACTTTCAGCACCTACAACGTGATCCTCAACGCCAGCTGGGAGATCGACATCTGGGGACGCATCCGGCGTCAGACCGAAGCTGCGCGGGCCCGCCTGCTGGCCAGCGAGGAAGGCAGGCGCGGCGTCATCCTGTCGCTCGTCGGCAGCGTCACCGGCGCCTACATCAACCTGCGCGACCTCGACCGGCAACTCGAGATCGCCCGGGCGACGGCCAAGAGCCGCGGCGAGTCGTACGAACTCTTCAAGCTGCGCTTCGACGGCGGCCTCATCTCGGTGCTCGAGCTCAGCCAGAACCGCTCACAGTATGAGGAAGCGCTGGCCACCATCCCGCCACTCGAGAAGGCGATCGCCCAGCAGGAGAACGGCCTCAGCGTGCTCCTCGGCCGCAACCCCGGCCCGATCGCCCGCGGCAAGAGCATCGATCAGTTGACGCTGCCGGCCATCCCGGCCGGTCTGCCGTCACAGCTCCTCGAACGGCGGCCAGACCTGCGCCGCGCCGAGCAGGATCTGATTGCCGCCAATGCGCTGATCGGCGCCGCCAAGGCGGCGTACTTCCCGACGATCTCGCTCACCGGACTGTTCGGCTACTCGAGCACCAGCCTGAGCAATCTTTTCCAGGGCGAGAACAAGGTGTGGAACTACGGCCTGCCGATCAGCATGCCGATCTTCACCGCCGGTGCGCTGGCCGGTCAGTTGCAGTCAGCCGAGGCGGCGCAGCAGCAGGCGCTGGTCGCTTACCAGAAGGCGATTCAGGAAGCCTTCCGCGAGGTCAACGACGCACTCATCAATCAGGACCGCACGCGCGAACAGTTGCAGGCGCAGCGGCGTCAGGTCGAAGCGCTGCGGCAGTACGCCGCCACCGCCCGCCTGCGCTACGACAACGGCTACACCAGCTACATCGAGGTCCTCGATGCCGAACGCAGCCTGTTCAACGTTCAACTACAATACACACAGACGCAGCAGGCGGAGTTCCAGGCGATGATCAACCTGTACTTGGCCATGGGTGGTGGCTGGGTCAGCGAAGCGGACCAGATCGGCGCCACGGCAGCCGGTGCAGCCGCGATGACGCAACAGTGAGCGCGGCAGCGGAACGACGGTGGGCTGAGACCGCCTGCGCTTCTTCGCGACCGGTGTAGGCGTTCCTGCCCCGGCCTCAGAACCCGGGCGAGCGCTGCCCGGTACTGCAGCGCCAGATGTCACCTCACAGGAGAGAACGATGGGCAAGAAGAGCAAGTCGGCCAAGAAGTCGAAGGCCGAGCAACCTGCAAAGTCGGCAGCCGAACTGGAGACGGCAGCGACAGCCGCGCCGGCAGAACCCGCCACGAAGATGTCGTCCAAGGAATACTACAAGGAACTCGAGAAGCTCGAGGCGCAACTCGTCCATCTCCAGACCTGGGTGGTGGAAAAGGGACTCAAGGTGGTCATTCTCTTCGAGGGCCGCGACGGAGCCGGCAAGGGCGGCACCATCAAGGCCATCACTGGCCGCCTCAACCCGCGCGTGTTCCGCGTCGTCGCGCTGCCGACACCAACCGATCGCGAAAAGACGCAGATGTACATCCAGCGTTACCTGCCGCACATGCCGGCGGCAGGCGAGGTGGTGATCTTCGACCGCAGTTGGTACAACCGTTCCGGCGTCGAGCGGGTGATGGGTTTCGCGACCGACGAGCAGGTGCAGGGATTCCTGCGTATCGCGCCACTGTTCGAGAAGCTGATGGTCAATGGCAACCAGATCATCCTGCTCAAGTACTGGCTCGAAGTCGACATGGACGAGCAAACGCGCCGGCTCGAGCAACGCATCACCGACCCGCGCAAGCAGTGGAAGCTGTCGCCGATGGACCTCAAGTCGTACAGCCGCTGGTACGACTACTCGCGCGCCCGCGACGACATGTTCAGGTTCACCGATAGCGACTGGGCACCATGGTTCGTCGCGCGCTCGAACGACAAGAAGCGGGTACGGCTGAACATCATCAAGCACATCTTGAACAGCGTTCCTTACGAGGTCGCCAAGCCACCGAAGATCGTTCTTCCCAAGCGGGACAAGCCAGGCGACTACGAGGACCCGGGCCTGCCAGTGAAGTACGTTCCCGAAGTCTACTGAACATCCCTGCAACTGCGGGCGGCCCGCCGGTCGCCTGCGCCACCGGAGGTTGTCAACATGCGTATCGCTCTCCTTGCCACCGCCACGGCCTTCGCCGCCACCGCCTACGCGGTACCGCCCGACCAGTACCGCATCCGGACCGCCGGCGAACTGGTGAAAGTCTGCAGCGTGCCGGCCGCGGATGCCGACCACGCGACGGCTCTTGCCTTCTGCCATGGCGTGCTGGCAGGCGCCTACGGCTACTACGACGCCTCGACGCAGCCAGCCGATCGTTTTGTCTGCGTTCCCGAACCGAGCCCGAAGCGCTCGCAGGTGGCGAGTGACTTCGTCGCCTGGGCCAACGCCCGTCCGCAACTGATGAGCGCGGGCGCAATCGACACCCTCTTCCGCTTTGCCGGCGAGAAGTTCCCTTGCCGCAAGTAGCGCCCTGCGGCGCGCGGCGACCTGGACAGACCACAGACATGAGGAGCAGGACGATGAAAAACGGATTGATCGGCATCCCGCTGCTGGCGGGCATGCTCGCCATCGGCGGCTGTGCCAACATGAGCCAGACCGAGCAGCGCACGCTGAGCGGTGCCGCCATCGGCACGGGCGTCGGCGCGGTGGTGGGAGCGGCAACCGGCGAGTGGGGCTGGGCGGCGGGCGGCGCAGCGATCGGCGCGGCCGGCGGCTACCTCTACGATCAGCAGAAGCAGAAAGAGCAGCGCGCCTACGAGCAGGGCGTACAGGCTGGCAAGACGAAGGCACCAGCGACGAAACAGTACTGAGCGCCGCGGCGCGGCGCGTCACGATGCGGTTGCTCGCGCGGCAGCCGTCGCCTGCTCAGGTTCCTGCGCCACGCAGCCGCCGACGCGTGGCGCGCAGGATGCTTCTGCCGGCTGCCGCCCGTCGTCCGCCACCGCGCCGGCGACGCGATGCCGGTCCGCGACCCCGGGCGCGCGTCCTACCAGCCGCAACCGCCTGCACTCCCCTTTCCCGGCGAACTTCGCCAGCAAATGCTGGACCGGCGGCGGCTGCAGGTCGTCAGCCCGTACACGATCCCGACCCGCTGCCGTCGCCGCCCCTACCAGCAGCGGCGGCGAAGCCTGGGCACGAGCCCACCGCCCGTCCACATCGCCTATACTGATCGTGAAGGCGTTTTCAACAGGAAGGATGGTCGAGATGTCGAACAGCAAGTTTGATGACAAGCAGGAAGGCGCCGCCGAAGGCAACGGAAAGGCGGTCCTCTCGCCGCAGGAACGCCGTGCGCAGGGAAGCGCGCTGCGCGAAACCGTATCGCGCGAGGCCCAGGGCGGATGGAAAGCGCCGCGGAAGCGACGCGACCCGATCGAGGTGCTCGTTGCATCGAACGAAGGGCGTATGCCCGAACTGGTGCCGATCCGCTTTGGCCGGATGCTGCAGTCACCGTTCACCTTTTACCGCGGGTCGGCGGCAATCATGGCGGCTGACTTGGCGTCGACGCCGAACTCGGGCCTGCGGGTGCAGGCTTGCGGCGATGCACACCTGCTGAATTTCGGCGGCTTTGCCACACCCGAGCGGCAGGTGGTCTTCGACGTCAATGACCTCGACGAGACGCTGCCGGCGCCTTGGGAGTGGGATCTCAAGCGCCTGGCGGCGAGCGTCGTCATCGCCGCGCAGTACCTGCACCTGCACGAAAGTGAGGCGGCACGCGCGGCGACGGCGACGGTGCGCGCGTATCGCGAGCGGATGGCCGACTATTCGTCGATGCGCGCGCTCGATGTCTGGTACGACAAAATTCCGCTGGCACGCGTGATGGCCGAGATGAGCGGCAGCGACGCCAAGCTCAGGAAGCTCGCCGCCAGACGGGTCGCTAAGGCGCGCCAGCAGAGCGCCGTCGAGAATGTCTTCCTGAAACTCGCCGAACATCACGGCGCACTGCCGAAGATCAGGGACAATCCGCCACTGATCTTTCATCCCAGCGAGGAGCTGGCACCGGGTATGCGGACGCAGTACCGCGAAGGACTGGCACGGTACCGCGAGTCGCTGCCGGAGCACGTGCGTGTGCTCTTCGACCGCTTCCATCTGTGCGACCTGGCGATCAAGGTCGTCGGCGTCGGCAGCGTCGGCACGCAATGCCTGGTTGCGCTGTTCATGGCCGCCGACAATGACCCGCTCTTCCTGCAGATCAAGGAAGCACGGACGTCGGTCCTCGAGCCCTATGCGGGCGCGAGCCTGCACGCCAATCACGGCCAGCGCGTCGTTGCCGGGCAGCGCCTGATGCAGGGGGCGAGCGACATGTTCCTCGGCTGGGCGACCGGCGAGAATGGCCGCCACTACTACTTCAGGCAGTTGCGCGACGTCAAGATCAGCGCCGTCATCGAGGGATGGGATGTCGACCGTCTGGCCACCTACGGCCGGCTGTGCGCCCGCGCGCTGGCACGCGCGCACGCGCGTTCGGGCGACGCCGCGCTAATCGCCGGCTACATGGGTTCCAGTTCCGTCTTCGACGACCCGATCTGCGAGTTTGCCGTCGAGTACAGCGACCAGAACCAGCGCGACTATCGCTCCTTCGTCAAGGCAGTGCGCGAAGGGCGACTCGAAGCGCAGGTCGAAGACAGTCCATGAGTCCGGGCGCCACTTCGGAACCGGCTCGAAAGGCACCGATTGGCGGCTGGCGTGCGCTCTTTCCGCCGGCGCAGTGGCTTGCCGCGTACCAGAAGAAGTGGCTGGCGAACGATGCGATCGCGGGAGTGACGCTCGCCGCCTACGGCATCCCGGTTTCGCTCGCTTACGCCTCGCTCGCCGGGCTGCCGCCGCAATACGGCATCTACTGCTATCTGCTCGGCGGCCTGTTCTACGCGCTGTTCGGCTCATCGCGCCAACTGGCGATCGGCCCCACCTCGGCGATCTCGATGCTCGTCGGCGTCACGGTCGCCGGCATGGCGCAGGGCGATCCGGGTCGCTGGGCGTCCATCGCAGCTCTGACGGCGCTGTGCATCGCCGTGATGTGCGTGCTGGCCTGGCTGTTTCGCCTGAGTTCGCTGGTCAACTTCATCAGCGAGACGATTCTGCTGGGCTTCAAGGCGGGTGCGGCGCTGACCATCGCCATGACCCAGTTGCCCAAGCTGTTCGGCGTCCAGGGCGGCGGACACGGATTTTTCGAGTCCGTCGTCACCCTCGCTGGCCAGCTCCCCGATACCAACCTCGCCGTTCTCGCGTTCGGTCTTGCAGCGCTCGCGGTGCTGCTCCTGGGGGAGAAATTCCTGCCGGGGCGGCCGGTTGCGCTCGTCGTGGTGATCGTCTCGATCATCCTGCTGTCGCTGACACCGCTCGGCGAACTCGGCTTCAAGATCGTCGGCGCGTTGCCGCAGGGCCTGCCGGACTTCCAGTTGCCGGACTTGCGCGTGCGCGATGTGGACGGCGTGATCCCGCTCGCCTTCGCCTGCCTGCTGCTGGCCTACGTCGAAAGCGTGTCTGCCGCCCGCGCCCTCGCGCAGGCGCGCGGCTACGAGATCGATGCCCGGCAGGAACTTCTCGGCCTGGGTGCGGCGAACCTGGCTGCCGGCCTGTTCCAGGCCTACCCGGTGGCTGGTGGCCTGTCGCAATCGTCGGTGAACGACAAGGCCGGGGCGCAGACACCGCTCGCGCTGGTCTTCGCCTCGGTGACGATCGGCTTGTGCCTGATGTACCTGACCGGGATGCTCTACAACCTGCCGAACGTGGTGCTGGCAGCGATCGTTCTGGTGGCCGTCAAGGGCCTGGTCAACATCAGCGAACTGCGCCATGTGTGGCGCGTCAGCCGTTTCGAGTTCGGCGTCTCGATGGTCGCCTTCGCCGGCGTGCTGGTGCTGGGCATCCTCAAGGGCGTCATCGTCGCCGTACTGGTGTCACTCCTGTTGCTGATCCGGCGCGCTGCGCAGCCGCACGTCGCCTTCCTCGGTCGCATTCCGGGAACGCGCAGCTACTCCGACATCGAGCGCAACCCGGACAACACCGCGGTCCCGGGGGCGCTGCTCTGCCGAGTCGAGGCCGCCCTGCTCTACTTCAATGTCGAGCATGTGCGCGATGCCATCTGGCAACGGATCCGCTCCACCCCCGAGACCCTGACGCTGGCGGTCCTGGATCTGTCCACTTCGCCAACGGTCGATCTCGCGGGCGCACGCATGCTCGCCAAGCTGCACAGCGAACTGCAGGCGGCTGGCATACGCCTGCGGCTGGTGGCAGCGCATGCGGCCGTGCGCGACATCCTGCGCGCAGAAGGATTGGAGGAAAGCGTTGGCGACTTCGGCCGCCGGACCAGCGTCGCCGATGCCGTCGACGAGTTCCAGGCGCGCCTCGGCGCTTGATGCACCCCACACCCGCCGCAGCGGCAGCGCGTGCCGCTGCGGCAGCCGCCACGGGCTTGCGCCTTGCACCTCGTCGAATCGCGCGCCTTGTCCGACCGCAAGGCGATCTCCACAGAGTGTCGGTTGGGCTGAGGAACGAAGCGCAACAACTCCAGCGCTTCGCGGCCCATGTCAGGTCTCCCAGAAGGTCGTGGCGTGCGTACGCGCGAGCATGCCGCCGGACAGCGTCCTGGCCTTGAACCCGTTCTGATTCAGGATCCGCGTCGCGAAATAGGCGCGTCCGCCGGAACGACAAATGACCAGGATCTCCCGATCGCGGGGAAGTTCGCCCATCCGCGCCCGGAGCTGATCGAGCGGAATGTTGACCGCGTTGTGGACGCTTTCGACTGCAAGTTCCATCGGCATCCGCACGTCGAGGAGCAGACCATCCCCGGCAGCATCCCAGTGGCTGAGGGGCATGTCGTCGCGCAGTACATCGGCGGCAACCATTCCCGCGAAGTTGACCGGATCCTTGGCGCTGCCGAACTGCGGCGCGTAGCACAGCTCCGCCTCCTCAAGGTCGTAAATCGTTGCGCCCAGCTGCAACGCCATCGCGAGCGCGCTGATGCGCTTGTCCACGCCGTCTTCGCCGAGCGCCTGGGCACCGAGCAGGCGCCCGTCCGACTTGCGGAAGACCACCTTCATCGCGATCGGCTTTGCGCCCGGGTAGTAGCCCGCATGCGAGTTCGGGTAAAGGTAGATCTTCTCGAAGTCCGTCTCGCCGAGGCGAGTGAGCGTCTTTTCACTGGCGCCCGTCCATGCCGCAGCACCGCCGAAAATACCGATGATCGAAGTCCCCTGCGTGCCGCGGAAGCGCGCGTTGCGCCCGGCGATCACGTCTGCCGCGATGCGACCCTGCCGGTTCGCCGGGCCGGCCAACGCAACGAGGCTCCATTCGCCAGTGACGAAATCCTGGACCTCGACCGCGTCGCCGACCGCGAAGATGTCGGGATTGCTCGTGCGCATCTGATCGTCGACGCGGATGCCGCCACGCTGACCGATGGCGAGACCGGCCGCCTTCGCCAGCGTTGTGTCGGGACGCACGCCCAGTGCGAGGATCACGATGTCAGCGGGATGAACCTTGCCGGACTGGGTGAGCACCTTCAGCGAGCCGTCATCGCCCTGCTCGAACCCGGCGACGCCGTCGTTGAGCGCGAGGCGCAGGCCGTGCTTCTCGAGGTAACCCTCCGCGACGCGCGCCATCTCCTGGTCGAGTGGCGCGAGGATCTGGTCGCCCATCTCGACGAGCGTCACGTCAAACCCACGGTGAACGAGGTTTTCCGCCGTCTCGATGCCGATGAAGCCACCGCCGACCACCACCGCACGGGTCTTGGGCCGCACTGTCTGGAACCCCGAGTAACGGTGCATCCCGGCCAGGAACATCGATCCGCTTTCGATCCAGTCGCGGATCGCTCTCGCGTCGGGCACGGTCCTGACCTCGAAGATGCCCGGCAGGTCGATGCCAGGCAGCGGTGGACGGACCGACAGAGCTCCGGGCGACAGCACGAGTCGGTCGTATGGCTCGGTCGTCACCTCACCGGTTGCCACGTTGCGCAGGTCGACGGTCTTCCTGTCCGGCGACACCTGGATGCACTCGCAGCCCGTTCTCGCCTCGACCGCGAAGAGCGTCCGGAACATTGCCGCGTTGGCCACGAGCAGGCTCGATTCCTTCTCGATTACGCTGCCGACGTGATACGGCAGGCCGCAATTCGCATACGAGACGTACGGCCCGCGCTCCACCATGAGGATTTCGGCGTTCTCATCCAGCCTGCGCAGGCGCGCCGCGCACGATGCGCCGCCGGCCACGCCGCCGACGATGATGACTTTCATGCCTGCCTTCGTGTCTTTCATCGCGATCTCCCATCCATGCTGTTCAAGTCGTGGGGCAGAGCCACCTCGTCGGCCCGCTGGCCCGCCGCGAGTCGCGGCTGCCCTGGCCTAGCCACTCCCGGCCGCGGCATGGGAATGCCAAAACGCCAGGCTGGGCTCTGTTCAAGAATTTCGTCAGTGTGCTGGTAGCGGAGCAACCTGTAAAGGTGCCGCTTTTCGTCCAGCGAGGCGACCTGGCTCGCCATTGGAGGAAAGCGTCGGCGACTTCGGCCGCCGGAGCAGCGTCGCCGATGCCGTCGACACGTTCCACGCGCTGCTCAACCCTTGACGCACACCACCTGCCGCAGCGTATGCACGACCTCGACGAGCGACCGCTGCGCGTGCATCACGGCGTCAATGTCCTTGTAGGCCATCGGTATTTCGTCGATCACGTCCTGGTCCTTGCGACACTCGACGTGCGCGGTGGCACGCTCCTGGTCGGCAACGGTGAAGCGGCGGCGGGCCTCGTTGCGGCTCATGATGCGGCCGGCGCCGTGGCTGCACGAGCAGAACGACTCCGAGTTGCCGAGGCCACGGACGATGTAGCTGCGCGCCCCCATCGAACCCGGAATGATGCCGAGTTCGCCGCGCCGCGCCGACACCGCGCCCTTGCGGGTGACGAAGACCTCGGCGCCGAAATGGGTCTCCTTCTGCACGTAGTTGTGGTGACAGTTCACAGCTTCGACGTCGACGGCAAACGGTTTCGCGATCACCAGCCGTGTCGCGGCGACCAGGTTCGCCATCATCGCAGCGCGGTTGTGGCGCGCGTAATCCTGCGCCCAGTCGACTGCCTCGACGTAGTCGGCGAAGTGGGCGCTGCCCTCCTCGAGGTACGCGAGATCACGGTCGGGCAGGTTGGCGAGGTGTTGCCGCATGTCCGCCTGTGCCAGCGCGATGAAGGTGCTGCCGATGGCATTGCCGACGCCACGCGACCCCGAGTGCAGCATCAGCCAGACCCGGTCGGCTTCGTCGAGGCAGACTTCGATGAAGTGGTTGCCCGTTCCCAGCGTTCCCAGGTGGTTGTGGTTGTTGGTGTTCTGCAGGCTCGGGTACTTCTCGACCAGCCGCCGGAAGCGTGGCAGCAGTTCGGCCCAGAATGCGTTGACCAGCGGCGGCGGGTTCTCCCAACTGCCTTCGTCGCGCCGTCCGCGACCGACCGTGCGACCATGCGGTATGGCGCGCTCGATGGCGCTGCGCAGTCCGTGCAGGTTGTCGGGCAGGTCGGCAGCGGCCAGCGTCGTGCGCGTGGCGATCATGCCGCAGCCGATGTCGACGCCGACGGCAGCCGGAATGATCGCGCCGCGAGTCGGGATGACGCTGCCGATTGTCGAGCCCTTGCCGAGATGCACGTCGGGCATCACTGCCAGGTGATGGAAAACGAACGGCAGGCGGGCGGTGTTGATCAACTGCTGACGCGCCTCCTCCTCGACCGGAACGCCTTCGGTCCACATCCTGATCGGCGCTGCGCCGGGAACGCGAACGGTCTCGACCGACTCCTCGCCGCGAAAGATCGCTTGCATGCAATGCTCCTCGTGTCTGCCAACTGCACCGCGATCTTACGACAGATGCGGCAGTCGGCCGCCGCCCGTTGCTGCCCGCCGCGCGCAGCCGGACGGACGGAAAGGGCGCTGGCGCGGCGTGCGGCTCTTCCAGGATGGCACGCCGCAGGGTGTCCTCCGGCGCGGCAATCGCCGGCAGCGGCCGCAGGGAATGTTCCCATCCCGGCATAGACCGGCATCCGGACCGGCAACGCCAGCGCGGCTGGTCTTTACCGGCTGCCCGGAACGCGCAACAATTCCGTCGAGCGACGGCTGCTTTCTCGGCGCAGGTTGCTGGCATCCGGATCCCGTCACCCTGGCCGGCATCCGCGCCCGCATCGCCGATCACCCGCAGCGCTGGCTCGCCGTGCGCGACGACCGTCAGTTCGCCGCGCACGGGGTGCTCGCCGGTGACAGCCTGAGCCGACCGCCGCGCGGTTACGCCGCGGACCACCCGGCGATCGACGACATCCGACGCAAGGACTTCATCGGGCTGGCGCCGTTGTCGTTCGCCGAAGCCACGTCCTAGGGCCTGGTCAGCCTTGCCGCGCAGCGCTTCGCTGCCGCGATGCCGCTGCTGGACTTCCTGTGCCAGCCGGCCGCGAACCCCGGCAGCAGCGAGCCGCGTGCCTGATCCGTCAGCGGATGACGTCCATCCCCCGTTCGCCTCGGCGTTCGTCCCGGCAGCAGCCGATTGCGGCGCCGGCCCTCGCTGCTCAGCTGACCCGCGTCAGCTGCGCCGACGTCGCCTCACTCCCGCCAGCAAACCGGCCGCGATCAAGGCGAGGATGCCCGGTTCGGCAACGGCCTTGGGCTCGCTGTAGATGAAGTCGTCGAGCGCCACATAGTCGCTCAGCGTCGGACCGAGGCTGCCATGGCCGGTCAGGATCATGTCTCCCAGCGTCAGCCGAACGCGGCCGATGGCTTCGCCCGCATCGAAGCGGACGCCGAGGAAGCTCATCGAAGCGTCGGCACCCGAGTCCGCCGCAAAGACGCCGAGCGAACTCCCTGCCAGGTCGAAGAACTCCATCGTCGTCAGATTCGCGACTTCGACATCAAGAAAGATCGCGCCAAAGGCGCTGACCGAGGCACGCGTGCCTGGCGAACCCGCGACGTCGAAGGTGACATCCATCTGGTTGCTGCCGACCGGGGCAAAGATCCGCTGTGCGCTGAACGCCTGCAGGTTGACGTTGTTCGGCTGCCCGCCACCGAGGCCAAACAGGATGTTGCCACCACCGCAAGGTGCCGTGCCACCGTCCTGCTCACAGCGTCGGCTGACGAGGAAACCGCTGCCGGGCGTACTGAACTGCGCTCCGCGCGCAAAAGGCGCCGCCAGCCGGTTGAACTGGTCATTCGGCATGAAGTTGGGATCGGCAACGGCATCGAGCGCCGGCGCGTCCCAGTTGATCTCGCGCCTGCCGGCGGTAACGCCCGCTGCAGGTCCGACACCGTTGTTGGCTCCGAGATCGCTGCGAAACCGCGTCAGAGCGTCACCGCCGCCGGTCAGGTCGGCAGCCGTCGCGCCGACGTCGGAATAGCTTACGGCAGCCGCCAAGGTTGCACCCGACAGAAACAGACCGCAGACCAGCGCGGCACTCTTCCAGCAGGCCGTGCCAACACCACGGCCGCGCGCGTACGTTGCCCTTCTGGCATTCTTCATCGTCTCTCCTCCTTTGCGTGCACACTCCCTGACCCCTTCCACTGCTTGAAGCAAGATCCCGGCCATTTCGTGTAGATCATTGTTTTCAAGAGGTTCCTGTGTGGCGGGTCGGGCAAGAATCGGGCAGCGATGTCAAGAATTCCGACACCTCCCGGCGGCAACCATGCGGACCGGTGAATTGGAGTCCGGCCTCGCTCGTCTCGCTGCACGGCCCAAGTGTCCGGCGCGACGATCCAGGCCCGCTCGTCCGCAGCGCTCCGGGAGACGACCGCCGAGAACCTGCAGCCGGCCGCGGGCCAAGCGCGAGGCAATTGACTATGCCGCCCCCGCAATCACGGCCGGTAGGCGTCGCGCATCTCGCGCTTGAGCGTCTTGCCGGCAGCATTTCGCGGGAAGTCATCCATGATCTGGACGGCGTGCAGCCGCTGGTAGCGCGCGCCGACGCGGTCGTTGATCCAGTCGCACAGCTCCCTGGCGGTAGCAGTGGCGCCGGCACGCAGCAGGACGGCGGCGACCGGTGTCTCGCCCCATTTCTCGTGTGCGACACCGAAGACGGCCACTTCACGGATCGCCGGGTGACGCGCGGCGACTTCCTCGATGTCCTTCGGGTAGACCTTGACACCGCCACTGTCGATCATGTCCTTCTTGCGGTCGACCAGGTAGAGGTAGCCCTCACCGTCGGCGTAGCCGAGATCGCCGGTGTACAGCCAGCCATCGCGAATCGCCTGATCGGTAAGATCGGGCCGGCCGTAGTAGCCGAGCATCAGTGAGGGGCCGCGACCGACGATCTCGCCGACTTCGCCGGCTTCGGCGTCGCTGCCATCCTCGCGTACGATGCGCATCTCGTAAAAGCAGGGCGGCGACCCGACCGAGCCCGCCTTGCGCAGCGACTGCGTGCGGTCGAGAATCGTCCAGAAGCCTTCGGTCAGACCGTAAAGCTCGTAGAAGCGGTCCGGCAGCAGACGGTTGAGCTGATCCTTGTGTTCCTGGTAGAGCGGCGCGCCGAGCGAGAGGATCATTTCCAGCGAGGCGAGCTTTGCCGGCGAGAAGTTCGGCGCGTTGAGCAGGGCGATGATCTGCGCCGGGACCATCATCGTGTGCGTCACGCGTTCGCGGGCGATGATCTCGATCGCCTCGGTGGCGTCGAACTGGCGCTGCAGAACGTAGCGCGCACCGAGATAGAAGCACGGCATCAGGGTGACGAACGCGCCGTTGAAGACGATCGCGCCGGTGTGCAGGACGACCGACTCCGGCCGCATCCGCCACGCCGCCGCGAACAGCGTGCAGTACATCGCGCGCACGAAATGGCTGTGCATGATGCCTTTCGGCAGGCCGGTGGTACCGCTGGTGTACATGATGTTGAACAGTTCGTCCTGGGCAACCGCCACCGGGGTGTGGCTGCCTTCCGGACAACTGTTGAGCAGCGCCCGGTAATCCGGGAAATCGCCACTGGCCCCGTCCACCAGCAGGATGCGGTCGGCGCGCAGTTGCGGCAGTTCGTCGCGCACCTGCTGCAGCATCGGCGCCAGCGAGCGCTGCGTGATGAGGCAGACGGCGCCCGCGTCGCGCACCAGGCTGGCCAGACCGGAGGCCAGCAGCATCGGGCTCAGCGGCACGAGGACGGCACCGATCGCCGGCACCGCCCAGTAGATCTCGAGCAACTCGCGGCAGTTGGCAAGAACCGTCGCAACCCGGTCACCACGGCGCACGCCGAGCCACTGCAGCAGGCAGGCGCAACGGTCGACGCGGGCAGCGAAATCACGCCAGTTCAAGCGCTCGTGTTCAAAGACGACCGCCACCTCAGCGGGCCGAAAAGCCGCGTGGTGCCTGGTCAGCGTCGCAAGTTGCAGCATCGTTTTCTCCCTCCGGCAAGGCTGCGGCGGGCCCGTCCGCCGACTTCCGGCGTCGCCGGTACAGCCCCATCGCAGCGCAACAGAGCCGTACTATACATCGCCTGCCCGGCCGCCGACACGGGTGCCGCGACAGAGCCCTGCAGAGGGCTCTCCGGCACCGCGTCCGCCTCCGTCTGCAGAACACTGCAGGCCCGGATCAACGGCCCTGCAGCGCTCTCGCGCGGCGCGGACGGACGCCACTGTAGGCGAGAGCGAAAGCGCGTGAACAAATCCCGCGCAGAGGAGTAGAATGTATTGTGCGCTGCGCAATCTAGGGTAGCCAAACGGATTTCGCGGGCAGATTGCTGGTACTCGGACGAGCTGCAGACACGAGGACGATGGCGGTGTCGGCTGGCCAGCGGCGGCCATGTCTCGCTGGGAACGGATTCATTGGATCGTCGGTGCCTGCCCTCGCGGCGGCACCAGGGTAAGCGTGGGTGGGCCGCTGCGGGCCGACCCTTTTTTGACTCAGGTATCACGTCTAATTGCTGGAGGTTGGAAAAATGAATGCACTGCTAAGGGAAATGCCCGATTTCACCACGAGCTGGTGGAGGTATACGATGGCGATGATGCGCGCTTCGAACCGTGAGATCAGCGAGTTCAACGACAACCTGTTCATAGCCGCGCACATCGCGATGACGGCCGCCCGCGACAACCCGCTGAGCATGATGGAGACCTTCGAGATCCTCGAGCACAACGTCGGCATGGCACGCAAGGGCCTCGCCGGAATGCAGGACAAGATGGCCGACTACGCCTTTGACCAGATGGAAGAGGCGACCCGCGCCTTCCTCAACACGGTCATGAACGCGGAAGGCGAGAAGCTCGGCGGCTACATGCGGCGTGAGGCCGAAGTCATGGAGGCGGTATCCAACTTCAACGAACAGATCGAGGCGATCGCCGACGAGTTCGGCTTCCATTTCAATACCTCGAACTACAAGCTGGTGCACGAAACCGACGCCTTCGAACTCTATCAGGTTCTGCCGCTGAAGAAGGGCGTCGAGGTTCGCCAGGACCTCAAGCCGGTGATCCTCGTGCCGCCCTACATGCTCGGCGTGCACATCCTTTCCTTCCTGCCCTACGAGAACAAGAGCTACAGCCACTCCTTCGCCAACGAAGGCATCCCGACGTACGTCCGCGTCGTCAAGGACATCATGACCGTCGAGAAGGTCCAGACGATGACTCCGGAGCAGGATTGCGAACAGACGCGCGAACTCTGCGCCAAGGTCATGGAGCTCAACAGCGGCAAGAAAGTGACCCTCAACGGAACCTGCCAGGGTGGCTACATCTGCCTGATGAACGTGCTGTCCGGCAAGCTGAAGGACGTCTGCGACGCGCTGATCACCAACGTGACGCCGGTCGACGGCACCTACAGCGATGCCATCAGCGGCATGCCGACGATGCACCACGATTTCATCACGACGACGCTGCCGAGCGGCAACAAGGTGGCCAATGGCTATCTGCTGAGCCTCGGCATGCGCTTCGTCGCCATCGACCGCGAGTCGCCGCTGGTCAAGGTGCTCGACCAGGCCTCGTTGCAGCGCGCCACCGACCTCAACCCGGGCAAGACGCCGGCCGCCCTCTTCCGCTGGCTGCTCAAGGAGCGCGTACACCTGCCGCTGGCGATCGCCAACATGAGTTCGCACACCTTCCAGGACCCGATCGCCGATGATGGCACGCTGCCGGTGAAACTGTTCGACCAGCCGCTCAACATCAAGGGCCTGATCGACCTCAAGGTGCCGTGGTACCAGAACTACGCGATCAAGGACGACCTCGTCACGCCGCCCTGCGCCACCGCCGGCAACAAGTTCCTCGAGGGCTGGGACGGCCTCGAGTCCGTTGCCTTCTTTGGCGGCCACGTCGCCGTGTTAACCAGCCCGCACAACAAGAAGTCACCGGTCACTGGCTCCTTCAAGGACGCCAACGGCAAGGACGTGCGCGGCCCGGTCAAGTTCCAGATCGACATCTCCTGACCCTGGTCCTGGCAACCCCCGTCGGCCCCCGGCGCAGCACGGCCCGGGGGCCGCTCGCTACGCGTGCTCCCGTCCCGACTGCGGGTGAGCGGGAGCCGCGCTCCCCTATCGCAATTTCCATCACAGGAGTTCTCTGCTCATGACCTACGTCAACATCATCACCGAAGTGCGCGGCAAAGTCGGCCTGATCACCCTCAATCGCCCGAAGCAGCTCAACGCGCTGAACGATGACCTGATGGACGAACTGGGCGACGCACTCGGCGGCTTCGAGGCCGACGAGAACATCGGCGCCATCGTCATCACCGGTTCGGACAAGGCTTTCGCTGCCGGCGCCGACATCACGGTGATGCAATCACTGTCGTACATGCAGGCCTACAAGGGTGACTTCATCACCCGCAACTGGGACACGCTGAAGAGCTGCCGCAAACCGGTCATCGCTGCCGTTGCCGGCTATGCGCTCGGTGGCGGCTGCGAGCTGGCGATGATGTGCGACATCATCCTCGCTGCCGATACCGCGCAGTTCGGGCAGCCGGAAGTCCGCCTCGGCATCCTGCCGGGCGCCGGCGGCACGCAGCGTCTGCCGCGGGCGATCTCGAAGGCGAAGGCGATGGAAATGTGCCTGGCCTCACGCAACATCGACGCCGTCGAGGCCGAACGCGCTGGCTTGGTCTCGCGCATCGTTCCCGCCGACAAGCTGCTTGACGAGGCGATGGCGACCGCCAGCAAGATCGCCAGCTTCTCGCTGCCGGTGGTGTTGATGATCAAGGAGTGCATCAACCGCTCGTACGAGAGTTCGCTCGCCGAGGGGCTGCTCTTCGAGCGCCGCACCTTCCACTCGGCATTCGCCCTCGACGACCAGAAAGAGGGCATGGCAGCCTTCGTCGAGAAGCGCAAGCCGTCGTTCACCAACCGCTGACCGCCGGCGGCCGCAGTTCGCCGCCGCCAGCAGCCCTCCCGCAGACCAGCGTTGCCCGGTCGAGCGGGGGGCGCCCGCGCCGGGGTCGCGCCACCAACCCCGGCCCCAGCGCCCGCACCCACCACCTCCCCGCACGCTGGATCGCGACGGCCTCTTCGCCGCAATCCCTGGACGACGGCTCAGCAGGGAGCCAGATCGACTGCGTTCTCGATCAGCACCTGGTCTACCCAGGCACTGGCATGCACCGTGCTGTAGATGTTCGAATAGGCGGCGACTTCGAGCGTCAGCGTCACCGTCCGGTTGGCGAAACGCGCCAGGTCGATGCCGGCCTGGCGCAGCCACTCGCTCTCCTGGTGCAGCATGCCGATCGCAGTCACCTCATCGACGACGATGCCGTCGATGAGTATCCGGAAACTGGCGCTGGTGTAGTCATTCACCGCGGCGCTGAGATCGAGTCGCCGCAGGTAGCTCAACTCCGGCCTTGGGCCCAGTTCGATGCGGCGCGAGATCGACTGCGCGTGCGGGCCGAGCGCACCACGCTCGCCGGACGAAGCGTGGCCGTAGAGCATCGACCCACCGCGAAACGCGCGCGGGTCGTCCAGCAGCATCTCCCAGCCGCTTCCTTCCCAGCCGGCAGCCTGCAACCGGGCTGCCGGGGTCGTCGCCGCCGCGCCGCGCTGGCTGACCGCCTTCAGCGCGCCAGCCGCCTCGAGTGCGGTCGAGATGATTCCCGGCACATCGATGCCGAGCGGCGCGCCGCTGGTCGGGCGGCTGGCCGTCGCGCCACTCTTGAGCAGACCGGCGGCCTCCAGCGAAGCGGAAATGATGCCGTGCACGTCGAGACCGAACGGCCTGCGGCTGCCGCGGTCCTGCTCCGGACTCGCAGTCCGCCGGCTGTCGCCGGACGCTGACGAAGCTTCCTGCTGCTTCGCATCGGCACCATTGGCCAACGGCGTCGCGCGCGCCTGCCCGGCGGCCGCTGCGCCTGCCGGCGCATCGCCGCCCGCCGGCGTGCCGGCTGCCGCCGCTCCCGCCGCTGGCGCCTCGTGCGCCGGTTGTTCAGCGAGCAGCCCCCAGAAGTCTGCGATGCGATGCGTCGAGGAAATCCCGACAGCGTTGAAGAACGGCGCCGCGGTGCCGCATTGGTGCGGCGCCGGTCCGGGATCGAGCGCGGCGCCGTGCGCCATGCCGGTGATGGTGTAGGACTCGATGACCTCCTCGCCAGCGGGCGACAGCCAGACCCGGCGCGGATGGCCGCTCACCGTCATCTCGAGCGTCGGCTGCAACGGCAGTTCGTGCAGATCGCTCCACTGCTTGATCAGTTCCTCGGCGTTGACCGGCTTGACTGCCGTATCGGCGTCACCATGCCAGACCGACAGTTTCGGCCACGGGCCCTGGTGCGGCGAGGCCGCGCGCACGCGCTCACCCCATTCGGCCGGGGCCAGGTTGCGGCCCTGGAAGATCGTCTCCAGCCCCTCCTGCATGCCTTTCGCAGCCCGATACGGGACGCCGGCGATCACCGCACCGCCGGCGAAAAGATCCGGATGGGTCGCCAGCATGACGGCTGTCATGGCGCCGCCGGAAGAAGTCCCGGTAACGTAGACGCGGCGGCGATCGAGCGAGTGCGCGGCCAGTATGTGCTCGACCATCTGCCGGATCGACTCCGGTTCCCCCTGGTTGCGTTCGATGTCCTCCGGCTTGAACCAGTTGAAACAGCGCAGCGGATTGTTGTTCCATTGTTGCTGCGGCAGCAGGAGCGCGAAGCCGTGGCGATCGGCAAGCGTCGACCAGCCGCTGCCCTTGTTGTACGAAGCCGCGCTCTGCGTGCAGCCATGCAGGACGACGACCAGCGGCGCCTGCGCCGGCAGCCCCGCCGGAATGTACTCGTACATGCGCAGCTCGCCCGGATTGGCGCCGAAGCCGCTGACCTCGCGCAGCCGACTCTCCTGCCGGTCGACCTGTTCCGACCACGCCTGTACCGCGGCCAGTGCCGTCAGGAGTTTCTCCCAGCGGCTGCCATGCGGCGTTTTCGCCGCCAGTTGTGCCATCTTGGCAATCGAGGCCACCTTGTGGCCCAGTTTGTTCAGCATTGGATTGCTCCTGTTGTCGGTTACGGTGGTGAGCACGCCGATCTCGATCAGTTTTCGGACCGGCAGGAAGACGGCGTGGAAGAGACCCGGATCGGCCGTCCCGCCGCGTTGTGGATCGAGCCAGGGCGGTGGCGGGGAGTCGCCGCTGAGGCCGTAGTTGTGACTGATGACCGCACGCCGGCCCTGCCACCAGGTGCTGAACTGCAGCGAGGCCACCGGGCAGCCGCGGTTGACCCAGACACCGAACAGCTCGCTGGCGACGAGGGCCCGCGTATCGTCGCCGCTGGCAAGTTCGAGCAGACCGGCCAGCGCGTCGGCAAATGACAGGCCCTCGAGCGCCAGCCAGCACACCGGCTGCTGCTCGGCGCCGGCGGCAGGGAGCGCCGGCCCGAAGAGGACCCGCGGCGTGCTGCCACCTGGCGCCACCGCCGTCGGCCGCAGGTCGGCATAGCAGCGAATGGCTTCGATGGTCTGCGACTGCTGCGGTGCCGCCATCGCTCCGAGCAGCAACTGTGCGGCGTACTGCGGTGTCGCCGGCGGCGAACCCCTGCCCCGTGGTCCGGGAGGCACGAGGCCGCCGGTGACCATCAAGGTCACGCGAAAGCGCAGGTCACGGCGTGATTCGCCGAGGATGTCGGCCAGCCGCTCGCTGAATTCGTATCGTGCAAGTCCATTCATCATGCAGCAACGATAGCACGCTCCGTCAGCGATTGCACGCAATTTTTTAGTAAGTGACGTCTTTTAATTTTCTGTCGCGCCCGCGCGCTCGTCCGCGCCGCAGCCGCGACCGACGACCGACGTGCGCGGCAGGCGCCAGGCAATGTGTCGCCAACGCGGACGCGGCGGCCTGCGGCTACGATGATTCTGTTACGATGGCCACGCACCGGCGCCCCGCCCGACGAACCGACCCCTGACGATGATCGACCTCTACACTGCCGCCACCCCGAACGGTCACAAGATCTCGATCGCTCTCGAAGAGCTGGCGCTGCCGTATTCGGTGCACACGCTCGACCTGGCGCAACGAGAGCAGAAACAACCCTGGTTCCTGGCGATCAACCCGAATGGCCGGATTCCGGCGATCGTCGATCGCGCAGCGGCCGACTTCGCAGTCTTCGAGTCGGGCGCGATCCTGATCTACCTCGCCGAGAAGACCGACCGCCTGCTGCCACAGGATGCCCGCGACCGCTCGCGCGTCCTGCAATGGCTGATGTTCCAGATGGGCGGCATCGGCCCGATGATGGGCCAGGCGAACGTCTTCTTCCGCTACCTGCCGGAGAAGATCCAGCCGGCAATCGATCGCTACCAGGGCGAATGCCGGCGACTCTTCCAGGTTCTCGACGGCCACCTGCGCGACAACGAGTTCCTCGCCGGCGACTACTCGATCGCCGACATAGCCAACTGGGCCTGGGTACGAACGCATCGCTGGTCGGGTATCGAGATCGATGACCTGCCGCACCTGCGACGTTGGCTCAACCAGATTCGCGCGCGACCGGCGGTGCAGAAGGGCATCACCACACCGCCGTCGGCACTCGACCGTGACGCCAGCGACGACGAGGCCCGGAAGTTCGTCGAGGGAGCCCGCCAGATGGTCGACATGGGCCAGTCGCGGCCGGCTGACGGCTGATGCCGGGCGACCGTCGTGCCAGCAGGAACCACCCTCTCCCTACCGATTCCCGGAAACCCGTGAGGAACACATGAAACTTTTCGTCTCACCGCGGGCGCCAAACCCGCGCCGCGTGCTGATGTTCATCGCCGAGAAGGGACTGCAGGGAATCGAGACGGCAGTCGTCGACCTGGCTCGGGGCGAGCACCGCGAAGCAGCCTTCCGTGCCCGCAGCCCCCTGTCCAAGGTGCCGGCCCTGGAACTCGACGACGGCAGCACGCTCTGCGAATCGCGGGCGATCTGCACCTACCTCGAGGGGCTGGCACCGGAACCGAACCTGATGGGTCATGATTTCGTCGAACGCGCTTTCATCGAGATGGCTGACCGGCGGGTCGAGCTGTACCTGTTCGGCTGCATCGCCAACTGGATCCGCCACTGCCACCCCGGCCTGGCAGCGCTCGAACAACCGCAGTTTCCCGACTTTGGCCGTTCGCAGGGCGAGAAGCTGCGGCAGATTGCCGGCTGGCTCGACGCGGAACTCGAGCGTCAGCCCTTCGTTGCCGGCACCCGTTTCACTGTCGCCGACATCACCGCGTTCTGCGCCATCGAGTTCGCCCGCGGCCTGATGCGCTTCCAGCCTCGCCAGGAAGGCTTGCCGCACCTCCAGGCCTGGCGCGACCGAGTCGCCGAACGACCCAGCGCCAGCGCCTGAGAGTCCCGGCAATCGACCGCCCGCCAGCCTTCGTTCCGGCGGGGTGACCCCGTCCACATTGCGACTCGTCCCTGCCCCCGGAGAATGCCGATGGCGCAACGCAGCATACACGTCCTCCGGCAGCCAGCGGCCACACCCTCCCGCTGGCCGCCTCTGCTTTTTCTGCACGGTGGCTACGTGGACGCGCGATGCTGGCTGCCGCACTTCCTTCCCTACTTCGCCAGCCACGGCTACGACTGCCACGCTGCCGACCTGCCGGGGCACGGCCGCAGCGAGGGGCGTGCGTGTCTCGACCGGCTCGGCCTCGACGACTATCTCGCCGACCTGACGCCGGTGGTCGAAGGACTCGGCAGCAGGCCGGTGGTCATCGGCCACTCGATGGGCGCCCTCCTCGCCGAGCGACTACTCGAGCGGTCACTTGCCGAGGCTGCGGTCCTGCTGTCGCCGGTACCTCCCAACGGGACGCTCGAGTCGTCGCTCAGCCTCTTCCTGCGCCACCCGGGATTCATCAGCGCCGTGGCGACCATGAGCAGCGGTGTCTTCGACGACGACGGAATGCGCCTCCTGCGCGACATCTACTTCACGCCGGCGACTCAGCGCGACGAACTCCTGCGACTGGTGCGGATCGTGCAGCCGGAGTCCGCCCGCGCCATCGCCGAAATGGCCATGCTTGGCTGGCGCTGGCCTCTGCCGCCGCGCCGGCGGCCGGTACTGGTGCTCGGCGGCGAGCTGGATGTGGTCTTTCCGCCGCATCAGGTCCGCCGCGTCGCCCGCCGCTGGCACGCCGAGCTCGAGATCATTCCGGCCGCCGGCCACGCGATGATCCTCGATCACCACTGGCAGAGCTGTGCCGCGCGCATCCTCGACTGGCTGCAGCGCAGCGCCACGGCTGCTCCGACGGCGGCAACGGCTGCCGGCCCGACGGGCACGGCATCCGGGTAGAAGATGACGCGCAGGCAGGGGGTAGCGGCGTATAATCGAGGCTCCGACCAACAGCAGAGAGAACACGAACATGGGCCTCGATCGCGTGCCCTCCGGCAAGTCGCTTCCCAATGATTTCAATGTCATCATCGAGATTCCGATGCATGCCGACCCGGTGAAGTACGAGGTGGACAAGGACAGTGGTGCGGTCTTCGTCGACCGCTTCATGTCCGCTGCCATGCACTACCCCTGCAACTATGGTTACATTCCGCACACCATCGCCGGCGACGGTGACCCGGTCGACGTGCTGGTGGTGACGCAGTTTGCCCTGCCGCCGGGAGTCGTCGTGCGCTGCCGGCCGATCGGCCTGCTGGCCATGGAGGACGAGGCCGGCCCCGACGGCAAACTGCTCGCCGTTCCCGTGGACAGCCTGACGCCGATGTATCGCGACATCGAGTCGCCACGCGATTTTCCGCAGATGGTCCTCGACCAGATCGCCCACTTCTTTGCCCATTACAAGGACCTCGAACGCGGCAAGTTCGTCAAGGTGAGCGGCTGGCTGGGATGTGACGAGGCCAAGAAGGAGATCATGGAAGGCGTGCGGGCGTATGCCGAGGCGAAGGACAAGCCGGCCTTCTAGACGCCGCCACTCCGCCTGTTCGCTGGAGGGGCGCGCGAGCGCCCCTTTTGTCGGGAGCCAGCCAGATGTCAGTACGAATCGCCATTGCCCAGATCAACGCCACGGTCGGCGACTTCAGCGGCAACCGCGCGCGCATCGTCGAATTCGCCCGCCGCGCCCGGCAACAGAACGCCGACCTGCTGCTGACGCCGGAACTGGCACTCTGCGGCTACCCACCCGAAGACCTCCTGCTGCGCGATGACTTCTGCAGCGCCTGCGAGAGCGAGTTGCAGGTGCTCGCCGGCGAGTTGCCCGACATCGCCGTCCTCGTCGGCCACCCCGAGCAGCGCGACGGGCGCCGCTACAACGCCGCGACGCTGCTCAGCGGCGGTCGCCGTGTCGCGACCTACCACAAGCAGCGACTGCCCAGCTACGAGGTCTTTGACGAGGAGCGCTACTTCGATTCCGGTGCTGCAGCCTGCATTCTGACGCTCAAGGGGCTGCGCTGCGGCGTCAACATCTGCGCCGACGTCTGGGAAGCCGGCGCGGCCGACCTCGCCCGCGAGGCCGGCGCCAACGTTCTGCTGGTCCTCAATGCCTCGCCCTACCACATCGGCAAGCGCGAGCGACGCACCGAGGTCCTGCGGCAGCGGATCAGCAGCACCGGCCTGCCGGTGGTCTACGCCAACCTCGCCGGCGGCCAGGATGAACTCGTCTTCGATGGTGGCTCCTTCGTCCTCGACTCGCGCGGGACCCTCCGCTGCCAGTTGCCGCAATTCGAGGAGGCTCTGGGGATCGTCGACTTCGTTGGCGGCGAGCCGCAGCCGACGACCATCGTCGCCCCGCCCTGTCAGGAAGCCGAGATCTACCAGGCGCTGGTCCTCGGCGTTCGCGACTATCTCGGCAAGAATGGCTTCCCCGGGGCGATCATCGGCCTCTCCGGTGGCATCGATTCCGCGCTCACCCTCTGCGTCGCCGTCGACGCGCTGGGTGCCGACAAGGTGCGGGCGGTGATGATGCCTTCCCCCTATACGGCCGAACTCAGCCTCAGCGAAGCCCGCGAGATGGTGCGCCTGCTCGGCGTGCGCTACGACGAGATCGCCATCGCACCGGCAATGGATACCCTCGCCGGCATGCTCGCGGGACAGTTCGCCGGTCTGCCGGCCGACACGACCGAAGAGAACCTGCAGGCACGGATACGCGGCATGATCCTGATGGCCATTTCGAACAAGACCGGCTCGCTGGTGCTGACGACCGGCAACAAGTCGGAAATGGCGGTCGGCTACTGCACCCTCTATGGCGACATGGCGGGCGGCTTCGCGGTCATCAAGGACATCGTCAAGACGCTCGTCTACCGCATCTCGCGCTGGCGCAACACCTGTTCGCACGTCATCCCCGAACGCATCATCAGCCGCCCGCCGTCGGCCGAGCTGAGGCCCGACCAGACCGACCAGGACAGCCTGCCGCCCTACGAGGTGCTCGACGCGATCGTCGAGGCCTACATGGAGAAGGACCTCAGCCCGCGCCAGATCATTGCCCAGGGCTTTGCCGCCGCCGACGTGCGGCGTGTCGTCCATCTGCTGAAGATCAGCGAGTACAAGCGTCGCCAGGCGCCGGTCGGAATCCGGGTCACGCAGCGCGGTTTCGGCAAGGACTGGCGGTATCCGATCACCAATCGCTACCGTGACCCCTACTGATCACTTGTGGCTGCGCGATTTCTGATAGGATTTCCTTGCGATCTTTCCAGGAGCCGAGACCATGAAAAAAATTGAAGCGATCATCAAGCCGTTCAAACTCGACGAGGTACGTGAGGCGCTGTCCGAAATCGGCGTCACCGGCCTGACCGTCACCGAGGTCAAGGGCTTCGGTCGCCAGAAGGGCCACACCGAACTCTATCGCGGAGCGGAGTATGTGGTCGATTTCCTGCCCAAGGTGAAGATCGAGATCGTCGTCACGGATTCCGCAACCGAGGGCGCCATCGACGCCATCGTCAAGGCCGCACGCACCGGCAAGATCGGTGACGGCAAGATTTTCGTCAGCAGCGTCGAACAGGTCGTGCGCATCCGTACCGGCGAACTCGACGAGTCGGCGATCTAGACCGCGTCCCGGTCCCGCCTCCCGCCGCGGCGGCAAGGCGGTCCCTGCAGGGCCGGCGGACAGCGCCGACGGTCGCTGCCGGACCGCTCAGGGCAGCCGGCGCGGCTGGCCGCCCGACTTCAGGAGCACCCACAGGGCGCCGTCGCCGCCATCGCTTGGCGGTGCGTGACAGAAGGCCAGCACCTCCCGGTGGCGGCCGAGCCAGACCTTGACCAGCTGCCGCAGAATCGCTTCACGCCCCGGCGATCCGTGGCCCCGTCCATGCACGATGCGCAGGCAGCGCTTGCCGGCGCTGTGCGCCGCGGCGACGAACTGCGCCACTTGGGAATGCGCCTGCTGCCGGTTCAGTCCGTGCAGGTCGATGTGATCCTGGATGCTCCAGCGGCCCCGACGCAGGTCGCGCAGCACGCTGCGCGGCACGCCGCAACGCAGGAAGGAGTCGGCACCACCCAGGTCGAGCCAGTCATCGATGGCCAACGAACCATGCAACAGCTCGGCAAGCACCGCCGCTTCGTCGATCTCGCGCTGCCGCGGCTGCGGACTCGGTTTCGGTCCGTCGAGGCTGACGCGGTCGGGCTGCCGCAGGGGCCGCGCACCGTCCACGGCGGCGAGGAAGGCAGCCCGATCCTCCGGGGTGTAACGACTGAACTGACTCATCGCCGGCCTCGCGTCTGATGCCCCTGGCGA
The DNA here is from genome assembly GCA_017592775.1 of Candidatus Accumulibacter conexus. GTDB lineage: Bacteria > Pseudomonadota > Gammaproteobacteria > Burkholderiales > Rhodocyclaceae > Accumulibacter > Accumulibacter conexus. Next base: position 27,101 of record JAGFNJ010000033.1, on the reverse strand, counting down.
ACGTGCGCACGGTACCTGGCGGCGCCACCGGCGGGCTCTCAGCCCGCCAGGCCGAGGCTGTCGAGGTAGCGCTCGGCATCGAGCGCCGCCATGCAGCCACTGCCGGCAGAGGTGCACGCCTGGCGGTAGATATGGTCCTGCACGTCGCCCGCGGCAAAGACACCGGCCACCGAAGTCACGGTGGCGTTGCCCTGGTGGCCGCCATGCGTCAGCAGGTAGCCGCCTTCCATCGCCAGTTGACCGGCAAACAGCTCGGTGTTCGGCCGGTGGCCGATGGCGATGAAGACCCCCATCAGCGACAGGTCTTCGGTCTCGTTCGTCAGCTTGCTGCGAATCCGGATTCCGGTTACCCCGGACTGGTCGCCGAGGACCTCGTCGAGGGTGCAGTTCCAGCGAATCGTCACCTTGCCCGCCTTTTCCCGTGCGAACAGCTTGTCCTGCAGGATCTTCTCGCTGCGCAGCCGGTCGCGCCGATGCACCAGTGTCACGTGGCTGGCGATGTTGGCCAGATACAGCGCTTCCTCGACGGCCGTGTTGCCGCCACCGATGACTGCCACCGGCTGTTCGCGGTAGAAGAAACCGTCGCAGGTCGCGCAGGCGGAAACCCCGCGCCCGGCGAACGCCTCCTCGGACGGCAGCCCCAAATACTGCGCCGACGCGCCGGTGGCGATGATCAACGCATCGCAGGTGTAGGTGGCTATGTCGCCGACCAGCGTGAAGGGCCTCGCGGTGACGTGCGCCGTATGGATGTGGTCGAAGATGATCTCGGTCTCGAAACGCCGGGCGTGCTCCTCGAAGCGCTGCATCAGTTCGGGGCCCTGTACGCCCTGCGCGTCGGCCGGCCAGTTGTCGACGTCGGTCGTGGTCATCAACTGCCCACCCTGCGCCATGCCGGTGATCAGCACCGGTTTCAGGTTGGCACGTGCAGCATAGACGGCGGCAGTGTAGCCGGCGGGGCCCGATCCGAGGATCAGCAGGCGGCAGTGGCGGGTTTCCTGGCTCATGTTCAGTCACTCTCCTGGGGGGTCAGCGGAAAATTATAACCGCCATCGCTGGCCTGCCCGCTCCGGCCGCGACCACCGGTTAACGTCGAAAACCTGCAAAGTGCCTTATAATCGGCGCGCAAGCCCTTGATAGAAATCATTTCACTTGACGGAAGAATCGCCCATGAACACTCAGGTCGAACAGCCCAGAAGAGGCCCCAGTCTGACCCTGCTGCACAGCATCCCGATTTTTGCCGGCGTCCCCGATTCGCAGCTTGAACAGATCGCCAAGGTTGCCTTCCACCGTCGGGTCGCACGTCAGACGACGATCGTTCGCGCCGGCGACAGCACCGACTCGCTCTACGTCCTGATCAGCGGCGGCGCCAAGGTCCTGAACAGCGACGAAGAGGGGCGCGAAGTGATTCTGACCCTGCTCGGCCCCGGGGAGTTCTTCGGCGAAATGGGATTGATCGATGGCAGCCCGCGTTCGGCCGATGTCGTCGCCACCGAAACCTGCGAGCTGCTGGTGATCACCAAGGGCGATTTCAAGCGCTGCCTGGCGGAGAACTTCGACCTCTGCCTGAACATCATGAAGAGCCTGGTGCAGCGGCTGCGCGAAGCCGACCGCAACATCGAGAGCCTGGCGCTGCTCGACGTTTACGGCCGCGTCGCCAAGCTGCTGCTCGATTTCTCCGAGGAAGAGCGCGGCCAGCGTGTCATTCGCAAACGGGTGACCAAACAGGACATCGCCAAGATGATCGGTGCCTCGCGCGAAATGGTCAGTCGCGTCATGAAGGATCTCGAGAACCGTGGCTACTTCCGTGTCGAGGAAGGTCGCACGGTCATCCTCGACAAGAGATCGCCCTCTTCCGTCAGCGCCCAGCGCTCCTGACAGCCACTTTTCAGAACCCGGCAATGGCATTGTTGAGCAAACTCGGCAGCAGGATCCCCTACCCGTCCCGAACATCGAGCCCGCTGCCGGAGAAGATCGCCGTGCTGCTGCGCGAGTCCCGCTGGCTCGTCCTGATCGTTGTCGTCAGCTTCCTCGCACTCTCGCTATGGGGTTACGACCGAGCCGATCCCGCTTGGTCGCACGCCGTCCACAGCAGCATGCTGCACAACCCGGCCGGGCGCAGCGGCGCCTGGCTGGCCGATGTACTGCTGTACCTCTTCGGCCTCTCGGCATGGTGGTGGATCCTCCTCCTGCTGGTCACCGTCGGCTGGGGCTACCGCCGGCTCGAGGGACAGCACGCCGGCGACCGACGGCCGTTGCTGATCTCGCTTGCCGGTTTCGTCGTCCTCATCGTCGCCAGCAGCGGCCTCGAAACGCTGCGCTTCTACACCATCAAGGCCAGCCTGCCGGTCGGTCCCGGTGGCGTCATCGGCATCGAACTGGGCGTCGTCGCCGTCCGCTACCTCGGCTACACGGGCGCCACCTTGGCGCTGGTGGCGCTGCTCTTGCTCGGCTGGAGCATCTTCACCGGCATGTCGTGGATCACCGCCGCGGAACGGGTCGGCACGCTGTTCGAGCGCGTTCTGCTGGCGATATACGGCCTCTACGGACGCTGGCAGGATCGGCGCATCGGTCGCGAGGTGGCGCGCGAGCGCGAAGCCGTGGTCGAACTCGAGAAGAAGCGTGGCGACAGCCATGAGCCGACGCCGGTAGAGGTGCCGCCGGCGGCCGCCCGGACCGCGTCGCGACCGGCGAAGAGCGGTCGCGACGCTGCGGTTGAACCGGTCTTGGGCGCGGCGGTGGCGGCCGATCCGGTCAGCGACCGGGAGCCAGCCGAACCCTTCCTGGGCGATGCGGCGAGTTCGCCCCTGCCAACTGACGACGCGGATGGACCGGTCGCCAGGCGCGAACCGGCAGCACCCGCCGCACGCGTCCTGCCAGCGAAAGTGGAAAAGCGGATCGACCGCGAAAGGCAGCCACCGCTGTTCCCGGAGGCAGTCGAGGGAGGCATGCTGCCACCGCTGCACCTGCTGGAACCGGCGCCACCGCAGAGTGCCCGCGTCAGCCCGGAGACCGTCGAATACACCTCGCGGCTGATCGAACGCAAGCTGGCAGACTTCGGCGTCCAGGTCGCCGTGACCGCTGCCTATCCCGGGCCGGTCGTCACACGCTACGAAATCGAGCCGGCGGTGGGCGTCAAGGGCGCCCAGATCCTCAACCTGGCGAAGGATCTGGCGCGTTCGCTGTCGCTCATTTCGGTGCGCGTGGTGGAGACGGTACCCGGCAAGTCGTCGATGGCACTCGAGCTTCCGAACCCGAAGCGACAGACGGTTCGCCTGCTGGAGATCATTGCCAGCAAGGAATACAGCGACATGAACTCGCCGCTGACGATGACCCTCGGCAAGGACATCGGTGGCCAGCCGCTGGTCGTCGACCTGGCCAAGATGCCACACCTGCTGGTGGCCGGAACGACCGGTTCCGGCAAGTCGGTCGGCATCAACGCGATGATCCTGTCGCTGCTCTACAAATCGGAGCCCGACCAGGTGCGCCTCATCCTGGTCGACCCCAAGATGCTCGAACTGTCGATCTACGAAGGCATCCCGCACCTGCTGGCGCCAGTCGTCGTTGACATGAAGCAGGCCGCCAACGCGCTCAACTGGTGCGTCGGCGAGATGGACAAGCGCTACAAGCTGATGTCGGCCATGGGAGTGCGCAACATCGCCGGTCTCAACCAGCGCATCCGCGATGCCGCGCGAAATGGTGAAAAGATTGCCAATCCGGTGTCGCTGACTCCCGACTCACCCGAGCCACTGCGCACCCTGCCCTACATCGTCGTCGTCATCGACGAACTGGCGGACCTGATGATGGTCGCCGGCAAGACCGTCGAACAGCTCATCGCCCGCCTCGCCCAGAAGGCCCGCGCCTCGGGAATCCACCTGATTCTCGCGACGCAGCGACCATCGGTCGATGTCATCACCGGGCTGATCAAGGCCAACATCCCGACCCGCATCTCGTTCCAGGTCTCGTCGAAGATCGACTCGCGCACGATCCTCGACCAGATGGGTGCCGAGACCCTGCTCGGCCAGGGTGACATGCTCTATCTGGCCCCAGGCACCGGCTATCCGACGCGTGTCCATGGTGCCTTCGTCGCCGACGACGAGGTGCACCGGGTGGTCGACCACCTGAAGAAGACCGGCGCGCCGGATTACGTCGACGCGGTCCTCATCGGCAGCGGTAGCGATGAGGATGCCGATGCCGGCGGCGCTGACAACGGCGGCCTCGACACCGATGGTGAGGCTGATCCCGTCTATGATCAGGCCGTCGAGGTGGTGCTGAAGAACCGCCGCGCTTCGATCTCGCTCGTGCAGCGACACCTGCGGATCGGTTACAACCGGTCCGCCCGCCTCATCGAGGCGATGGAGAAGGCCGGGCTGGTTTCGGCCATGGATGCGCGTGGCGGCCGCGAAGTTCTCGCGCGCAAGGATGACGAATGAACTGGCGCCTGCCGCTTTGCCTGACCCTCTGTGTCCTGTTTGCGGCCAGCCCGGCTCGTGCCGCAGCCATCGACAAGCTGCAGCACTTTCTCGACACGACCAGAACGCTGCGCGCCGACTTCACGCAGACCGTCGTCGCGCGCAACGGTCGGCTGCCGCAGAAATCGAGCGGGGTCATGATGTTCTGGCGTCCGGGCAAGTTCCGCTGGCAGATCGACAAACCCTACAGCCAGCTCGTCATCGGCGACGGCGAGAAGATCTCGATCCATGACCCGGACCTGCGCCAGGTCACCGTCCGCAAGGCCGGCGCCGCGCTCGGCGGAACACCGGCCTCGCTGCTCGCCGGCGAGCGCACGATCGACCGCGACTTCAGCCTGCGCGAAGCCGGTGAACGGGACGGGATCGAGTGGCTGGAGGCCACCCCCAGGGCCGCCGACAGCGGCTTTGAAAAGGTGCGCGTCGGCTTCGCCGGCAACGAACTGCGGGCGATGGAACTGCTCGACACCCTGGGCCAGACGACGATGCTGGTCTTTTCGCGAGTCGAGATCAACCCCCGCCTGCCGCCCTCGCTGTTCCGCTTCACTCCCCCGGCCAACACCGACGTGATCGGCGACTGAGAACTCGTGCGATCATGCTTGACTTGAAGTTGCCGCCCCGTATAATGCGCACTTCCCTGAAATCACGTGCAGCTTGGGCGTTGATGAAGGCGCGTAGCTCAGCTGGTTAGAGCACCACCTTGACATGGTGGGGGTCGTTGGTTCGAGTCCAATCGCGCCTACCAGGCGTTTCCGGTTCCAGGCTGCTGGCAGCATGCCCTGAGCAGCCACGAATCGCTCTGAATTGTAGTCAAACCGCCTGCTGGCGGTTTTTTTTTGTCTGTGCCGAAGGCGGACAATGCGCTACCATCACCTGTCGTCAGCGCGCCTTTGCGGCACTGTCGCGTGACGGCGCCGGTGGGCCGAGTCCGTGGCGCGGGGAGCGGGTTGATCGCAGCTCTCTGCCGCGTCGGCCGACACGGCGGGTTGGTCCGGGAGGCTGAACTTCCCCGGCCCATCGTCGGTGATCTGTCAGCAAGTAAAGGAGTCACAGCATGGACGAGTCGACAGCGCAAGCGAACGAACTGACCGAGACGACACTGCTGTCAGCGCCGGAGGATCAGTACATGTCTCCCGGGCAGATCGCCTTCTTCCGCCGCCGGTTGCTTGCCGAAGAGCAGGCACTGCTGTCGGCCGTCAAGGCGACGGCGGGCCACCTCCAGGAAGCGGAAATCAGTTCGGACTGGAACGACCGCGCCAGCGCAGAAGAAGAGCACACGCTCGAGCTGCGCGTCAGGGACCGCGAGAGAAAGCTGCTGCGGAAAATCCGTGACGCGCTGCAGCGCATCGATGAGGGCAACTACGGTTGGTGTGAGGAGACCGGCGAACCGATCGGCATCGCGCGCCTGCTCGCCCGGCCAACGGCCGCGCTGTCCCTCGAAGCGCAGGAACGTCGCGAGCAGTACAAGCGCCGCTTCGGCTGACCGGCCTGCTCGTCGAGGAAGGGAAAGGGCGCGTCATGAAGGTGCGCAGTCCGAAGTTCTCTGCGCCGGACCGCCCGTCCGCGGCCGTTGCTCCGGAATCGGTGTCGGCGACGGTTCTTTTTGCCGACATCTGCGGCAGCAGTCGGCTGTTTGAAGAGTACGGCGACTGGCAGGCCCGGCAGATCGAGAGTCGCGTGCTCGATACCCTCATGGCGAAAACCGCCGAGTTCGACGGAGCGGTCATCAAGACCATCGGCGACGAGATCATGAGCCGCTTCCCGGACGCCGAGCGGGCAGTCAACGCTGCCTGCGAAATGCAGCGGGCGCTGCGGGACGATCTCTCACTGCTCGACTTCAACATTGCCGTCAAGATCGGGCTGCAGCACGGACCGCTGCTGGTCGAGCCGGACGACCTCTTCGGCGACGCGGTGAACGTCGCGGCACGCATGGTGGCACTGGCGCGGGCCGACCAGATCATCACCACCCTCGACACCACCCGTCGCCTGCCGGATGAACTGCAGCAGATGACGCGCAGCCTGGGTCTGTCGCGCGTCCGCGGTCGCCGGCGTGAGGTCGAGATCGTCGAGATGATCTGGCAGGAGCCCGGCACCGTCACCCAGCTCATCGGCCCCGGGCCACAAAGGGAACTGCGCCAGTCGCTGTGCACCCGGTTGCTTCTCGCGTACCGCGGGACCCGCTTCGAAGTGCGCGACGACTCACCACCGTTCACCATCGGCCGCGGCGACCGCAACATCCTGGTCGTCGACCAGGATCAGGTATCGCGCAACCACGCCGACATCCACTTTCGTCAGGGCAGGTTCATCCTCGTCGACGGCAGCACCAATGGCACCTACCTACTTCTCGACAACGGTGAACGCTTCTTCGTCCAGCGCGAGGAGTTCGTTCTGCACGACCAGGGCCACATCTCGCTCGGCGAGGCTGTGCGCGACGGTGACCCCTGCCTGATCCGCTTCGAGTGTCTTGCCGCCTGATGCAGCTTGCCGTCTTGCCGTCGCTGGCTCTTGCTTGGCGGCAGGAATTCGCTATAATGCGCAGCTCGAACGGCGCACGGCAGTTGGCGCTGGCAGCCATGGCCGCACCGGCCCAGGCGGTCGAACGTAGCAAGGAGTGGTAGTTCAGTTGGTCAGAATACCGGCCTGTCACGCCGGGGGTCGCGGGTTCGAGCCCCGTCCACTCCGCCAGAATCCAGTTCTCAAGAGCCCAGCCAGCCTGGGCTTTTTCCTTTGTGTGGTCGACGTCCTGCGCGCTCCGCCAGACAGGCAGCCGCCGCCCTGCTTCGCGGCCCGCCGCCGCACCGCCGACAGCGAATTTTGCCGCGCCACTTGTCCACCCGCGCCTCGGCTTTGGTCTATAATCATGCGCTTGCAGCTTCACCATTCGACCAGGTGATCCCACTGAGTGGGGATGAACTGGCGCCCACCCGAAAAGAGAACAGGAAGTACGGATGACGCCACGAATCGCATTTGCTCTTGCTCTTGTCCTCTCCTCCGGCGCTGCTGCGGCCGGCGATTCAACCAACCCGGACACCCTGGCGGCCGATCGCCCGACCGCCAGCAGTGCGTCCCGGCAAACACCGGGCCTCGCGCCTGACGGCCAGCCGGCGGCAGCCGATGCCTTGCCGGTGGTTGAACTCCGCGCTCACGGGCAACTGCCCGAAGCCATCGACCTGACCGCTGAACCGGACGAACTCTTCCAGCGCATCCGGCGCGGTTTTGCGATGCCGAACATCAACAACTCGCTCGTCCTGCACCACCAGCAATGGTTCACCAATCGCCCCGAGTCGCTGCGTCGCATGGTCGAGCGCAGCAGCCGCTACCTGCATCACATCGTCGAAGAGATCGAACGGCGCGGCATGCCGATGGAGCTGGCCCTGCTGCCGATGGTCGAGAGCGCCTACAACCCGACCGCGTATTCGCGCAGCCATGCCTCCGGCCTCTGGCAGTTCGTCCCAGCGACCGGCAGGCAGTACAAGCTGGAGCAGAACTGGTGGCTGGACGAACGCCGCGACATCGTCGCCTCGACAGCCGCCGCGCTCGAGTACCTGCAGTACATCTACGATCTCCACGGTGACTGGCACCTGGCGCTTGCCTCCTACAACTGGGGCGAAGGCGCCGTTGGCAAGGCGATCAACAGGAACCGTGCCAACGGTCTGCCGACCGATTACCTCAGCCTGACGATGCCCGAGGAAACCCGCCACTACGTCCCCAAGCTGCAGGCCCTGAAGAACATCTTCAGCAACCCGAACGTGCTGGCCAGCCTCAACATCCGCGGTGTTCCCAACCGCCCCTACTTCGCCACCGTCACCAAGTCGGCCGACATCGACGTCGAGCTGGCAGCCCGCCTTGCCGAGATGCCGGTACGCGAGTTCGTCGCCCTCAACCCGGCGCACAACCGCCCGGTGATCAAGTCCGACAAGCCGCTGGTCATCCCGGCGCACAAACTCGACACCTTCGTCAGCAACCTCGAGGCACACGAGGAGAGTGAAAAGCCGTTGTCGTCATGGCAGGCCTACACGCTGCGCGCCGGCGAAAGGCTCGAGCAGGTCGCACCGCGCTTCGGCCTCACGGTCGCCAACCTGAAAGCGGTCAACGGCATCAGCGGCAGCATCAAGGTGACGGCAGGACAGACGCTGCTCGTGCCGGCACAGGAAGGCGTCAGCGCCGGCGAACTGCTGGCGAGCCTGCCGGCCGAGCCGGCGGCGCCGCTGGCGACCGAACAGCCGCGGCCGCTCGCCGCCGTCGCGCAGGCGCCACGCCTGCCGCAGCCGGAGGCCGCGCCAGCGGCCGTCGCCAGCCGCACGCACGTGGTCCGCAAGGGCGAGACGCTGCACGCGCTGGCGCAGCGCTACGGCATGACGATGGCCGAACTGAAGCAGATCAACAAGCTGCGCGCCAACCAGGTGAACGTCGGCAGCAAGCTTCTGGTCGCCGCCGCCGAGCCGGCAACCAAGCCGGTAGCGCAGCGCGGCGCGGCGAGCGAGACGGAATCGAGGCCCGCCGCAGCGACCGCAGCAGCGGCCCGTACCGCCAGCACCAGCCACCTCGTCCGCAAGGGTGAAACGCTGAGTGAGGTGGCCAGCCGCTACGACATGAGTGTGGCTGAACTGAAACAGCTCAACAAGCTGCGCGCCAACCAAGTCAATGCCGGAACCCGCCTGCTGGTCGCGGCTGCCGAGCCAGCCAGGGCGCCGGCCGGCAAAGCGCGCAGCGAGCAGGCCGACAGCCGCCAGGAAGCGAGCGGCGTCAAAGTCGCCACCGCGGCGGCGACGAAGGCGTCCGAGCGCACGGCGAACAAGGCCGGCGACGGCAGGCAGCAACTGGCGGCGAAGGAAGAGAAGACCGGCAAGGGTGCGGAAACCGCCCGCAAGCCGCTCAAGCTCGCCCAGTACACGATCCGCCGCGGCGACACGCTGGGCTCGATCGCCAAGCAGTTCCGGGTCGAGAAGGATGACCTCCTGCGCTGGAACCGCATCCAGACCAACGACATCAAGCCCGGACAGCGGCTGACGATCCAGCTCGTGCAGAATACCTACTGATCGCAGCCCGGTCGCCACCCCTCCCCGCAGCGCCGCCGCCAGGCGGCGTTGTCACATCTGCACCAGCGGCGACCTCAATCGGCTTCGCCCGGCGGCGGATACAGATGGCAATGCACCACATGCGTCGCCGACAGCCGGCTCGGCGGCGGATACTCCTGCCGGCACAGCTCGCTCGCCTGCCGGCAACGCGGATGAAAATGGCAGCCGGCCGGTGGCGCCGCCGGTGAGGGAATCTCGCCCGGCAGGCGGATATACTCGCTCGCCGCATCGAGGCGCGGGCTCGGCACTGCCGACAGCAGCGCGCGCGTGTACGGATGCCGCGGCGCGCGCAGCACCTCGTCGACACGGCCATGCTCGACGATGCGGCCGAGGTACATCACCGCCACTTCATGCGCCAGATGATCGACGACGGCAAAGTTGTGGGTGATGAAGAGATACGCGAGCCCGAGTTCGCCCTGCAGCGTCGCCAGCAGGTTGAGAATCTGCGCCTGTACCGAGACATCGAGCGCCGACGTCGGCTCGTCACAGATCACCAGATCCGGTTGCACCGCCAGCGCCCGGGCGATCGCGATGCGTTGCCGCTGGCCGCCAGAGAACTCGTGCGGATAGCGCCCGGCGGCTTCCGCCGGCAGGCCGACCTGCTGCAGCACGGCGGCGACCGCCGCCGTGTTCGTCGCCCGCCGGCCCGCCGCCGGCCCGCCGACAGCCAACGCGCGCATGCCCTCGGCGATGATCTCGCCGACTGACAGGCGTGGATTGAGCGAGGCGAATGGATCCTGGAAGATCATCTGCATATGCCGCCGCAACGCCCGCTGTGCGCTGCGCGCACCACCGCCGAGTTGCTCGCCGAGCAGGCGCACGCTGCCACCACTGGCCGGCAGCAGTTGCAGGATTGCCTTGCCGACCGTCGTCTTGCCGCAGCCCGACTCGCCGACCAGCGCCAGCGTGCGGCCTCGCGCCAGCGCCAGCGAGACGCCGTCCACCGCCCGCACATGGCCGACGGTACGCTGCAGGATGCCGCGCCGGATCGGGAAATGCACCCGCAGCTCATCCACCGCCAGCAGCGCCGGTGCCGCCGCGACGACGGCGACTGCTTCGCCACTGGCGGCGGTGCTGCCACCGTCTCGCCCGCGCGACGCCACGCCGTCGTCGAGGTGGCAGCGCACGCGATGATCGATCGCCACCTGCCGCCACTGCGGCGACTGCTGCCGACACAACTCCCAGGCGTGCCCGCAGCGGGCAGCAAAGCGGCAGCCGGCCGGCATCGCCGACAGCGACGGCACCTGCCCGGGAATCGTCTGCAACTGGCCGCCGCGCCGCGCCAGGTCGGGCAGCGCGGCGAACAGCTTCTGCGCATAGGGGTGTCGCGGAGCGGAGAAGAAGGCCGCACGCGGCGCTTCCTCGACGATCTCGCCGGCATACATGACGCCGACCCGCGTCGCCATCTGCGCGACGACGCCGAGGTCGTGCGTGATCAACAGCATGCCCATCGCCCGCTCGGCCTGCAGTCGGCTCAGCAGCTCGAGAATCTGTGCCTGGATCGTCACGTCGAGCGCCGTCGTCGGCTCGTCGGCGATCAGCAGGCGCGGCTCGCCAGCCAGCGCCATGGCGATCATCACCCGCTGCTTCATGCCGCCCGAGAGCTGGAACGGATACTCGCCGAGCCGCCGCGGCGCATCGGCGATGCCCACCGCCAGCAGCAGTTCGAGCGCCGTCGCCTGTGCCGCCGCGCCGCCGAGTGCGCGATGCCGCGCCAGCACCTCGGCCAGTTGCCGGCCGACGGTGAGAACCGGGTTGAGGCTCGTCGCCGGCTCCTGGAAGATCATCGCCATGCCGCCGCCACGCACCGCACGCATCTCCGACTCCGGCAGCCGCAACAGGTCGCGGCCGCCGAAGCACACCTCGCCGGCGACGATCCGGCCCGCCGCCGGCAGCAGCCGGAGCAGCGCCAGCGCCGTCGCCGACTTGCCGCAACCGGACTCGCCGAGCAGCGCCAGCGTCTCGCCGGCAGCCAGCCGCAGGTCGATGCCATCGACCGCCGGCAGCAGCGAGCGCCCGTGCGCGAAGGCGACGCGCAACTGCCTGACCGCCAGCAGTTCTTCCCCGTGCTGGCTCGGCGGCGCGCTCATGGCGAACCCGCGAGACGCGGGTCGAAGGCGTCGCGCACGGCATCGGCGAAGAGGTTCGCCGCCAGCACGAGCGAAAACATGAAGAAGAACGCAGCCGACAGCGACCACCAGACCATCGGCTCGCGCGCCAGTTCGAGGCGGGCATTGTTGATCATCGTGCCGAAGCTGATCATCGTCGGATCGACGCCGATGCCGACGTACGAGAGCACCGCCTCGGCCAGCACCAGGCTGGAAAAATCCATCACCAGCGCGATGATGACGATGTGCATCAGGTTCGGCACGATGTGGCGGCCGATGATGCGCAGGCTGGAAACGCCGAACGCCTGTGCCGCCTGGATGTACTCGAGTTCGCGCAGCTTCAGCGTCTCGCCGCGCAGCAGACGGCAAAGACCGGTCCAGCTGGTGACGCCGAGAATGAAGCAGAGGGCCAGTAGGCGCAGGTCGGCACGTTCGGCGGCAGTGGCGAACCACTGGGGATGGGTGTCGATCAGCACCTGCATCATCAGCACCGCGGCGGCGATCAGCAGCACACCCGGAATCGAGCTCAGCGTCGTATACAGGTACTGGATGAGGTCGTCGACCCAGCCACGGAAGTAGCCGGCCAGGACGCCGAGCAGCACCGACAGCGGCAGCATCACCAGCGTCGTCACGAGGCCGATGACGAGCGCCGTGCGGACGCTCTTCAGCACCTGGTAGAGCACGTCCTGACCGACCTTGTCGGTGCCGAAGACATGGTAGTCGGTCGCCAGCAGCGCCACCGGCATCGCCAGCAGCAGCAGCGCGGCGAGCGCGGCGAGGACCGCGTTCCAGGCGAAATCGCCGTCGCGGCGCCAGACTCGCCGCCAGGCCTGCCGCCAACCACTGCCCTGCGCGCGCGCGACACCGCCGCAGACGGCAACCGCGACCGCCGCCCAGGCGAGCAGCGCCAGGCCCAGCGCCTGCAGCACGCGACTTGCGACATCGGCATCGCGCCGCGACTCGTCCGCCCCGAGGTGGGCACCGCCGTAGCGCAGCCGGGGATGGTCGCGCGTCTGCTGCAGGCGGCCGTCGCTGCCGCGGACTTCGATCGTTTCCCTGGCGTGCGCGCGCGTCGCCAGTGGCTCCGAGTAGGTCTTCTCGTTGCGCGTGCGCAACGGCGTCAGCAGCGCGTCGAGCAGCGACAGCACCTCGACCGCGTACGCCGTCGGCTGTGCCGACGCCCCCTGCCCGCCGTCAGCCACCAGGCGCGGTCGATAATGCAGCGAATCGAGCAGGCCGACGACGGCGAAGGCGAGCAGCAGCGTCGCCGACGCCATTCCCGCCCGACTGCGGCCCACGCGCCGCCAGGCCGTGCGCCACAACGGATTGCGCGCCGACAGCCAGCCGAGCACGACGGCCAGCAGCAAGAGCAACCAGATCAGCACATCGGACCAGAGGATGACGGGCAGGAAGGGCATCAGTTGAAGCGTATCCGTGGATCGACGAAGGTGTAGGAAAGGTCGGTGAGAATCAGCCCGACGATGTAGAGCAGCGAACCGATGAAGACCATCGCCCGCACGACGGCGAAATCCTGCGCGTTGATCGCGTCGATCGTGTAGCTGCCGAGACCCGGGATGCCGAAGAACGACTCGGTCAGCAGCGAGCCCATGAAGAGCAGCGGAATGACGACGACGACGCCGGTGAGGATCGGGATCAACGCGTTGCGCAGCACGTGCCGGAACAGCACGGCGGCCTCGGCGAGCCCCTTGGCGCGCGCCGTGCGCACGTAGTCGCGGGCGATCTCCTCGATGAAGATCGTCCGGTACCAGCGCGTCGACGAACCGATTCCCGAGACGACGCCGATCAGCACCGGCAGGATGACGAACTTCCACGCGTCGAGGCCGCCGCCGTAACCCGAGATCGGCACCAGCTTCCACAGCTTGCTGATCAGGTACTGGCCGCCGATGATGTAGAACAGCCCGGAAATCGACATCATCGCGACGCACAGCACGACGCCCCAGAAATCGAGGTAGGTGGCGCGGAAAAAGGTCAGCAGCAGGGCAAGGGAGACGCTCACCAGCAGGCCGATGATGAAGGTCGGCAGGGCGATGGCCAGCGACGGGCCCATGCGCGTGACGATCTCGCGCGCGATGTCGCGGCCATCCTCGGCGCGCCCGAAGTCGCCGACGAACATGCGCACCGACTTGCTGAAGAAGATCGTCTCGCTCAGCATCGCGCTGCCGCTCGCCGCGTCGTTGAAGAACAACGGCTTGTCGTAGCCGCGTTCCGCCTTCCAGCGGTCGATCGCCTCGGGCGTCACGCGCTTGACGCCGAGCTGCATGCGCGCCATGTCATCCGGCGTATTGACGACGAAGAACAGGGCAAAGGTGATCAGGTTCACCCCGACGAGGATCGGCAGCGCATAGAGCAGGCGGCGAATGATGTAGGCGAGCATGGTCGGTGCCTATGGCGCGTGCCGCTGCGGGCGGTTGCCGCCAGCGGCACGGCGGCAGGGTGGCGGAGCGTACCGCATCAGCGGGCCGTCCCGCGTTCGCGGCGGCGATAGCCGATCGCCGCCGGCAGCACCAGCGCCAGCAGCAGCGCGGCGAGCAGCGCCAGCGGCCAGAGCACCGGCCGGTTCCACTCCTGCCGCAGGCGCTGCCGTTCGGCGACGTCGATCCGCTGGTACTTGAGGATGTTGTTGCCGACATCGGTCGGCTTGCGGTTGCGCAGCCAGACCTGCCCGAGCGTGTAGCTCTTCGGATGGAAACCGTAGATCCACGGCGCGTCGTGCTGCAGCAGCGCGATCGCCTGGCGGATGATCGCCAGGCGTTCGGCGCCGCGCGGTCCTTCGCTCTCGAGGTTCTTCATCTGTTCGAAGAGGCGGTCGAACTCCGGGTTGGCGTAGTTCGAGGCGTTCTCGCCGGCCTTCGCCACCTTGCCCTCGCTGCCGGCGAGCAGGAAGAGGAAGTTCTCCGGATCCGGGTAGTCGGCGTTCCAGCCGAGATAATAGAGCTGCACCGCGCCCTTGCGGATCTTCTCCTGGAAGCGGTTGAAGTCGGTCGAGCGAACGACGAGCTGGATGTCGAGCCGGGCGAACTGCCGCGTCAGCCAGTCGAGCCGCGACTTCTCGCCCATGCCGCCGGTCGTCGTGTCGAGGTTGAGCACCAACGGCTCGCCGCTGCCGGCGTTGCGCCCGTTCGGCCAGCCGGCCTCGGCCAGCAAACGCCGCGCTTCCGCCAGCGGCTTGCGCTGCGCGCGCCCGTCGACCCAGTCGTAGACGACCGGATTGATCCCCTCGTGGCCCTCGACGTAACCGAAGATGCCGGGCGGCAGCGGGCTCGTCGCCGGGATGCCGCGACCGTTCATGAAGATCGAGATGAACTCCTCCTGGTCGATGGCGATCGACAGCGCCTGTCGCAGCTTCGTCGCCTGCTCGCCAAGGCCACCGACGACCGGGTCGAGCATGTTGAAACCCATGTAGAAGATCGACGCACGCACGCTCGTCAGCAGGCTGATCCCCTTGTCGCGCATCTCGTCGGTCAACTGCACGTCACCGCCGACCGCCAGCCGCACCGCCTGGTCGAAGCTGTCGGACGAAATTCCCGACGCGTCGTAGTAGCCCTGCAGGAACTTGTTCCAGTACGGAATGCTCTCCTTCTCGCGCGCATACACCGCCTGCTCGATGAACGGCAGCGGCTTGCCGCAGTCGGCGAGGAGCCCGGCCGCCGCGTCACCCGGGTCGCCCTCACACGGATAGGTCTCGCCGTGGAAATTCGGGTTGCGCTCGAGCACCATACGGCTGTTCGGATTGTTCTGCGCCAGCATGAACGGCCCGGTGCCAACCGGATACCAGTCGAGGGTCAGGTTCTTCTCCGCCATTCCCGGCTGGTGGTAGAAGCGGTCGACCTCGCGCGGCACCGGCGCGAAGAAGGGCATCGCCAACCAGTACACGAACTGCGGATACTTGCCGTGCAGGCTGACGCGATAGGTATGGCGGTCGACGCGGCTGACGCCGGCGAGCGGAAAGCGGTCGAGGTCGATCCAGGCGCCGGTCGGCAGCTTCTTCGCCTCCTCCTGCAGCGCCGCCCCCAGCTCACGCAGGCCGACGATGCGCTCGGCCATCATGCTGAAGATCGGCGAATGCAGCCGCGGGTGCGCCAGCCGCTTGATCTCGTAGATGTAGTCGTCGGCGACCAACTCGCGGCTGCCGCTCTGCGCGAAGTCGCTCAGCGTCTCGATGCCGCGCAGCTGCTCGCGATCGCTGGCGCGGTACAGTGGCTCGCCGGCCGCATCCAGCGCGAAGGCAGGATGCGGCTGATAGCGGATTCCTGGCCGGATGCGGATCTCATAGACGCTGACGGCGATCGCCGCCGCCGGCGCGTCGGCCGGCAGCTCGCGGCCGCTGGCGTCGAAGTAGCGCGGCACCGGCACCGCCTCGCTGGTCAGCGGAATCAGCGTGTAGGGCCGCTTCAGGTAGTGGTACTGCAGTGGCGGCTCGTAGATCTGCGCCGTGAAGGTGATCTCGTCTTCGGTGTAGGACTGCACCGGATCGAGATGCTTCGGGCGCTCGGTGAACGCCGCGTAGAGGATGTTGCGGCCGCGCTCGGCGCGCGGGTACGGATCGTTCTGCTCGCTGCCGCAGGCACACAGCAGCAGCGCGACGATCGACAGCAGGGCACGACGAAAACGGGGCATGGGCGGCAGTTTATCGCGAACCGGGTGGCCGTGGGTCGCCGCTGCCCACCGCAGCCGGCCACCGCCGGTGCCCACAAGGACGGTGCCTGACACGGGCGGGCGCCGCCAGCGTCAGGCGCCCGCACGGCCGCCGCCTGCGGCCTGCCGCGCAGCCGCGGCGACGATCTCCGGGCGCCGCGCGGAATCCTTTATAATCGCGCGGTCAACAAGATTCGAACAACGAGCTGCGCAGCCAGCCAATTTTCGTTACGGAGAACACATGGGATTCCTCGCAGACAAGCGCATCCTGATCACCGGCGTGCTGTCGAAACACTCGATCGCCTACGGCATCGCCAAGGCCTGCCATCGGGAAGGTGCGCTACTGGCGTTCACCTATCAGAACGAGCGCTTCAAGGATCGCCTGGCCAAGTTCGCCGCCGAATTCGGCAGCAACCTGATCTACCCCTGCGACGTCAGCGAAGACGCCGAGATCGAGCAGTTGTTCGCTGACCTCGGGCAGCAGTGGGACGGGCTCGACGGCCTCGTGCACTCGATCGCCTACGCCCCCGGCGAAGCGATCGAAGGCGACTTCCTCGACGGCATCACCCGTGACGCCTTCCGCATCGCGCACGACGTCTCCTCCTACAGCTACCCGGCACTTGCCAAGGCCGCGCGGCCGCTGCTGTTGCAGGGCCACAACCCGGCACTGCTCGCCCTCTCCTACCTCGGCGCCGAGCGCACCCTGCCCAACTACAATACCATGGGCCTCGCCAAGGCCAGCCTCGAGGCCGCCACCCGCTACCTCGCCTTCTGCCTCGGGCCGCAGGGAATCCGCGCCAACGCCATCTCGGCCGGCCCGATCAAGACCCTCGCCGCCTCCGGCATCGGCAACTTCTCCCGCCTGCTCGCCTACAACGCGCACAACGCGCCGCTGCGCCGCAACATCACCATCGACGAAGTCGGCAACGCGGCCGCCTTCATGCTCTCCGATCTCGCCAGCGGCATCACCGGCGAGATCATGTACGTCGACGGCGGCCTCAACACCACCGCCCTCGGCAACCCGGAGCCGCTGCCGGCCTGAAAGAACGACTTCCTGCCCGGCGGCAGCCTCGCCGTTCCGCACGGCGGCGAAGTCGTCCAGGTGCTCGCCGAATGCGTCCGGCGCTTCCTCGCGCGCGGTCTGCCCGTGTTTGCCACGCGCGACTGGCATCCGGTCGATCACTGCTCGTTCCGCGCGCAAGGTGGCCCGTGGCCACCGCACTGCGTCGCCGGCACAGCCGGAGCCGAGTTTGCCCGCGACCTCGGGCTGCCACCAGCCGTCGACATCGTCTCGAAAGCGACCGAGCGTGATCGCGAGGCGTACTCGGCATTTGCCGGCACCGACCTTGCGCAGCGTCTACGCCGGGCTGGCTGCACGCGCCTTTTCGTCGGTGGGCTGGCGACCGAATACTGCGTCCTGAGTACCGTCCGCGACGCCATCGGCGAAGGCCTTGCCGTCGTGGTGCTGCTCGACGCCGTCCGCGCCGTCAACGTGCAAGCCGACGACGGCGTGCGCGCACTCGCCCATATATCGGAGCTGGGAGCAAGAATGGCCGCTTTCGAGGAGTTGCCAGAGTGAATCCGGAAAGCCTGCTGCTGACCGATCTCTACCAGTTCACCATGTTGCAGGCCTATTTCGCGCGCGGCATGAACGAGACGGCGGTGTTCGAGTTCTTCGTCCGCAAGCTGCCGGAACAGCGCAACTTCCTCGTCGCCGCCGGCCTCGAGCAGGTGCTCGACCATCTCGAGAACGCCCGTTTCTCGGCCGACGAACTGGACTGGCTGCGCGACTGCGGGCGTTTTCGCCCGGATTTCGTCGCGTCGCTCGCCGACTGGCACTTCAGCGGCGACGTCGATGCACTGCCCGAAGGCACGCTCTGCTTTGCCGACGAGCCCCTGCTGCGCGTCGTGGCGCCGATTCGCGAGGCGCAGCTCGTCGAAACGCGGATCATCAACCTGCTGCAGTTCCAGACGATGATCGCAGCCAAGGCGGTCCGCTGTGTTCTCGCCGCCGCCGGCCGCACGCTCGTCGATTTCGGCCTGCGCCGATCGCATGGCGCCGAGGCCGGCCTCCTCTCGGCGCGCGCCAGCCATCTCGCCGGTTTCACCGGCACCGCGACGGTCCTCGCCGGGAAGCTCTGGGGAATTCCGCTCTTCGGTACGATGGCCCACTCGTACATCGAGGCGCATACCAGCGAAAGCGAGTCGTTCGAGAATTTTGCCCGCTCGCAGCCCGCCGGCTCGACCTTGCTGATCGACACCTATGACACCGAGCAAGCGGCGCGCAAGCTCCTCACACTGCTCCCGAAGCTGGCGGCCGACGGGCGGCAGGTCAATGCGGTCCGCATCGACAGCGGCGATCTCGGCGAACACGCACGGCGCGTGCGCGCAATCCTCGATGCTGGAGGGCAGGCGCAGGTGCGGATTCTGGCGAGCGGCAACCTCGACGAATACCGCATTCGCGACCTGCTCACTGCGGGCGCACCGATCGACGGCTTCGGTGTCGGCACGCGCATGAACACCTCGGCCGACAAACCCTATCTCGACTGCGCCTACAAGCTGCAGGAGTATGCCGGCACGCCACGCCGCAAGCGATCGGAAGGCAAGCTGACCTGGCCCGGTCGCAAGCGGATCTGCCGCAGCCACCATGCCGACGGAACGATGGCGGGCGACACCCTGACGGTCGTCGGCGACCCGCAGGCGGCGAGCGATCTCCTGCTGCCGGTGATGCGCAACGGGCGGCGACTCGCTCCCTCGCCCCCGCTCAGCGCCGTGCGCGCGCACCTGCGCGAGGAACTCGCCCGCCTGCCCGAGCCGCTGCAACGCCTGGCAACCGCACCACCGTATCCGGTGACCGTCGCGCCTGCCCTGCAGCAGCTCGCCGAAGCTGCCGACCGCGCGACTGGCCTGCAACCCTGAACAGCAGACTCCCTCAACCCCGCGAAATGCCCGACGATGAACGCGAATACCCGCTCCTGCATCTACGACGGACGGCAGCTCGAACCGGTACTCGACAGCATGGCGGCCCGCCTCGCCGGCTTGCTGACCAACGACGACGACATCGTCCTCGTCGGCATCCTTCGTCGCGGCGCGCCGCTGGCCGACCTGCTGGCCGAACGCCTGGCCAGACGTGGCGTGCAACCGGTGCGACGACTCGACCTGGCCGTCAAACGCTACGGCGACGATCTCAGCCTGCTCCATCCGCAGACCCGGCTCACCGAAGACACGGCGCCGACCGTCGCCGATCTCGCCGGGCGCAGCGTGCTCGTCGTCGATGACGTGCTCTACCGCGGCCATTCGCTGCTCCGCGTCGTCCAGCACCTGGTCCAACGCGGCGCCGCGCGGGTCGTCAGCGCAGTCCTCGTTGATCGCGGTGTCAGCCTGCTGCCGATCCATGCCGACGTCGCCGGCCTGCGACTCGACATGCCCGCGGGCTCGATCGTCGAGGTTCACGTGCCACCCTACGAGGCCGACTTCTCGATCGAACTGGTGCGTCCGGGCGCCTAGCGCCGGAGCAGCGCCCGCTGCCTGGCCGCCGCCACCGTCGTCATTCGCGAACGAGGCACATCGTCACGTGCAGGCAGCGGAACAACGGTGGCGCGATGCGGTTGCATTCCGCCAGATCGCGAAGGTGCGCCCGGCGGCCGCGGCGAATCGCCCACTGCGGGCTGAGCACGACCAGCGGGAAAGCCCATTTCGAGCGGCCGAGCGTCCCCTGTACCGCGGCGATGCGAAACCGCCGGACGATCAGCTCGAAGTTCCTGCGCGCGAACGGCCACTCCCAGGCGGCGTCGTTCTGGAACGGCCGGAACATCGCCCGCAGCAGCCGTGACGCCCAGAAGGTGTTCAGCGGATCGTAGGTGATCATCCTGCCGCCGGGCTTCAGCCGCTGCTGCGCGGTCGCCAGGAACAGGTCGAAATCCTCGAAATGGTGTGCGACCCCAAGCGCGTAGATGATGTCGAAGTCCCGCTCGGCGAAGTCGTCGGCGAGGAAATCGGCGCGGTACGAACGCGCATGCTGCAGACCCTCCGCCAGCAGCGCCTGCTGGAAGCTCGCCGCCAGCCGCTCGCTGAGGTCGATCGCGTGGTAGTCGCGACAGCGCCGGGCGATATCGATCGACAGCGCGTTGCCGCAGCCGACGCCGAGGTCAAGGACCTTGCTGCCCGCCAGGTCGCCGAGCCACACCTGATGCAGTTCGTCCGCGGCGCTGCCGATTCCAGTTTCCTGGCGGAAGCGATGCAGGCTGTCGCGCACCGCGCCCCAGATGCGCACCGGCAGACTTTGCCGGTCGCGCTGCACGTACAGATCGTGCTCGTAGAACTCGGCCTGCTGGCGATTGATCTCGAGCAGCCGCTGCCGTGACGATTCTTCGTTCTTCATCGATGACGCATTCGATCGGGTGCCCGCGCAACGCGAGCGTGGCGGCCGCAGCCGGAGGCCACCGATTATCGCACCCTTCACCGCGGCGCACGCGGTCAGCGCGGATCGCTCCAGGTTGCGGTGCATCGCGGCCGCAAGCACTCCTTGCGGGCGCTCGACGGCATGCGACAAACCGTCGCGCGACAATCTGCCTGATTACCAGCAAGGCGGTTTGACCGTAGGCTGCCGCTCTTCGTGCGCCTGTCAACCCGACCGCCAACCACCGCCCCCGAGCGCAATCACGCATCGGGGTCTCTTCCGGAGATCGACCATGAGCCTGCCGCTTTCTCGCCCCTGCCTTTCTTTCGCCCTTGCCGCTTGCTGCCTCGCGGCCCATGCAGGGAGCGTCGACGACGACCTGCGCCTGGCTGCCCGGCTGCACAAGGGCGGCGAGACGACGCAGGCCATCAGGCTGTGGCAAGCGTGGGCGGACAGCGAGAACGCCGATGCGGCCTACAATCTGGCCGTCATCCACCACTACGGCGATGGCGTGGCGCTCGATTACGGCACGGCGATGCAATGGTACCGAATCGCCGCCGCCCAGGGCGACAAGGTCTCGCAGTTCCAGATCGGCCTCATGTACCAGACAGGCCAGGGCGTTGCCGCCGACGCCGCGGAAGCCCATCGCTGGTTCACGATGCACCGGCGCCACCACCTCCACCACGAACACGATCCACAGATGGTGTCTTGGCGCCGACAGGCCCTGGCGCTGATCGAGGATCGGGATCGTCGCGAGCAGGCAGCCGTTTCGCGGCAGAGCAGTCAGCAAGTCATCGCCGAACTGAGACAGCGTGCGCAAGCACCGACATCGTCAGGAAGTGAATTGCTCGCTGCCGGCAACACCGGCCGCTGAGGTCCTTTGCCGGCCCCACCGGCGATGGCCGTTGCGATGCTCGCGGCGGCGGACGCGGAACGCTGCCGTCGTCGCTTCTCCGGCGCGGTCGGGAATGCACGGGTTGCGGCCCGGCTGCAGCCCGCGGGCCACCGCGCGGCATTTGCATACCGCGACGGCGTTTCCTATCCTTGTTGTGACATCCCCGATGTGCAGGGCGGCGCCGTCGTCGCTGGACTCGACGTGGCGAGACCGCCCTCCCGTCAATTTGCGAGGAGCGACAATGGAATCCGCCCCATTCCTTCCCTTCCGGCGTTGCCGCCGCTGGACCACCTCCCTCTGGCTTCTTGCCGCTTTCGCGGCGCCGCTGGCAGCAACTCCCGCCGCCGCCGAGGCTGTCCTCGGCGGCGACGGTGCCGGCAGGCTGCCGATCATCGACAGCCACTACCACGTCGTCCAGGGTTTCGATGGCGCCGAGCTGCTGGCGGTGATGGACCGCAACGGCGTGCGCCTGGCCGGCGGCGCCGGCGGCAACAACATGCCCGCGATGATGGCGCTCGGCCGACGCTTCATCAGACCCGCCGGCCAGCATGCGTGGAAGAGCACGCACCGCAGCCTCGACGCGACGGACTTCGCCAACCCCGAGAGCCCCGCCGTGCAGCAGATGCTGGCCACCATCGAGGGCGAATTGCGTGACCGCGGCGCGCGCGTCATCGGCGAGATCCACGTCAATGCGCTGACCACTGCCGCCGACCCGACCAGCCGCTTCAAGGTGGCGGCAGACAGCGGCACGCTGCAGGCGCTGTTCGCCCTCGCCGCCCGCTACGGCCGGCCACTCAACATCCATGCCCAATGGAACCACCCCGACACCGTCCGCCAGGTGGGTGCCCTGGCCGCGTCCAGCCCACAGGCGCGGCTCATCGTGTCGCACTGCGGCAGCGTCTCGTCGGCCGCCGACATGCGCCGTTTCCTCGAGCAGTACCCGAACACCGCCTGCGACCTCTCGGCCCGCGGCTGGCCGCTGCAGAAGAACCGCTACGCCGTCTACGACGAGCGCACGCTGGAGCGTGACTGGCAGCAACTGATCGAGGACCACCCTGACCGCTTCGTCGTCGGTGTCGACCTGGCAGGAAACCCGCAGGACTACGAGACCAGCGTGCAGGCGATCCGCAACGGGCTGCTCGCCAATCTGACGCCGGCGACGGCCGAGAAGGTCGCGCACTGCAACGCCGAAGCCTGGTTCGGGCTGCACTGACGGCCCGCTCGCCGGCAGACCCGGCGCGCCGCCTATGCACGCGCGACCGCTTGCCTTTCGCCCTCCTGCAGCGTAGGGTTTCGCCGACGCCAACTCGCCGGAGCCTGCCGCATGCCGACCACCGCAGTCACCATCCGCACCATACGCAGGATCTTCCTCGCCTCGTCGGCGGAACTCGCCGACCATCGGCGCGAGTTCGAGATGGCCATCAGGCGGAAGAACGACCTCTGGATCGACCAGGGAGCCTACCTCCGCCCGATCGTCTGGGAGGACTTCCTCGACGCGCTGTCGAAAACCCGGCTGCAGGACGAGTACAACCGTGAAATCCGCCAGTGCGACGTTTTCGTGATGCTCTACCGCAGCAAGGTCGGCCGCTACACCGAGGAGGAGTTCGCGACCGCCGTCGGCCAGTTCCAGGCGACGAGCAGGCCGTTCATCTTCACCTACTTCTGCGATTCGCCCGACGATCGCGCCGCCGCCAGCGCAGAGGACCTGCAGAGCCTGCACTCGTTCCAGCAGAAGCTCAGGGCGCTCGGCCACTTCCAGACCGTCTACAGCAACACCGACCAGCTCTGCCGCCACTTCGGCGATCAGCTCGAGAAGCTCGCGGCCAACGGTTTCGTGAAATTCGAGCGCGATCGCGAAGCAAGCGGCGGCGGCGGCGACCACAGCCGCCACGCGGTCCTGCACGGCAACGGCGCCGTCGCGCAGGGCGACGGCCCGGCGCTGGGCGCCGGCAGCGTCTTGGTCGCCGGCAACCACCGCGGGCCGATCCACACCGGCACGCGCATCGATACCGGCGGCGGCGCCTACGTCGGCGGCAACGTCAATGCCGGCCGCGACTTCGTCGGCCGTGACCGCATCGTCGCGCAGGGCGTCGCGGCGAACGAGATCGGGGCGCTCTTCGCACCGCTGTTCCGCGCGGTCAGCGAACACGCAGAGCCGCGCAGCCAGGCCGAGGCGCGGCAACGACTCGCCGAGATCGAGGCCGAAGTGGCAAAGGGCGAGCAAGCCGACGACAGCCGCGTCGGCCGGCTGCTCGATGGACTGGCCGCGCTGGTACCCGGCGCCGTCGCTTCGCTGGTCAGCACTTTCGCCTCGCCACTGCTCGCTGCCGCCGTCGGCCCGGTGACGAAGTTCGTGCTCGGCAAGCTTCAGGCACCCTGAGGCGACGTGATGGCCAACGAACCCACCATTCCGGGCAACGACGACGACACCGTCCGGCTGCAGCGACAGATCGCCGAGCTGCAGGCGCAACTCGCAGCACGGCAGCAGGGCGACGCCGGCCACCCCGCGCAAGCGGTCGACACCGGCGGCGGCGCAGCCATCGCCGGCGCGGTCAACGCCGGCGGGCATTTCATCGGTCGCGACTTCATCCAGGTCATCAACCGGATCGTCCACCGCGGCGAAGACCCCGCCGAGGCCAACGCGGTCATCGCGCATTATCTCGCCGCGCTCGCCGGCGATCTTGCCGGCCTCAGGCTCGGCGAGATCGACCTCAGCGCCAGCGACGGCCGGCGCGAGCCGTTGCAGCTTGCCGACGTCTATGTGCCGCTGGCGACGCAACTGCACATCCCGCAGGAGATGACGCTGGCGCAGTGGCTGCAGCGCAGCCGCAGCACGGCGCGCGACGCGCGTGCGGAAATGGAGGAGAAACGCACGACGCGCGCCGTACCGGCGCTCGAAGCGCTGGCGGAACACCGCGAGCTGACGCTGCTCGGTTCCGCCGGCAGCGGCAAGAGCACCTTCGGCGCCAGCGTCCTGCTGGCGCTGGCGCAGGCCTGGCAGGGGCACGACGAGGTGCTCGCCAGCCTCGGCGAACAGTGGCGCCACGGCGCGCTGCTGCCGATCCGCGTCGTCCTGCGCCGTTTCGCCGAGCAGCTCCCCGCCGGAGCGGCGGCGCACGCCGGCGACCTCTGGGACTTCATCGGCTGCGACCTCGACGCCAGCGGCTACGGCCTGTCGCCCGAGACGAAGAAGTTCGTGCAGCGGATCGCCCGCGACCACGGCGCGCTGATCCTGCTCGACGGCCTCGACGAATGCGGCAGCGACGCCAGCCGACAGCGCGTCGTCGGCGCCGTCAGGGAGTTGATGCGGAGCGCCGGCGATCGCTGCCGCTTCCTGTTCACCGCCCGCCCCTACGCCTGGCCCGCCGGCGCCGACCCGGCGCAGGGCGTCTACGCGCTCGCCGATTTCGAAGACGAGCAGATCGAGCGCTTCATCCGCGGCTGGTACGCGACCCTCGCCCGGCGTCAGTGGCTGCCGCCCGGCGACGCCGAGCGCAAGTGCGACGACCTGCTCACCGCCCGCGAGCGCCCCGACCTGAAGCCGCTGGCGCGCAACCCGCTGCTGCTGACGCTGATGGCCTCGCTGCACGCCAGCCGCGGCCGCCTGCCCGACGACCGCGCCGATCTGTACAACGACTCGGTCGACCTGCTGCTGCTGCGCTGGAACCGGCAGATCGGCGCCGACAGGGCGCTGCTCGACGCGCTGGCGATTCCGACGCTGAAGCTCGCCGACCTGCGCGAGACGCTCGAGGAACTGGCGTTCACGGTCCATGCCGAGAGCGTCGTCGCCGACCGCGACCTCGGCGCCGGCACGGCTGGCCCGGGTGACGCCGGTGGCACCGCCGACATCGCTGAAAGCCGTCTGCTGCTCGCTTTCCGGCCGCTGCTCGGCGGCAGTTGGGACAAGGCCGCAATCGTCGTTGACTACATCGAGAAGCGCGCCGGCCTGCTGCTCGGTCAGGGCGAACGCCACGGCGAGCGGCAGTTCGCCTTCCCGCATCGCACCTTCCAGGAGTTTCTCGCCGCCTGCCATCTCGCGGCACGACCGGAATTCGCCGCCGACTGCGCGCGCCTGGCGCGCGAGGCACCGGGACACTGGCAGATCGTCCTGACGCTGGCGGCACGGATCGCCAGGGCCGAGCGCGGCGCGACCGCTGCCGACGAGCTGATCGGCGGCACGAGCATCGACGACTTCCGCCGCGAGCGATCGCCGACGGCCGCCGACTGGAGCTGCGCGCTGCTCGCCGGCATGCAGTTGCTCGAGATCGGCGTTGACGCCGTCCGCCAGCGTGACCGCACGCGCGCGGTCGCCACCCGTGTCGCCGGCTGGCTCGCCGCCGCACTGCCGGTGCTGCCCGCCGATGGCGGCGTCGCCGCGCGGCAGCGCGCGCTTGCCGGCGACGTGCTCGCGCGGCTCAGCGATCCGCGCCGCCACCTGCTCGAGGTCGACGCGATGCGCTTCGCGCATGTTCCCGCTGGCGCCTTCTGGATGGGCGACAAGGATAGCGACGATGCGCCGCTGCACCGCAACGACACGCTTGACTACGACTACTGGATCGCCGAAATGCCGGTCAGCGTCGCGCAGTTCGCCGAGTTCGTCACCGCCAGCGGTCATACCGGGCATGACGCGGATGCGCTGCGTCCGCCGGCGAACCGGCCGGTCGTGAACGTCAGTTGGCACGATGCGCGCGCCTTCTGTACCTGGCTGAACGACCGCTGGCGCGAGCGGCTGCCGGCCGGCTGGATCGTCTCGCTGCCGTCGGAAGTCGAGTGGGAGAAGGCGGCTCGCGGCGGACTGCAGATCCCGCGTGCGATCCGGCGGGAGAGCATCGCCCAGGGATTCGCCGCCAGCGACGCGCCGCTGCAGGACAACCCGCTGCCAAAGCGCAGCTACCCCTGGGGCGACGACTGGCAGGTGGAGAAGGCCAATGGAGAGAGGAGCATCGGCGACACGAGTACCCCGGGCATCTTCTCCGGCGGCCAGAGCCCCTACGGCTGCGAGGACCTCGCCGGCAACGTCTGGGAGTGGACGCGCAGCCTCTGGGGTACCGATTGGAAGCCCGACTTCGGCTACCCGTATGACGCCAACGATCGGCTACGCGAGGATCCGGGTGCACCGAACAAGGTGTGGCGGGTCGTGCGCGGCGGCTCGTGGGGCGCTCGCCGGGACGGTGCGCGCTGTGGCCTCCGCGGCTGGTATCCCCCGGACCTCCGCTTTGACTACGTCGGTTTTCGCGTGGTGTTGCGTTCTTCCCCTGTTCTTCCGCTCTGATCTCTGCTTCCTCTGCGCTCTGTCACTCCGGGATCTCCGACTCTGGAGGGGGTGCGGGGGAGACTTCCCCCGCCGCGCGCAGCAGCGGTTCTCATTTCAACCTAAAAACCGCAGTTGCCAGCGTGCAAACCGGCTGAACCTCAGGCAATGTGTGGCTTGTTGACGGACGATAGAGGTCACCAAATGGGTGAGGCGAAACGGAAGCTGGAGAAGCACAAAGAAATGGT